>NZ_CP053084.1:2637777-3297222 GCF_013004065.1 Limnobacter sp. SAORIC-580
TTTCAGTGGGGGCGCTGCTGAAGCTGTATGAACGCGTGTGCACCACACCATCAATCGTAATGCTCAGGTTCACGTGCTGGCCAGCCTCGAAACCTTTGAACAAAGCATTGGGGCGCAACCACAGGCTGACTGCATCCGCAGTCTCGCGATCAATACGCACCACCTCGGCCAGACAACGATCGCTTGAATGGGTGCTGCCCGCTTGCTCAAGCCAGAAGGTAACGAATTCCTGACCCAGAATTTTGGAGAGTCCGCGGACTACTTTGTTGGACAGTTGGCTGTTGGTTCTCATTGCGTTTTCCACGTTAGTGAACAGATGTGCACCAATGTAACTAAAAACGCCTGTTTTTCGCAAGAGATTTTGCTGAAAAAACTAGAATAAAGTGTCAGAAGAGTACAACTGTACACTTATTTTATTGACTAAATAATTGATTGTATTGATATTTTTTTATTTAATTGAAAAGGCTTTTTTAAGTGAACACTTTTGAGAATTTACCCTCCCAACAGTGCTTTTTGATCATTAATCATGCGATCAGCCACTATGCTGGCATCAATTTTCAAGCCTCCCTCACTCAGCTGACGGCGAATCATTTCCACCTTGTCCGCATCAAACGGGGTGGTACTGTCTGCCAACATGGTGCCTCTTGGCCTTGAGATCGACACCACCACGCTGGCACCATCCCGGTCCGCGGCGGTTTTCACCTCCGGTGGGCGCGAGGCGGCCAATGCGTCCGCCTTCTTGGGATCGGGCATGGTGAAGGCTATCGGGGATTTGTCGCCAGAGATCATGATGATGCTGAAGGTTGGTTTGTTGAGGCGGAAAAACAAAAAGATACTTAGAACGATTCCCGATATAAATCAGGCACACAGGAAAATGATTACAGGACTTCGGCCGACAACATGTCAGAAAATGAAGAAGCCAGCGCCGAGTAAATCCCGACAAAGCGGGAATTGCCACCCAAATTACCCATATCCTCTATCGACGCGCGATCAAATCAACCCACTAACATAGTGAAATCAAATCGCCAAACCCCCAACCCACCCGGAGTGCTGCTCATGATTCGTCTTTTGTATTGCAGCCAGGCCAAGTCCGATTTCAGTGAAGAAGTGCTGAAAGAAATCTTGTTGATCTCCAGGAAAAACAACAGCGCAGCGGGAATCACAGGCGTGCTGGTTCACGGAGGTGGCATGTTCATGCAAGTGCTTGAAGGGCCAGAGCAAAATGTGCTGCGCACCTACATGAAAATTCTCGACGACAAGCGGCACACCGACAGTCGAATCATTCAAATCTCTCCGATGAAAGAGCGCATGTTCGACAACTGGACCATGGGTGTTATCGAAGCAGAACCCCTGACCTTTGAACACGTTGCCAAGTTGCGAGCGCATCGCCTGGAAACATTGAATGCAGACGCATTTACGCAGGTGATACGTGAATTCAACGCCCTGCTGATTAAGACCTGAAACATTGCTCGGTCAATATAGAACACTTGACCAATCCCCCAAAGCGACACTAGGCCATGCTCAAATCCATTTGCGAGAAACTGGCCAACAGCCGTTTCGGCATTGCAGCCATGTGTCTGCTGACCTACCTGGGTGGATTCATTTTTCCCGTGCCCAGCGACATCATGTTGCCGCCCATGATCATAGGTCGCCCAGACCGCTGGAAACCCCTGATGATCGCATGCGTGCTGTGTTCGGTGGCTGGTGCCTGTTCAGCGTACTTACTTGGGTTTGCATTCGCAGGTGAATTGGCCACATGGGCACAATCGGTTAACCTGGAAGAAATAAACCAGGCCACAACACTGATGGCTGAATACGGCCCGCCTATTTTGTTTATCGCGGCATTTGCGCCCATTCCCTTTAAAACACTGGCGCTGGCCGCAGGCGCAGGCGCAATGCCCTTGGCGGCTTTTTTACCGGCAGTGGTGTTGGGCCGGGCTATTCGGTTTTATGTCATTTCGAAGGTGACGCTTCAGGGCCTGAAGTGGATTAACAGTTAATCAGTTTTCGAAATTCAAAGCGCCCTGACCGATAACATCTACTCTTAGTTCAAAAAGCTCAATTGGACACTCAACGGAAAATTGGGTGAGCGCATCAAAAACTCGGTCAGCCGACTCTTTATCCCCTTTGAATACTGTGATGTGGGGATTGAAGCCGAACTGGTTAATTGGAAAATCTGGTTTCCACCAGACCTTTCTTAGCGCTTCGCCTTGAACCGATAGATACACCACATGACAATCCGCCAATTCAAAGCGTCCTACACCCGACAATCGCAGCTTCGGTTCGTGGGAAAGTCTCTGCATGATCTGCTTGGATCTGCGAGAGGACACCGCTGTCTTGTATGGGCCGCGTATCGTTACGTGGGGGCTTGAGGGTATTTTTCCAACGCGATTAAAGCGCGAACGAAGATCGACAAAAAGATCCTGGATCTTTTTGTCTTTCACTTCTAGCGTAAGAATCTGTTGAGCGTTGGCCATTTTAAATTACAAGGTACTGTCGATATTCAGGTGAGACACTGGGATGATGCAAGGCCGAAAACAAAAAACTGGAGACTTGCCCAGCCTTGTCATTCAAAGCCATCCTGGTGGGGTCATCAAGCAAATTGAAATCCTGATATTCTTTAGTGTGCAAGAAAAACTCGTAGTCGTCCAAAAAAATTGTAAACCCACGACTTAATTGTGCATCATCTAACATGTCCAAACCAACAGCCAGCCTCTCAAGTGGAGTTTTCTCTGTTAAATCCAAAAGCCACTCCTGATTAACATGGCTTTGTAAAACCATTGGCAACACCGTGCTGAATGCTGTCAGCATCCGACTAAACTTCAAGTTGAAGTTTCGCTTCTTCCATGAACGTGTAGGCCCCGATCTTGCATTCTCGTAATTCAAACACAACGTTCGCCAGAACCTGAGCAAATCATTCAATAAAAACAGAGGTTTAAATTGACTGCCGTTGTCTCTGTCGCGAAAGTAGAACTTAAGAATTTCCTCTTTGTGTCTTCGATACAACTGCGGATCTGTAAGCGGCTTACTTTCCAGCAACATCAGCATTCGCACCGTAAACCAATTGACCCCATCATCTCTGGCAGAGCCAACACAAGACTCATGCTGTGGAATATTGAATATTTTTAGAAATTCACCGTCATTGCTAGGCTGCCCATAGCCCAACTCCTCATACACACCAAGTATCGAGGCCAAACATTTAACGTTATCAAGATGAGAGATAGGCACTTCGGCACTGGATGTCAAAAATAAATCCAAATCAGAATTCTCACCTGAATCGTGTCGCCCCAACGAGCCTGCGACAAAAACGCTGGTTTCAGAAGGATTCGTGAACTTTGCCGGATTGGAAAATTCACGCTTAAGGGCGTCAATTTTCTGTGTCGACAAACCTTGCCGCCGCCCTATACCTTGGTGTTGGCTAAGTATCACTGAGTACACAGAATTCCTCATCAATCTCATCATCCGCTCAAATAATTGGATGATAAAGACAATATGACGGCGCAACAAAAAATGCCTTGGGTGACTAACCCAAGGCATTTTCCAATCAATGTGGTAGGGCCGGAGGGGTTCGAACCCTCGACCAAAGGATTATGAGTCCTCTGCTCTAACCGCTGAGCTACAGCCCCACTTTACCTTTCAAAAGCTTTATTCGCCTTCCAGGAAGCTTTTCAGCTTGTCTGAACGGCTGGGGTGACGCAGCTTGCGAAGTGCCTTGGCTTCAATTTGACGAATCCGCTCGCGGGTTACATCAAACTGCTTGCCCACTTCTTCCAGCGTGTGGTCGGTGCTCATCTCAATACCAAAACGCATGCGCAGCACTTTCGCCTCGCGTGGGGTCAGCGAATCGAGTACATCTTTGGTCACAAAGCGCAGGCTGCTGTACTGTGCAGCGTCTTGCGGGGCCAAAGTGTGGTTGTCTTCGATGAAATCGCCCAAGTGAGAATCGTCGTCGTCGCCAATCGGTGTTTCCATCGAAATGGGTTCTTTCGCGATTTTCAGAATCTTGCGAATCTTTTCCTCGGGCATTTCCATGCGCTCGGCCAAGGTGGCGGGATCGGGCTCAATACCGGTTTCCTGCAGAATTTGACGGCTGATACGGTTCATCTTGTTGATGGTTTCGATCATGTGCACCGGAATACGAATGGTGCGTGCCTGGTCAGCAATGGAGCGGGTAATGGCCTGGCGAATCCACCAGGTGGCATATGTCGAAAACTTGTAGCCACGGCGGTATTCAAACTTGTCCACCGCCTTCATCAAGCCCACGTTGCCTTCCTGGATCAAATCCAGGAATTGCAAGCCACGGTTGGTGTACTTCTTGGCAATCGAAATCACCAAACGCAAGTTGGCCTCGATCATTTCACGCTTGGCCAAACGGGCACGGTTTTCACCGGACACCATTTGTTTGTTGATCGCGCGCAAGTCATTCAAAGGCAAAGAAACCGCGTCTTGAATGGCAACCAGCTTTTGCTGCAATTCGTTGATCGCAGGAATATTACGCGCCCAGGTTTCAGCCCAAGCCGCGTTCGATGCGCTGAATGTATCTACCCAGGCCGCTTCCACTTCATGACCACGGAATTTATCGAGGAACTGCTCGCGGGGCACGCCCACGCGGTTTACGGCGATGTCGTAAATTTCACGTTCAATTTTGCGAACACTGTCCACTTGCTCACGCAAAATGCTGCACAGGCGCTCAACCTGCTTGGCAGTGAAGCGAATTTTCATGAACTGTTCGGCAATCGCTTCCTTGGCTTTTTTGTAGGCCGCAGAATTGTAGCCACCATCTGCACGTGCTTTTTTCAGCTTGGCAAACTGCTTTTCAATTTCAGCAAAAACCACCAGCGAATTCTTCTTGAGTTCTTCCAGCTGACGGGCCGACATGCCGGAGGTGGTGCCACCGTCATTGCCCTCTTCTTCGTCATCGCTGTCTTCGTCGTCACTAACCTCTTCAGGCGCTGCGGCTTCAACCATGTCGTCTGTAATTGAGTCGTCAACGATGCCGTCAACCACTTCATCTACCGTCGACAAACCTTCAGCAATGCGCTGGCCCAGGCCAACCACGTCTTCGACAATAGCTGGGCACGCAGAAATGGCTTGCACCATGTCTTTCAGGCCAGCTTCAATTCGCTTGGCAATTTCAATCTCGCCTTCGCGAGTCAACAACTCAACCGTACCCATTTCACGCATGTACATGCGAACGGGGTCGGTGGTGCGGCCAAATTCAGAGTCAACGTTGCTCAACGCGGCTTCAGCTTCTTCTTCTGCGTCTTCGGCAGAAGTGCCCACTGGTGCGTTGTCGTTCATCAACAAGGCTTCCGCGTCAGGGGCCTGTTCGTAAACAGTGATACCCATGTCGTGGAAGGTGCTGACCATGGCTTCGATCACTTCGCCGTCGGTTACATCGTCAGGCAAGTGGTCGTTGATTTCAGCAAAGGTCAGGTAGCCGCGCTCTTTACCCATTTTGATCAGGGTTTTAAGCTGGTTGCGGCGCAATTCGAGTTCTTCAACAGTGGCGTTGGCCGAGCTGAGGTAAGCCGAGTTGATCAGCGCTTTGTCTTTGGCCTTGGAGCCGCGACCACGCTTGGGCATGATCACCAGGTCGGCTTTTTTGGCATCTGAATCGTCGTCTTCGGGCACATCGTCGGAGTCGATCGATGCGTCTGCACCGGAATCGATGTCCTCGTCGTCCTCTTCTTCAGCCTTGGGCTTGCCAGCCTTGGGCGGGCGTCCACGCCCCTTGGGGGCTTCAGCGGTTTGCGCTGGCGCCGCCTGTTCAACCACCTTGGGTTTGCGACCGCGTTTTTTGGGCTGCACTTCCTCAACAGCAACGGGCTCCGCCACCTTGGCGGGCTTGGCCGCCGCTTTGGCTACAGGCTTGGCTGCCTTGGCCACTGGCTCGGCAGCAGCTTCAACCACTTTGGGCTTGCGGCCACGCTTGGGCGTTTCATCGGCCACAACAGGTGCGGGTGCGGGCGCAGCGGCTTTCTTGCTCACAGGCTTTTCAGCAACAGGTGCTGTTTTCTTGGATTCTGTCTTCTTAACCACGGTGTTTACTTTCGCTTCTTTTACAGTTGCCTTTTGAGGAGAAACCTTCTTCCCTGCCATTGACGACGCTCCCTTGCGTTTGGATGCCTTAGTGGAGGATTCCTTCTCCGGCTTTTGGCCACCAGGAATCTGTGTGTGTATCGGTTTGCTGAGAACTCACGGTTTGTGACTTCGCAGACTTGGTTTTGTGGCCGGATTTGGCTTTCTGTTCCTGTGTTTTTGAAAAAATGTTGAGTATTTTGAACATTCATTCCCTGAACAACTCAATAACAGCCACCTAATGCGCAAATGCGCACTACAAAAAGATGCAAAAGCTGCACCGTAACCCTTAATTATAACTGATTAACTCGCTTTTGTTTTAATTCTTGGAAGCGTTGCATGCACTCGTGATACCAACGGAGTTGCTCCCCCTGAGTGGGCATCTCGGCGGTTAGCCGCTCCAGCTCAGCCTTAAACCACAGCTCGCTACATTGATACACGCCAGAACGCAACTCGGTTTCAAAATCGAGGGAATCATCCAAACTGCGCGCTTCTTTCAGAACCGAGTTAACCCAATTTTGATGCACTTCGTCATTAAAGGCATGTTGAAGCCTCGCCTCAAGCAAGTTGGGGTCGTTTCTGACTTTTTCAAGCAAATGAACAAAACTGTGCACCTCGGCTGCGGGGTCTTGCTCTCGCTCGTACAGCTCAAGCAATGAATTACACAACTCCACAAGCTGGGGTGCGCGAATAACCCGCGCAGCCAGGCTTAATAACGGCGATTTTGCAGTGGGCCTGGGGCCCCAATTGTTTTGTAATGGCTCGTCGTCGAACTTTCCAAACCGTTTACTGAACTTCTTGCCGGAAAATTTGCCCTGCTGCCCATTTTGCTGTCCACCCTGAAACTGCCCCTTGTTTTTCGGCGAAAAGTAATCACCCCCGCCCTCGCGGCTTTTCAAACCCAAGTGGCGGCTAAGCTCCATGGGTGTGGCGCCCAGCAAATTCGCCAATGCACGCAACAACGACGATCTGTAAACGGTGGGCTGCATTTGCACAATTAAAGGCTTCAAAAATGAAATAGCAGCCGCACTGCCCTCAATTTGCTGCAGGGGGTAGTTGCGCTCCAGATAGCGCGCCAAAAATTCTGACAAGGAGGCGGCTTGCGCCACCATGGCCTCGAAGCCATCTGGCCCTTCGG
The DNA here is from genome assembly GCF_013004065.1 of Limnobacter sp. SAORIC-580. Lineage (GTDB taxonomy): Bacteria > Pseudomonadota > Gammaproteobacteria > Burkholderiales > Burkholderiaceae_B > Limnobacter > Limnobacter profundi. The sequence continues at coordinate 2,644,997 of NZ_CP053084.1, forward strand.
TTCGAATAAAAGAGTCGGGATCATGCTCGGCGGGCAGGAAAATGAAATCGGCCCGCTTGTTTTCGCTAACGTGTGGCAAACAGGCCTGCAGGGCGCGCCATGCCGCCTTTTGACCAGCCCCATCGCCATCAAAGGCAAAAACCAGCCGGTCAGTTTGTTTGAATAATTTCAATACATGATCAGGCGTTACTGCTGTACCGAGCGTGGCCACTGCGTTCTCGAAACCCCACTGTGCCAAGGCCACCACGTCCATATAGCCTTCGGTGACCAGGGCATAACCCATTTTGTGAATGGCCTGGCGCGCCTCGAACAGGCCATACACCTCGTGCCCTTTTGAAAATACGGGTGTTTCGGGACTATTCAGGTATTTGGGCTTTTCATCGCCCAGCACGCGACCACCAAACCCGATCACTTGCCCTTTGGCATTTCGGATCGGGAACATGATGCGGCCACGAAAGGCGTCGTACCGACGGTTGCTGTCGCTGATTTTGGTCAGCCCGGCCAAATCCAGCTGGGTATTGCTTGCGTAATTCTCGACCACGGCTTCCAGGTTTTGGTAAGTATCGGGCGCGTAACCCATGCCGTAGCGGGCGGCCACTTGCCCAGTCAATCCGCGGTTCTTCAGGTAATCAATGGCCACCGGGCTTTTTTTAAGCTGTGCCTTGTAATAGTTGGCAGCGCGTGTCAGCAACTCAACCAGCTCTTCCCGCTCGGAACGCACCTCGGCCGGAACATCCATGCCTTTTTCATAAGGCACATCAATGCCCAAATTGCCCGCCAGGTTTTCAACGGCCTCGGGGAAGGTAAGCCCAAGGTGCTCCATCACAAATCCCACTGCATTGCCATGTGCACCACAACCAAAACAGTGATAGAACTGCTTGGACGGACTGACCGTGAATGATGGAGACTTCTCGTTGTGGAATGGGCACAAGCCCTGCAAGTTAGCCCCGGCCGCTTTTAACTGCACATAACGCCCCACCACATCGGCAATGTCGAGGCGGTACAGTAAGTCATCAATAAAGCTTTGAGGAATCATGCAGTTTGGGTGAATTCACATGCAGAAAAATCAGAGCCAATGGCCCGACTTCTAGAATAACAAACCCAAAGGGGAGGAAACGAGCAGTTGGTTTGCGATGGGCCAGCTTATTTGGCCAAAGCGGCCTTGACCAGCCCAGATACTTTGCTCATGTCAGCCTTTCCAGCCAACTTGGCTTTCACTGCGCCCATGACTTTGCCCATGTCTTGCGGGCCAGTTGCGCCCACTGCCTGAACAATGGCCTGAATTTCGGCCACAACTTCTGCTTCGGACAATTGCGCGGGAAGATAAGATGCCAAAACAGCAGCTTCGGCTTTTTCAACCTCGGCCGACTCTGGCCGACCACCCTGCTCAAACTGGATGGCGGCTTCGTTTCGTTGCTTGATTTGCTTTTCGATGATGGCGAGAACCGCCCCATCGTCGAGTTCGACGCGTTCGTCGACCTCTTTTTGTTTGATTGCCGCTGAGAGCATTCGAAGCGTTGTGAGCTTTGCCTGCTCACGGGCCTTCATGGCCTGCTTGATGTCTTCAAGAATTTGCGCTTTCAGTGACATGCCAAACGAATCAATACATTTTCTTGGGCAACATTTGGCTGCGCAGGCGCTTGTAGTGGCGCTTTACGGCGGCAGCTTTCAGGCGCTTACGCTCAGCGGTTGGCTTTTCATAGAACTCGCGTGAGCGCAGTTCAGTCAACAGACCTGTTTTTTCGATAGTGCGCTTGAAGCGACGCAGGGCAACTTCAAATGGCTCGTTTTCTTTAACGCGAACGTTTGGCATATGGCTCCAATCGGGTGTTCGTAAGTTGTTTTTCAGCTCTTTTCTAACCCCTAACCCATTGATTTCACATATTTTTTTATGCAAAACCCAATGCGTTAGAGCAAAGAGTTACCGCCAAGAATCTGGCAAAGACCGAGATAGTACCATGCGAAAGCCGGCTTTCTCAAGGGTTTTCAACTATTTTTGGTCCAATATTGCATGGGCCGCAGTGTAGCCACTGGCCCAAGCCCACTGGAAGTTGTAACCACCCAACCAGCCAGTTACATCCACCACCTCGCCGATAAAGTACAGGCCTGGAATTTTGCGCGACTCGAGTGTTTTGGGCTGCAAATCAGCAGTGCTGACACCGCCCCGCATTACCTCGGCTTTTTTGTAGCCTTCCGTGCCACTGGGCACCAACTGCCAGGCTGCAATTCGCTGCGCCAAGGGCCCAAGTTGTTTTTTCCCCAACTCCGCCACTTTGCGCCCGGCAAGCGACTGCAATTCGGGTTTGTTCAGCCAGGCTTGCACCAAACGCTTGGGCCAGTGCGGCACTTGCGCAGCAAACCAGTTCTCGGCATTGGCTTTTGCACCCAGCGTGGCTTTCAGCAAATCGGTTTGTAGCGCCGCCGCGTCTGTGTCCTTGCCGGCCAGGTTAAGCGTAATTGGCTTGCCCGGGTTCCAGTACGTAGAGGCCTGCAGCACGGCGGGGCCACTTAAGCCCCGGTGGGTAAACAACAAGTCTTCATCAAACCAGGGGGCGTGGGGGTCGCTACCGCGGCTGTACACCGGCAACGCAACCCCTGCCAATTCAACAAAGGGCTCCCACTGGGCAGAATCAAAGGTCAGCGGCACCAGTGCAGGTCGTTGATCGACCAGTGCGTGGCCAAACTGCTTGGCCAGCTTCAGGCCAAAATCGGTGGCGCCAATTTTGGGCACTGGCAAGCCCCCACTGGCCACAACCACATTGCGGGCCTGTAAGGCACCCGCTGTAGTGCTTAATTTGAACTGGCTACCGTCATGTTCCACTGCATTTACGCTGTGGGGGCGAAACCACTTCACTTTGCCTGCATTGCATTCGGCTGCAAGCATGTCAATGATGTCGTCGCTTTTGCGGTCGCAAAACAACTGGCCTTTGTGTTTTTCATGAAAGGGTATGTTGTATTGCTTCACCAGCGCAATAAAATTGGCAGGTGTATAACGCGCCAAGGCGGAGCGGGCAAACCTTGGGTTTTCAGATATGAAATTGTCCTCAGACACCTTCACATTGGTGAAATTGCAACGCCCACCACCACTGATCCGAATTTTTTCAGCCAGTTTTTCACTGTGGTCCAGCAATGCGACCCGCAAACCACCCTGCCCGGCTTGCGCGGCACACATGAGGCCGGCAGCACCGGCACCAATCACAATGACATCAAATTGCTGCATGGCTTATTGCTTGGTTTGGTGCTTGGTGAACAGCCTCAATTGCATCCAACTGACGCGCAAATCCATGCGGCATTTCCTGCGGATTGTTCAACCACATTTCAATTAAACGTGCGGTTGATTCTGCGTCAATATCGGGGTGTGGATCAGGCTGTTCGGTAAACAGGTTTTCGGGCTCGGAAATACACCAGGTGCCGCCAGCCTTCACACCATCCATTCGGGGGCTGCGGTAAGGGGCTGCCACTGGTTCGCCTTCATGGCCGCGCAACACCAGCGCAGTGTGGCCTGTTGCGCACAGCACCTCGCGTTGCAAATTCCAGAATTCTGGATGGGTGTAACTGGTCACCAGAAGCGCATTGCTGAATGCGCTTGGCACCATCAATTTGACCAAGGTGTGGGTGCAACTGCGCACACCCAGTACCTTGCGGGTTTGCAACAAGGCTTCAATACGCGGATAAATTTGCGCCATGGGCATGTACACGGGTGCGGTGTGGGGCATGTGAACGGCATTCCAGTTTAAATGGGCAAACACTTGCGCACTGGTAACGCGCCCGGTGAAATCGCTTTGCAAACCATGTACGAGTACAGGGTAGCCGCGTTGCGCCAAAAGGCCTGCCAGCAAGGGGGTGAAGTTGGGTTTGCGCCGCGCCCCGTTGTAACTGGGGATCACAATGACAGGTTTGCCCTCGGCCCGGGATTGCGCGTTGAGCGCCTGCAGGGTGTGAAAATGAGGCGAATGGCTTTCGTCAGGCCAGTGCTGGGCAATGGCTTGCAAAAAACCAATCAACTCGTCGTGGCTTTCGCCTTTGACCCGCAATGCGATGAGTACTGCACCCAGTTCAAAATCCGACACCTCACCGCGCAAAATGGCTGAAAACAGGGTTTTCGCTTGCTCGCGGGGCAAGCCACGTGCGCCATCCTTCCCGCGACCAATTTCTTTAATGAAGGGGGCACAAGAAAATTTGTCGGCTTGAGCGGAGTTGGACATAGGGTCTTGAAAAATACTTAAGACACCATTGTAGCAAGGCTGGCCTGTGCGCGAATCAGTTTGCGAATTTCAGGCACGCACGAACCACATTGGGTGCCGCATTTCAGGCTGCCTTGCAAACCACTAAGCAATTGGTTTTCGTCGGCGCACAGGTTTGAACCGGGACTTTTTGCACAGGCAATTGCAATGCCCGCCTGTATGGCCTGTTCAGACACACCCACGCAGTTGCACACCATGCGCACTGCCTCGGTTTGCACGCCTGGAGGCTGGCTTGCGGGTGCGAGCAGAAAGCTGCGCAAGGGCATGACATCAAGCTGCTGGTCGAAATAATTGCGCAACCAGCCTTCTGATTCAATATTGCCAGCGAGGAACACTTTATTCAGCGTGGCAGTTTGGCCTTGTGGCGAGGTTTGAACTTTCACGCCAATGCGGCGGCGTGCGTCGGTTTTCGGGTCGGAATACACCATGACATCGCCGCCCTCGCATTCAAACAAAGCTTGCAGGCGATCAATCACTTCCTTGGCAGGTGCCTGTGCACTGGCTGCGCGAAACAGCACACCGGTCTGCTCGCGGCCCACGGGCACGCACACCGCCGCATCAAATTCGGCATACAGCGCACGGGCCTTCTGCCACAGGCCAAGCCAATGTTCACTATAGACAAACACAACCACCTGCCAGGGCAAGTGCACACGTTGAATGTTCACAGCGGAATGCTTCAGTTCCGGTTGTTTGGAATAGGGGTCGAACGCTTCAATGGTGAGCGCATTCACACCACCCACACCCGATTTGCCACCGAAAAATTCTGGTCCCCAATGCATGGGCAACACGGCTTGGTTTCGCGCAACCGACTCATCCTCTTTCGCGCGCAAGGTGATGGTGGCGCGGCGAGACTTCACCGACACCCAGCTTTGTGGCTTCAGGTTCAGGCGCTTGAAATCGGTCGGGTGCAAGGCGATTGCAGGCTCGGCTTCATGCGAGAAAAATTCAGCCAGAGTGCCGGTGCGGCTTGCGCCATGCCACTGGTCGCGCAAACGCCCTGTGTTCAAGCGCCATGGAAAGCGTGCATCGGCCTCTTCGGCCACAGGTTCATAATTGGCAAATACAAACTTGGCCCTGCCTGTGGCGGTGGGATAGACCCCATCTTCGTACAGGCGGGCTTTGCCTTCAGCTACTCCCTCGGGCATGGGCCACTGTTGCGGCCCCCTTGTCTCCAACACCGAATAGCTTAAACCAGTGATGTCGAGATCACGGCCACGTGTGGTTTCGCGGTGCTCATTGAAAATTTCTTCAGTGCTGGTGTAGGGCATGAATGCGTCGGCCGTGTTGTGAAGGCGCGGGCTTTCCACACCCAGCTTTTGTAACTCCACTTCCAGCCGCCTTGCAAACTCCACCACAATTTGCCAATCGTTTTTTGAATCTGCATAGGCAGGCATGGCGGGCCGCACGCGGCTAATGCGCCTTTCGCTGTTGGTGACCGTGCCCTCTTTTTCACCCCAAGTGGTTGCTGGCAATAACACATCGGCATACTGCACAGTGGCTGGCGTTAAATAGGCATCTTGCACCACCACCAGCTCAGCGTTTTGCAAAGCACGTGCCACTTTCTGCGAATTGGGCAATGAATGCGCGGGGTTGGTACACGCCACCCAAACAGCTTTTATTTTGCCTTGCTCCAGTTGATCAAACATTTCAACTGCGCTGGCACCCGGTGTGGCACTGATTTGCTTCACACCCCAAAATGCAGCCACCTCAGCCACATGCGCTGGGTTATTCAATTCACGGTGTGCAGGCAGCAAAGTAGACAAACCACCCACTTCACGGCCACCCATGGCATTGGGCTGGCCTGTGAGCGAAAACGGGCCTGAACCTTCTTTGCCGATTTGCCCTGTGGCCAGGTGCAAAGCAATCAGCGATGTGTTTTTGTCGGTTCCGGTGGTGGCCTGGTTCAACCCTTGGCAATACAGGGAGAGTGTCCTGTTGCTTTGGGCGAACCAGGTGGCGGCAGTCACAATGTCGCCTTCCGGAACTCCGCACACACTTGCTGCCAGCTTGGGCGTGTAATCAACCAAGCCTTTGGCCACTGCGTCGAAGCCTTCTGTGTGTTTGTTGATGTAGGCCATGTCAAGCCAACCGTTTTGCATCATCACGTGCAACATGGCGTTGAACAACATCACATCGGTGCCGGGCTGAATTTTCAAATGCAAATCAGCCATGAGCGCGGTGTCGGTTGCGCGGGGGTCGACCACAATCAATTTGTGACCGGGCTTGGCAGCGCGCGCAGCTTCAAGCCTGCGGTAAGCCACTGGGTGCGCATACGCCATGTTGGAACCGGCGATAAACACGCAATCGGCCAGGGCCAAATCGTCGTAGTTGCAAGGTGGCGCATCAGCACCCAGCGTGCGTTTGTAACCGCTCACAGCGCTGCTCATGCACAGGCGTGAATTTGTGTCGATGTTGTTGGTGCCAATCAAACCTTTGGCAAGTTTGTTGAACACGTAATAGTCTTCGGTCAGCAATTGGCCGCTGATATAAAAGCCAACGCTGTCGGGTCCATAGGTGGAAATCAATCGCGCAAACTCGCGCGCGGTGAAATCAAGCGCGGTGTTCCAGTCGGTGGGGGCCACTTGCTGGTCGCGCTGAATGCGCAGCAAAGGCTGGCTTGCACGCACTTGCCCGTACACATTCACCGTGGCCGTTTCAGCCAGCTTGCTGCCTTTGCTGCACAGCTTGCCAAGGTTGGCCGGGTGTGTTTCGTCGCCCTTCACATCAATAATTTTTCCGCCTTGCGTGCGCACCACCACACCACAACCCACCCCGCAATACGGGCAGGTTGTTTTGGTGTTTTGAATGGCTTGCAGCAGTTCGGTCATTGGCTTCTTTTCCGAAAAATCAAATGCCGTGGTTCTTTACTTCACTGGCTTTCAAGTGCACGCGGCCATCGACCACCTGCACGGTGAACTTGGCGGTGCAACCTTCGTCGGGTTCACGTGCGCAGCCATCGGCCAAACCAATTTGCCAGTTGTGCAAAGGGCAGGTGACCGTGGTGCCGTGTACGATACCTTGGCTCAAGGGGCCTTTTTTGTGCGGGCATTCATCCAGCAGGGCAAACACCTGTTCTTCACTGTTGCGAAAAACCGCGATGTCTTGCCCTGTGGGGCGGCGCACAATGCGTGATCCCAACACGGGGATGTCTTCCACCGCGCAAATGTCAATCCATTCCATTTGAATTTCCTTCTGTTCCTCAAGTAGTGATGCCGACATTAGACCACCTCCGCCAGCTTGATTGGAATGAACTGGCGCAAATCAACCTGCGCTTCTTTGGGCTTGTGCCATGGGTCTTCTTCAATGGCCAGTGCTGCTTGCAGTTCGGTCCACAAGGCGTTGCGATTGGCGACATCATCGACCACGCGGGCCTTGGCGTGCTCAAGACCCACGCGCTCGAGGTAATGCACCGTGCGCTCCAGATACCAGCCTTCTTTGCGGTACAACTGCAGGAATGCACCACTCACTGCCATCACTTCATCGGAAGTTTTAACGCGGCACAAGAACTGGGCCACTTCGGTTTTAATGCCACCATTGCCGCCCACATAAATTTCCCAACCAGAATCCACTCCAATCACACCGACATCTTTGATGCCGCTCTCAGCGCAGTTTCGCGGGCAACCCGACACAGCCAGTTTCACCTTGTGGGGTGCATACATTTTGAACAAACCACGTTCAAGATCTTTGCCCATTTGCGTGCTGTCTTGCGTGCCAAAGCGGCACCATTCGCTTCCCACACAGGTTTTTACTGTGCGCAAACCTTTGGCATAAGCGTGACCGCTGGGCATGTCGAGGTCTTTCCACACGTCTTGCAAATCTTCTTTTTTCACACCCAGCAAATCGATGCGCTGGCCACCTGTTACCTTCACAGTGGGAATGTTGTACTTGTCGACCACATCAGCGATGCGGCGCAGTTCAGCGGCGGTTGTTTCACCACCCCACATGCGTGGCACCACCGAATAGGTTTTGTCTTTTTGAATATTGGCATGTGCGCGTTCATTGATGAAGCGGCTTTGTGGATCGTCCACTGCCTCGCCGGGCCAGGAGCTGATGAGGTAATAATTCACAGCCGGCCGACAACTCGCACAGCCATTGGGCGTGCGCCAGTTCATGGTCGCGAACACTTCTTCCTTGGTGGTCAAGTGATGCTTGAAAATTGCATCGCGAACCACTTGGTGGCCGTGGTCTGTACAGCCACACATGGGTTTTGTTTTCGGCGTGGCGGAATAATCAGCGCCCGCCGTGCTCATCAAAATCTGTTCACACAAACCTGTGCATGAACCGCAGCTTGCGCTGGCCTTGGTGTGCTTGCGCACTTCTTCAATGGTGAACAAACCTTTGGTTTTAATTGCCTGAACAATAGTGCCTTTGCACACACCGTTGCAACCGCACACTTCATCCGTGTCGGCCATTTTGCTGGCTTGGTTTTGCCCTTCATGGCCAGTGTCGCCAATGTTGTTCTGGCCGAACATCAGCTTCTCGCGAATTTCCTTGATGGCCTTGCCTTCACGCATCAACTTGAAATACCAGGAACCATCTACCGTGTCGCCGTACAGGCAGGCGCCAACCAGTTTGTCTTCTTTAATAACCAGCTTTTTGTACACGCCACCAATGGGATCGGAAAGCAGCAATTCCTCGCAACCTTCACCACCCATGAAGTTGCCAGCAGAGAACAAATCAACGCCAGTCACTTTCAATTTGGTGGAGGTAACAGACCCCTCATAGCGGCCAATGCCAAACTGCGCGAGGTGGTTGGCACACACTTTGGCTTGCTCAAACAAAGGGGCCACCAAACCGTAAGCAATACCACGGTGGCTGGCACATTCGCCCACAGAATAAATTTTGGGGTCGGTGATGGTTTGCATGGTGTCGCTAACCACCACACCACGATTGCACAGCAGGCCGCTGCTGGCGGCAAGCTTGTCGTTCGGGCGAATACCCACCGCCATCACGACCAAATCAGCATCGTGAATTTCACCATCGGCAAATTCAATTTGTGCAACACGGCCATCGGGCCCGGCATGCAAAGCCTTGGTGTTTTTCGCGAGTAAAAATTTGAGCCCTTTGGCTTCCAGGCTTTTCTGCAACAGGCCCGCTGCAGTGGGGTCAAGCTGGCGTTCCATTAACCAGGTGGGCAAATGCACCACGCTTACGTCCATGCCCTGAATGGCCAGACCGTTTGCGGCCTCAAGGCCCAGCAGGCCGCCACCGATTACGATTGCTTTCTTGTAATGCTTTGCAGCTTCCAGCATGGCTTCGGTGTCTGCAATGTCGCGATAGCCGATCACGCCGGGCAAGGTTGAGCCGGGCACTGGCAAAATGAAGGAATTGGAGCCTGTGGCCAACAGCAAGCGGTCGTATGGCGCAGCAGTGCCGTCGGCACATTTCACCACGCGTTTCACACGATCGATCTCAGTGACCTCTCGACCCACGTGCAGGGTGATGTTGTTGCTGGTGTACCAGTCCCAATCATTGAGCACGATTTCTTCGAACTTCTGCTCTCCAGCCAATACCGGCGAAAGCATGATCCGATTGTAATTGGGATGCGGTTCTGCGCCAAACACGGTAATTTCATACAGCTCGGGGGCAAGCTTTATTAGCTCCTCAACCACCCGGATACCGGCCATGCCGTTACCAATCACCACCAGCTTCTGTTTTTTGACGGACATCAGCATATATTCAATCCCAATTTACCAAAAAAAAACGGCCCCCGGCTGCACGAAGCAGCACGGACGCCGTTGTCCAACTCCCGTGGTCACTTTCGTAACCGTGGGAGACCTGTCAATCCACCTGCAGATCGCCGCCGTTGACGACCTACGCCCCTATCAATGCAAGGGGCGTGCCAGCCGATTCAATGTGGTTTTGCACCACAAAGAGGCTGATTCCGGTGAAATGGGGGAGTATTGGACGGGCTGGCTGGCACCCAACTAGTGCAGCGCACCATTCTGTGTAGAACAGTGCGCTGGTTTGTTACAGCGTACAAAAACCGGTTGGGTCTTGAACTTGATTGGGTAAGGCCACGCTGGCACTGACTGTAACAGGCACGGGCAAGCGGTTGAAACTACTGACAAAAACAGGGTTGTAGCCCTGAATGGTCAAGGTGAGCGAATCGCCTTCCAACAATTGAACCGAGATACCCGGCAACTCGATTGCTTTCTCGCCATAGCCTTTCAACGGCGTAATTTGATCGTGCAACACGGTTTGGGTACCATCGGCACGCTTCAAACCCAACCCCACGTACACAATGGGCGCCTCCGGCGAAGCCGGGCCAACTGGCTCTACTTTCACAGTGGCTTTGGGCGTGCCCACGAAACAACCGGGCAAGTTCGCATTGTTCAATTCAACATACACGGGTTGGGCCAACTGCGCTGCCTGTGTTGAGGTTAAACCAGAAAACAGACCTGCCACGCCCGCCGCCACCTGCGTGGGTGCAGTAAACGCCGAGGCTGCGCGCACACCTTCCAGTTTTGGGCGGTTGGATGAATTGGACTTCACCTCAACTGCGGTGGGGTCATTTCTGCTGTCTTCAAGAACTGAAGCAATTTCGGGCAAGGGCACTGGGTCGAACCCCAGGTAATCCGCAGACCTGGATTGCCTGCCGCCCACCAAATGCTGGGCGAGGAACTGGAACATCATGTTTTTCAGCGGAATAACGCAACGGCCTGTTTCAGCATCCCAGTTGGCGGCGGGGCAGGTATTGCGTGTGGTTTTCAGCCAGATGAGGCTTTCATTGAAGGCGTATTTGGCGCCTGTGCCTTCCAGCGCCATATTGGGGTCTTGCTGCACGCCCAAAGCATTGAGCAAGTGCCCGTATTTGACGAACAACAATTTCGCATCGGCATTCACCTTGCGATAGCACTCAAAGTTTTGAATTGCTTCGTTCAGGTTAAACAACACATCAGTAGCACCTTGAATAAAAAAGGCAGGCACATCTGATTTCAGGTTCATGCCTCTGGGCAAGTTTGCAGACAAGTCGCAGTAGGAAACGGAGCCTTGCGAGCCCAATCGTTTTGCGATTTCCTCGGACACCACACCGGTGGTGTTGGCCTGCGCCAAACCCTCAAACAGGAAAGGATCGTAGCGCCCACGGTTGCTTTGCAAACCACCGGCCACCAAACCGTTGAGGTACGTGGTTTTGGGCACACCACCGGGGTTCAGGCTGTAGCGCAAGTCGTACCAGGTGCCGTTGGGCACCATGGCATCAATTCGGGGATCAAGCCCGCTGCCAATCAGTTGAAAAGCACCACCATAACTGCGACCAATGGTGCCGACCACCGGGTTCAATGTCCCGGCCTTGCTGCGGTAACCCAGATTGGGCAAATTGGCTTCGGCCCAATCCAGAATGGTTTTTAAGTCTTTGCCCTCAAAATCAGGATCAAGAATAGTGACATTGCCACCGGTGTCGCCGTGACCGCGCTGATCATAAGAAATCACGTACCAGCCTGCACGCCCGGCGATCGGTTCTTTTTCGTTGTAGGCCACTTGCAGAGTGTCTACACCAATTTCGGAGGTTTGTTGGGCCTCGTCGAAATCAAGCGTTGCAGCGCGGTTGCCGCCAAAGCCGTGGGAGTGCAACAACAGGGGAGTAGCCTCGCCCGCATCCAACTCCGGAAAATAGACAGTTAACGCCAAATCTGTGCCGTCAAATGCCGGGATGACGACCTGCTCAACACGTGCGGCATGGCCTGTAGCCGTTTGCTGGCTTTTGACCCGCAACGGCATTTCAGTTTCAGAAGGGCTAAGGCCACCACCGCCGCTTGAGCCTGTATTGCCAACCCTTGCCTGGTCAGTTTCCGACAGGCAACCCGCAAGCCCAACTACCAACAGCAGTGGCCCCAGCAGTCTGCTTACACTGATCAACATTAAGTGTCTCCGATTTGTAATGTTTTGACTATTACTAGCACTTGAAGCCTTTCAGATTCAATTGCTTATCGAAGCCACGCTAAAATAAAGAGTTGATTCCATTCTGGCCGCCTGAAGTGACTTCTGCTGCAAATTCTCCGAAAATCGTGCTTGGTTTTGAAAGCTCCTGTGACGAAACTGGCGTAGCACTGTGCACCACCGATGGCCGCATTCTTGGGCAAGCACTGTATTCTCAAATTGCAATGCACAAGGACTACGGCGGCGTGGTGCCCGAACTGGCTTCACGCGATCACATTCGCCGCCTGATTCCGCTGATGGATGAAACCTTTGAACAGGCCGGCATTGCCTTACAGGATGTTGATGCCATCGCCGTAACCACAGGCCCCGGTTTGCCAGGCGCGCTGATGGCAGGTTGCGCCTTTGCCTACAGCCTGGCGATGGGTTTGAACTTGCCTGTAATTCCTGTGCACCACCTGGAGGGGCACTTGCTGTCACCTTTGCTTTCTTCGAACCCACCTGCCTTTCCTTTCACCGCGCTGTTGGTCAGTGGCGGGCACACGCAACTGATGGGTGTGGAAGGCCTGGGACGTTACGCCCTGCTGGGTGAAACGTTGGACGATGCGGCTGGCGAAGCGTTTGACAAAACCGCAAAAATGATCGGCCTGCCTTACCCAGGTGGCCCGGCATTATCAAGACTGGCAGAAAGTGGAAATGCGGAACGCTTCAAACTGCCCCGGCCCATGCTGCACAGTGGCGATTTCATGTTCAGTTTTTCTGGCCTTAAAACCGCAGTACTGACCACCGCCATGAAACTGGCAGGGGTTAGCCAACCTTCTGAAACCATGGTGATCAGCGACACCAACAAAACTGACCTCGCAGCCAGTTTTCAAGCGGCCATTGTGGAAACCCTGGTGAAGAAAGCCTTGGCAGCTTGCCTACAGCAAGACCACAAGCGCTTGGTTGTGGCCGGTGGCGTGGGTGCCAATCAATTGCTAAGAGAACAATTGGTGAAAGCGGCGCGCAAACGTGGTGTGGAGGTTTACTTCCCCGAGCTAAGCTTGTGCACCGACAATGGTGCGATGATTGCTTTTGCAGGTGCCATGCAACTGGCCATGAACCCAGCGCTGCTGGATGCGCGGGATTACGGCATGCGCACTCGCCCCAGGTGCGAACTGGCCACCCCGATGGAAATTTAAAATGGAAATTTAAATTGAACCCATCGACAGCAAATGCCACTGACTGTGTTTACCGTTTCGCCTCTTGCAGCACCCATGATAAATGCAGCTGAATGCCCCATTTGCTACGAAATACCTTCCCCAAAGAACAATCCAGAAATTGAACTTTGCAATAACCAGCACACTGCGTGCACAAATTGCGCACGCAAATTGGCCAATCAGGCGATTGCACAGGGCATGGACCCGCGTTGTATGATGTGCCGGGCACCAATTACCGCAAGCAATATCCTCGTTAATCCAATAGACGCCGCGCTTCACCGCTTGCGCGAGGAACCATCCAACCCCAACTATTGGGCACAACTTGGTTTGACCTTGGGCACCGATGAACATGTAATTTTCCAGGGTAAAGCGTATTCCAAACAAAGGTGTTTTAACAAAGCCGCAAAGCTGAGTGCCTAGAAACTCGGGCAAGCACCAATTACCATAGGGGTTCTGAAAAAGGTATTCTTTAAAGCTGTCAAAGAGGTACCCCCTATGAATGCGCCCACCGAAGACTTTGTACTGAATGCCGCCCAGCGCGCAGAAGTAATCGCAGGACTGAACCAGATTCTGCCCGCACACACAGTTTTGCATGAAGTTGAAGACACCAAACCCTATGAATGCGATGGCCTGAGCCTGTTTCGGCAGCTGCCCATGGTGGTGGCCTTGCCGGAAACAGAAGATCAAGTCGTTCAAATCCTGAAACTGGCCAATCGCCTGAATGTTCCGGTGGTTGCTCGTGGCGCGGGCACTGGTTTGTCTGGCGGTGCACAGCCCCACAAGCACGGCATTCTTCTGGGCATGGCCAAGTTCAACAAAATCCTGAAAGTGGATGTGCAATCGCGCAGCGCTGTGGTGCAGCCTGGTGTTCGCAACCTGGCCATTTCCGAGGCCGTGGCCCAACACCAGCTTTACTACGCACCCGACCCCTCCAGCCAAATTGCCTGCACCATTGGCGGCAATGTGGCCGAGAATAGTGGTGGCGTGCATTGCCTGAAGTACGGCCTTACCGTGCACAACGTGTTAAAGGTGCGCGCCATTACCATTGAAGGTGAAATCGTTGAGTTCGGATCTGAAGCACCCGATGCTCCCGGCCTTGAATTGATGAATTTGGTGATTGGCTCTGAAGGCATGCTGGCTGTGGTTACTGAAGTCACCGTAAAACTGGTGCCCAAACCCGCACTGGCACAGGTCATTATGGCCAGCTTTGACGATGTAGCCAACGCAGGCAATGCCGTGGCTGCCGTGATTGCTGCCGGCATTATTCCCGCTGGCCTCGAGATGATGGACAAACGCGCCAGCCAAATGGTTGAGCCTTTCGTGAAAGCCGGTTACGACACTGAAGCCGAAGCCATTTTGCTGCTTGAAAGCGATGGCACCCCGGAAGAAGTGGCCGAAGAAATTGCGGAAATGACCCGCGTGCTGAACGGCTGCGGTGCCACGGCCATCAAGGTGTCGCAAAGCGAAGCTGAGCGCCTGAAGTTTTGGGCGGGGCGCAAGAATGCATTTCCTGCTGCTGGCCGCGTGTCACCCGACTATTATTGCATGGACGGTACCATTCCCCGCAGAAGCCTGGCCCGTGTACTCAACGCCATCACCGAGATGGAAAAGAAATACGACATGCGCTGTGCCAACGTGTTTCATGCAGGCGACGGCAATTTGCACCCCCTGATTCTGTTTGATGCCAACAAGCCAGACGAAATTAAACGCGCCGAAGACTTCGGTGCCGAAATCCTGGAACTGTGCGTGGAAGTAGGCGGCACAGTGACCGGCGAACACGGCGTGGGTATCGAGAAAATCAACCAAATGTGCGTGCAATTTTCACGTGCTGAACTGGATGCATTTTTCGCAGTTAAAAAAGCCTTCGACGAACCTGGTTTGCTCAACCCTGGCAAGGCCATTCCAACCCTGCACCGTTGCGCTGAATATGGCCGCATGCATGTGCATGGTGGTCAAGTGCCTTTTGCAGACCTGCCCCGCTTTTAAAAGAACGAGACCATGAGCGACTTTATCGACGACCTGTGTAAGCAGGTGGAACTGGCTGCACGCAACAACACGCAAATTCGCCCGGTGGGTGGCGGCACCAAAAACTTTTACGGTGGCCCCTTGCAAGGCATTGAGGTGGACATGCGCCAATGGGCTGGCATTGTGGAGTACGAGCCAACGGAATTGGTAATCACGGTAAAACCAGGCACGCCGCTGGCTGAAGTGGAAGCGGCACTGGCTGCGCAAAAACAGGAATTGGCATTTGAGCCACCAAGGTTGAGCGCCGGCGGTACCATTGGCGGCGCCATCGCCAGCGGCCTGGCTGGCCCGGCTCGTTTAAGCCGTGGTGGCGTGAAAGATTACGTACTGGGCTGCACCCTTTTGGATGGCAAAGGCCAACTGCTGCACTTTGGCGGCGTGGTGATGAAAAACGTGGCCGGTTACGATGTATCCCGGGTTATTCCCGGCAGCATGGGCACGCTGGGCATTGTCACTGAACTGTCGATCAAGGTCATGCCGGTTGCACCCGCTGAAGCCACCCTGCAGTTCGAGATGGACGTCAACAAAGCCATTTCGCAAAGCAATGAATGGTTGTCCAAACCCTTGCCCATTTCGGCCACATTCTTTGAGAATGGCAAGCTGACTGTGCGCCTGCGTGGTGCCAGCGCCGCGGTGCAGGCCGCCATTAAAAACATGGGTGGACAGGAAATTGAGGTGCAGCAGGCACAAGCCTTCTGGACAAGCGTACGCGACCAGCAACATGAATTTTTCAGCCGCGAAGGTGATTTGTGGCGCTTGGCCGTGCCACCCACCACAGTAGATTTGGCCATGCATGGTCAAAGTGTGCATGAATGGGGCAGTGGTTTGCGCTGGTTCCGTGCAGATGACTCTTCTGCTGTAAATGCCGAACAAATTCGCGCAATGGCCAAACGCGTAGGCGGCCATGCCACTTTGTACCGAACTGCCAACGAAGCTGCGCGCGTTCACGCATTCCAGCAACCCGATGCGGTGATGCTGAAACTGCAACGCCGCCTGAAAGAACAATTCGACCCGGCTGGTGTGTTCAGCATCAACCGCCTGTCACCTATTTTGTAAGCAGAGCCCATGGACACCCAACTCGCAGACTGGATCAAAGACACCCCCGATGGCAAGGCCGCAGATGCCATTTTGCGCAAGTGCGTGCACTGCGGTTTTTGCACAGCCACCTGCCCAACTTACCAAATACTGGGCGACGAATTGGACAGCCCACGCGGTCGTATTTACTTGATCAAGCAAGTGCTTGAAGGCAAGCAGGTAACCCGCAAAACCCAGCAACACCTGGACCGTTGCCTCACCTGCCGCAACTGCGAAACCACCTGCCCTTCCGGCGTGAAATATGGCCAGTTGATCGACATTGGCCGCAAAATCGTAGACGAGCGCGTAGAGCGCCCCATGGCTGAAAAACTGACCCGCGAAAGCCTGAAAATGCTCATGACCAACCGCCCCATGTTCACTGCGGGCATGGCCATGGGCAAGGCTGTGCGCGGCATACTGCCCGAAAGCATCAAGAAAAAAGTGCCTGCCAAGCGCGCCACCCTGCCATTTGCCAACACCGCACACACACGCAAAGTTATTTTGCTGAAAGGCTGCGTGCAGCCTGCAATGATGCCGTCGATTGACTCTGCAACATCGGTAATACTCAATGCGCTGGGCATTCAAAGCATGGTGGTACAGGAATCAGGCTGCTGTGGTGCCGTGAAGTTTCACCTGAACGACCATGCGGGTGGACTTGCACAAATGAAAACCAATATTGATGCCTGGTATTCACTGCTACAAAGCGGCGAGGCTGAGGCCTTGGTGATGAATGCATCAGGCTGCGGCGTAACCGTGCGTGAATATGCACATCACTTTGAGAACGACAAGGAATACGCCGCCAAAGCCAAACTGGTTAGCGACAAAACTCTGGACATTGGCGAGTTCATCACCCAACAAAACGCCGACGGGCTGGCGCGCCTTGGAACCAGAGTAAAGGCAGCCATTGAACAGCAACGCATTCCAGGCACCATTGCATTTCACCCGCCGTGCACATTGCAACATGGCCAACAAATCAAGGGCGTGATTGAAAATGTGTTGACTACTCTTGGCTTCAAACTAACTCCAGTTGCGGACTCCCATTTGTGCTGCGGATCAGCGGGCACCTATTCAGTATTGCAACCCGAACTGTCCAAAGAACTGAAGAAACGCAAGCTGGCCAATTTGATGGCGGGCAAACCCCAAGCTATTGCATCGGCCAATATTGGTTGCTTGGGTCATTTGGAAAGTGATGCCACCGTGGACGTGCGGCATTGGGTGGAGTGGGTGGCGCAAGCAGTTTAAATGGAACTGACATTCTTGCAATTTCACTAAGGTGTCCTTTTACCTTTTGAAAACGCAATTTAGTCACCATGAACCCAACCCAATTTACCAGTGCACCGCCCATTCAACACATGAGTTACAACGCTTCAGCGGGCACCGACCCCCTCCAGGGTAGTGGGCTGGTTGCTGCTGCCCGCCGACAAGCCTCACAAATTTTTGAATCTGAAGGGATTAATGTTGTTCAAGAGATTGTGAGCAAATGCAACGCCATTGAAAACCAGATGTTTCGTGGTGTTCCCGTTGCTACGCGAATGGCCTTGGGGGAATTTCTGGTGAGTCGCAGAATAACAAACCCCGGGGATTTAACGACACGTCAGGAAAATCTTTGCGCATGGGTGATGCTTGAACACACAGCTTTAAATCCGAGTCAAAAACTGTCTTTCAATCAACTGCAAAGCTTTGCGAAAAAGCCAGCTCAGTTAGACATTGCGACGAAGATTGCCAGTCAATTGTCATTGACACAGGAACGCTTCACCCGTTGATCACTTCCGGCAAATCACCTGCCTACGGCTGTAGTAGCCAGGGTGCGAGGGCACCACTGGCATCATCATGTCTGCACCGTCAATGCTGCGAAGCACATCCTCGGTGCAGGCAGTAACACCCAAACTGGCCAGCCATTTGGTCGCAGCCTCGTCAGCATCCAGTTCAAATTGACGGTTCATTGCATGCAGTTTTTCCATGGTGGCCGGGTTGCGTTCAATCGCATCAAAAGCCATGTCGGGTGTAGGCTGGCCAGCCAGTTCCATGGCTTTAGAGCCCAATTTTTTCTGATGCTCCAGGTGCACATGGGCGTATTCATGGGCGATCACAAACAACACGCCATCGGGTGTTAAGCGGCTCAAGAAGTCAGGATCCATGGTCAGCAGCGCGCCCTCGATGCGGTCTGACACGTAGGCCCTGCTCCAGGTTTTTGTCAGCTCAACCTCAAGCTTCATATTAGGCACTGTTTTACCCAACTGAACAATTGCATGGTCGATGTCAGTGCGGGTTGCCGCCTGTGCGCTTGAGTAAAACAAGGCAAAGCCCAGACAGGTGATCCATACAAACCGCAAGACTTCGACCCACACACGCCACATACTCCACTCCAACTTCGAGCAACATTACTTACTAAGTGTAATCACGACACCGGCGCCATGCAATTGGCTAGAAACCAAATGGCTTCAGACCGCTTGCAAACTGTATGGCGTCCAGGGGTCGAAAACTGGTCAAGGCATGGGTTTCAACCACCAGCGATTCAAACATGGGGCGCTGATCTTCGGTCAACTCAGCGCCGTCAAACTGAATGAACGGATCGGTCCCACCCTTGATCGTCGCCAACAAAGCCATTTCTAGTACGGAGCCTGGCAAATTCACATGATCCGAAGTAGATAACCAAGCGGCTGCCTTGCTGCGATTCTCCATGCCACCTTCCAACCACAAACACGCGCGACGCAAAGCATTGGTCAAACCGGTCATCGCCTCGGGATTTTCTTGAGCCCATGCACGGGTACAACCCAAGACTTTTTCTGGGGCCTTGGGCCACAAACCATTCGATGTCGCCACAATAGTGCCCAAACCCTCATTCACTGCCAAGGAATTGTAGGGTTCTCCAACACAAAAGGCGTCAATCAAACCCGCTTGCAATGAACCCACCATACGGATCGGCGGTACCACTTCAAAGCGCACGTCCTGATCCGGGTCAACATCGTTCAAGCGCAACCAACGGCGCAGCTGCAGGGTGTGCATCGAAAACGGGAACACCGTGCCGAATACCATCACACGCTCACCCCGGGATTTTGCCGCACGCAAGGCTGAGCCAAGGGTTTCACCCTCGACCAGCCCGGATATCAACGCCGCCAAGGCCTTGCTGACCGTAATCGCATTGCCACTCCGGTTCAACACCAATGGTGCCAATACATCTTTTTTGGGAGAACCACCCAAGCCCAACTGAAGAGCGATAGCCATGGGCGAAAGCATGTGTGCCGCATCAATTTCCCCGTAGGCGAGCTTGTCGCGTAGCGTAGCCCAAGACGCCTGCTTGACCAGTTCTACAGTCAAATTCTCCGCCTCGAAGAAACCCGTTTTCTGGGCCACCACAAACGGCGCAGAATCAGTCAAGGCGATCACGCCGATGCGAATTTCCTGTTGCATTACAAGCCACCTCCGCCCAACATTTCAAACACCTCAATCACGTTGCGGGCAGTGTCAACCAAACGCTGATTACGCTCCATGGCAAGCTTGCGCATGGCGTGGTAGGCCTCGTCTTCATTAAAATTGCGGTGCTTCATCAACAGGCCTTTGGCTTTGTCAATCAGCTTGCGGTCTGCAAGTTGATCCCGGGTTTTCTGCAACTCGTTTTTTAGCGCCTGAAACTCACGAAAACGCGCCACCGCCACCTGCACAATGGGTCGAACCCGATCCGGGTTCATGCCATCGGCCACGTAGGCACTCACGCCAGCCTTGATGGCGCTGGCAATCGTCTCTTCGTTGTCTTCATCCGAAAACATGATGACCGGCTTGGGATTGCTACGCGACAACACGGCCATGTTTTCCAGGCAATCGCGATCGGGCGAGTCGATGTCCACAATCACGATGTCGGGTTGGGACACCGCCACATGCTCAACCAAACGATCAGCAGAACTGAGACGGGACACCAACACATAACCTGCATCAAGCAAGGCGCGTTCCAGTATGGCAGCGCGGCCTGGTTCTTCGTCGACCAAGAGTACTTTCAGTGGAGGTGTGGCGGCTTTGCCGGTTTTGCTATTGACCATGAACAGGTTTACTCATTCCTCAAGGAGCAAGGCGGGACATTGCCCATGAATCACCTTGCAAGGTGTAGGCCAGGCGATCGTGAAGTCGCGATGGACGGCCCTGCCAAAACTCAAAAAAATCGGGCACCAAACGGTAACCGCCCCAAAATGGTGGCCGCGTTTGCGGGTCACCCTGCTGTTCTTCCTGAGCCTGACGCACCCTGGCTTCAAGCACAGCACGGGAATCGATTACCTGGCTTTGCGGCGAAGCCCAAGCACCCAATCTGCTACCTGCCGGTCGAGACAGGTAATAGGCATCAGACTCTTCGGGACTGCACTTCTCTACCCGCCCCTCGATCCGCACCTGTCGCTCCAGTTCTGTCCAGTGGAACAGAATGGCTGCATGCGGGTTCTGCGCCAACTCCTGGCCCTTGCGGCTTTCATAATTGGTGAAAAACGTAATGCCGCGCGCATCCAGCCCCTTGATCAACACAATACGGGCCGAGGGTCGCCCCTGTGCATTGACCGTCGCAAGTGTCATGGCATTGGGTTCGGGCAAATCCGCAGTCAAAGCCTGGTCAAACCAAAGCTTGAAGAAGTCGAGTGGATTGGCCAGGGCGTCGGCTTCGTCCAGTGTGGCTTGGGTGTAGTCTTTTCGAAGATCAGCGATCGACATAAAACAAAACTCCTGGGTGCTGCTAAAGGTATCATGACCTTTATTTTCACATGCAGACAGCACCACAATGAAGAGCAATGCCGATCTCATCGACGAATTCTGCACCACTTTGTGGCTTGAAGAAGGATTGGCCAAAGCCACACTGCAGGCTTACCGCAGCGACTTGCAACAACTGGGAAACTGGCTGGACGAACAGTTTGCGGAAAACCTGCTGCAAACCAGCAGTGAACACATCCGCAACCATGTACACGACCTGCTGGAATTAAAGCCCAGCAGCCTGAACAGAAAACTAAGCAGCTACAAACGTTTTTATTTGTGGCTGAACACCACCAAGCAACGCGAAGACAATCCCTGCACCCAACTGCAAAGTGCCAAACGCGGCTTGCGCATTCCCAAAACCCTGAGCGAGAAACAAGTACTGGACCTGCTAGCCGCACCCGACCTGAGCAACGCTGCAGGGCAGCGCGACAAGGCCATGCTTGAATTCATGTACGCCAGCGGCCTGCGGGTCAGTGAACTGGTGAACATGCCCTTGCGCGCCATTGACCTGAATGTTGGAGCAGTGAAGGTGCTGGGCAAAGGCAAGAAAGAACGCTTGGTGCCCATGGGCGAACCTGCAAGGCTGGCGATTCAGCTGTATTTGCAGCAGGCCCGTGGTGAGTTGTTGAAGGGGAAAACCAGCGACTTTTTATTCGTAACCCACTTTGGAACACCGATGACACGGCAAGGCTTCTGGAAAAACGTAAAGCGCCTGGCCTTGATTGCTGGAATCAACACCACAGTCAGCCCCCACGTGTTGCGGCACGCATTTGCCACGCATTTGATCAACCACGGCGCCGATCTGCGTGTGGTGCAGTTGTTGCTGGGCCACGCTGACATTGGCACCACCCAGATTTACACCCATGTGGCCAAAGAACACCTGCACACCTTGCTCAATCAAAGCCACCCACGATCAAAAAGTCGCTAAAATCGACGCCAAAGCCCAACAACAAGGAGACACTTTTGCTTAATTTTGCCGCTGGCCTGCTGATCGCCTATTTGATTGGTTCTATTTCATTCGCAGTGGTTGTTTCCAAATTCGTGGGTTTGGCCGATCCACGCACTTACGGCTCAAAAAATCCTGGCGCCACGAATGTGCTGCGAAGCGGCAACAAAAAAGCAGCCGTGCTGACTTTGTTGGGTGATGCCTTGAAAGGCACGCTCGCCGTGGCCTTGGCCTTCCATTTTCAAGACCAATTGGGTTACAGCCGTACCGACATTGCCTGGATTGGATTGGCTGCGTTTATTGGTCACCTATACCCGGTGTTCTTCAAATTTGAAGGGGGTAAAGGCGTGGCCACCGCGCTGGGCGTGCTGCTTGGTTTGAACTGGGTACTGGGCCTGGCCACCGCCATTACCTGGATTGTAATTGCCTACTTCTTCCGCTATTCCTCGTTGGCAGCCCTGATCGCCGCGCTGTTTGCTGTGTTTTACAACGCACTGCTGTTCGGAATTAATGGACAGGCTGCTGCAATCACGATTATGTCCGCATTGCTCATCTATCGACACAAGCAGAACATTGCCAATTTGATTGCAGGCAAAGAAAGCAAAATTGGGCAGAAGAAAAGTTAAGCACCAATATTGCTTTCTTGCTCTGTTTACTTAAGCGGCTGCTGGTTTCTGATAAAACTGCCAGTGGCCGGTATTGCCGGTTCCGTCGTATCGAAGTGTTGGCCAAGTGTCAGGATGGCCTTGTTGATCAACTGAAAAATTCTCGGGCAAATAAATATCAGGAGCATCGCCGTTTCCGTTTCTTATTACCACCGGTAGGCTCAAGGCGTTCAAAAATGCCGCACCGAAATCACCTTCTGCCTGTACCTCACGCTTCGCTTCAAGGGCCTGCAAAGTGGCTCGCGCATCACTTGACCAAGCCTTTGCCTGCTTTTTGGCAATTCCGATCATCAAGTTAACTTGCTTATTCTCAAGCGCAGGATTGTTTATCATGCCGCTTAAGGGAGCCTTCGTGGTTTGATCATAAATTTCCTGAATCTCGCTTGTGGTCAGATCGCTGCCAATTTGTGATACGCGTGTTGTAAAGTCCTCTTTGGACAACGCCTGTGCTGCCACCCCCCATGCAGATCGCAACCAGCAACGATTCTTGTCTGGCGCCACGTTCTGCAAGACTCGCGTATTAAGGTCAGCCAATTCAGTAGTCAAAACATGCCCTCGAGTAATGTCGAGCAGCAATGGTGTTAACTCTTTCATTTTAGAGACGATATCTGACGGGATATCTTTGACCTCCGAGGCAATATGCGCAGAAATGGCTGCCATTGCACTGCGGTTCTCATGGTATTTCTTGACCTCAACTTCGCTGGGTGCACTCGCCCCCTCGGGGTAATTTGTGAGAAACACCCGTTCATAATCTTTTTGCAGATTGTGCAGTTGCTTGGTTCTTGGTTGACCTGCATGGTTCAACACCTTGCCCCACATGGCCACAACCCACTGATTATTAGATAATTTATTGGTGGCTTCCACACGGAAAGAGGTTGCTGCTGCCCCGCTACGCGCCGGAACAACTGTCGGTGCGGACTCGGGCGTGGAAGATTGCGAACCCGACAAGGGATTGCCTACAAACTGACTCAGCTTGGTGTGGACGAAACCAGGAATTTCATTGGTTTGAGATGCGGACAAACCGATGACCCTGGGTGCTTGTTTGCCCTTTGAAACAGGCGCCCAAGCTTTCTGTAAAAAGTCACCGGTGCGCTTCAATTCAATAATCATTCGGGGACTCAACGGGTCTTTCAATTCAACATTCAAGGAACGGCCGTCCAGGTAAGAGATCAATGCTTTTGCGTTCGCGCTCGAACCCGGCTCTTTCTCGGCCAAAGCCATCAAATCCCGCTTCATCTGGGCTACCTGCACCACATTCACGGGGCTTCGAATGGCTTGACACATACGCTCTTTCTGGTTGATTTGACCGACGTAGGCTCGGAATGCAGACCAACCCTCACGCACCAGTCTGCCACCCGCCAAGTTAATGAAATTACCTGTTGAAGCCTTCGCTTGCCGGAAGAAACCTTTACGCGCTTTGCTGGCAAGATCAGCCGAAATTTGACGCGCTGAAGCCAGGGAATTTGCGGCCCCGCCCGCCCCGGCTCGTTCGGTGAGCCACTGCCCCGCCTGTTGATGAAAGTCATTCAAAGTACGTTTGAAGGCGATCATTGAGCGGGGGTCAAGCGGCTTCTCCTTGGTCGATGCCGCCACTTCTGCCTCAAACTTTTTTAGAATGCCAACGAAGCGAGTCACTTCGTCGCCATGAATCGTCAACAGGTCATTGGGAAGAGCGGCAATAATCAAAGACGATGCCTCTACGGCGTGCTGTGGTGTAATCACTGCATGCTCAAGACTAACTGGTTTGCCATTGCGAAATAGCTCCCGCTGCAACACTTCGGACACATGACCGAGCAAAGTAAGGCGCACACCGATGTGTTCTTCCGGATTGCGTGCAAATTTGCCAGTGGGCGTAATAAACCATTTTTTCAACCCACTCAACCCTGACTCCACTTTATATGCCAGCGAAGGCGCATCCAGTGAAAGTGTCTCGGTATTGAACCCGGCAGCGACCAAGTTAATGGCCGCCAAATGATGCACATGCTTTCGACCCTCGGGACGACTCATGAAATTGAGCACATCATTGACGCTTTTTTCTTCGTTGGCCCTCAGCGCGCCGCCCAAAGCAGCCAAGAACGAACGCTTGTCACCCCGAGATTGTGTAGGTTTAGGTTTGCCTTCGTTTTGAAAAAGATTCAGATCAGAGCCAAACTCAGCCAAACGGTGACTCAGGGTCAGTGCTCGAGGCGAAACATGGTTACCCGAACCAGAGTTACCCAAAAGAAGGGCCTGGTTCAAACTGCAACCGTTTTCAATGGGGGGGGATTCCTTGCCATTGGCCAACATGGCCAGATTGAACGGTAAATCCTTAACATCCGACCGATTAACTGCAACGCGTGCACCCAATTCTTCGATTGCGCGCAAATCGACACCGGCCAACTCCACCTCATGCTCAATATCCTCAAACTGTTTACTCAATTTCTTGAGGTCGCCAAGCGCATCATTCACGTGGTCGATCTGGGCTCGAAGCTGAGACACTTCACCTGCTCGCCCCTCCTTTTTTGCAATATCCAAATCACTTTTAAGTTTGTCTAGGCTCTGATTGTGTTGATTATTCAGTTCGCTTAATTTCTTAGAGAAGGCCTCCAGTTTGGCCACCTGACTATTCACTTTAGGCTGCAATTCGGGCAACGTTACATTGATCAAGTGCGAAGAACGTTCTTGTATATGTTTGTAACCCACTTGTGCAGATTGCGCTGCTTCACGCAGCTGTGACCCGTTCCTGGCCTTTGTCAACCAAACTTTGGCATACTTTCCCTCGAGTGTTTTTGGCGGAGAAAATGTATCAAGCGCGGAACGCGTAATCCGCTGTTCATCTAGCAACTCGCCTTTTTTTCGATTGCTGACCTCGACAAGACGAAGTTCACCAACCAGACCCTGTTTTCTCGCTTCAACAACCTTTTTCAACGATTCTGTTGATGTTCTAAGTTTTTCAAATAAGGTAGTCACCGCTTTGATATCAGACAAAGCATCAATCGCCGCCAGCTCTGCATTGAGTTCTGCCTGAACTGTTTTTTGTTGTTTTTCAGTTTCAAGCTGCTTTTTAAGCTTGACTACTTTGCCCGAGAGTCCGTCCTGGCTGGCGACCTGCTGCACCACCTCGGAAATGGACTGACTTTTCGAGCCAAAATAGCTAAGAGGATTCAACCAACTCCAAACACTGCCGGATTTAACTTCAGGTTGTGGCGATGACGGCAAAGAAGATGTCGAAGTGTGGCGGGTTGGGGTAGCCGTCCCTCCTGGCGTTGCAGGCGCTGGGGATGGCGAAACTGTTGCGGAACCCGCTGGTGTTGCTGCTGGTGTTGCTGCTGGTGTTGCTGCTGGTGTTGCTGCTGGTGTTGCTGCAGCGGGAGTTGCAGCCACTGCTGGGCCTGCTTTTTTCATGAGTCCAATGATGAAATTCTTCACATCATCGGACTTGTGACCACCACCCAGTTTTTCAACCCGAACCGCCAACTCATCAACAATCGATTTCAACTCATTACTTACTTCTTCAGTGCCAGCAATCTGATGGCACTCAGTAAGTAACTCGATGACATTGGGCCGCGCCTGTGGTGAGCGTGTGAAATCCGCTTTGGTTTGAGTTGCAAGCAGCTGTGAAGAAGGCCGAGGCTGAACCACCGATTTATTGGATGCGGCCGCCGGAATGGGCGGAACAACTGTGCCTTTTGAATTGGATGAAATAGGAGAATGCTGAGTCACGAATTAGCTCCGAGTCTGAATCATGGGGTCAATTTGAAGAATTCTTCTTGAGACTGTGAAGGGTCTGGAGTTGCTTGGAGGTGGTGACAACATTCAACTTTAAAACCGAGAGCAGCTCTTTGATATAGGGGCCGGGGACAAGTAGTCCGTCCGTAGATTGAATTTTCAACCCCAACAATGTTTGTTCAAGCAGATTGAGATTGCCGATAAGATCAGCTTGAAAATCTTCGGGAAGATCCTGGCCACATACTGACCGAGCCAGTTCATCGGCGGTGCTCAGTGCATTTTGCCAATGCAGCGCGGGGTTCTGCTTCAAGTCTGCGCTCAGTTTTTTCCAAATGGCTGATACAGCCTTTGACAGGCCACCCTCACCCACAGTCTTTGCGCTAGAGGGTGATTTGGCTGCACTTTCCGCAACAACACTTTGAGGAGGTAAGGAGGGTGAATTCCCTACCCCGGAGGAACTGGCCGGCATGTATTCCCCTTGCCTGAAATTCAGTAAAACGACAGGGGAAATATCCCCTTTCATCTAAGGAACAAATGCGGCCGGAAAGTTCCTCCAGCTATTGATACATATCAGTTTCTACTGGCGTAAAACTGCGCCAGCGCGGCTGCAGTGTGCCCCGCTTTCTTGCCTTTCGCCTTGGCCAGCGTTTGCGGGCTTCCCTGCGCCACCAATTGACCTCCGCCAATGCCAGCCTCGGGACCCATGTCGATCACCCAGTCTGCCTGGGCGATCAAGTCAAGGTCGTGTTCAATCACCACCACCGTGTGGCCCGCGTCCACCAGCCTGTGCAGCACGGCAATCAGCTTTTCCACGTCGTTCATGTGCAAGCCAACAGTGGGTTCGTCCAACACGTACAAAGTGGGCGGGCTCATTTGTACACCCGCTTTGTTTTCCCGCACCTTCACCAGTTCAGTCACCAGCTTGATCCGCTGAGCTTCGCCCCCACTGAGGGTGGGGCTGGGTTGACCAATTGTGAGGTAACCCAGACCAACGTCATTCAATAAAGTGAGCGCCTGCGCAATCGCAGGGTGCGCCTCAAAAAACGGCGCCGCCTCTGAACAACTCATGTTCAGAATTTCCGCAGCGGTTTTGTCGCGCCAGGTGACTTGCAAGGTTTCAGGGTTGAATCGTTTGCCTCGGCAGGCTTCGCACACCACTTTCACGTCTGGCAGGAAGTTCATTTCAATGGTTTGCATGCCTTGGCCGTCACACACCGGGCAGCGGCCGGGCCCTGCATTGAAACTGAAGCGGTTGGCTGCAAAACCGCGCATGCGGGCTTCAATGGTGTCGGCCAGCACATTGCGAATTCGGTTCCAGAAGCCAATATAAGTGGCAGGGCAACTGCGCGGCGTTTTACCGATCGGAGTTTGGTCCACTTCCAGTACACGGGCAACTTGGTCAGCACCTTCAATTTCATCGCAGGCAAACCAGTTGTGTACGGGCTTGCCTTTCTTGTTTTGGTTCAACACATACTGGCGCATATTGGCCAACAAAATGTCGCGGGCCAGGGTAGATTTTCCGCTACCAGAAACGCCAGTGATGGCCACCAAACGGCCCAGTGGAATATCCACATCCAAACCCGTAATGTTGTGCAGTTTGGCACCCTTGATACTCAATCGTGCTGTGTCTTTTTCAACCAGCCGTTTGGGGCTTGGCAGGTGCGGAATGGGGTTCTTCAGGTAACGGCCTGTCAGCGAATTTTTGTCCGCGGTTACCTCAGCCACTGTGCCTTGGGAAATAATTTCACCACCCAATGTGCCCGCACCAGGGCCAATGTCGACCAAGCGATCAGCGCGCTGCATGGTGTCAATGTCGTGTTCAACAATCACCAGGGTGTTGCCCTTGGCGCGAAGTTCCTCAAGCGCGTCCAGCAGGCGATGGTTGTCGCGGGTGTGCAAACCAATGGTGGGTTCGTCCAGCACGTAACACACACCGCGCAGGTTGGTGCCCAACTGGCTGGCCAAGCGAATGCGCTGGGCTTCACCACCACTCAGGGTGGGCGCACTGCGGTTCAGGTGGAGGTAATCGAGCCCCACCTGTTTCAAAAACTTCAATCGCCCAGCCATTTCAATGCGAATGTCTTTGGCAATTGCAGTTTCACGTTCATCCAACTCAAGCTGATCCACCCACAGCAAAGCGTCACTGACTGTTTGGTCGGCCAGTTCGGCAATGTTGTTGTTCTTGAACTTCACAGCCAGCGCGGTGGGGTTTAGGCGTTGGCCATTGCATGATGCGCACACCATGCTTTCCCGCAAATAGCTTCCTTCTTCATTTTCAGCATTTTCGTCTGCACTTTTGTCTTGCTCAGAAAGCCACTTGCCTTCTTCGCCTGTGGTTTCAGCATCAAAGCCTTCTACTTCTTCACCCACGCCAAAACAGCTGGCGCACCAGCCATGTTTGCTGTTGTAGCTGAACAAGCGCGGGTCGAGTTCCGGAAAGCTGCGCGCGCAACTGGGGCAGGCACGTTTGGTGGAATAAAAACGAATGGCAGGTGATTCGCCTTTTTTTCCGGGCGCCTCGACCATTACTGTGCCTTTGCCATATTCCAGCGCAAGTGCCAGTACTTCGCGCAGTTCTTTCTCACCTTTGGCTTGAATGCTCAGGGTTTTAACGGGAAGTTCAATGTGGTGTTCCTGATAACGGGCCAATTTGGGCCAGGGGTTGGTGGGCACGTACTCACCATCCACGCGCAGGCGTTCATAACCGCGGTCCACGGCCCATTTTGCAATTTCGTTGTAAATACCTTTACGCCCCTGTACCAGTGGGGCCAGCAAGGTAATCTCCTGCCCTTTGTAATGCTGCATGATTTGCGCCAGCATGCTGTCCATGCTTTGCGGAGCAATGGGCACTTCGCAAGTGGGGCAATGCTGAATGCCCAGCTTCACGAATATCAGGCGCAGGAAGTGGTACACCTCGGTGACTGTGGCTACTGTACTTTTTCGACCACCACGGCTGGTGCGCTGCTCGATCGCCACCGTGGGTGGGATGCCAAAAATAGCATCCACATCGGGCTTGGCAGCAGGCTGCACAAACTGGCGTGCGTAGGCATTCAAACTTTCAAGGTAGCGGCGCTGGCCTTCGGAAAACAAAATATCAAATGCCAGCGTCGATTTTCCGCTGCCCGAAGGTCCGGTAATTACAGTCATTTTTTCACGCGGAATAGTCAAACTGACGTTCTTCAGGTTGTGCTCGCGCGCATGCAAAATTTCAATGCCATCGGTCAAACCTCGGCGGCTACTTGCCGTGTTTAGCCCATACAAGGCGGCAGCCTCGGCCACCATGTGGTCACTACCTTGATCACTGCCTTTGTTCAAATCGGCAGCATCCAGCAAATTGGTTTGCGCCAAATACTGCTTAATTGCAATGCCGGTGTGGCTGGCTTTGTTCTTTGCAAGTTGTTCAGGTGTGCCTTGGGCCACCAGTTCACCACCGTATTCACCCGCTTCAGGGCCAAGGTCGATGAGCCAATCGGCGGCGCATATTACATCCAGGTTGTGTTCAACGATCAGCACACTGTGCCCTGCTTCCTGCAAAAGGCGCAGCGAGCGCATCAGCTTGGCCACATCGTCAAAATGCAAACCGGTGGTGGGCTCATCAAACACAAACAGGTCACCACGCTTGGCCACTTTCTGGCCGCTGGCAGTGGGCTTCAAGTTGGCCAGAAAGCCAGCCAGTTTCAGGCGTTGTGCTTCACCACCGCTGAGCGTGGGCACGGGCTGACCCAGGCGCAAATAATTCAAACCCACTTGTGCAAGCGGTTGCAGTGTTTTTAGCAGTGCGGTGTCTTTCTCAAACAAATCAAGGGCCTGGTCTACGGTCAGTTCAAGCACCTGCGCCATGTTCAACACTTGGCCTTTTCGTTCAAGCGTGACTTCCAGTGCCTCTGGCCGGTAGCGTGTGCCATTGCATTCGCCGCAGCGCAAATACACGTCGCTTAAAAACTGCATTTCTACATGTTCAAAGCCATTGCCGCCGCACATGGGGCAGCGGCCGTCGCCACTGTTGAAACTGAAAAAGCCGGGTTTGTAATCGCGCTCTACGGCAATTTTTGTTTTGGAAAACAGCTTGCGCAATTCATCAAAGGCGCCCACATAGCTAGCGGGGTTGCTTCGCGTGGTTTTTCCGATCGGGCTTTGGTCAACAAACGCCAGTTGTGAAATATGCTCTACACCCTCCAATGAATCAAAGTCACCCGGTGACTCTGTGGGCTCGCCTTTTATTTTTTTAATGGCGGGTACCAGAACGTCTTGCACCAAAGTGCTTTTGCCCGAACCTGAAACACCAGTGAGTACCACCAGGCGGTTCAGCGGCAATTTGAAATCAATGTTTTTCAAGTTGTTGGCGCGCACACCAGTCAAGGCAATATGCTCTGTGGAATCGCCCACCGGCTCGATGTTTTCCACCACCTTCAGTTCGCCCTTCAAGTAGCGGGCAGTCAGCGAATTTGCCTGGGCAATTTTGGCGGGCGCGCCATCAAACACAATATTGCCACCGGCTTCACCCGGGCCTGGACCAATGTCCACGAGCCTGTCAGCCTGGTTCATCAATTGCGGGTCGTGCTCAACCACCACCAAGGTGTTACCGGCCTCTTTCAGACGCTGCATGGCTTGAGCCACGCGCGCAATGTCGCGGGGGTGCAGGCCCACCGAGGGTTCGTCCAATACAAACAAAGTATTCACCAGCGAACTGCCCAGTGCCGTGGTCAAATTGATTCGCTGTACTTCACCACCACTCAGGGTTCTGCTTTGCCTGTCCAGTGTCAGGTAACCCAAGCCCACTTGAATGAGGAAGCCCAAGCGGGTGCGAATTTCTTGCAACACCAAATCACTGGCCTCATCGAGCGCGCCGGGCAGTTGCAGGTTTTTAAACAGTTGCGCCACTTTCAATAGCGGCATCTGCATGATTTCATGAATGCTGTGCTTGCCAGAATCGCTGGGCAACTTCCACAGCAGTGAATCGGGTTTCAAGCGTGTACCGCCGCAATCCCCACAAGGGGTGTAGCTGCGGTATTTGCTCAACATGACCCGCACATGCATTTTGTAGGTGCGACTTTCCAGCCATTCGAAAAAACGGGCCACACCATAGAACAAGTGACCATCCCAATTGCCGTCAAAATTGGCATCGCCTTCAATCACCCACAACTTGTGTTCTTCGGGCAAATGTTTGTAAGCAACATCGGTGGCAATGCCGCGTTTTTTGGCAAATTTCACCAAATCTTTCTGGCAGCTTTTGAAACTCTCCGTGGTCCAGGGCTTTACCGCACCTTCTTCCAGCGATTTGTTTTCATCAGGGATAACAAGGCCATAATCGATTCCAATCACCCGTCCAAAACCACGGCAGGTGTCGCAAGCGCCCAAGGGGGAATTGAAGCTGAAGTGGCTGGGCAGCGGGCTTGAATAATCCAGATCACAGGTGGCGCAGTGCAGCCCCTCGGAATAGCGCCAGGGCTCTCGTTCTACAGCCCCTTCATCGCCAGTTTCAGGCAGCGCAAACACATTCACTTTGCCTTTGCCGCGGTGCAGGGCGCTGGCCACGGCGTCGCTAAAACGACTTTCCTCAACACCCGCCACGCGGAAGCGGTCTTGCACCACATCGAGCAATTTTTCCACCACGCTGCGGCCTTTTTTAATCGGTGTTTCGAGGTGAATTCGGGTATAACCTTGCGCGCTCAGGAAATCTTCAATCTCCTGAGTCGTAAATTTTGCGGGCACGCGCACGGGAAAGGTAACCACCAAGCGTGGGTCGTTTTGCGCAGCGGCCTTGTCCAGTATCGATTGTTTGATGGTGGCTACGGTGTCTTCACGTACCCACTGGCCACACTGGCGGCAATGCAGGTGGGCGGCGCGAGCGTAAATCAACTTCAGGTGATCATTGATTTCAGTCATTGTGCCCACGGTGCTGCGGGAGGTGCGCACGGGGTTGGCCTGATCGATGGCAATGGCGGGCAATACGCCTTCAATGCTGTCTACATCGGGTTTGTCCATGCGGTCCAGAAACTGGCGTGCATAGGGCGAAAAGGTTTCAACGTAGCGGCGTTGCCCTTCGGCATACAGGGTATCGAACACCAATGAACTTTTACCACTGCCTGACACACCCGTGAACACTGTGATTTCACCGGTTTTGATGTCGATGTCAACGTTTTTCAGATTGTGCTGGCGGGCACCCTTGATGCGAATGATGTTCCCAAGGTATTGGGAATTTTGGTCTTTTTTTGCTTTGCTAGTCATGGGGTGCCTGCAGGGTAAAACAGTTGCTACATGACTTTGATTGTAATGGGTGAGGCGAGCTTAACCGGGCCTAAGCCGCCTGCTTGATTGAAATTATAAAACCCGGCGTTGCCTACTGGCTGAGGGGCAAGGGCTGAACACGATGACGCACGCTTGGCGACTCGATTTGATCCCGCAGATGCATGGCTGCAGCCGTCAACGTGCCTACCCGCAACTGCCCCAGCAGTGGTGTTTGAATACCGGTGGGGATGGATCCCTGAACCGCCAGATATGCTGAATTCAGGTCACCCAACTGTTGATAATCACGGGGCAGTGCATTGTGGCAGGCTGGTGCATCGCGCCTGGGCAAGACAGTGGCCACCAAACTCTCTGCCAAACGAATGTGGGTTTCAAATGTGGCGGCCTCTTGTTCGGCTTGAACCAGTATTTTTGTAGGTTTCCCCTGATCAGCCCGCTTCAAATCGGGTTTGTAACTGTTTTTCACCACAGCATCCAGACAGCCTCTCAAGTTATCAGCCTGATCGTAAACAAGGCTACTGCATGCCTGCAAGTTTTCAAGGTTTTGAATCACCGGATTGGCCAAACTTGCTGGCGTGGCAAAACGTCGACATTGCTTCAAATAATCTTTTGCCAGCGAGTCGACCGATTTGGTCAATGCACTGGATTCTTTCTTCAAAGTTTGAACATCAGACATGAAACCATCCAGCACCGCGGTACTGTGCTGCAACTGGGCATGCAGATTTCCAATCGGACTTTGCATAATCAACACTCCTGAATCAGTTAAGGAGCGCTTCGTGGGGAAACATACAAGAATGGTTCCTTCTTGGTACCTCTCTGCGGGGAAACGTACAAATGAACTTTCCGATGCGGCAAAGTCACTTACTTTGTTTACATGATTGGCTGTTAGTCCATGCTCGATACCAACACCCCTGACAAGTTCATTTTTCATGGCGCAGGCCGCGAATACTTCAAAATCTGGCTTGTAAACCTTGTACTCACCATCGCAACCTTGGGTATTTACGCGGCATGGGCCAAAGTACGAACACGCAAGTATTTCTACCAATCCACTGAATTAAACGGCAACAGGTTTGACTATCACGGCGACCCCAAAGCAATACTGAAAGGCAATTTGCTGGTTGTCTGCATCGCACTGACCTACGTGTTTTCATCGGCTTACTCCCCAGGTTTTGCGGGCCTGATCATGTTGTCGGTGATTTTCCTGATGCCACTGTTTCTGGTCATGAGCCTGCGTTTTCACTTGGCTAACAGCAGCTATAGGGGGTTGCGCTTCCGCTTCAACGGCGCAGCTAAAAGGGCCTATGGCAAATTGATGGTCACCATTTTGATCAGTCTGGGCTTTTTTGTGGTGCTTGGCATGGTGCTCGGAATCGGTAGAGGGCTGATCAACCTGGAATTCTCTGGGGTAACCTCAGTCCTGATGATCATTGCAGCCTCACTGTTGCTAGGCACTGGCATTGCATTCATTCTCGCCATGTTCATCAGCGGTCTGCGCTTGTTTGTCATGAATCACTCAAAGTTCGGCAACGCCGAGCTGAAGTGCGGCGCTCAGTTTGGCGAATTTGGCAAAACCACCCTGAAATCAACATTTTTGGCTGGCCTGGCTTTGTTTCTTCTGGCCATTGCTGCATTTGCCATCAACATGAGCCTATTCACCGACGCGTTCGATTTTTCGATGCCCTTGAGTGAAGAAACCCCCACGACAGAAGACAGCGCTGCGCAAGAACAAGCACATGTGGCCATGCAAGCCATGGCCATGCTTTCAAGCCTCGGCGCAATTGCATTGCTGGCTTATCTCGTATTGTTTGCATTCGGCGCCTATTTGAAAACCGCCATTGACAACCTGATGTGGAACAACACCACACTTGCAAACCAGCATCGGTTCAAAAGCACGGCGAGCCCAATCGCGGCCACATGGATCCACATCAGCAATATTCTCCTGATTGTTTGCACCATGGGTTTGTTTCTTCCATTCGCACGAATTCGCTCAACACGCTACAGAATTACACACATGGCATTCGTCCCCGTGGGCAGCATCGACGAGATTATGCGGGAAGAGCAGAGCAAACAAAAAGCTTTCGGTGACAGCATGGGGGATGCACTTGGTTTGGAACTTGGCATTTGAGATCAAACCCGCATCCCACTGCTTTACCGGCCATTTACTTTAACGGGGAGGTACTGAAAGGTACCCCCGTGAATGTCTACAACGATGCTGGGCAATTGGTGTTTTTGGTCAACGATACAAAACATGCCTTTGCTTTGCGCAATATCAAGCGCCCGGAAAGCTTCGGCAATGCGCCAATTGTGCTTGATTTGCCCAACGGGGGCACACTCGAATTTGATAGGGAAAGCTGCTCAAGCACCCTGCAATCCTGGAAAGTACTTTCCTTAAGCTGGTTTGAAAAAGTTCAATACCACCCCACTCAATGGCTACTTATTGGCATCGCGTCTATCGCGTTTGCAATTGGCCTTTACGGCCAAGGCTTGCCTTTGATCAGCAAATGGATCGCGTTTGCCACACCACCAGCCAAGCTGTCGGAATTAATGGGAAACGTGTTGATTGAGCTGGATGATGTTATTTTTCAACCCAGCAATCTAGACGATCAGGCGAAATCTACCTACCAGCAGCAACTGAACTCACTCATCGCAGGCCGCGCAGAGTTGTCCCATGTCAGGCTTGCGTTTCGCAGCAGTAAAATTGGTCCCAACGCCTTTGCCTTACCCGACGGCACCATTGTTTTAACCGACGAACTTTTGAACTTCCTACCGGCGAAGACCATTCCTGGTGTTTTGGCGCATGAGTTGGGGCATATTCAACTTCGGCACATGTTCCGCCGATTGCTGCAAAACGCTCTGGCTGGAACCGCAATTGCCATTTTTTCAGGTGATGTTTCAGTCCTGATCAGCACCCTGGGCACGCAATTGATTGCGCAGCACTACAGCAGAGAATTTGAACGGGAAGCTGATTTGTTTGCAATTGAACTGTTTGTTAAACAAGGGCGCGACCTTGCCGCACTTGAATTGCTACATGAAAAGCTGGGCAGCCTGGATGGTTCGGGTTCTACCGACTCGTCCTATCTGGACAGTCACCCAGGTGCTGAAGAACGAATTCAATTAATTCGAGAAAATCAATAAAACACGAAAGCCCGCTAAGCAAGCTTTCGCGGTACGACTATCACGAATTATCCGCCAAGCACTTTTTCGCACATCGTTGCATAAATGGCCTGGGCACAATCAATTCCCTTGAGCTAACACCCCAACAATTCGCTATTTGTTCAATTGGCATGTTATTTCTCATCGGAAAATTAATGAATATTCCTGTTCAAAGCCACAACGTTTGTATCCAAATCCGATTGGATATTTTGGCGAGTATATTGCGCAGCGATTCTCAGGTTGTTGACGGCTGTAGTTACCTTGGGCCCCTGGTCTGCACCAAGCTTGCTTGCTCGTTTCAATATCTTTTCCACTTGACCTGTGCACCAATTTACCTTGTGAGCTTGAGGAATCGCCGCGACATTGCCTTGGAACAAACCATCTTGATGATTCGAAAAGAAATCTACTTCCTGGTCGAGGCTTTTTGCTTTTGACGCAAAACTTTTGAGTGTATCTTTCGCTCCATCCAATAATTTGATTAATTGTTTGGATTGAATTGAATCCCCTTGGGGAGAAAATATCAGGGCTTTGGAGCTACCTGTGGTCGCCACCACATGTGCTCTCATATCTCGCGCAGTTTGCGCCAACTCAGATGCTGCATTGGCCAAGGGAGAGATATCTCGTTTCAGGTTACTTAAGTTTTGTTTGTTGATATTGAATTGCTCAACAACCGGGTTGCTGGTAGCAACAGAACTTGAATACATCTTGAATAGTCCTCAAAGTCGTGAAAAGGATAAGTCTGTTAACCAACCAAAAAAGAAGTTCGATTTATCAACAAAACTCAATCCGTTCTGCACAACAAAAATCCCGCTCGGGGGTTTGAACCCGGCGGGATTTTCTGAACTACACCAACAGTTGGCGGCGATTAAAACCGGATATCAGACAACCTGTGCAAGCCGGCGTTTGCGTACACCTTGTGCCAAGGTTTCCAGTACTTGCAGGCTGTCGTCCCAGCCCACACAACCATCGGTGATGCTTTGGCCGTAAGTCAACGGCTTGCCGGGTTCAAGGTCCTGGCGACCTTCCACCAAATGGCTTTCAACCATCACGCCCATAATACGGGCGTCACCGGCAGCCAGTTGTTCAGCAATGTTTTCGCACACGCCCACCTGGTTCTTCGGCACCTTGCTGCTGTTGCCATGGCTTGCATCAATCATGATTCGGGCGGCGAGACCCGCCTTGCCAATATCAGCCGCAGCCGCCTCAACAGACGCCGCATCGTAGTTCGGGCCTTTCCCGCCACGCAAAATAATGTGGCAATCTTCGTTGCCCGAGGTGCTCACAATGGCGCTACGCCCTTCCTTGGTCACACTTAAAAAGTGGTGCGGGTGCTGAGCGGCTTTGATGGCATCCACTGCAATTTTTACGTTGCCATCTGTGCCATTCTTGAAACCGACCGGGCAGCTCAGGCCCGATGACAACTCACGGTGAATCTGGCTTTCAGTGGTGCGGGCACCAATGGCGCCCCAGCTGACCAAATCAGCAATGTACTGCGGGGTGATCATGTCGAGAAATTCAGTGCCAGCGGGCAAACCAAGGCCGTTGATGTTCAGCAGCACTTCACGCGCCATGCGCAGGCCTTTGTTAATCTCGAAACTGCCGTCCAGATTGGGGTCATTGATCAAACCCTTCCAACCCACGGTGGTGCGGGGCTTCTCAAAATAAACACGCATCACAATTTCCAGGTCTTCCGCGTATTTTTCGCGGTACACCTTCAGCTTGTTGGCGTACTCCATGGCCGCTTTCACGTCGTGAATGGAGCAAGGCCCCATCACCACGATCAAACGGTCGTCGCCACCGTGCAGAATTTTGTGCAAAGCGGTACGGCAACCTGCGACTGTGTCAGCAATTGCGGGGGTAATGGGCACGTCTGCGATCAAGGCCGCAGGGGTGATCAGTTCTTTAATTTCTTTGATTCTCAAGTCGTCTGTTACCGTGTTCATGCCAATTCTCCTGAATGCTGGCGCGCTTTTTGTTCAAAGTGTCGGTTCAAAAAAAAACCGCCAGGAGGTTCAGGCCTGGCGGTTTTGGGATCTGTTCGAACTATGTGTTTTTACGCACAACCCTCTTCCGCCGCTTGCCCAAACCAGGCAAAGAAGCCAAAAAAAGCATAAAAAGAGTGCGCGAAATTCGTGTTCATCTTTTAAATGTAATCAATTCATGGCCGCTGTGCAAGCGCGCTAAGCCAAATTCTAACAAGTCACGGGTGGGTGTGGTTGGCATCCCACTGAAAAACAAGGAACTTTGACAGCTTTGAGTCCACTCAGGCGTTCAATTTCAATACACCACCGACGAATCATGAGCATGAACGGAATCAACCCAATTCAAGTGAACCCATTGAATTTTGCCCCAGCACCTCCCCAGGCCCAACAACGCCCCACCGTGGAAGCGGTCAGGGCTCTGGCCACACAAATCAGGGGGCAGACTGCGACATTAATTCCGCTAGTCAACAATTTCTACACGGCATGGATGGTGTTGCCGCAAGCGCAGGCTGTCGCCGTTTCAGCCACACAACAACTCAAAAGTACGTTCCTGGAACCCGATGAGGGTCATGCGGATTTTCTTCGTAAACTGGAGAACTGTACCGATGAAGTGCGACACAACGCCAGAGAAGTTACTCGTTTGGCCATTTCATTGGACAACAGCTGCTTCGAGGCGCTCGAAATCGCAAGCCATTTGCTTGAGCAAGGTCCGAGCAACTTGCTGGTGACAACACCGTTGGGGCCTTGGTCTTTGTCAAAGCAGGCTATTGACACCAATTTGCTCTACCGGCTTACAGGAGACATAGACCTGCTGCAGGGCCCACAGCCCGGGGACCAAGGCAACCTGGCTGCCTTGCATACAGAATGGGCGCAAGACGATGCGATCGACCCTTACGGCATGCCGCGCTGAATTACTGCGTACCGCCCATCACCAGCCCATCGATGCGCAGGGTGGGCTGGCCCACACCAACAGGTACGCTTTGACCTTCCTTGCCGCAAGTGCCCACGCCATCGTCAAGCGCCATGTCGTTGCCCACCATTGAAATTTTCGTGAGCGACTCTGGGCCGTTACCGATCAAGGTTGCACCCTTGAGTGGGTAAGTGATTTTGCCGTTTTCAATTTTGTAGGCCAGCGAAGCTGAAAATACAAACTTGCCACTGGTAATATCGACCTGACCTCCGCCAAAGTTCACGGCGTACACACCGTCTTTCACACTGGCGATAATTTCCTCAGGCGTTTTGTCGCCGTTCAACATGTAAGTGTTGGTCATGCGGGGCATGGGCAAATGCGCAAAGCTCTCGCGGCGACCGTTGCCGGTGACCGGCATTTTCATGAGCCTTGCGTTCGTAATGTCTTGAATGTAGCCCTTCAAAATACCGTCTTCAATCAAGGTGGTGCATTCGGTTTTGTTGCCTTCGTCGTCAATGTTCAACGAACCCCGGCGGCTGGCCAAAGTACCATCATCAACAATCGTGACCCCCTTGGCGGCCACGCGCTGGCCAATCATGCCTGAAAATGCGCTACTGCCTTTGCGGTTGAAGTCACCTTCCAGACCGTGGCCAATCGCTTCATGCAACAAAATACCGGGCCAGCCAGAACCCAGCACCACGGTCTGCAAGCCTGCCGGTGCTGGGCGGGCTTCCAGATTGATCAAGGCTTGGTCTACTGCAGTGTGGGCATGGTGCATCAAAAACGCGTCTGTAAACTGTGCAAAGTCGTAACGGCCACCAGCACCCGATGAACCAGTTTCACGACGGCCTTTTTGTTCTACCACCACACTCACGTTCACACGCACCAAGGGGCGCACATCTGCGGCGAGTACACCGTCACTGCGAGCCACCAGTACCACATCATAGGCGCCCACAATATTGGCCATCACTTGCTTCACGCGCTTGTCGCGCTTGCGTGCGAATTGCTCAAGACGCTTGAGCAGGTCTACTTTTTCAGTCGATGTCAGCGTGGGAATCGGGTTCAGAGGGCTGTAGAGTGCCCGGCTTTCAGCGCCAGCGAAGCCCTTGCCAGTTTTCAGGTTGCGATTGGCTGTTTTACCCAAGCTTGCAATTTCACGCACCGATTTGGCCGCTGCCAGAATTGGTTTGAAGGCGATGTCGTCGGAATAAGCGAAAGCAGTTTTATCACCGCTGACAGCGCGCACACCCACGCCCTGCTCAATGTTGTAGCTGCCCGATTTCACAATGCCTTCATCGAGCGACCAACCTTCAATGCAACCGTACTGAAAGTACAGGTCGGCAAAATCCACCTTGTGGGAAAAAATTTCACCAAAGGCCTTTTGAATGTGGCCTTCGTCGATACCGTAGGGGGTCCACAACAGGCTTTGGGCGGTGGCCAGGTTGGCGATGGCGGGGTCTACTACTTTCATGTTGAATCCTTTAAAGCACGCGGTGCGTAAGCGCGGGCAAGCTGTTTCGCACATCGACTATCTTAGCAGGGTCAAGCTGGCCCAGCACCACCCCCTCGCCCTCTTCAAGCACATTCTCGACCTCGCCCCACGGGTTGACCAGCATGGAATGGCCCCAGGTACGGCGCCCATTCTCGTGCACACCGCCCTGACCACAAGCCAGCACATAACACTGGTTTTCAATGGCGCGGGCACGCATCAACACCTCCCAGTGAGCGCGGCCAGTGGTATAGGTGAATGCAGCGGGCATCACGATCAAATCAACAGGTCCCATGGCACGGTAAAGTTCTGGAAAACGCAAGTCGTAGCACACGGACAAGCCTATTTTGAAGCCCTCCACATCGGCCACCACAGGTGTTTTTCCGGGAAGTAGCACGCGCGCTTCGTCGTAGCTTTCCTGCCCTTTGGTGAAACAAAACAGGTGAATTTTGTCGTAGCGGGCCGTGCATTCGCCTTGCGGATTGAATACCAGCGTGGTGTTGTACACACGGCCGTCCACCTCGCTGGCAATTGGCAGGGTACCCGCCACAATGTGTAAGTTACGTACCACGGCCTGATCGGCCAGAAATTGCTGGATCGGACCATTGCCGATAGGCTCTGCAATCGCCAGCTTGTCGGTGTCTTTGTGGCCCATCAAGCAAAAATATTCAGGCAGCAACACCATGCGTGCGCCTTGCTTTGCAGCATGCCCGATCAAACGCTGTGCGATGTCCAGATTCCGTTCAAGGTCAGGGGTGGCAATCATTTGCAGGCTTGCAACGGTCATGGACTTGCTCATGCTAATTCCTTGTGTTGGTGTCGTTGGTGGGCGGGGTGACCGGATCGCCCCTGCGCACACGCTCAATAACCGGGGCCACCCAAGGGCCGCTCACCTTGTACTGAAAAGAGAAGATTTTCGAAAGCGGATCTTTCAGCACAAAATCGGCAATCAATGATGCAATACCCACCGCCGGGTTGGCTGCAATCACAGAGTAGATCAGTGAACCGCCGGCGGGGTTCAGGTCTGGCAACACAACCACATTCAGGTTTTGCGTTTCGCTTTCCAGGTCCAGTTTTCCGTCCATCAACACGGTGGCGCTAGGTCCGGTCATTTTGAAGTTCTGGGTGCTGGCAATGCCCTCTTTCATGGCCACATCGGCCTCCATGGTGTCGTAAGCAAAGCCCTCGGAAAACACATCCTTGAAATCGAGCGTGAATCGACGCGGAATACTTTGCAAGGAAAGTACGCCCAGCAATTTGGCCACGCCAGGGTCTGCTTTCAAAAACTGCCCCTTGCTGCTTTTCAGCTTGAATTGCCCGCTCAAGCTGCCGTAGTCAATATTCGTGGGCGCATCATTCCAGCGCAATCGCCCAAGCAGCGTACCTTCACCACCCTGAAAAACCCCGGCCATGCCGAGTCGGGTTAGCAAGCCACCCGCATTCTTCACGGTTTGGTCCACTTCAATGTCGGTGCGCTGATTTTTCAGGTTTTCACCGTACTGCCAAACTCCTTTGGCCCGGGTAATCGATTCCGGGTTTTCAATGCGGAGTTCTTCCAGTTTCCATTCTTTCGGGCGTTGACCCAGAGCGGCGCGCGCCTGTTCTTCACGGGTTTGGTTCACCGCGATTAATTTCAGGCTGCCCAGAGCCAAATCATTCAAGGTGAAATTGTCCACCTGCACATCCAACGCTGGAATGCTGGAGGCGGGCTCCTCCACCAAATCACGTAGGTCACTGTCGAGCGTTTTGGGAATGACCAGCGTTTTAAAACGCGCCAACACAGCACCATCAGGCCTTTGTTTGTCAGAAATCCAGGACAGATAACCATCAACCCCCTTGGCTTTCACATCAAACTGCCATCGTTTTTCGACCGTGCGGGCCGCTACCGACACGCCTTCAAATGATTTGCTGCCCACATTCAGGCGTTCGGTGCGGATACCCACCTTTAACTTGATGTCGGTGTCAGCGGTGGGGTCACCCATCAACTCGCCCATCAAGCCCTTGTTGCCCGGGGCCGAGGTGATGTCATTGAAAATAGAGCGCCAAGTGTCCAAATCGATTGCAGGCACCCGAATGTCGCCTTGTATTCCTGCTGTGGGGGCCGCCAGGGGCGCACCGATGGCGAACTGCATGGAATCAATACCCGCTTGACCCGCCTGTTCCAGAACAATCGCACGAAGTTGTGCCAGCGGTTTTGCATCGGGGCCCAAATCCACTTGCCAACGTTCACCCTGGGCTGTGGCGCTTTGGTTCAATTTGAAGGGCAATCTGGCATCTGCTTTTTTGGCGAAAGGCGCAGGCAATTTCACCTCCAAGCCCTGCAACTGACTGTTCACATCCACCGCCACGCCATTCTCACGAGTGGCCACGAGCACCGAATACGGCGTGCTGCCAGCCAGGTAAGGCTCACTCAGGGGGTTCAAATACTGGGCCAAGCCTTTGGCACGCGCAGTGCCATTGGCCCGAATTTCCATACGCCCATTGGCATCTGTGGTGCCTTTCACCACCACAGGCCCACCCAGGGCCTGGCCTTGAAGCTGGTCAATAAACAAACCTTTGTTGGAAAACTGGATGACGCCATCCACATTGCTGACCACCGGCATGCCCCTCACCACTCGGATGGAATTGCCTTTCAATTTCAGGTCGCCCTTGACCTGTGTTTTTTCAGGATCAGCAATCGGAATATTCAAACGCAAATCGAGGTTGGCATTGCCTTCCACCTGTGCATTAACAAGTGCCTCGTTCAATATTTCCCGCACCGGGCTTTGATTCACAAAGGCCACCATTTTGCCCAAATCGCCTTGGCCTTGCCCTTTAATTTCAAGCAGTGGTTCCCAAGCGTCCAGGTTGTCAATGGTCGCTTGCACGCCTTTCAGGCCTACCCCGGAAGTTTCAGCTTGCTCCGCTTCAATCAACATGCGTTTGCCAATAAACAAGGCCTTGCCATTCACTTTCTGAATGCCGGGCCAGCCGGGGGCATAAGTCAGTTCACCGTTTTCAAAAGGCACATCGATTCTAAACACACCTGGGTGTTTGGGATCCGCAAAGGGAAAGTCGCTCAAGCGGCCAGACAATTCAAACTGACCGTTTTTTGCCATGCCCGCTTTCAGATTCTCTGTCAGCCATTCACGCGCACTGGCCCCAACCACCAGTGGCAAGTAATTGGCTACACGCGCAAGATTG
This sequence comes from Limnobacter sp. SAORIC-580, assembly GCF_013004065.1. GTDB lineage: Bacteria > Pseudomonadota > Gammaproteobacteria > Burkholderiales > Burkholderiaceae_B > Limnobacter > Limnobacter profundi. The sequence continues at coordinate 2,688,427 of NZ_CP053084.1, forward strand.
GCCGACGGCAAGGTGCCCCGGATGTCGATGACATCCGATTCATCCCGGCGAAACTGGTAACTGCCCGCAACCTGGGCCTGAAGGTCTGTGTTGCCGACCTTCAGTTGCTCCACAGAAAATTCCGCTGGCTGATTGGCCGTGAAAACATCTCGCCAACCGCCTCGGCCTTCGATGGAATCAAAGGCCAGGGTTTCAGCTGCAAATATTTCTGGCAGGGAAATTTCAGAATTGCGGCCAACCAAGGTCCATTCGCCTTTGGAATCGCTGCCTTTGAATGTGCCACTGAGGTTCTTGAACCCGGTAATTCGTCCGTTTGATTTTGGCGACGGGTCGCGATACAACACGGTGAGCTTGCTGAAATCAACATCGGATTTGAACGAGACTGATTCCTCAAAGGGCTTGTTACCAGAAGTCCGCCAATCCAGCGCCACACGGTTGATTCGCCCGGCCACTTCGAAAGACTTCAAGGCTTCAAGCCGCTGAAGCTGCCCCAAATGTGGACCCAACTCGAGCACAATTGCCTGGGCCTGAGCCGCGTCCAATTGCTGAATCTGCACACCCCAATCCACCCCCTCTGCACCTGCTTCTTTCTTTAGGGACAAATCGGTCGGGCCAAACTGTTTTTGCCCGGCAATCTGGCCTTTCAGTTGACGGATCGAAATGGCATTCGGCTCAAACAAAGCGTGCTGACCTTGCACCTCGATCAAGGCACTGGTGTTGGTCATGTCAAAAGGTGTGGCCTCAACCTCTGGGTTGGAAAAACGCAACTTTCCAATTCGGGCATCCAGCAAGGAACGCTGCACCAAACCGTCTTCAAAATCGATCCACAGTTTTCCCTGTGGCTGGGTTAAATCCACATCCAGACCGAAAGTTTTGAACACCGACTCAAGCGGCTCCGTTTGATCCACCAAAGCACTGAGATAAAAACTGCCTTTCCATTTGGACATATCGCCCAACTTGCGCTCCAGCAACGGTGTTTTGAAGTTCAAGCGCGCGTTCACAGGCGTTTGAGCCAGCACCGGCAATTTGAAAGTCAGGCCGGCCTCGTGACGGCTGAGGCCATTTTCCAGCAACAGTTCAGCCTCGATGGCTTGAGCGCCGGGGAATTGCCCCATGGCATCCTGCCAGTTCAATACGCCGTTTCTCAGCAACACACGTTGCTGGGCCAACAACCAGTCCAGCCCGGGGTTGCCCTGGCTGCCATCATCGACCAAGGGTATGCCGGCCACTTCGATTACACCCTGTGAATTGCGCACTACACTGAGCGCTGGCGATTGCACTTCCAGGTTTTTCAGGCGTGGATTGAAGGCAAGAATGCTGGGCAAAGACCAGGTTAAGTGAACCCGATCCGCGGTGAAGCCCGGCTCACCATTGGCTTGGGGCAAGCGAATGTTTTGCACCACCAGCAAGGGACCAAAACCGCGCCAGCTGGCCTGAATCTCGCCAATTTCAAGTGCAGTGCCTGTTTGTGTTTGCAAGTACTGCTGAATTTCGGGGCGGTAGCGGTCAATTTCAGGCAAGACCAACCACTTGATGGCCAACAGGGCCATGCACAGGGGGGTATACACCGCAATCAGCACCCAAAACAGCACAGCCCCTGCACGCCGAAGCGCGGGGTTGCCCTTGACTTGTTGCACCAGTGCCTGGTTTGTTCCTTCCTGCAAGAAATACCGCCCGAATAATCGTCAACACCTGTAGTACGCTATTGTAGAACCAAGCTCCCCTTTATTACGACACGCATGAACGACCCACTGGATTTCTATCATCAGGTTTGGCCCAACCACTCCGACTATGCAAAACGCTGGCTTCACCGTTTTCCACAATGGGACAGCACCGAGCACGATGAAAATCATCTTTTGAACTGCATTGAAACCTGGCTGGAGAAAGCGCGCGAGTTAAACGACGAAAAAGCCCTGATGGCAGAACTTCGCCTGGTTCGGCAACGCAGCATGATTGAAATCATGCGCCGCGACCTGCAAGGCAAGGTGGACCTGTTCGAAGTGACAGAGGCCTTGTCCTTTCTGGCCGATGCCGCCGTACAAATTGCACTGAAATTCAGCCACAAAATGCAGGCAGAGCGTTTCGGCGAGCCCACCGATGGTGATTGCATGATGGTGGTTGGCATGGGCAAGCTGGGCGGTCTTGAATTGAATGCATCCAGCGACATCGACCTGATTTTTTTGTACAACCAGGATGGAGAAACCCTCGGAGGCCCCACGGGTAAAACCCAATCCCATGCAGAATTTTTCACGCAGGTGGGCAAACGGGTCATCAAGATTATTTCGGAAGTGACCGACGAAGGTTTTGTATTTCGGGTCGACATGCGCCTTCGTCCAAATGGCGATTCTGGCCCACTGGTGGTGAGCCTGGATATGCTGGAAGAATACTTTGTGGTGCAGGGCCGCGAATGGGAGCGCTACGCCTGGATCAAGGCCCGCGTGGTGAATTGGGCAGTGGACCCGGCTCAAGATGCCGCGTTTCAACAAAGCCTGGACAACCTGAACAACATTGTTCGGCCCTTTGTATTTCGCAAATACCTGGACTTCGGGTCCATTCGCGCCTTGCGAGCACTGCATGTGCAAATTCGCAATGAGGTGAACAAGCGGGAAAGCCAGCACCCAGGCTCGGTGCATGTCAAACTGGGGCGCGGTGGCATTCGTGAAATTGAATTCACGGCACAGGCTTTTCAGCTGATTCGTGGCGGGCGCGAACCCAAGCTGCAATTGCGGCGTACGGTCGATGTGCTGGAAGTGTGCGTGGAATTGGGGCTGATCACCAAAGACGACCACGACAAAATGGTGGCGGCGTATCGCTTTCTGCGCAACCTTGAACACCGTCTGCAATACGTGGACGATGCCCAAACCCACCGCCTTCCTGCCAGCCCGACCGAGGTACTGCGCATTGCACGATCCATGGGATTTCAAGACCCGGGCAACTTCATGAAGGCCTTGAACCGCCACATGGATTACGTGGCCAGCCACTTTGATGTGGTGTTTGGCGACAAACAGGAAGACGAAGAAACCCCCAGCCTTGAATTGCCTTGGGCAGACACCCTGACCCAGGGATTCACCAACCCCAAAGCCGCACAAGACCGTTACCAACACTTGATTGAATCGAGCCGGTACCAGGCTTTGCCCAGTGCACATCGGGAACGGGTTGACCGCTTGATGCCCACTTTGCTGGCGGCAGCAGGCGCTTCCTCAGCGCCAGACTCCTGCTGGCGTTACTGCTGCGATCTGATTGAAACCGTGTCGCGGCGCGGGGCCTACCTGAGTTTGCTGGATGAATACCCCATTGCCCGCATGCGGGTCAGCCGAATGCTTGCGGCCAGCCCTTGGGCTGCCAACTTTTTGATCAAACACCCGCTGTTGCTTGATGAGTTACTGGACAGCCGAACCTTGCTGACACCACCCGACTTCAAACAATGGAAGCAACAGCTGAGAGACCTGCTGGACCAAGCCAAACTGCCCGACGGGCAGCCCGACCTTGAACGGCAAATGGATCTGATTCGGGAGCAGCACCATGCACAACTGTTCAGGGTGCTGACGCAGGACCTCGAGAACCTGCTGACTGTTGAGCATGTATCCGATTTGCTGTCCGAACTGGCCGATTGCACGCTTGAAATTATTCTGGAACGTGCGTGGGACCAGCTGCCAAAACGGCACCGCGCACAACCGCGATTTGCAGTGGTGGCTTATGGCAAACACGGCGGCAAAGAGTTGGGCTACTCCTCCGACCTGGACCTGATTTTCCTGTTTGAGGATGAGGACGACCGCGCGCCCGATTTGTACGCCCAACTGGCCAAGCGCATGAACCGCTGGCTCACCACCCAAACCGCAGCAGGCACCTTGTTTGAAACTGATTTTCGCTTGCGCCCCAACGGCGAGGCAGGCTTGCTGGTAAGCAGCGTGGCATCGTTTGAAGATTACCAACGCCGCGAAGGCGGAGTGGGTGCGTGGTTTTGGGAACACCAGGCACTGACCCGTGCCCGTTTCTGCGTGGGTGATGTTGAAATTGGAAAAAAATTCGAGACGCTGCGGGAAGAAATTTTACAACTGCCCCGCGACTGGAATGACGTCAAAAAAGAAGTGATTACCATGCGCCAGAAAATGCTGGATGGACACCCCAACCACACCGAGCTGTTTGATGTAAAACACGATTTGGGTGGCATGGTCGATGTGGAATTCATGGTGCAGGCCTTGGTACTGGGCTTCGCCAACAAGTACCCTGAACTGACCAAGAACAAAGGCAATATTGCCCTTTTGAAAAAAGCAGGGGAACTGGGGCTGGTGCCGGCTGAGCTTGCCAATTATGTGGCTGATGCCTACCGACAACTGCGGGCCAAGCAACACGCCTTGCGGCTGGCAGGACATGACAAATCACGCACCAGCGACCCAGCATTGATGGTGATGCGAAAACCCATTCGGAAGCTTTGGGAAACCCTGCTGGGCTAAAGTGCAAGTGTTCAGTGCCCTGCGTTTACTTCGGCACAGTCACTTGGTACATGCGCTTTTGAAGGGTTCCGGTTTTTCGAGCCAGGAAAGGTGAATTTCTGCGTTTGTCAAAATAGCGTGGCGCTGGCAACATGCCCGCCATGCGCGCCGCCTGGTAACTGTTTAATTGTGCGGCACTGACACCATAGTGGTGTTTCGCACCAGCCTGCGCACCATACACGCCATTGCCCCACTCCACCACATTCAGGTACACCTCCAGAATACGGCGTTTGTCCCAAAGCGCCTCAATCATCAAGGCGATGACCAATTCCTGACCTTTGCGAACATAGCTTCGCTTGCTGGTCAAGAACAGGTTCTTGGCCAATTGCTGGGTAATGGTAGAACCACCGTGTGTCACCCTGCCGCGTCTCTCATTGCGCTTGATGGCCAGTTGGATCGCTTCCATTTCCACACCCTTGTGGGTCATGAACCCGCTGTCTTCAGCGGCGATTACGGCACGCTTTAAATTCAGGGAAATTTTGTCGTAAGGCACCCACTCGTGTTTAAGCTGAAAACCAGGCTCGGTCTTGCGAATTTCAGCCAAACGGGTTTGCATGAAACTGGTGCTGCTGGGGTTCACATGCGTCCACACCGCAATTTGTGCCAAATACCAAAGCTGCAACAACACGACAGCACAAAACCCCCAAAAGAAAATTCGCCACAGCCAAACCAATGGATTCAGACTGAATTTACGCTTGCTGCCGCCAGGAGAGGATTTTCTGCGCGCCATGGTCATTGTTGTTTTGCTTTGGCAAGCAAGGCTTGCCGAACTTTGGTTAAGGTTTCAAGTGCATTGGGTGACTGCCCGGTCCACACCTCAAAAGCGAGTTGGGCTTGAAACACCAACATACCCAAACCATCGCTGCATGGTAAATCCAGCTTGCTGAGAGATCGAATGAACGCTGTGGGCTCGGCGGCATACATCATGTCGTACACCAGCACGGCACGCTCGTACCAATCCGGGTGAAGTGCGGGTACGTCCCCTTTCAAACTGCTTGAGGAGGCATTGACAATCACGACAGGCGTACCGGGCAAATCAAAATGTGATGGCGGTGTATCCAGCCCGCCACCCGCCGCCGGAAGGTCAATGGCCTCCGCACGCTGCGCCAGCTGGCGCGCTTTGTCCACAGTTCGGTTAAGTACCGTAAGGTGCTGAACACCCGCTTGCTGAAAAGCCGCAACGCAACCACTGGCAGCGCCACCAGCACCAATCATCAATACCTGGCATTGCTCCAGGTGCAAACCCAGGGTATTTAACTGCCGGTTCAAATCGCGGCACAAGCCGCCGCCATCGGTGTTATCCGCCAGCACCGTGCCATTGGCATTGAATTTCAGAGTATTGGCTGCCTGCGCAAATTCAGCCGCGGGTGTCAGAGAATTGGGTGAGGCACTGGCCAGTGCAAAGGCGTCCAGCTTGAAGGGCACGGTCACGTTGGCCCCTTTCACACCAGCCGCTTGCAGCGCAGCCACTGTTTGCGCAAATCCATCCAAGGGCGCCAGCACGCGTTCATATTGCAGGGGCAAACCAAGCTGCGCCGCAAAATTGGAATGAATGAAAGGCGACATGCTGTGTGCAATTGGATTGCCAATTACAACGTAGCGATCTGCCTGATGGATTAATGCATTCAACACGAAATCTCCATGCCCTTAGTACTCTGTGCTGATGGTGTCACGGCTGAACACCCAAGTGCGGGTAATCGCCAAAATATCGGCCTTCTGTCGCATCTCTGAAGGGAAAGGCGGAAAGGGTGTCGACATTCTTAAAATTCTCAATGCGGCCCGGTCCAGCACGGCTGAGCCCGAGGAACGGTCTACCTCCACGTCTTCCAGCGTGCCGTCTGCGCGCACATAGGCCGTCAACCTCAGCTTGCCGTAAATACGGCCCTTCAGTTCATCGGGGTAATTTGCATTGCCCACCTGTTCTACTTTGGCGCGCCAGGCTTCCTCGTAAATTGCAAAGGCATAGGGCGAGGTGCGTGGCGAGAAAAAATGCTTGCGAGGACGCTCGTTGTAGCTTTTGATGTTGTCGGCAATTTGAGCCTGCAACCGTTTTATTTCAAGCGCGCGCTGGCTTTTCGGATCATTGCCAGGGCGAGTGTCCAACACTTCGTTTTGCGGTGTGGTGCGCAACTCCGCACCGGCCAAATTTCGCTGCAAGGCCTCCAGCTCCTTCAGCCGTTCCTGGCTGGCAATCAGTTCGCGCTGGTTGACCTTGTCGTCGGCTTGCCCGGGCAAGGTGGTCGCTCGGCCCTTGTCGGCTTGCCCGCCACCATCCAGCGCAACCTGTGCAAGCACCTTGGCGTCGGTGGGTGTTTTTTGCGATTGCGCGTTCACCAAAATCACCTCAAGCGGACGGCTAAAAGCGGTGTCTGCTTTAGGTTTTGAGAAATGCACCAGCAACAACAAGGCGTGAAGAAACACCGACAACACCAGTGCCTTTTTCAGGTTTATCTCGCCAATTGGTGCACGCAGCGAATTCAAGCCGCTGAACCTCCCACGGAATCGTCAGGCGGACTCAGCCCCTCTGACTCACCTGCATCAACCACAGCCACTGGTGCCTGCGGAAGTTCAATTTCCTCTTCCTCATCATCATCGAGCAAACGTGTGGGCGTTCCTTTCTTCAAAGCAATCAATTTGCAGGAAACAGTCAAGGTGAGTTCATCCACCTGATCCAACTCAACCTCAACCTGCACGCCGCGGCCTGGCGAAGTAACGCCCACCAGACGAACAAACAGGGGAATGTCGTCCAGGCGCACCAGTTCGTCTTTCACCACCACACCGTCAAACTGCTTGCGGCCCTTTTGCTGAATCCAGCGCAGGCACCAGTAGCGTTCCATGCTTTGCTGAAATTCAGCATAGGCTTTGTAAGTCACATCAAAACTGTTCACTGCTGATAGCAATTCCGCATCGGTTGCGGTGTACACCGGTGGTTCCTGGCGAAGCAGCGAAATCAATTGCTGCTGGTTCACCAAATCAACATAACGGCGCAATGGCGACGTACTCCATGCGTATTGCGGCACGCCCAAACCCACGTGTGGGGCAGCATGGGTCGACATTCGCACGCGACCCATGGGCGGCTGCACACGATAAATGCCGGTGACCTTGCATTCGTCCAGCATGCCACCCCATTCACGGTTCACGTAAATCATCCACTCGGCCACCAACAAATCCAGTGGTGCATCGCGGCGGCGTGGTTGAATTTCAACGGTTCCGTCATCGCTCACATAGAAATTGAAATCAATGCGCGTGTGCTTCTCAGGCTGCCCGCGCACAATTTCGCGCTCCATTCGCAGCACACACGAACTTTTCCACAGCATTTTCAATGCTGGAAAAAACTCGCCCACCACCTCAAGCGCATGCAAATCGGGGTCTTCCAATACCTCTTTGGACAAAGCCGCATCCAGGTGATTGTGGCGCAAGTTCGCTGCCATGGGCACTTGCTCAATGGCGCTGTAGGGCTCGCTGATCAGTTCACCAGTTTCAGTACTTACTTCAACGTAAATACTGACCGATGGAACGGTACGCCCTTCAGCCAGGGTGGCCAGTTCAACCACCTGATCGGGCAGCATGGTGATTTTGTCACCGGGCGCATACACAGTGGACAGGCGCTCGCGGGCCACGCGGTCATAGGGACTGCCGCGCGAAATCAAGAGCGCAGGCGCTGCAATGTGCACGCCAATGCGCGCGCGTTTTTCATCCAGCCACACAACGCTGAATGCATCATCAATTTCCGTGGTTGAAATGTCATCAATCGAGAAAGCACGCACATTGGCCACGGGCAACTCTGCCAACTCGGCGGGCACTTCGGGCGCAGGCAAATCAATTTCCGGCCCTTTGGGAAAATACACCGCCGCAAAACGTGCGCGCATCATTTCATGTACCGATTTGAAGGCACCACATTCAATCAACAACACATCGGGCGACCGGCCGGCTTCTGTGCAGGCCAACATCAATGCTTTGTATTCAGCGCTGTTTTTATCCGGGCGCACCAGCAGTGTGGCTGCCTGTTTTGCAAAACCATCGGGTAGTTCACGGCGCACCAAGGCATCGGCCCAAGCCTGTTGCTGCTCAGCCGCCAAGCGCTTTTTCTCCAGACCCGCCAATGCAGCCTGCAAGATTTCTGGCGGGGCTGCACGGTACATGCCCTTGCCTTTGCGATGAAAATGAATGGGCGCAGCATGCAAAGCCGCAAGGGTAGCTGCCTGCTGCACCACGGTGGGCTTTTCGCCAAAATATTCCTGGGCCATGGCTGTGAAATCAAACTCACCTTCAGGCGAACATTCCCACAAAAACTCGGTGTCCACTTCTTTGGCCAAGGCCTCAACCTGCGCATGGAACTCAGCACATTCCAACGCATCAAACTTCAGCATCACACTGTTGGATTTCACCTTGGTGCGCTTGCCATGCAAGGTTTCGACCTGATAGGCGTTGCCCTGCTCTTGAAGCACTCGGCCCACTTTGAAGGCTCCGGCCTCTTCGTAATACAAATTCATCAACTGTCCTAAAGATAGTGTTCAAGTTGGGGCAGGAATACTTCCATCACCCACAACGGTGTTCTGTTGGGCTTGCGTGAAAAGCGCGCACAACGGGCGTACCACACACGGCCGTTGCCCTGTCTGTTCATCTCGGCTTTCATTGCCGGGGGCAACAAGCGTTGCACCCAAGGCTGCTGCAAAGGCAAACGTGCAAAATAAAGTTTGCCCCGCTTTACCTGCGGGTCGGAAAACAACACCGTGCCCAATGAGCGGGTGCCCAAACCCCGCCAAAAATGCCAATCATTCACTGGGCCATCCATTTCAACCAAAGTTTGGGCCAGCACCACAGGCGCGTTGTTCACATGCAAACGTACCAGTCTCTGGCGCATCATTTGCCCCGTTACACTTTGCCCCCTGGCGCCAGGCCCGTGTTTGATCAACACCTTGGCTTGCACAACAGGCTCTACTTTAAACCCTTGGTTCAGGCGCACCAAACGCTGGGTGAGCGAACCGGGGGTACTCACCCAGTTTCGGGCCCACACAGGCCAGCTTGGCGGGCAATGCCTGCTCCATGCGACACCACCGCTCATGGCAAACCCACAGCCAGTTTCACGAAGGGCAATATTTCATCGAAATCGCTCAAGGCATGGTCAGAACCCAACAGGTGAAGTTGATGCGCACCGCGATAACGCGCCAGCATGGTGTCACAGTTCAGTACTTCATCGTCCCGGGCGGCCACCAAAAAATAGCGCGATGGATCGGTCAGGCTGGTTTTTTCCATGGCCTTTAGATCACCGAGGTAAGCCGGAACAAACTCAATTTCCTCGTCAGAAAAATACACTTTCTTTTTGCCGATTTGGTCTTGCAAATCGTCATAAGGCTTGATGGCCGGGTTCAACAACACAATCGAAGCCTGAGCGTGCAATTCGCCCAACACCGTGGCGTAATAACCGCCAAGAGAACTGCCAATAAAGGTTAATGACAACTCGGGCTGGCTTTGCAAACGCGCATCCAGGTGCTGCTCGATCATGGCCATGGCCCGCGCAGGCGAAGCCGGCAAATCGGGCACCCACAAGTGGCTGCTTAAACCAGCTTGGTCAAAACAGTCGATCATTTTCTGGGCCTTTACAGACCTGGACGACGAACGAAAACCATGCAGATACACCACCAGGTCAGCTACGCCTGAAGTGCGCGCAAAGCCGCCCGGGCTATTGAGGGCAAATGGCGTCAAGCCCGCACCCGTGTGGCCAAGGCTTCGATCAGCTTTTGATGAATGCCGCCAAACGAACCATTGCTCATGGCCACTACCCAGTCACCGGGCTGCGCCAGGGAAACAACATGGTCGATCACTTCGTTCAAGTCATCGCTGGTGAACAGCCGCTCGCCCACGCTGCCCAAAGTATCACGCACATTCCATTGAATGCCCGCGGTGTAACACACCACAGCTTGCGCTTCGTCAAATGAAGCTGGCAGGGCTTGCGCAAGTGTTCCCATTTTCATGGTGTTGGAACGGGGCTCAAACAGCGCAATCAAGTTGCCCGTGGGTACACCCGCCCCTGCAGCAATTTCTGTCATTCGGGCTTTCGCACCCTCCAGCGTGGTGGCAATGGCGGTGGGGTGATGCGCAAAATCGTCGTACACCTTGACACCCGCCGCTTCGCCGCGCAATTCCATGCGGCGCTTTACACCCGGGAATTCGCTCAAAGCCTTGCATGCATCCGTTACCTTCACGCCAACAGCATGCGCAGCAGCAATCACCGCCAAGGCATTGTTCACATTGTGCAAGCCCGACCAGTCCCATTCCACCAGGCCTTTCGCCTCTCCATTCATCAACACTTCAAATCGCGAGGCACCCAACACGCGGGCTTGCCAGGGGGCTTCATCGCCATTGGCGGAAAAACGCTCAACTGGTGTCCAGCAACCCCGTTTCAGTACTCGCTCCAGTGACTCGGTATTGGCAGGACAAACCACCCTCCCTTCCGACGGCACGGTGCGCACCAGGTGGTGAAATTGGGTTTCAATCGCAGCAAGATCGGGGAAAATATCGGCGTGGTCAAACTCCAGGTTGTTCAACACAGCCACCACGGGGCGGTAATGCACAAACTTGGAACGCTTGTCGAAGAACGCAGTGTCGTATTCGTCGGCTTCAATCACAAAGCAGTCGCCCTGCCCCAGTGTGGCCGACACACCAAAGCCACCCGGCACACCACCAATCAAAAAGCCGGGGTTTAAACCCGCCTGTTGCAACACCCAGGCCAACATGGAACTGGTGCTGGTTTTGCCATGCGTACCCGCCACAGCCAACACCTTGCGACCGCGCAAAATGTGTTCGCCAACCCACTGCGGGCCACTGGTGTAAGCCAGCCCCTGGTTCAAAATGGCTTCCATCAGTGGGTTACCGCGTGAAACCACATTGCCAACTACCCACAGGTCAGGCTTGATCGCCAGCTGTTCCACACCAAAACCCTCGGTCAATTCAATACCGGCTTGGGTTAGCTGGGTGCTCATGGGAGGGTAAACATTGGCGTCGCAACCGGTCACGGTGTGGCCTAGGGACTTCGCCAACTGGGCGACACCGCCCATGAAGGTGCCACAAATCCCGAGAATGTGGATGTGCATTCTTTCTTCCTTTCAGAACAAGCCCATATTGTAGTGCCTGTGAATTTGGATACACTGCCGATATGGAAGAATTCTTCGCCCCGCAAGACGAACTTCGCATAGAAATTGCGATGACCGCAGCCAGACTGATTGCAGAGGAAGGCTTGGACTACGCCACCGCACGCAACCAGGCCGTGAAAGCCTTGCTTGGAAAACAGCGTGTGCCCCGGGAACGACTTCCTTCTGATCAAGACATTCAAGATGAGCTGCGCGCCTACCAAGCCCTGTTTCAAGCTGACAGCCAACCCGGTGAATTGAACGAATTGCGTGAAGTTGCACTCCAATTCATGCAAGGTATACAGCAGTTCGAACCCATTGTGTATGGCGCAGCGGTCAATGGCACGGGCAGTGCTCATTCCGATGTGCACATCATTGCGTTCGCCGACGACGAAAAAGAAGTGGACTACTGGCTGTTAAACCAGAACATCCATTTCGACGCCTGTGAAGATGCCTTGTTGGCTGGAAAATCATTTCCGGCTGTGGCCTTTCGCTGGAAGCAGCGCTGGTTCCAGCTGGGTGTGGCCAGCCCGGTACAACGCAGGGGCTTGCTGAACCGGCAAGCGCCTGACGGAACCCTTTTTCAAACCGACATTGCGGGCTTGACCCGTTTGATAGACGCACCATGAGCAACAAACTTATCCCGATTCTGACCGCAGTCCTCGCCTTGGCGATTGGTCTGTATTTTGGCCTGAAACCCAAGAATGGCCCTGATTATCCTTTGAGTGGCTACACCTTTGATACGCCGCAAGGCGCATCGCTCGACTTGGGTGCACTGAAAGGCAAGGTTGTGGTTCTTAACTTTTGGGCCACATGGTGCCCACCCTGCGTGGAAGAAATGCCTGAACTGGACGAGCTGTATCCGCAGCTTCAAGCCCAAAATGTGGAGCTGATCGGAATTGCAATTGATTCTCCCAGCAACGTGCAGCAATTTCTGCAAAAAACACCTGTAAATTACCCTATCGTGCTTGCAGGCATGACTGGTACAGAGCTTGGAAAAGCACTGGGTAACCAACAGGGTGGATTACCATTTACCGTCATTTTGGACGAAAATGGTAATGAAATACTCACAGAAGCCGGCAGAATACAGATGAGTACTATCACTAACGCACTGCAACGTTAAAATCGGGTATGCTCACGCAACGCCTGACTTGGGCGAACCGCGAAGCAAGGTTCATCAAAGCCCTCCAAGGTGGAAAATAATTGATTTTCAGTGCACACTAAGCGAAGTTAGGCTCAATTCACCTCGCGCTTGGTTGCGTACTGCCATACAAAACCAACCTCCCTAGATGGAGCAAGTAAATGGACCTCAGAAAGCTAAAAACATTGATCGACCTGGTCGCCGAATCCGACATTTCCGAACTGGAAGTGACTGAAGGCGAAGGCAAGGTACGCATCGTCAAAAGCCAGCCTCAATACACCATGGCCATGCCACAGCAAATGATGCAGCAAGCGCCAGCCATGGCAGCGCCAGCCGCGGCTGCGGCCCCTGCTGTGGCTGCTGAAGCACCCGCAGCACCAGCCGATGCCGGCCACAAAGTCACTTCACCCATGGTTGGCACGTTTTATCGCGCGCCCAGCCCCGGCGCATCCAATTTCGTGGAAATTGGCAGCACGGTGAAAGAAGGCCAAACCATCTGCATTATTGAAGCCATGAAGTTACTCAACGAAATTGAGTGCGACAAGTCTGGTGTGGTCAAGGCCATCCTGGTCGAAAACGGTCAACCCGTGGAGTTTGGTCAAGCTCTATTCGTCATTGAATAGAACAGGAGCAGCCACCATGTTTGGAAAAATATTGATCGCCAACCGCGGCGAAATAGCCCTGCGCATTCTGCGTGCGTGCAAGGAAATGGGCATTAAAACCGTGGCGGTTTACTCCACCGCCGACGTGGACGCCAAGTATGTCAAGCTGGCCGATGAGTCGGTGTGTATTGGCCCCCCCAGTTCCAAAGAAAGCTACCTGAACATTCCAGCCATTATTAGCGCCGCAGAAGTGACCGATTCTGAGGCCATCCACCCGGGCTACGGCTTTCTGTCCGAGAATGCCAGCTTCGCCGACCGTGTCGAGAAAAGTGGTTTTGTGTTCATAGGCCCCCGTGCTGAATCCATTCTGCTGATGGGCGACAAGGTATCGGCCAAGCGGGCCATGATTGCTGCGGGCGTGCCTTGCGTGCCGGGTTCTGAAGGTGAATTGCCCGACGATCCACGCGAAATCGTGAAAATTGCACGCCAAGTGGGTTACCCGGTCATTATCAAAGCCGCTGGCGGCGGCGGTGGCCGCGGCATGCGTGTGGTGCACACTGAAGCCGCGCTGTTGAACGCAGTCACCATGACCAAAACTGAAGCCGGTTCTGCATTTAATAACCCGGCGGTTTACATGGAAAAATTCCTTGAAAACCCCCGCCACATTGAAATCCAGATTCTGGCCGACGAACACAAGAATGCCGTGTGGCTGGGCGAACGCGATTGCTCCATGCAACGCCGCCACCAGAAAGTGATTGAAGAAGCACCAGCACCGAATATTCCACGCCGCCTGATTGAACGGATTGGCGAACGCTGCGCAGAAGCCTGCCGAAAAATTGGCTACCGTGGTGCCGGCACCTTCGAATTTCTGTACGAGAACGGTGAGTTTTACTTCATTGAAATGAACACCCGCGTGCAAGTTGAACACCCGGTCACCGAAATGATTACTGGTGTCGACATTGTTCAGGAACAAATTCGCATTGCAGCGGGGCAAAAACTGCGTTTCCGCCAACGCGACATTGAATTCCGTGGCCATGCCATGGAATGTCGAATCAATGCGGAAGACCCGTTCAAGTTTGTTCCTTCACCTGGCCCAATCAAGAACTGGCATGCGCCTGGCGGCCCCGGAGTTCGCGTGGATTCCCATGTGTACAGCGGTTACAATGTGCCCCCGCATTACGATTCCATGATTGCCAAAGTGATTACTTACGGCGAAGACCGCAAGCAGGCCATGGCCCGCATGCGCCAAGCCCTGGCAGAATTGGTAGTCGATGGTATTAAAACCAACACAGCCTTGCACCGTGAATTGATGGAAGACGCCCGCTTTGTTGAAGGCGGCACCAGCATTCACTACCTTGAGCACAAACTGGAAGCACGTTTCAAGTAAATGAACCCACAGGCCACACCGCTGATACAAGCCAAACTCACCCTGCCCTTTGAGCAAGCCGACGAAGTTTCTGACCTGCTCATGGAGTTGGGGGCTTTGGCGGTCAGCCTGGAAGACGCCAATGCCGACAGCGAAGACGAACAACCCTTGTTCGGCGAACCCGGCATGGAGCCAGAATCAGCGGCGTGGAATTTGAACCATGTGGTGGCCTTGTTTCGCAACAAAGCTGAAGGTGAGCAAATTTTCGGTGAAATCCCGGCCGAATTGCTGGGTGAAGCTGAAATTGATTACACCGAAGTGCCTCAGGAAGACTGGGTTCGTCTAACCCAGTCCCAGTTCGACCCCATTCCCATTTCAGCCCGTTTGTGGATTGTTCCCTCCTGGCACGAACCCCAAAACATCGACGATCGAATCAACCTGGTGCTCGATCCCGGCTTGGCCTTTGGCACCGGCTCACACCCTACCACTGCCCTTTGCCTTCGTTGGCTAAGCGAGTTTCCACTGAAGGGACAAAGCGTGCTGGATTACGGTTGTGGCTCGGGTATTTTGGGCATTGCAGCGCTTAAATTGGGCGCATCTGAAGCCATTGGCGTGGATATTGATCCCCAAGCTGTCGACAGCACCGCCTACAATGCCGGCAACAATGGCGTCGAAATGCCCTGTGGTTTGCCCGACTTTCCATTGGCCAAGCGCCAATTTCCGGTGGTGGTCGCCAACATTTTATCGAACCCGCTGAAAGTTTTAGCCCCATCGCTGTGCAACCATGTAGAAGCAGGCGGGCAACTGGTACTTTCAGGCGTGTTGGCCCGCCAGGCCGAAGAAGTGATTTCACATTACCGCCAATGGATCAACCTTGCGGTGTGGGCCGAGCGCGACGGCTGGGTATGCCTGCATGGCCAGAAAGCGGCGGACTGACCGCCTTGCACCCACCGGCAAGGTTAAACTAGCGCCATGAGCCTTGCCACACGCTGCCCCAACTGCAACACCCTGTTCAAAGTGACCTCTGGCCAACTGCAAATGCACGAGGGCAAGGTACGCTGTGGGCATTGCCAAACCATATTTTCCGGCATTGAGCACCTTACTTCAGCCGACACTGAAGCCTGGCAAAAACTGGACCTAAGCCCCAAGCATAGTGACACTGGCTACACCAGCGACCACAACTTGACCGGCGGCGATGGCACAGGTTCGGAAGCGTTGTTCGCCGACACGGCGCCCTCTAAACCACTGTTGAATTTCAGCCAAGGCAACCCGGTGTTGAAGGTGGCTTGTGTTGCACTGCTGCTGGCGCTTGGGCTGCAAGCATTGTGGTGGCAACGTATTGACCTGCTGCAACAAACCCCCGACATGGCCAAACACATTAATACGGCAGGGCCAACTATTCAGCGACTGTTTGCAAGCCCGGCCACCCAGGCTCTGCGAGTTGAAGGCAGCGGCCTGCAAGCTCTGGATGAACACAATCTGCGGGTTGACCTCACCTTACACAACCAGCTTCCTTTGCCTGCCCTGTGGCCCCACCTGAAAGTGGAATTGCTCGACCCGCAAGGTTTGGTATTGGCCAGCAAATCCTTAAGCCCAAGCGATTACCAACTTCGCGATGAAAATGCGGCCAGCCAAGCGCCGTTGATTGCTGGCGAAAAAACCATCGAAGTACTGGCATACTTGAACTTGAGCACTTTGAACACACAACTGCCGGAAAGCGCCGCGACTGGCTTCAGGCTTGAATTATTTGACCAAGGCCCAGGCGAACAATAACCGCCAAGCCAATTTTTAGATACTGGACTGCTTCACCATGAATTCCCCAACCAACACCAAACGCGTTTTAATCTGCGGTTCTATCGCATTTGACACCATCATGGTGTTTGAAGGCCGTTTCAAAGACCAAATTTTGCCGGATCAGGTACACATTCTGAACGTTGCGTTTCTGGTTCCCAGTCTTCGCAAAGACTGGGGCGGCTGCGCGGGCAACATTGCCTACAGCCTGAATATGCTGGGCGGCAAACCCGTACCCATGGCCACCATTGGGCATGATGCCGGAGGTTACTTTCAGCGCCTGCAAACCTTGGGCATTGAAACCAACTGCCTGAAGCAAATTGGCGAAGAGTTCACGGCGCAGGCCTTCATTACCACCGACCTTGACGACAACCAGATTACCGCCTTCCACCCAGGCGCCATGAGTCACTCGCACCTGAACAAGGTGAGCGATGCCGGCGACATCGCCTTGGGCATCATTGCCCCCGATGGCAGGGACGGCATGATGCAGCACGCTGAGCAATTTGCCACCGCAGGCATTCCATTTGTATTCGACCCAGGCCAGGGGCTGCCTATGTTCGGCAAACCCGAACTTGACCGGTTTTTGGAACTTGCGACCTACGCGGCTGTCAATGACTATGAAGCCAAGATGCTGTGTGAGCGCACCGGGCTAACCCTGGAGCAGATCGCAGAGAAGCTGGAAGCACTCGTGGTGACCCGCGGTGCCGAAGGCAGCTGGGTATTTACACAGGGTCAACGGCACGACATACCATGCGTTAAAGCAGAACGCATCGCCGACCCCACTGGCTGTGGCGATGCATACCGCGGCGGCTTGCTCTACGGCCTTACAGAAGGCATGGGCATTGTGAATGCGGCCAAACTGGCCAGTTTGATGGGTTCTCTGAAAATTGCAGTCAAAGGCCCTCAAACCTACCAGTACAGCCGGGAAGAAATTGCGTCCAGGTTTACTGCCGCTTTTGGTCAACAACCCTGGTAACTTGAAAGGAAAATCAAATCATGGCCAAGTCAATTCAGTTCAGTTTAAGAAGCACCGGTGCAGTGGCCCTGATTGCGCTTTCTGCGCTTGCAGGCTGTGCCACCCAAAGCAGTTCGGGTCAGGTATACCGCGAAGGTGAAACCCGCCGCGCACAAATTATCGAGCAAGGCACAGTTGAAAGCGTACGCACCGTGACTATTCAGGGCGACACCAACGGCGTAGGTACTGCCGCTGGCGGCATCATCGGCGGTATCGCAGGCAGCAACGTGGGTGGCGGCAGCGGTCGTGCTGTGGGTGCAATTGTGGGTGCGGTGGCTGGCGGTATTGCAGGTCAGGCCGTAGAACGCAATGCATCGACCCGCCAGGGCCTGGAAATTACCGTTCGCATGGACAACGGCACCTTGCGTGCTTATGTTCAGGATGCAGCAGGTGAAGATTTCCGGCCTGGTGACCGTGTAAGAATTGTCAGTGGTGGCGGTACATCGCGCGTTACACGCTGAATTTAAATAACCACCCAAAATGAAAAAGAGCACCTTTGAAGGTGCTCTTTTTTTATGCCATGCCAGTTGGCCAAATTAAAACCCGGGCATCAGGCTTTGCAGCACCATCATCACGATCTGCAAAATCAGGAAGAACACCAAAGGCGATAAATCTACATTGCCAATGGTGGGCAGCACCCTGCGCAATGGCTCCAGGAAGGGGCGTGACAGCTCATTCAGAATCGACGCAATCGGCGAGAACGGATTCACCCAGCTCAAGATCACCTGAATCAGCACAATACCCATCAGCAGATAAGCCACATTGCGCAACACCCAAAAAATGGCAATGGGTATGGTCAGCGTAATCAGCGAACCCACGCCCGGACCACCGCTGGAAAGCCCAACTGTGAGCAACACCAAAACAATGTGCAGCACAAAAGACACCACAAAGGCGCCAAAAATGGAAGCCCAATCGATGCCACCATAGCCGGGCACACCCTTGCGCAAGGGCTTCACGAGCCAGTCGGTCATGGAAAAAATGAACGGTGACAGGGGGTTACTGGGGTGTATACGTACCCACTGCATCAATGCGCGCAGCAACAGGCAAAAGGTGAGCAGGCTGGCGGCTGTTTCCAGCAGTAAGCGCAAAATATCGATTAGAAGCATAGTGAAGCGTTCAGCAGGTTAAGGCCGTGAGCCTGTTGGAAATGGCCAAGTGGTTGTGGCACCCTTCAACTTTCTGGGCTTTGCAGCGCCCGACCGGCGGCGGCGCGCAGGCTTGCTGGGCGTAAGCAGTGCCAAAGGCGTGACCTCGGAGGGAGAAAGCGCCGTTTTGGAAGGTTTGCGGGTTGTAGCCACCGGGCGTGCTTTGCTTTCGGGCAGCTCTGCTTTGGCAGCAGCAGGCTTCGCGACCGACTTGGTCAAAGGCTTGGTTGCTGGTTTGCTGGTTTCCTCGGTTGCTCGCTTGATTGCAGGCATTCAGGAACTCCTTTCAATTCTTCAAGGACAGCCGTACAGTTTAACGATATGACCTTGAATATTCAAGAAATATGACTCACAACAACAAAGGAGACACCCCTTGAGCCATGTGCCAGAACAACCTCACAGCGTAAAAGCAGGCGAACGTTATCGACACTACAAAGGTGGGCTGTATGAAATTATTTGCCAAGCCATTCAGGAAAGCGATTTGAGCCCTGTGGTGGTTTACCGCCCTTTGAGTGGCGATACCCACACCGCGTGGACCAGGCCTTTGAATGTATTTTTTGAAATGGTGCAAGTGGGTGAGCGCATGACCCAGCGCTTCACCCTGGTCGACAGCGACAGCTAACTTAAGCCACTGGGTTTAAGCCACTGCCTTCAGCTTCGGCTTGGCCCTGCCCCCAGCCTTTGCTGGCTCAAACACCAAACCGGGCTCATCCACCGGGTCTTCCAGCAAGGTTTTGGTGTCGTGGTAATAGTCTTGCCGATTGTGCCAGGGGTGGGTCTCGCCCTGGCGGGGCAACTGGTCAACCACGCGTTTCAAGTAGCCTGAATTCAAGCCGCCCAATACTGTAAAGCCTTCCACTGGTTGAACATCGGCCGTTTTGGCCACCGCCACGGCGTGGCCCTTCTTGTCCATGTGGTTCAGTAATCGGCACACAAAACCGCTCACCAAATCCGATTTCAAGGTCCATGAAGCGTGCGTGTAGCCCAGAACAATTGCTGCATTGGGCAGGTCTTGCAACATGGCACTTTTGTAGAACATTTTCTCGCTCAGGTTGACAGGCTCGTCATCCAGAGAAATCTTCATGCCACCCACCATTTGTACATTCAAACCTGTGGCGGTCACGATGATGTCGGCTTCCAGCAATTCGCCTGAGTTCAACTCAATGCCATTGGGCACAAACTGCTTGATGGTGTCTGTGGCCACGCTGGCCTTGCCACTGCGCAGGGCTTTGAAAAAATCGCCATCGGGTACCAAACACAAACGCTGATCCCAGGGCATGTAGTTGGGTGTGAAGTGTTTGATATCCACGCTGGAGCCTTTTAACTGCCTGCGCATCATCGCGATCAGGAAGCGGCGCACCACCTCGGGCTTGCTTTTGCTGGCCTTGAACATGAAGTGCGCCAAACCAATGGTGCGCGTGCGGTTCAGCTTATAAGCCAGTTTGGACGGCAGGGTTTTTTGCAGCACGCGGGTCAGCGCATCCACGGAGGGCAAGGAAAAAATATAGGACGGCGAACGCTGCAACATGGTGATGTGCTCCACCTTGTCGGCCATGCTGGGAATTAATGTTACAGCTGTTGCCCCACTGCCAATCACCACCACTTTTTTGCCGGTGTAGTCCAGGTTTTCTGGCCAGTGCTGAGGATGAACCACCAAGCCCTTGAAGCTTTTCTCATTCGGGAAATCGGGGCGATAGCCTTGGTCGTAGTTGTAGTAGCCCGCACAGGCCATCATGAATTTTGCGCGGTATTGCTCTGGCTCGCCAGTCGCTTCATTCACAGCATTGATCACCCAGCGCTGGGCCTCGCTGTCCCAGTTCGCGTCGCTCACCTTGCGCTGAAAACGAATGTGGTCGAACACCTTGTTCTCGGTGGCTGCCTCGTGCACATAGCTGCGAATGTCATTGCCTTGTGAGAAAAAATGCGCATTTTTCCAAGGCTTGAACTTGAAGCCGAAACTGAACATGTCGGAATCTGAGCGGATACCGGGGTAGCGGAACAAATCCCAAGTGCCACCAATGGTGGTGCGGCGCTCAAGAATGGTGAACTTTCGGTTGGGGCATTCTTTTTTCAAATGGCATGCGGCACTGATGCCTGACAAACCTGCGCCAATGATCAAAATGTCTTCGTCGAATATCGCCATGGTGTCTCCGTGTGGTTGTGCTCTTTTTTTTATTGTGCCGATTTTTTCAGGCCTGAAAACAGCGTTTGCATTTCCATTCCAGATTTGTCCGAATTTATCAAGTGCATTGAAAACTCAAGGTAAACTGGGCAGCACTGGCAGTGCTATAAATACCCCACCCCACTTTCAAACAGGAACACCATGCCGTCCATTCAAGCCAAAGTGATGAACAAGATTGCAAGCATCGCCCTGAAAAGCTACCGGGGCAACGGGGCCGGGTTCGTGCGCCGGTTTCGCATGGTGACCGCTGCATCCAATTTGCTGGCTCCTGTGCCAAAAGGCTTGAAACATATCAAAGGCGCTTTGGGCGGTGTTCCAGGTGAATGGCTTATTCCGGTCAATCCCAAAGGCGCTTTGTTGTACATCCACGGCGGCGGCTTTGTGGCGGGCCACCCCCCCATGTACCGCCCCTTCTGTGGCGCCTTGGCCAATGCCTTGGGTTTCCGCGTGTTCATGGTGGACTACCGCCTGGCACCAGAAAACCCGTTCCCAGCCCCACTGGACGACTGCATTGCAGCCTTTGAAGCCCTGGTGACAGATACCCCCACAGGCGAACCCATTTTCGTGGCGGGCGATTCTGCTGGCGGCAATTTGAGTTTGGCTGTGCTGCAACATGCATTGAAGAAGAAGTTGCCCGCGCACGGCGGTCTGCTGATTTCGCCAGCCACCGACATGCGCCGCCTGTCACCTTCTATTGAAGGCAATGACAAAACCGACAGCATGTTGTCTTCCCACATGATTGAACATGCCGCCAACCTGTACATGTGCGGCCATGACCCCGCGGATGAACGCGCATCGCCCCTGCTTGGGAAATTGAAAGGCCTTCCACCACTCATGGTGACTGCCAGTGAAGACGAATGCCTGCTCGACGATTCTGTGCAGTTGCGCGACGCAGTGGAAAAAGTCGGTGGACAAATCACCTTGCTGACTCGCCCCGGCATGCCGCACATTTGGCCAACCATGAACCTTGCGTTGCCCGAGGCCAAAGAAGACCTGGTGAAGATCATTCGCTTTTTTTCACCGTTGGTGAAGGGCATCTAAAACAACGTTGTTGGCAGTACAAGGTGTTGGAGACACCTGCAACTACCCAATAACAATGACTAACTTACTTTCCCGCACAGGCCTGATTGCCTGTGCCTTGCTTTGCGCACCACTGTTGGCTGCCTGCCTGGGCGGCGATTCCGGCACGGGCAGCACCAGCACCGCCCGAACCACACCCAATGAAACACGGCCCAATGTGTTTGACGCCAGCAGCTTCAAACCCCTGCCCGCAGCCCGTGCACCCAGCGCTGAACTACAAGCCACGCGCGAACGCATATTAGGTCCCAACGCCATGGACCCGGAGCAGGTGAAGTTTTGGTGGGTGGGTGTTTCAAGTTTCATTGTGAGCATGAAAGGCCATTTGTTTTTAATGGACGCGTGGGAAATTGTGGGCGTGCACGCCAACTATGTGCCCATTGGCCGTGAAGAACTGGCCGCCATTCAACCTGAAGCCATATTCATTGGGCACGGCCACTTTGACCATGCAGCCGATGCGGGCTATGTGGCAGGCCTAAGCAATGCCCTGTTGATTGCGGGCAGCAATGTGTGCGATATCGCCCGCGAGCGCGCCGCCAGTGAGGGCATACCCAACTCCTTTCCCTGCCTGAACCTGGGCGACCAAACCAACCCCGGTGCCGGCAGTGTACGCGCCATTCAAATTTGGGAAGATGTTGAGCCAGTGCATGTGGTTCAACACACCCACTCGGCCGCTGAACCCGCCGACCTGCTCAGCGGTGGCATGCCCTTGGTGTACATTCCCGACGTGCTCACATTTCCTACCTACTTGAACACCAGCCTGGCCGAAGCACTTCGCTTTGTAGGCACCCTGCGTGACGACGGTGGCGTAGGCCAGCCTGCAGGCGGCACTTGGGCTTATCACTTCCGGGCAGGCGACTTTGCCTGGTTTTGGCACAACTCTACTGGGGTGATGAAAGCCGGCAACGCAGAAAGCGAAGCGGTGGCCAACGCATTGACGAATTTGCCTGAATGTGTGGATGTGCAATTGAATGCGATTGTTGGTTTTGGCTTGGTGACCAGTGCCTACCGGGACGCTTTGGCTTATGTGGCACTGACAAAACCCAAAATAGCCTTGCCCAACCACCACGACGCCTGGACACCTGGCATTGGCGGCGGGGCGTCGGCTTATGAAAACAGTTGGCTGGAAGCAGTCAGCAGGCTGCCCGATCCACCCCAGGTGGATTACCTGCGCGACCCGGTGGACTACATGAAACCGCGCAGCTACAACATCAACGATCCACGCTGGGCGGGTGGTTGCTGATCAAAGCCTTACATGCCGGGCACACCCCGGCGAATGACTTCCGAGAAATTTTCACCGACCTGCATGGCTTTGGCGCGGGGCACAATATAGCCCTTCTCCTGAAGTTCGGTATAGCCAAACCCCTCTACCAAACCGCCCTGCGCATGGGCGTATTCGGCGAAGTACCCGCTGAGCAACAGGCGATAATCCAGCGGCAAATCCGGCACGATTCGCTTGGCGATATCAAACACCACCGTGGTGCAATTGCTGGTCAGGGTGTTGTAAAACTCGGGGGTCTTTTCCAGTTTTTGTGCCTGTTCTACATAGGCCAAAAACAGGGTTCTTAGCTGTTCTGGCGGAATGGCCAGTCGGTAGATGTACACGTTTTCACCACGCGCATTGCTCCGTGTACGAATAATGTCCGCCTCATCGGCCGCCACCAAAATAGCCTCGTACTGCCTGAAAAACCCCTTCCACGCGGAGAACTCCTCGCCGACTTCCTTTCGGATTTCCAGCGAGAAAGTCAGGTACTGCCCATCGGCAAAACCGAACGACACCAAGGTGTGGGCAATTTTAGGCCCCATCCAGTAAGACAACACAAGGTCGGCTGTTTGCAACTGGCTTAAATCATATTCACGTGTTTCCCAGCGCGGTGTGTAATCGGTTTCTGTGCGCCACTCAAAGTTGCGCACATTTTTCAACACCACCCTGTCGCCATTCACATCTGCATGCAACATTTGGGAAACATCATCAGCCCATTGCCGGTTGTGGCTGGGTTTTTGCAGAAACCACCAGGTGGCAAATGCGCCCATGGCAATCAACAGAAAAAGCAGCAAAGTACGCATTATGAAAATGCCTTTCGAGTGGCCTCATCGGCGGGGAACAGATGTTCAATTCTCAGCGATGCCGCAGTAATGTCCAAGGGCGCTCCAAAACTGGTGAAAGTTGACACAAAACGAAGCTCGCCCACCGTACTTTTAAACCGGGTGACCAGGGTGGGGTTGTTGAAGTTCTGTGGCTGTTTGGTGTCGAACATGGATTGCGGAATTTGCGCCAACATGGCCTGCAACGCAGGCACATGCAAAGCCTCACGCTGCGCCCTTTTCAATACATCGCCCAACACTTCAGCCGGGTTTAGCAGGCGTGTGGCCAGGCCACCGGGCGCAGTCAGTGCCAGCAGCACATTGGGAATCGCTTGCAAAGCGGCCAAATCAAACTCCAGCAGTTGCAACAAGCGCACAAAACTGGCGTTGAATTTCACCAGATTCCATTCACTGTCCAGCACCATGGCCGGCGCTGCATGCTGCGCAGTCAGCATCAAATCGATCACCTCATTGATGGTGTCCATTTCCCGGTGATCAATCGGCCTGCTCCCAAACAAGGGGGCAAAACCTGCAGCCACCAGCGCTTCATTGCGCTCGTTGAGTGGCGCATCCAAACCCTCCAGCAGTGCCAACAACATTTCCTTGCTGGCACTGGCTTTGCCGGTTTCAATGCAACTTAAATGGCGCTGGGAAACACCCACGCGCAAGGCCAAATCAAGTTGGCTGATCTTTTGCCTTGCCCGCAAATCGCGCAGACGAATTCCAGCATGTTGGGTGGGTGTATGTGTGTGCATGTGCCCATACTGCCACGGAAAATTACTGGAATCTATGACCTCGAAGGTTATTGCAGCAATGACCCAAGGCTCATCAAACTGGCGTTGAACTGATTCACTTTCAACCCGGCAAGGAGAACCGACATGCCTACCAGTACCCTGCAAAACACGGCCACAAGCACCCCCACCTTTTGGATCAAGTGGCTAAGCTACACCGCCGAATTCACCGTGTTGTTTGGCCTTTTCATGGTGCTTGCACCGGGCTTGACCCAACAGGCTTTCGGATTGTTGATATTCCAGAACCCTGCACAAATTTCCGCCTTCGACTCACAAGCGACGGCTTACATCGAGCTTGCGCATGCAGTGATGGGCTCGGTGATGGTGGGCTGGGGCGCGCTCATGTTTATGCTTGTGCGCAAACTGAATATCAAAGACGCCAAAGAGACCTGCAACATGATTGCGATATCTGTGTTGCTTTGGTATGTACCCGACACCGCATTTTCGCTGTACAGCGGTTTTTGGCAAAACGCTGTCATGAATACCGGTTTTGCTGTGTTGTATGCAGTGCCTTTGGTGGCGTTAAGAAAACACTTTCTGTAAAAACCCTGAAATCGCTTCGTTCACTACATCAGGATGGGTCACTGGCCCCATGTGGCCCATCTGCGCAAACTCAATTAACTCCACGCTCGGCAAAGTGGCCACCAATCGCTTCGCCACAGCGTGGGCCGACAACTGCGACTTTCCCCCCACCATGTAAAGCACCGGAACATTCAACTGGCCAAAAGAACTCAGCACGGTGGGTTCGCTGAACAAGGCATGCCCCCACCGCCGCACATTGCGCACTGATGCCGCCACCGCCGGTTTGCGCTCTTCAGGGGTTTTCGCCCAGCTGCCCTGCCCCATCCAGAAATCGATAAAATGCTGAGCCGCCAAATGTGGATCGCCATTGTCCAGCGCAGCACCGGCGGCGGCCACTGCATGGCGAATGCCGTCTACATCATTCGGGCTTGGGCTTTCATGCTCAACCACAGAGAAGAAAGTGGGCTCAAATAGTGCAAGTGCCTTCACCCGGTGCGGAAACAACAAGGCAATTTTCAAAGCAATCGCACCGCCGTAGGAATGCCCCACCAGGGTGAACTTTTCACCCATTCTATCCAACACCGGCATCAGCAAATCCACCTCATCTTGCAGAGAAATGGTTCGTTCCGAATGCCAGTCGGGTGTTTGGCCTGAACCGTAGGAATCCACCGCAAGCAGCTGAAACCGATCCGCCAGCAAACCCATCAAGCCCTTCCATTGCCCGGCGTGCGATGCATTGGCATGCAGGCACAACACGGCAGGGCCTTGGCCAGCCTCTTTCACATGGGGTTGAACAGAGGTCATGGCGATCCTTGAATAGGGTTGGATGCGGGTCAAATTCAGTTTAGCTGAAAACTGGTTTCAACCTTGGGTGGATTTTTCAAGGTTTGCTGCACCACACAAGAACGCTTGGCTGCATAGGTCAATGCCTTGATCAAGTCGGCGGGTGTGCCCTCTTTTACCTTGAACTGCACATTGCAGCGCATGCCTTGAAAACCAACTGGTACTTCTGGCGACATATTCAATGCACCACGAACATCCACATCGGCAGTCACGCGCACTTCCAGAAAAACAAGCTCAACACCCAGCACGTTGGCCACCATGCGCATGGCTGAATCCTGACATGCAGCCAGCGCAGCACACAACAGATCGCCAGGCGTGGGCGCATCGTGCAGACCGCCCAAAGCACGATGAACACCAATCGGCACCTGCACGCCACAACCATCCATGGGCTCCACCACAGAATGAAAAGGGTCCAAGGGATCAACCCCGCGAGCCAAGGCATGGTCGGTCACCATCGCCGCACCAGGTTCTACTTTGTAAAGTGCGCGCATTTCACGCTGAGCATTGGGTACAGAAAAAGTCATAGCAGTCTCCAGTGGTTTTGAGCAGCCAACTGCTCAATGAATTCACTGTGCACGGACACGCTGTGTTTAGTCCTTAAGAATTCCTAAATGTTTGCTATATTTTGCTAACACTTCACCTTCGGTTGCGCGCTTGGATTATTCCTA
Source organism: Limnobacter sp. SAORIC-580 (assembly GCF_013004065.1). Taxonomy (GTDB): domain Bacteria; phylum Pseudomonadota; class Gammaproteobacteria; order Burkholderiales; family Burkholderiaceae_B; genus Limnobacter; species Limnobacter profundi. The sequence continues at coordinate 2,715,278 of NZ_CP053084.1, forward strand.
TTTTTTCGATCACTTTGAATTGCGCGCAAATGAACGGCTATTACTACGCGAAGGCGAAACGGTCAATTTGGGCCCGCGTACCTTTGACTTTTTAATGTGCCTGGTCAGCAACCACACACGCGTTCTAAGCAAAGACGAATTGCTGCAAACGGTGTGGCCCGGCATGGTCGTGGAAGAAAACAATTTAACCGTGCAAACCTCTGCTTTGCGCAAGCTCCTGGGTAGTCAGGCGATTTCAACAGTCACAGGGCGCGGCTACCAATTCAGTTTGCCAGTTCGCCGAACAGAAGTGTCCTCGAAACCCACAGTGCAAAAACATTCCACCATCGCGGTGCTGCCTTTCAAGGTACTGGGAGAACAAACCGACCTGCGGTTTCTGGCTGAGGGTTTGCTTGAAGACGTCATTGCACTGCTGGCTCGGGTACCCGGTTTTCTGGTAATTTCACAAGCCTCCACGCAAATATTCGACCACAGCAGCGTTGCACTACCTGAAATTGCTGAACAGCTTCAGGTGCAATTCGTTGTACTGGGCAGCATTCGTCGAGTGGACGAAATCATTCGGGTGAATGTTCAGCTGGCAGAGGCGCAAACCGGCCAAGTGTTGTGGAACAGTCGGTTTGAATGCTCGCCAGCCTCCAGCGCTGATTTACAGGAGGAAATTGCCCGGGGTTTGCTCAGCGAACTTGAACCCGCGCTAACCAAAGCCGAAATAGCCCAGATTCGAAGACAGCGCCCCAACAATCTCGACGCATGGGCACATTATCATGAGGCCACGGGCGCTTTGGCCCAACTGGGCTGGAGCGAAGCGGGCCTTCGCAATGCCAGACACCAACTCGAAAACAGCATTGAAATTGACAGCAGCTTTGGCCTTGCCCATGCACATTTGGCCCTGTTGACCGCACTGTCCCGAAACATCGGCCTGTTGCCACATTCTGACGCCGTTCTCGCCAGCGGGCTAACAGCGGCGAACACTGCAATTGAACTAGACGCGGGCAATTCCGAGGTAATGGGTTATGCGGGTTGCGCACTGTGCGACCTTGGACAAACCCGGCAAGGCCTGATCACACTAAAAGCGGCCTTGCAGCTTAACCCCAGCAATGCACAGGCACAGGTTGCCCACGGTGCTGCCTTGGTGCTGATGAATGAACTGGAAGGTGGTATTGCGCAAATGCGTCTGGGCATGCGCATAAGCCCCAAAGACAGAAGACTTGGATTTTGGTTGTGGATACTGAGCTGTTTCTTGCTGCGGGCAAACCGCCCGGAAGAAGCGCTGGAAGAAGCAATAAAAGCCATACAACACGACACACGGTTTCATTTGGCACACGTTGCGCAAGCTGCGGCATTGGACAAACTGGGCAATACCCCACTGGCGCAGCAAGCATTGATACAGGCACGAACGTTAAGACCTGCCTTGTCAGTTGAAGAAATAGCGATCTCGCACGGCAAGAAAATAGCAGCCCGCATGGCCTTGATGTGGCAAACCTGACCGAAGCCGCAAGGAACCACCACCGTCGATTAATTACTTAAGGAGTTACTCTACTTACTTTCTTATCGATGTCTTCCAGACCCCTTATACAAGGTCGCACGCAAATCCTGATCGGCGACACCACCAGCCACGGTGGCGTGGTGATCTCGGGCAGCTCCACCACCACAGTTGAGGGCCGACCCATCGCCAGGGTTGGCGACATGGTCACCTGCCCTTTGTGCAAGCCCCACGTATTCCCGATTGTTGAAGGCCTTGGTACGTTCACTGACAACTACATGGCAGTGGCACTTAATGGTCACAAAATTGGGTGTGGTGCAACCTTGATCGCATCAGCAGCAAACCAACCCCCAAACTCCCCAGCACCCGATACCCGCTCCACAGCATCTCCACTAAAAGGCAAACTCGGGAAAAGCATTGATACATTAATTGGCAAGTCGCCCACACTGGTTAATAACCTGAAAACTCTGCAGAGTCAGGGCTGGAAGGTCGACTACGGAGCGGCGGGAGGCGGGTCCTACGCCAACCGCAGAGAGAAAACGATTACCCTGGACAGCAATCTGAGAGGCGATGCCAATCAGGCTACACAGGTTTTAGCCCATGAAGTGGGCCACGCCTTGCACCCTTATCAGTTAGACACAAGATCAAGGCAGGCATACCTTAACAGCACCCTGGATGATGAGGGGGCTGCCACCATGAAGAACATTCAGGTTCAACGAGAAATCATTCAAGCAGGTGGCCCCGACATCGGTATTGCCGGCAACCCGAAAAACCATGCAAGCTATATTCAGGCTTACAACCAGTACTTAAAAGATGGCAATGCTCAAAACGCCTATCGAAAAATTGGCTCACAATTCGGTGCCAATGAAATCACATCGACAACAGGTCAAAATTATGCAGACTATTACGGTGGCTGGTATGACAAAAATTATGGCGGGAAAAAGTAATGCGGGTCGAAAACTGCTCCTGTTGTTTGCCCTGCTCTACAGCGCCAGCCAACCGATTACACACGCGTCAAAGGACAACACAATGATCAATCTGAACCGTTCCATCTGGAATTTGATCGACGATATTCAAACCCAGTCTTCGCTCACTTTGGCGCATGTCGAAAAAACACTGGTTCAAACACTTGCCCACGATACTCGACATTCCAATGAGTATTTCAAGTTTTACAAGGGTCAAAGTATTCAATTCGCAGGTGAGGTCAAGGTGAGCACAATTGATCTTCGACTGCCTCAGCAAGGCGCGCAAAGCCCAGGTATGTTACTGATGTACTTGGAAGGCAAATGCATCACCATGCCTCAGCTAAAACAACAATACGAGAACCTGAAGATCACCGAAATTCCTCGTGGTAAATCTTTGGAGGAAGCAACCACCTACACAGCCAATAACTCCTGGGGAGAAATCGACTTCGGTTTTCAGATGAAGAAACCAGATTGCCTAGCCTATGTGATTCTAAAACCGGTGAAATAAGTGCACTTTGGCGGGCAAAAGCATAAAATACGGCCTTGATCCGAAAAACAGATCCACAAGGTACACCCGCCATGATCCGCCTGTCCGAGCTGAAGCTTCCACTCGACCATCCTGAAGACGCCCTGCCCGCATTAATTTGCAGCACCCTGAAAATTTCAGCCAACCAGCTCAAAAGCTTCAGCATTTACAAGCGCAGCTACGACGCGCGCAAACAAAAACTGCTGTTGGTGTACATCGTGGATGTGGAACTGGACAGCTCCCGGCTTGAAGCCCAGTTGTTGTCGAAATTCACCACCCACTCGCACATTCGGCCTGCGCCCGACATGGTTTACCAGTTGCCAGTGAAACTGAACGAAGCCCCAGCCATTCGCCCTGTGGTAATTGGCTTTGGCCCCTGCGGTATTTTCGCTGCGATGATGCTGGCGCAAATGGGCTTCAAACCCATTGTGATTGAACGTGGCAAACAGGTGCGCGAACGCACGAAAGACACCTGGGGCCTATGGCGCAAACGCGTATTGCACACCGAATCGAACGTGCAGTTTGGCGAGGGCGGCGCCGGTACATTTTCAGACGGCAAACTGTACAGCCAAATCAAAGACCCACGTTTTCTTGGCCGCAAGGTTATGACCGAGTTTGTGAAGGCCGGTGCACCCGAGGAAATTTTGCTGGTCAGTAAACCCCACATTGGCACCTTCCGCCTGGTGAAAGTGGTAGAAAACATGCGCGAGCAAATCATCGCCATGGGCGGTGAAATTCGCTTCCAACAACGCGTATGCGACTTTCACATTGAAGACGGCCACATTCGCGGCCTGACCATTGAGAACCTGAAAGACGGTAGCACTTACGAACTGCGCGCAGACCATGTGGTGCTGGCGCTGGGCCACAGTTCCCGCGACACCTTTGCCAAGCTACACGAGCGCGGCGTGTATATGGAAGCCAAGCCATTCTCCGTGGGCTTTCGGATAGAACACCCGCAAGGGCTGATCGACCGTGCCCGCCTGGGGCAACACGCCGGCCACCCCCTGCTGGGCGCAGCCGACTACAAGCTGGTGCACCATGCTGCCAATGGCCGATCGGTGTACAGCTTTTGCATGTGCCCCGGCGGCACCGTGGTGGCCGCCACGTCAGAAGAAAACCGGGTGGTGACCAACGGCATGAGCCAATATTCCCGCAACGAACGCAACGCCAACGCGGGTATTGTGGTGGGCATTAGCCCGGCCGACTATCCCGGTGGCCCACTGGCAGGCATCGCCTTTCAACGCAAGCTTGAATCCAATGCCTTTGTTATGGGCGGCAGCAACTACGAGGCACCCGGGCAATTGGTGGGCGATTTTATTGCGGGCAAAGCATCGACTGAACTGGGCAGCGTAGAACCATCGTATAAACCCGGCGTCAAAATGACTGACCTGGCCGACGCATTGCCCGAATATGCGATTACCGCCATGCGTGAAGCCTTGCCTGCATTCGGAAAAAAGATCAAAGGCTTCGACATGCACGACGCCGTGCTGACTGGTGTGGAAACCAGAACATCATCGCCGCTGCGAATTACGCGCGGCGACGACTTCCAAAGTTTGAATACAAAAGGCCTGTACCCTGCAGGTGAAGGCGCCAGCTACGCTGGTGGTATTTTGTCGGCGGGTGTCGATGGCATTGAAGTGGCCGAAGCAGTAGCTAGGAATTTGATTGGGGTTTAAGCAACAACTGTTTGTGGACAATCTTCAAAGGTAATGATCATTTTTTTTCCGATTGCTGCTGTCGATTTGACAAGTGTTGCCAAAGTAACCGAGGTGTTTTCGGGATCCAGCAATCGATCCAACTGACTTCGACTGGTTCCAATTTTGCGTGCCATTTCAGTTTTAGGTATTGATCTTGAAATCATCTCTTGCTCGATCATGCAGGCAATCACTTTTTTGATGGCCAAAGCTTCTGCCTCTTCTTGAATGCCCTCTTCTTTCAAGAAATCTTCAAAATTCGAACCCACGTGTTTATTCATTTAAAACCACCCATTTCAAGAACGTCGAGCCTCTTCTGTAACAATTACCGGCATTCAGTTCTATTGCTTTGTTTAACCTCCCCACCCATTTGTAGCCCCCAATTGCCCCACCTGAAATAGTTCATTCAACGAAGGTTTCCTGATACATTCAAAGCACAAGAACAAACCACACCCGCAATGATCGTTTACACCGCCTGCAAATCGAAGTTTCTCGACGATGTACTGGACGATCAAATTCATGAAGCCATTCACCGGGAATTTCAGCGCAAGCTATTCCGCAGAGCAGGCGACTCAGAAGTCAATTCTTGGCGCAACTCAATGAAAGAAATGCGCCAGGTGTTGAACGACCCCGACATTCCCAGCGACTCGCTGGTATCCATCGAGTACAACATTCCGTTAACCGGCAAGCGCATTGACTTTATTTTGACGGGGCGCAATGCACAGCTTGAGGAATGCGCCGTCATCATTGAATTGAAGCAATGGAGCGACGTACAAGCCACCCAACAAGATGCGGTGGTGAATACCTGGCTGGGCAAAGGCAACATCAACACACCCCACCCTTCTTACCAAGCGTGGACGTATGCTGCACTCATCGAAGATTATTCCGAGGTGGTGCAAAACGAACAGGTGCGCCTCAGTGCCTGCGCGTATTTACACAACTTGGACAGTGCCCAGGTTATCAACGACCCGTTTTACAAAGCCCACACCGACCGCGCACCCGTATTCATCTCAAAAGACGCGCGCAAGCTTTCCGAGTTTTTAAAAAAGCACGTGAAGTACGGCGATCAGAACGACTTGATGTACCGCATTGAGCACGGAAAAATTCGCCCATCCAAAAACCTTGCGGACAGCCTGAGCAATATGCTGCTGGGCAATCGCGAGTTTTTGATGATCGACGATCAAAAGCTGGTGTATGAAATGGCGCTTGACTTGGCCCATCACCGCAAGGATTCAGGCAAACGCGTGCTGATCGTGGAAGGAGGCCCGGGCACGGGCAAATCGGTGGTAGCCATCAACCTGCTCAGCGAATTCACACAGCGCGGCATGGTTTGCCAATACGTCTCGAAAAATGCAGCGCCCCGCGCGGTGTTTGAAGCCAAGCTGACAGGTACATTCAAAAAAACACGCATCGCAAATTTGTTCCGCGGGTCGGGCGGGTATGTAGACAACCAAGCCAACCAGTTTGATGTGTTGCTGGTGGACGAAGCCCACCGCTTGAATGAAAAAAGCGGTCTGTATGGCAACTTGGGCGAAAACCAAATTAAAGAATTGATCCACGCCAGCAAACTGTGCATTTTCTTCGTGGATGAAGACCAGCGCGTTACCTTCAAAGACATTGGCAGCAAAGCGGAGATTCGCAAATGGGCACTGGCCCTTGGCGCGAAAGTAGTTGAGCAAGAGCTGCGCTCCCAATTTCGCTGCAACGGCAGCGACGGCTACATTGCCTGGCTAAACCACCACCTACAAATTAAACCCACCGCCAATTTGAATATGGACGGGTTGGACTTCGATTTCAAGGTGTTCGATTCACCCACGGCGTTGCACAACGCAATTCGCCAGAAGAACGAAGTTAACAACAAAGCCCGTGTGGTGGCTGGCTACTGTTGGGACTGGAAAAGCAAAAAGAACCCGCAAGCTTTTGACATCGAGTTTCTTGAACACGACTACAAGGCCCAATGGAACCTGGACGACGATGGCAGCACATGGATTATCAAGCCCAATAGCGTGGAGCAGGTGGGTTGCATACACACCTGCCAAGGTTTGGAGCTGGACTACGTGGGCGTTATTGTTGGCCCAGACTTTGTGGTGCGCAATGGCGAAGTGCTTACTGACGCATTCAAGCGCAGCAATATGGACCAAAGCATTAAAGGGTTTAAGGGCGGACTGAAAACAGACCGAGCCAACAACCTGGCGATGGCCGATGCAGTGATCAAGAACACCTACAAAACCCTGATGACTCGGGGCATGAAAGGATGTTACGTTTACTTTACCGACGACGAAACACGCGCACACTTTCAAACACTGGTGAATGGTTTTGAACACGTGGAGGTGGCACCCATGTTGAACAAATACGAAGGGCTGGACCTACCGATAGTGCAAGCTGGCCAAGACGCCGCCAACAGCGTGCCCATTTTTGATTTGAAATTTGCCGCCGGGCAGTTTAGCGACTACCAACAAGCTGACACGTTTGACCATGTTGTTCTGCCCGCTCACCTGCGCGCCAGCGAAGGCTACTTTGTAGCGCGTGTTGAGGGCGATTCAATGAACAAGCGCATACCCCCCGGCGCTTGGTGCCTGTTTCACTTCAACCCGCAAGGCACCCGAAACGGAAAAATTGTGGTGGTACAACACCGCCGAATTTCAGACCCTGAACTGGGTGGGCAATACACCATAAAACGCTATAAAAGCGAAAAGCATTTTGGTGAAGATGGCGTGGTGAACAGCGTGATTGTGCTGAAATCAGAATCAACGAATGACAAGCATGAAGCGATTGTGCTGAGTGCCGAGGATGCGAAAGAAATGGTGGTAGTGGCGGAGTTTTTGACGGTGGTTTGAGGGTGAAATGAGTGGCTGGTTTTCGGCCTGAGCGGACTTCATCAGTGTCTTGAAGAATGGACTGCATTCGAACCGTTGCGGTCCTTCGAGAGGTACCATTGGACTCTCCAGCAGCGGATACTCAACGGTTGAGGTCAGCCGCAGCCCGAGCAGGTGCTTCGAAACAGCAATAATGTTAGTAAATAAAATTAAGCACGAGAGGGGAAAATGCGAATTAGTCGAATCGCGGTCGAGAACTACGCCAACTTCGAGAACGTCGACTTCGCGACGGCCGACAGCTTGGTGATTGTCGGCGAGAACAAGGCAGGCAAGAGCAACCTGCTCAGGGCTTTGCGCCTAGTGCTCGACCCTATGCTCCCTGACCGTGACCGGCAGCTGGGTCTTGAGCACTTTTGGGACGGATTAGGCGCTGCGAAGCTAGGTGCTACCGTCAAAGTGGTCGTTGAGTTCACAGACTTCGAGGACAACGACAACCTGCTCACCGTGTTGGGTGGCAGCTTGGTGGACACCGAGACGCCAGTCGACGCGCGGCTGACCTACCTGTATCGCCCCAAGGCCGCGCTTAAAGGCGCTGCGCCGCAGACCTTGGCGGACTACGAATTTCTCATATTCGGCGGCACCAACGAGGACAACGTCTTTACGGCTGCTCGCAGGCGCGAGTTGCCGATGGATTACCTGTTTGCCCTGCGTGACGCCGAAGGCGACCTGCTGAACTGGAGGCGTTCGCCTCTGCGGCCCATTATCGAGGAGCTGACGGCCAGTTTGAATGACGAGACTCGCGAGGAAATCCAGCAGCTTGTCAGCAATGCCCAGAACAGCCTCGCGCAGCGCCCTGAGGTCTCTGCTGCCGCAGCAAAGGTTTACGACCGGCTTGTGGAGATGGTCGGCGACGAACACGCCGTCTCCTTGACGCTGGGCGCGACCCCGACCAATGTGGACGTACTGCTGCGGGGCTTGCGGCTTCTAATCGACGGGGGCGCCCGCGGCATTGGCGACGCAAGCTTGGGAACGGCGAACCTGCTCTTCTTGACCCTTAAGGGGCTGGAGCTCGAGCGAGCGGTCGAAGCAGGCGAGCGCAGTCACACGTTCCTAGCTATCGAGGAGCCGGAGGCCCATCTCCATCCGCACGTTCAGCGGCTGGTGTACAGGCACTACCTCGGCGAGGAGAACGACGCGCCGGAGAACGTTACCACCATCTTAACGACCCATTCGCCGCACATCGCGAGCGTCGCGCCCCTGCGCTCTATCATCCTGCTGAGTGAGGACGCGGAAGGTGGGTCGACCTCCATTACGTCCGCGGCCGAGGTGGAGTTGCTGCCTGACGAGGAGGCCGACCTGCAGCGCTACATCGACGTCACCCGGGGCGAGCTTTTCTTCGCGCGCGGCATCATCTTCGTGGAAGGCGACGCTGAGCGATTCCTAATCCCCGCCTTTGCAGCGGCGCTCGACATCGACCTTGACGCACTTGGGGTCACGGTGTGCTCCGTGGCCAGCGCCAACTTCCTGCCGTACGTGAAGCTGGTATGCCCTGATGCTTTGGGCATCCCCTTTGTCATCTTGACGGACCTCGATCCCCAGGACGCGGGCGCGCCGCTTGCCTTTGACAGAGTTCGGGATATCTTGGCCCTGTCGATGGAGCAGGAGGACATCGACCAATACGAGGAGTTCGACGACATCTGGGAAGACGGCGAGTTGAATGGCATCTTCGTCAACGACAAAACGCTGGAGGTCGAGCTGTTTCAGGCTGGAATGGGCCCTGCGATGGTGCCCATCCTGGAGAAGCACGCGAAAACCTGGGGTGCCCAGCGCAAAGCCATGATGAAGGGCTGGATTGACGACCCGACGACGCTAGATGAGGAAAAACTCCTGGGCTGGGTCGGCGAGGTCAGTAAAGGCCGCTTTGCGCAGGCGCTGGCCGGCTCCGCCACTGATGCGGTCTGCCCCGAGTACATCAAGAAGGCACTGACCTTCGTGACGAATGGCTTCTCCCCAGTCGAGTCCTGAGTACCTGCAAGCTGCGCTGCAGCTGCGGGACAACTCCGGTCAGTGGGCGGCTTACGAGTCCACTGGGAATTGCTGCGTGCTGGCCGGTCCGGGCAGCGGAAAGACCAAGACTCTCGTCACGAAGCTGGCGCGTGTCATGGCAGAGGACGTCCGGTCGCCTCGAGGCGTAGCCTGCATCACCTTCAGCAATGAGTCGGCGCGTGAGCTCATTCGGCGCCTTCGGCAACTCGGTCTAGAGCAGTCCCCGCGGCTATTCGTTGGAACCGTTCACTCGTTCTGCCTTCTGCATCTGCTGCTGCCGTTTGCTCAGATCGCCGGGCTGAAGCTCCCTTACCCGCTAAAGGTCGCCACGGAGTCAGAAGCCGCGGGAATCTACCGGGCAGTGGCGGACAAGCTCCGCGGCATTGGCCAGCCAGTGCGCAGAGAGGAGGTGGACCGGCACCGCCGAGTGAACCTGGACCGCGACAGCAAGGCATGGACACAGAACGAGGAGCTGACCGGCCTGGCTGAGGCTTACGAGCAGGAGCTGCGCAAGCTGGGGCTCATCGACTTTGAGGACATCGTGCACTACGGTCAGCGCCTCGTGAACGAGCATGACTGGGTCCTGAAGGTCATCCGAGCCAAGTTCCCGGTCTTGGCCGTCGATGAATATCAGGACTTAGGCGCTGCGCTCGACCGCATCGTGCGCCGGCTCACCTTCGACGCGGGCGTGCGTCTTATCGCGGTAGGGGATGTTGACCAGTCGGTCTATGGCTTCACGGGAGCAAACAGCGAGCTGCTGGAAGAGCTGTCAAAGGCGAACGGTGTCGAGACCATCCGGCTGAAAATCAATTACAGAAGCGGCACCGGCATTATCGAGGTCGCGCAGCGGGCCTTGGGAAAAGATAGGGGCTACGACTCTTCGGAGCCTGGGCGGCAAGCCTCCGTCCAGGCGCACAAGTGCGACAAGGGCCTGCAGCACCAGGCCGAGTACGCCATGCAGACGCTGGTGCCCGCGGCACTGGCCGCCAAGAAAGGACGGCAGCTCGGTGACATTGCAGTGCTGTACCGGAACCGGAATGTTGGCGACGCGGCGGCAATCGAAGCCGTCAAGGCCAAGTACCCGTTCGTGCGCATCGACAATGCCGCGCCGTATCGCAAGGTGCCTCTAACAAGCTGGGTGGAGGATTGCGCCATCTGGTGCGCAGGAGGCTGGAAGGTCTCGTCACCACCGCTGCGCGACTTGCAAGGCAGGTGGATTTCGTTCCATGGCGGGCTATCAGACAAGCTGGCGCGGGACGTTGAGGCGCGGCTCACTCGTTTTTTGTGGGGCCACCGAGGTGATGGCGCTGCGCTGGACTTTGTCGCGGCTTTGCGCGCCGAACTGCTTGACGACTTGATAGCCGCCAGAACGGAGCTTGCCGACCAGAGCGCGCACGTGGAAGGCATGCACAAGGCACTCGAGAAGGGAGGTGTCCTTGTCGGCGCGACGAAGGCGCAGCTCGGTCGCCTTGATGGCGCACCCAAGCAGCTCAATCTGCTGACGCTTCACTCTGCCAAAGGCACCGAGTACGACGTCGTCATCATTCTGGGTCTGGACCAAGGCGAGTTCCCCTCTCCGAATTGGGCAGACAACACGCCCGAGAGGATGGAGGAAGCGCGTCGACTGTTCTATGTCGGCATCACAAGAGCGCGCGACGAGGTTCACCTGATGTACAGCGGTTTCAGGCAGAACCGATTCGGCAGGACGTGGCACGAGGGGCAATCGCAGTTCTTGGATGGCCTGCTGCCATAGCTTTATCGCAAAGCGATGCTGGTGCATCGAATGGGCCTATCGAAAGCGGCCCTTCACTGAGGTCCAATCCTGCCCGATAGCTGACTCCCAGAAATAAACCTTGAAGGTCCGCTCTGGCCGAAAATAAGTCCCTCATTTCACCGCAACAGAACACATAAATCATTTAGGATTAGCGGTCCATTTATAGCCCGCTTTTTCACGCACCAGCTTTTTCACCGCACACAGTTTCAACGTTTCACATCCCGATCTAATTCGAGCAAGTCTGCCTAGTGCCTCCGCTTCAAATTCAGCTGCTTTTGAATTCGCTTTCATCGTCTCCACACACCCTATTTAACATCACCTCCCCAGTACATTAATCACCAGCAATAAGCGAAACAAAAAGCCTTCTTGACAAAATTACGCCATGTGTTTAACATCCGTCCTAAGGACGGATGTTAAACACATGGCAAAAAACACTAAAGTAATTCAACCCGAAAATATAGCCACAACCATTGCTGCGCAGCTGGCCAAACAAACTGGCCCAGCTGTTACGCAGTATGAATTGGCTTGCCTGGTATATCAATGCCTCCAGAATAAAAAATCAACAACCGCAGCTACAAAAAAACAACTCGAAGAAGTTTTAAAACTACTTCAACAATTCCACTTAATACGTCCCATTGAACCCTTTGCAGAAACACGCGGGTTCCAGCTGTTTGGGTATGAACGCAGCACGGCAATTGAACTTGCATGCTGCCTGGATCCTTTCGCTTACGTATCTCACCTTAGTGCAATGGAACACTACGGCTTAACCGACCGCTTCTCGCAGTTGGTTTATTTAACGCGGCCAAAAGCTTCTGAATGGGCAGCATTGGCCAAGGCAAAAATGAACCGCGACCTTGGGCAGCAAACTGAAAATTTTTTGAAACTGGGTTATCCAAAACTAATTCGCCCTACTTTCAAAAAACTGTCTGGAATTACTGTGCACCTGCTTGAACGTTCAAACCAGGGCGCCTTTCGCACCACAGCACACAGCAGCCTGCGCGTTGCAACAATTGGTCGGGTTTTTCTGGACATGCTTCGAGAACCCGCTTTGTGCGGTGGCCTGCAACATGTTGTAGACATGTACACCAACCATGCCAAAAAGTACTTGCCATTTGTTGTAGATGAACTGAACACCCACGGTGCACCAATTGATAAGGTTCGGGCTGGCTACCTGCTTTCCGAGGTTTGCAAGCTTGACCACCCAGCTTTTGCCGACTGGGAAAAGTTTGCACAACGGGGCGGATCCAGAAAACTTGATCCCGAGGCAGAATTTGAGCCATTTTATTCTGAGCGTTGGAAGCTATCGATCAACCTGCCCTCTTTATTGAACAACGAGAACACTTTTGAATAAGCAGATTGAAACCCTGAATGTGGCCGAATGGGTTGCCAGCGCACCCTTACAGCAACAAGCTTTTCGGGAGGCTGTTCATATTGTGTTGTCTGCAATCGGTAGCAGCGCGCCCCTTCGAACGCAAATGGTGATGAAAGGTGGCATGTTAATGGCCATTCGCTACAACAGCACCCGCTTCACCCGCGACGCCGATTTTTCTACCACGGCACTTTACCAACAAGGTAACGAGAAAGAATTGACTGAAGAACTTGAAGCCCAAATTCAATACTTCAACCAACTACTTTCTTACAACACCCACTGCACCATTCAATCTTCGAAAATAAACCCACCTGGCAACAACCGCACTCACCCTACCCTTAACCTGCGAATTGGATATGCAGCACCAAGCAACCCATCTGCCATGCGCCGCCTAATTGCAAAGCAGTCCCCACAAATTGTCGAAATTGATTTCAGCTACAACGAGGCAGTACTGGATATTGAAATGCTTCGGCTTAGCGACCTTGACGAGCTGCATGTGTATAGCTTGATCAATTTGATGGCGGAGAAATATCGATCGCTGCTGCAGCAACCCATCCGGAAAAGAAACCGGTATCAAGATGTTTACGATCTTTTCTTTCTTATCGAGAAAACACTGCTCGCCGGCCATAGGGAACACATCGATTTACTGGAATGCATACAAACAACTTGTACCACCAAAGGAATTGAAGCCACACCAAACAGCCTGAGAGACCCAGCCGTGCAAAACATGGCGGCGGATGGCTACCGCACTCTTGCAAACGACATTCAAGATAACCTGCCCGAATTTGATTTAGCGTACTCCAAGGTATGCGAGTTTTACGAAAAGCTACCATGGCAAAAATCTGAAAACTAAATATAAGGGGAGGCTCCATCCCCCTTGCCTTTTCGAAAAACCGCTTCATTTCTACCCCTTAAAACCTTTCACGCATACTGCGGCTTGCCTCGTTTTTATTTTGCTGCCGCATGAACACCCAAGCCCGCACATTTCACGAAGACCACCTGACGCGCAAAGCGCAATCGCTACAACTCGCCTACACCCGTGCGCTGAATAGCCACGATGGTTCAGCGCCGCTATACCTGCATCAGGAAATGGATTTTCTCGGCCACTTCGAGCCCGATGCCCAAGTTAGCCTGGCGATGGTGCCCGAGGTAATGCAGCAAGACCCTGTGGCTGGGGTCATGCTGATGACCTCGCAATTGAACACACAGCAAACCAGTACGCTGGTAAGTGCATTTGAAAAGGGCACAGTGAGCGCTGCCTTGCTTGCTCAGTTATTTGGTGTAACCAACTTGCCCGGCAACTTGGCCAATTTAATTGAAGCTGCAGCCAAAGCGCGCTTTACTTCAAAAATGAAAACCGAATTGCGAGCCACACTGGCCAGCGGTAAACCGCGCACGGTGAAACTTGGCAACGGTGTGGAACTGAAAGCCGTGGGCCTTAAAGGCTCCAACCAGTTTGGCAAACACGCCGACGTGCTTATCCGGGTTCGCCAAACCAACGCCAAACAAATTACCTTGCTGGAGAAAAACCAGTTCGAAAAAATCAGTAAGAACATGAGCACTAAATCAATGGGGCCCAATGCATTCAAATATGACAAGGTACTCAGCTTGAGCAAGCAAGCCTCAGATGAAATGTGGGAGTTGCGCAGGCTTACAGGATCATCTTTTCTGGGCTCCGCGAGAGTGGGTGGTGTTCTAACGTTCGGCCCCACATTGATCAACGACGTGATGACCAACTACAACCACAACGCAAAGCTGGATCAAAAATTCAACTACATGCAATTCGCAGTGGATAGCGCCAAGAATCAAACTGGAAATGTTGCGGCTTTGGTAGGTGGGCTCGCATTTGCAAAAGTCGCGGTAGTGGCTTTAGGTATGGCTGGCTTTACTGTCGCAGGTGCACCTCTCGTACTTATCGGGCTAGGTGCTGGCGTTTTGATCGGAGTTGCTTATAACCTGTCTAGTGCGCCGAATCATATTGAGCAGAAAGCGAAAGCTTTTTTCGGGGCAAATTAAGCATGATTAAATCCTACCTCCCCTTCAATGATTTTTTTACCTCTTCCTTTTGCCTCGCGTTCTTCTATGCCTATGGGGTTGTAGTTCCGTTAGCCTACTTATTTGACCTTTCCGAACAGGCTATCACCGCATTATTCGCAACCGTTAGCTTGCTCGTGATTTCAGTTTTGTATTACGTCGTGTTTGTTGCACAGGTCAACATTGCAAATGCTCTCAAGCTTTCAATCTTTATTCTCCCAATCACATGCCTGACAACTTTTCCTGAAGTCTTGGGCATGGTACTAGACGCTCCAATTTTTCTGAGCAACGAATCCCGTTACTTCAACTCTTGGTACGCACTTGCTGTCGCAACAATCAGTTACATCTGGGCCTTAATTGATACAAACGTACAGATCAACAAAGGCAAAGTTGACATTCGGAAGCCCATCGAACTATGGACTATTAACGTCTATCTTGCAGATCATTCTTTTGAGGACAGAGACAAACAAAAGAGCCTAACTGCATTGGTCATAACCTGGGTTTTGATTGGGGTCATGATGATCTACGTTTTTGTTCTGCCAACAATCACTACGGAACCAGATGATCTAAAACTATTACTCGCCAAGGTTGGGGCGATGATACCCACAGCTGCGTTGGTTGGCATCCTCTTCATGTTTATGGGACAAACAACCAGTGTGATGAGACTAGAACGCGAATTGGGCAATCCACTTACTTTTCGAAATCATCATTTGCGTATGAAATGGCGCCACGACTACGTGAAGTACCACCTGCCCGCCCCAATCCGCAAACTTAACCTGCGCTTGTTCAACCAGCATGTGGAGGCGTATGAACGCCTCCAGAACAAAGTTAAATCTTCACGCACTTAATACAATTAAAACCGGCGGTGACAGCAGCACCGCCCGTGCCATCACCATTCTGCGGTTTGTATTCCTCCTGATACTCAGTGAATGCGAAGGTAACTACTTCAAGGTCGCCATCGTCACCTGCGCCCAGTGAAATATCAATGTCACTCACAATCACGTCTTTGAAAGTAATGCGCAAATATTCAAGCGGCACCAGACCTGACTTTCTCTTGGTCAACACCATGGTGTCGTAAAGCTGACCAATACAGGTTTGTGCATGCAGCGTGGGGGAAGCACGGTCTACGCGCTTTTCAACACGTAAAGATTTCACTTCCGCGCGCCCTGCTGGGGCCAACACGCCACCATTGGCACCCACCGCCACTTGCATGCCCCAACGTGCACTTAGCAGCTCCATTTCGCCCGCATGCTTCAAGTCAACCGACTCGCCTTTCACATTGCCCAATTTCAAAAACAGATCTGCTGGCATGGTGCCCCAACTCCAAGAATTTAAAGAATCAGGAAGTGTAGTCAGCCTGCGATAGAGGGTAGAAATTTAGGTTGCTGTCACCCACTCAGGGTGATACTTGAAAAGCCCAAATAAAAAAGCAGCCCGAAGGCTGCTTTCTTTTACATCATGGCTTGCAACTGGAAAATTAATCCCAGCTCAACGCACCACCAGTTTGGTACTCAGTCACACGGCGCTCAAAGAAGTTGGTTTCTTTCTTCAAGTCCATCATTTCGCTCATCCATGGGAATGGGTTGCTTGCGCCTTCGTACAAGGTGCCCAAGCCAATCTGGTTGGAACGGCGGTTGCAAATAAACTTCATGTATTCCATAAACTGGGCAGAATTCAAGCCCAACACGCCGCGTGGCATGGTGTCTACGGCATACGCGTGTTCAAGTTCAACAGCCTTGCGGAACATGGCCTTGATCTCTTCCTTGAATTCCGGGGTCCAAAGGTGTGGGTTTTCCAGTTTCACGGTGTTGATCAGGTCGATACCGAATGTGCAGTGTGCAGACTCGTCGCGCAAAATGTACTGGAACTGCTCGGCAGCACCAATCATTTTGTTCTGGCGGCCCAGCGCCAGAATTTGTACAAAGCCCACGTAGAAGAACATGCCTTCCATGATGCAGGCAAAAGCGATCAGGCTCTTCAGCAATGTTTGGTCTGCTTCAAGCGTGCCGGTTTTGAATGACGGGTCAGTCAACACATCAATGAACGGCAGCAAGAAATCGTCTTTGGCCTTGATGCAGGAAATTTCGTTGTACGCGTTGAATGTTTCCGCTTCAGGAATACCCAGGCTTTCTACAATGTATTGGTAAGCATGGGTGTGAATGGCTTCATCAAACGCTTGGCGCAGCAAAAATTGGCGGCACTCGGGCGCTGTAATGTGGCGGTAGGTACCCAGCACAATGTTGTTGGCAGCCAGTGAATCGGCTGTTACAAAAAAGCCCAGGTTACGCTTCACGATCAGGCGTTCGTCTTCGGTCAAACCGTTGGGATCTTTCCAAAGCGCAATGTCGCGGTCCATGTTGATTTCTTGCGGCATCCAGTGGTTGGCGCACTGGCTCAGGTACTTTTCCCAAGCCCACTTGTACTTGAAGGGCACAAGCTGGTTCACATCGGTGGTGCCGTTAATTACGCGCTTGTCGGCGGCGTTTACACGGCCAGCCTTTGCACCTTCAGCGGCAGGCTGCTGCACCACAGGGCGCGCAGCTTGTTGATACAAGCCCTGGCTGGCTGCAGGCGCAGCAAAACCCGAAGCCACAGAACCCATGGCAGGCATGGCAGGCTTGGCTGCTGCTGTTTTGCCCATGGTTGCATCAAATTCATCGTCCCAAGACAGCATATTTTCTAACTCCTTAACTAATACACTGTATAAAGTCACAGTGTCATTATGTTCATTTTTATTCACTTGGGCAAGTCTTGGTAACTTGCCCAAATCGCTGGTCTTTTATTCAAAAAACTTACTGGCAAGCCTCGCACTCGTCGAAGCCCGCATCGCCTGGGCGCATGGTGCACACCTTGCCTTCAATTTCTTGCTCAGGCAGGTTGGGCACCAGGCCAGTGGCCGGGGCCGATGTAAACGCGGCAGATGCACCACCTTCCGCATTCACCGAGTTCAACTCACCACCGGCCAAAGTTGATTTCTCGGCGTGTGTGGCACCAATGGTGCGCAGGTAGTAGGTTGTTTTCAAACCGCGAATCCAGGCCAGTTTGTACGTGTCATCCAAACGCTTGCCGCTGACGCCAGCCATATAAATGTTCAAGCTTTGACCTTGGTCAATCCATTTCTGGCGACGGGCTGCAGCTTCAACCAGCCAGCGTGGGTCCATTTCAAACGCGGTGGCGTACAGGCGCTTCAGGTCTTCCGGAATACGGTCAATCTTCATCACTGAACCATCAAAATACTTCAGGTCAGAAATCATCACTTCGTCCCAAATGCCCAGGCGCTTCAAGTCGCGCACCAAGTGTTCATTCACGATGGTGAATTCACCTGAAAGGTTCGACTTCACATACAAGTTCTGGAATGTCGGTTCAATGGAAGCGGCCACACCAATGATGTTGGAAATGGTTGCTGTGGGTGCAATGGCCACGCAGTTGGAGTTGCGCATGCCGTGCTTCTTGATGCGAGCGCGCAGTGCGTCCCAATCCATACGGCTGCTTGTATCCACTTCCACGTAACCGCCACGCTCTTCTTCCAGCAGCTTGAGCGAATCCAAAGGCATGATGCCCTTGTCCCACAGCGAACCCTTGAAGGTGCTATACGCACCGCGCTCGGCAGCCAACTCGGTTGAAGCTTCGTAAGCGTAGTAGCAAATGGCTTCCATGCTTTCGTCGGCAAATTCAACTGCATCGCGTGAAGCATAGGGCTTGCGCATCATGTGGAGCGCATCTTGAAAGCCCATCATGCCCATGCCCACAGGGCGGTGGCGCAGGTTTGAATTGCGTGCCTTGGCCACTGCGTAGTAGTTGATGTCGATCACGTTGTCCAGCATGCGCATGGCCACGCCCACAGTTTTCTGCAGCTTCTCGTGGTCCAGTACCAGCTCGCCGTTGTCGGCGGGCTTCAGGTGACGCGTCAGGTTCACGGAGCCCAGATTACACACCGCAATTTCATTCTCGTTCGTGTTCAGGGTAATTTCTGTACACAGGTTGGACGAGTGCACCACACCCACGTGTTGCTGGGGGCTGCGAATGTTGCAAGGGTCTTTGAACGTAATCCAGGGGTGACCGGTTTCAAACAGCATGGAGAGAATCTTTCTCCACAGCTTGGCTGCTTCCACGGTTTTGAACAATTTCAAATCGCCACGGGCAGCCTTCTCTTCGTAACCCACGTAGGCTTTTTCGAAGGCTTTGCCGTACAGGTCGTGCAAATCGGGGCAATCGGATGGGCTGAACAGGGTCCAGTTACCACCTTCCATCACACGCTTCATGAACAGGTCGGGGATCCAGTTCGCGGTGTTCATGTCATGCGTGCGGCGGCGGTCGTCGCCAGTGTTCTTGCGCAATTCCAGAAACTCTTCAATATCCATGTGCCAGGTTTCAAGGTAGGCACACACCGCGCCTTTGCGCTTGCCACCTTGGTTCACGGCAACAGCCGTGTCATTCACCACTTTCAGGAATGGCACAACACCTTGTGACTTGCCGTTGGTGCCCTTAATGTGGCTGCCCAAGGCACGCACGGGGGTCCAGTCGTTGCCCAGGCCACCAGCAAACTTGGAAAGCAATGCGTTTTCCTTGATGCCTTCGTAAATGTCGTCCAGGTCGTCGCCAATGGTGGTGAGGTAGCAAGAAGACAGCTGTGAACGAATGGTGCCGCTGTTGAACAATGTGGGCGTAGAGCTCATGAAGTCGAATGTGGACAACACTTCATAGAACTCGATGGCGCGTGCTTCGCGGTCCACTTCATTTAAGGCCAGGCCCATGGCTACGCGCATGTAAAACGCCTGTGGCATTTCAATGCGGGTGCCTTCCACGTGCAGGAAGTAGCGGTCGTACAAAGTTTGCAGGCCGAGGTAATCGAACTGCAAATCGCGTTCGTACTTCAGGGCTGCGCCCAATTTCTTCATGTCAAACTGGGCCAGGCGATTATCGAGCAGGCCAGCGGCAATGCCTTTCTTGATGAACTGGGGGAAGTACTCAGGGTACACCTGCGCCATTTCATCTTGCGCAATTTCGCGGCCAATAATTTCACGGCGAATGGTGTGCAGCAACAGGCGGGAAGTAACCAGTGTGTAGCTGGGTTCATTCTCGATCATGGCGCGAGAGGCCAGGATTGCCGACTTGAACACCTCATCGATTTTCACGCCGTCATACAGGTTCTTCAGGGTTTCTTTCTGAAGGTGCGCAACATCAATTTCATTCAGGCCAACAGCAGCACTCTCAATCAACGCTTTCAGTGCTTCTACATCCAGTGGGCGCTTGATGTCGCCGTCGATCACATTCAGGGCATGCTGCTCAGCTTGTTCCACCTGCTTGGCAGCACGTTCTTGCGCGCGGCGTTCGCGATACAGCACATAGGCACGCGCCACTTCGGCTTCGCCGGAGCGCATCAGGGCCAGTTCAACCTGGTCTTGAATGTCTTCGATGTGGAAAATGCCGCCGGAAGGCTGGCGACGCACCAGTGCGTTCACCACGCTGCCAGTCATCTGCTCAACCAGTTCGCGAATGCGCGCGGAGGCTGCACCCTGACCGCCATTCACTGCCAAAAATGCTTTGGTCATGGCCACGGCAATTTTGCTGGGCTCAAAACCAACCACGGCACCATTTCGGCGAATAATTTTGTAGTTTGAGTACGCGCTGTCAACCACGGGCGCTGCACCTGCAGGCTTAGAGGTGGACAAGGGCGCATCAGTTGCCAAATTGCTCGCCAAATCTGAGGGTCCATGGCTAGTTAGCATGCATCTTTCTCCTGGAATATACGTGTTCTTGAGGGTTTGTTTTTGTAGTGGGGCACAACCGGCAACCACTATATCTTGTGTTTTGTATGTGGCTTGGAACTAATTGTAGTGGTCGAAACACAATTTGGCAAACACTTTCTTATCCCCAACTTGTGCACACAGTTATCCCCTGTGAACAAGTTGTGGACAAGCTTGGGATAACCGCAGTGCAACAAAAAAACGGCCTTTCAAAGGCCGTCAATCTGAAGTTCGTAGGTGTTTGATTTACGAAGACCTTTCCAGTCGAAGAAGGGTCCCGGATCAGTTTTCCGAGTGGGTGCTATCTCGCTGTGCGCCATGGCATATCTCAGTGGATAACGTGCTTGTAACTCCAAAGCAAGACGCCTCAGGCTGGCATATTGAGCCTGCTCGAATGGGGTATAAATATCGCCCAGCAATTCAACACCAATTGAAAAATGATTGAAATTGCTACGGTCCATTGCGGCTGAAATTCCAGCATGCCAGGCCCGTTTTTCGCAGGATACAAATTGGGTAATCGATCCGTCTCGATCAATCAGAAAATGCGAAGAAACATGCAGGCCAATCAACTCGCCAAATGAAACATGCGCATGACAATCGAGTCGATTCAAAAACAGGTCAGTGATTAACGCGGGGTCTCGTCCCCGCTCGGGCAGGCTGATGCAGTGAACAACCAGGGTATCCACTACAGTGCCCATGGGGCGTGCATCCTGATTGGGGCTTTGCAGGCGGTGCACCCAGTCTTCTTCAATCCAGCCTTCGTCCAGCCACATGGCGTGCCCCTTCTAAAGGTCAATGCACTTCAAAACTTAGCGAACTTTCTCTCCGGCCGCCTTGGCGTGCTCCATGCCGCAGTAGAAGCGCCCCTGCATCATCACACCTTCAGACATGGGGCTGTAGGCACCGCAGTGTTGGCAAGGCATGATCTCTTCTTGGGTTTTACGGCCAAGATTGCCTTTTTGTTTAACGTCTACACCGGGCTTTTCACCCAATTGTTTGCGCTGCCAGCTTTTGAAAAGAATCCAGGCCACCAACGCCAGGCCCAGGAAAAACAGAATACGACCCATCAAACTGCCCTTTTCAAAATAAACTCCAGCACAAACTGGGTACCAAAATAAGCCAACACCAATACTGCATAGCTGCCCAAACACCAACGCAGGGCTACTTTTCCGCGCCAGCCAAATACCACACGCCCGCCCAGAAGCACTGCAAATGAACACCATGAAATGATGGCAAACAGGGTTTTGTGATCAAAGCGCCAGCTGCTACCGCTCCATTCTTCGGAAAACAGAAAGCCGGTGATCAGGGTAAGCGACAACAACACAAAGCCAGCCCAAAGCTGCCGGAACAGAATCGATTCCATGGTAAGCAAAGAGGGCAATTGATCCAGCAACCGCTCCCGCACCATGCGGTTTTCCTGGGTGGTGGCCACAGGCTGGTGCAAGGCTTTTTCCTGAAACGCCATCACGATGCCATGGGCGGCGGCAATACCCAACAAACTGTAGGCTGCCAGCGCGATCAACAAATGCAATTGAAACAGATGATCGCCTGCCATTCGAATGGCGGAATCTTCCCCCATCCACAAGGGCAGCAAAAATACAACTGCGCACAGCGGGAACACAATTAATTCAAGCAGCGGCACACGGTTGAAAAAACTTTCTACAAAGGCCACCAGTGAGGCCAACCAAGCCACGCACATCAGGCCCAGAACAAAGCCGAAGTGCATGCCATCGGATTGAAACAACAAGGTGCCCAATAAATAACCCGAGACCGTCAAGGCCAAAGCAACCAGCGCGCGGTTTAACGCGGCGGGTGCAGACCACTTGCCGAAAACGTTCAGCGCCGCCAATCCACCCGAGGCGGACAGCAGGGGCACTGCGAGCGCGTACAATATTGTGTTGTTCATACCAATCAGTTTACTCGATTCATAGCACGAGTCAGGGGCACCACACGATGTTTGAAAACCTCTCCGATCGCCTAACGCGCGTTGTCAAAAATATCAAAGGCGAAGCCCGCATCACCGAGGCCAACACGCAGGAAATGTTGCGGGAAGTTCGCTTGGCGCTTCTGGAGGCCGACGTGGCCCTACCGGTGGTGAAAGAGTTCATCAACCAGGTGAAAGAACAGGCGCTGGGCGAGGAAGTGCTGAACAGCCTCACCCCCGGCCAAGCCTTGGTGGGCATTGTTCACAAACAGTTGATCAAGCTGATTGGCGAGAAAACAGAAGAAATCAACCTGGCGGCCCAGCCCCCCGTGGTGATTTTGATGGCGGGTTTGCAAGGTGCCGGTAAAACAACCACCACAGGTAAGCTGGCCAAGTATTTAAAAGACAACCTGAAAAAGAAAGTGCTGACCGTTTCAGCCGACGTGTACCGCCCTGCGGCGATCGAGCAGCTGAAAACAGTCAGCGCGCAAGCTGGCGCCGAGTTCTTTCCTTCCGACATCACTCAAAAGCCGGTTGACATTGCCCTGGCCGCCCTGAACCACGCCAAACGCCAGTTTTTTGATGTGCTGATTCTGGACACGGCGGGCCGCTTGGGCATAGACGAAGCCATGATGAATGAAATCAAGGCTTTGCATGCAGCGGTGAACCCGACTGAAACCCTGTTTGTGATTGACGCCATGTTGGGTCAGGATGCGGCCAACACCGCCAAGGCCTTCAACGAGGCCCTGCCCCTGACCGGCGTGGTACTGACCAAGATGGACGGTGATGCGCGAGGCGGTGCCGCCCTTTCCGTGCGCCAAATTACCGGCAAGCCCATTAAATTCATGGGTGTGGGTGAAAAGCTAACCGGCTTTGAGAAATTCCACCCAGACCGCGTGGCGGGCCGAATTCTAGGCATGGGCGACATTGTTTCCTTGGTGGAAGAAGCCAAAAAAGGCATTGACCAACACGAAGCCGAAAAACTGGCGAAAAAACTGAAAAGCGGCAAGGCTTTCGACCTGAACGACTTTTTGGCGCAAATTAGCCAGATGCGCAACATGGGTGGCCTGCAAGGCCTGATGGACAAACTGCCCAGCCAATTGATGAAAGGGGCGGGCGATGTGGATGCCACCGCCGCAGAGAAGCAGATGAAACGCACCGAGGCCATTATTTTTTCCATGACCATTGCCGAACGAACCAAGCCCGATATTTTAAAAGCCTCTCGAAAGCGCCGTATTGCAGCAGGTGCGGGTGTTCAGGTTCAAGAAGTGAACCGCTTGCTCAAGCAGTTTGAGCAAATGCGCGACATGATGAAAAGCATGCAGAAAGGTGGCTTGGCCAAGTTGATGAAAAAAATGGGTGGCGGCGGAAAAGGCGGCTTCCCTGGAGGCGGCATGCCACCAGGTGGCGGGTTTCCAGGCATGTAATCAACTGCGGATTCAGGCCCAATCGTCTTGGGTTCCGATCTCTCGCCAGAAAACCTGTATTCCCCTTGCTGAGCCTCACGATGCCTGAGAACGACCCTCCTAAACTGCGGGTCGGGTCCGTTCTCTGTCGCCCATGCTGGGCAACACCGGCCCTGCTCGGCACGCAAGGGCAGGTTTTCTTGAAGGCGAGGCGATCGAAACACCGCCGCCGATTGGGAGCTGAACTTGCAATGGGTCGCACGATGACCAGTCAGAAAACTTGCCGGCTTGGCGCGCCGAGACTAACGATCGCGCCTTGGCGCGAAAGCCAAGACCCGACCGTTACTTTTGGAGGGCTTGGCTTAGTGCAGGCTCAAGACGACAAGCCGAAATGCCAAGTTTTCGGGCAGCGGTGACCATTCAAGTTCAGCTTCCAAGTCACCGGTCCAGTGCGACACAAACAACCCACGCCGAGTGGGCAATAAATCGAAACGGCGAACCTTCAAGTTCAGCTCAAAAATCACCCGCAATTCGAGGCGCAGGCTTCGGAGGTTCAACATAGCTGTAGCCCCAATTCCGATCCAAACGGTCATACACCAGGTTGGGATAGGTCATTTTTCCAAGGCTGCCGTTGTAACGCCCCAAGGCCCGGTCCAGATTGCCTTTTTCAATGTCGAGGTAATGCCGCAAAATAAGGCAGCCATAACGAATATTCACTCGCGGTTCGAACAACTCACGAGAACTTCCCCTCGATAACACATCAGTCCAAAACGGCATCACCTGCATCAAGCCAATGGCCCCGGCATGGCTAACCGCATCGGCTCGAAAGTTACTCTCTACTTCAATCAGGGCGAAAATAATTTGAGGGTCAATGCCAACTCGCTGCGCTTCATAGCGAATAATCTTGATGAGTTCTGTTCGCTCGGTGAAATCGGGAACACGGCGGGCCAAGCGGCGCGACATCTCGGCCATCCAGTCAATTCGATGGCCGACGGAATCAAAAATTGGACGTGGTGCCGCTGGGGCACTCAAGGCGGTGCGAAGCGCCAGGCGAACATGGTCCGCCATGGGTTCGTACTGCTGATTGGCAAAAACTGGCGAACCAACACCAGCGACAGCCAATACAGCCATGGCCAGCGCAAGCGCCCGGCGGGCACTGCAGGCCAACCGGGCAAACGGATTACAAACTGACTTGCCTGCTGGCAAGTTCAACACGCAACTGCTCAAAAATTTCCCCAACTTCGACATCGCGTTTTTCAACCTTGCCATCGCGAGACTGAAACTCCACTTTGCCTTCTTTCAGGCCACGGTCGCCCAAGGTAACCCGCAGCGGCACGCCGATCAACTCCCAATCAGCGAACATCACACCTGGCCGCTCATCGCGGTCGTCCAGCATCACATCCACGCCAGCGTCTTCCAGCATCTGATAAAGCTTGTCGGCCTGAGCCTTCACTTCTTCGCTTTTCTTGTAGCCAATTGGGCACAACACCACTTCAAAAGGCGCGATGCTCAATGGCCAAATAATGCCGCGGTCGTCAAAGTTTTGCTCAATGGCTGCACCCAAAATACGGGTAACACCAATGCCATAACAACCCATTTCGATCACTGCGGGCTTGCCGTTTTCATCCAGAAACTTGGCTTGCAGGGCTTCAGAGTATTTGGTGCCCAAATAAAACACATGGCCCACTTCAATACCACGGCACATGGCCAGTACACCTTTGCCATCCGGCGAGGGATCGCCCTCAACCACATTTCGAATATCAGCCACCTCGGGCTCAGGCAAATCACGGCCCCAATTCACGCCAGCGTAGTGATAGTCAGCGGCGTTGGCACCGCACACAAAATCACCCATGGCGGCGACACTGCGATCAGCCACAACCCGCACCTCGCCTTTCAAGCCAACGGGACCCAAATAACCGGGTTGGGTACCAAACGCAGCAACAATTTCAGCTTCTGTGGCCAAGCGCAGTTCTTGTACACCGGTCAGCTTGCCAAGCTTGATGTCATTCACTTCATGGTCGCCGCGCACCAGTGCCAATACAATTTGTACCTTCTTGGCCGGCTTGGTTTCATTTTTATCCAGCCACTCGTTGGCAAACACCACGCTCTTCACCGTTGCGGTCAAAGGCAAACCCAACTGCGCTGCAACGGCTTCACAGGTTGAATTACCGGGAGTGTGCACCTTGTCGATTGCCTTGCTGGCGGCTGGGCGCTGCGCGGTGCAAACCGCTTCAGCCAGCTCCACATTGGCGGCATAGTCTGAACTTGGGCAATACGCAATTGCATCTTCGCCCGTGTCGGCAATCACGTGAAACTCATGGCTGCGGTTGCCGCCAATTGAACCGGTGTCGGCATTCACTGCGCGGAAGTTCAAACCCAAGCGGGTAAAAATACGGCGGTAGGCGTCGTACATGACATCGTAGGTTTTCAGGGCAGCTTCTTGAGTACGGTCGAATGAATACGCGTCTTTCATCACGAATTCGCGGCCGCGCATCACGCCAAAACGTGGGCGAATTTCATCGCGAAACTTGGTTTGAATCTGATACAGGTTCAAGGGCAACTGGCGGTAGCTTTTCACTTCCTTGCGTACCACATCGGTAATCACTTCTTCGTGTGTAGGGCCAATCACGAAATCACGGTCATGACGGTCCTTCAAACGCAGCAGCTCGGGCCCATACTTTTCCCAGCGGCCACTTTCTTGCCAAAGCTCAGCGGGTTGAACTGCGGGCATTAGCAATTCAAGAGCACCCGCGCGGTTCATTTCTTCGCGAACAATATTTTCTACCTTGCGAATGGAGCGCAGCCCCACGGGCATATAGGTGTAAATGCCACCGGCCAAACGCTTGATCATGCCAGCCCGCATCATCAGTTGATGGCTGATCACTTCAGCGTCAGCAGGGGCTTCTTTCAGGGTATTCAAAAAAAACTGGGTGGCGCGCATTTGCAAAAAACTCGTGAGTAATGAATTGGTTAGAACAGCGATTGTACTTTTATCCGCTCGCAGCGCGGATACCCTAGGTGTACAAACGCAAGCTCGTGCTTATAATGACTCTGAATTGTAAAGAAATCTGCGGGGCGCGTATGCTTGATAAAGAAGGCTACCGTCCCAACGTCGGCATTATTTTGACCAATTCCCGAAAGCAGGTCTTTTGGGGTAAGCGAATTCGTGAACATTCCTGGCAATTTCCGCAGGGCGGGATTAAACATGGCGAATCGCCTGAACAAGCCATGTACCGGGAACTCCACGAAGAAGTTGGCCTGTTGCCAGAACATGTTGAAATTATAGGAAGAACCAGGAATTGGTTGCGGTACACCGTGCCTGATCACTGGATTCGACGGGAATGGCGGGGAAGCTACAAAGGCCAGAAACAAATCTGGTTTTTGCTGAAATTGGTTGGAAGGGATTGTGATGTCAGCCTGCGGGCCACTGAACACCCCGAATTTGATGCCTGGCGTTGGAACGAGTATTGGGTTCCACTTGAAAACGTAATTGATTTCAAACGGGAAGTGTACAAACAAGCATTGGGAGAGTTGGCCAAACTGCTGTTTTCCAGAAATGACCCAAGGCGACTGCCAAGGGGAGATCACTGGGAACCCGCCGTTAAAACTGAGGAAACCCAAGAAAAACCTGAGTCGACATAAAAAAACGCGAACCACTTGGTTCGCGTTTTTTTATTGGGTAGCAATCCACATGCTTTTGGACTCGTCGAAAACAAACCAAACAGCCTCGTAAGAACGATAGGTGGCATCCAATATTTCGTCGATCACCCACACCCACATCTTCTTTGGCTTTTCAGGTTCCTTCACAAGCAAAACCGCGTTCAGCACGAAATTTCGCTCTTCTCCCTGGACTGCGCAAGTATTCACGCCGTCAACCGCTTCTGCACCGAACAACTGAGTCAACGTAGCATTCTCTGTTTCAATGCGTGGTCGAAGGGAATGCTTGAAACTGGCCAAATTTAAGCTTGAACACAATGACAGATCTTGATCAAGAAGCTTTCCGCCAGACTTTGGCGGCCATGTTTCAGCCAGCTTTAATGCATCGCAGATCAAATAATGCGAGCGTGCAGCGTAGTTCGCTGCCGACTCGGCAACACCACCTTCATGTCGGAAATATTGTTCACAGTTGCTTACGGTACTGCCATTGGTCAATTCAAGCAGAGGTCTAGGAATTAATAGCTCCTCGGATGAGTTTTGTACTTTCTCCTGCACATTTGGATCAAGCCAGAAATAATCGTTTTGCGGGGATTCGGCACTTGAGCAGCCAACAAGCGCAACCAAAAAAGCCAGCAGGTAGTTTCTCAAAGTGCCTTCTCCATTAGGTCCGCTTCTTTATTTCTTCTTGTGGGGTATTGATCCTGGAAGTTGCGCAGAATTCTGACTGCGAGTTCCCAGTCCTGGGCGACAACTGAAGCCCAAAACTTAGGTGTGGATCGAACCAGTTCAAGCCCGTGTTGAAAAGATACTGAGGTGATGACAGTTTGAAACTCAGGCTTTAGATCCTCGAATTTCGTCGCACTATTGGAGATTGCGTTGTTGTAACGTCTAGCAAGTTGCGTTAAATAATGAGTTTTAACCACTTGATCAATTTGTAGACATTCGGTCGCAGTAATACTCAGCGGGCTTTTCTCGAGTTTCTTTGCAGCATCATGCTTCTTCAGCCCAAGATAAGGTGCCAACTTTTTAAACAAAGAACCCTGAATACCAAGTCGACGTAGATCATCCTCGTTACGTGCGCCCAAATCAAAGCCTGTGGCAACGGTTACTCCGCTTTTACTTTTTTCCAAATCAGGTATGTAGCCGCCGGTTCTGCACCCGCCCTCTAATTTGGAAAGAAATTCGTAATCCACCTCGTATGACATGGCTACCCCTTAAGAAAAGGCGAAGCGTATCAACAGAGATAATGCAGAGCAAAAACCACTATTTTGGGTTAATCAAAATCGGGCTAGTGCGCAAGCAACGGCTTTAAAACAGCCAACACTTTCGCCGCGTCTTCCAAATGCGGATAGTGCCCCAAACCAGCCAGTCGAATGGTTTGTTTGCCAGGCACCAGTTCCTCGAAGCGCTGCACCATGTGTTCGCCGGAAATGGGATCTTCGACACCGTCGATCAGCGCAAAGGGCATGTCGGCTTTCTGCAAGGCTTGCACCCAACGGTCGCGGTTTTCTCGCCTCTCACGCATGTACTGAATCAGCAGGTGCATGCACAAGTTTCCTTTTTTGTGGGCCATCAACGTCCACGCCGCATCAATGTCGGCATCGCTCAGCCCTTCCGAGCATACGCTGCGAAGGCTGGCCGCCAACTTTTCCTTTTTCATGAAGCGTGTGAATACAAAGCCCAGAGGACTGAGCAGCAGTTTTTGGACCAGAATGGCGCGGTGTGTTTCTGGAAAAAGCCCGCCGTTGAACATCACCACTCGCCGCAGGCGAAAACTCAGCTTTCCCTCCGCATGTCGGGCCAATAGCTCTTGCCCCACCGTGTCACCCACGTCATGCGTAATCATCGAGCATTCCTCAACCCCTTTGCTTTTCAGCAAAGCTTCTGCAATGTCGGCCTGATTAAAAATGGAATGCTGCCAGGTGCGCGGCTTGTCAGAATAGCCATAGCCCAGCATGTCAAATGCAATCAGGCGATGAGTTTCGGCCAGTTCAGGCCATAGCAAATGGAAGTCGTAACTGGAGGTGGGAAAACCATGAATGAGCAGCAGAACAGGTTTGTTGGCGGCGGCTGTGTCTTGCACAAATATGGAGTGGTCTTTCCATTCAAATAACTGCCCGCTGTTTTTCCACATCGACAGTTCCATCCGCGCACTCCAATTCGTGTTAGGCCAATACCACCATGTTGTCGCGGTGAATCAGCTCAGGTTCATCCAGATAACCAAGGATGGACTCTATCGCGCTGGTGGGTTGCTTGGCAATTTTTTTGACCTCAGCAGCCGCATAGTTCACCAGGCCACGCGCCACCTCGTCGCCCTCAGGGCTTAAACAGGCGACTACATCACCACGTTGAAAATTGCCTTGACAACCGGTGACACCAATGGGAAGCAGGCTGCCCTTTTTCTTGCGCAAAGCCTCTGCGGCACCCGCATCCAGCAGAAGTGAGCCTTTCAATTTCAAATGGTCGGCCATCCACTGCTTTCGCGCAGCCAGGCGACCCAGCGGTGCTTTCAGGTAGGTACCTACAGCTTCGCCCTTCATCAGGCGAACGAGCACATTGGGCTCGTGCCCACTGGCAATTACTGTTGCAGCACCACTTCGTGCGGCGCGCTTGGCCGCCAGAATTTTCGTGATCATGCCGCCAGTGCCTACACTGCTGCCAGCACCGCCTGCCATTTTTTCGAGTTCTGGGTTGCCCGCGGTTTCTTCGTGGATGAATTTGGCGTCCGGGTTTTTGCGGGGGTCGGCGCTGTACAGGCCCACTTGGTCGGTCAAAATAACCAAGGTGTCCGCTTCCACCAAGTTGGTGACCAAGGCACCCAAGGTGTCGTTGTCACCAAAGCGAATTTCGTCAGTAACCACGGTGTCGTTTTCATTGATGATGGGCACCACTTTGTGGCCCAACAAGGAATACAGGGTGGAACGGGCATTCAGGTAACGTTCGCGATCCGCCAGATCGGCATGGGTTAGCAGCACCTGCGCGCACACCAGGCCATGTTCAGCAAAGCCTATTTCATAGGCGTGAACCAAACCCATTTGCCCCACCGCAGCAGCGGCTTGAAGCTCATGAATTTCGCGCGGGCGCTTGGCCCATTTCAAGCGTTTCATGCCCTCGGCAATTGCGCCCGAGGACACCAGCACCACCTCGCAGCCCTGATTGGTTAATTCAGCGATTTGCGCTGCCCAGGCGCGTATGGACTCCATGTCCACGCCCTTTCCACCTTTGGTGACTAGGGAGCTGCCCACTTTAACTACTACACGTTGATTTGCCAGAGATTTCTCTGCCACGGAAATTACTCCTGATCGTCGCCAGTTTCTTGAGGATTGATGAGTGTACCTGTGCTTTCGCGAAAGCGAGCGTCAGGCTCGGGCGGAAACTCAACCTGCATTTGCTGCACGAGGTTTTCGTACACCGAACGCATCAAGTTCGCCGTGTTCTCACCAGTCAAACTCGAAATGGGGTGAACCTGGCCCTGCCAACCTGTTTTCTCGCGGTAGCGGGTCACAAAATCGTCGATTTTCGCTTTCCTGTCCTCTTCCGCAATCATGTCGATTTTGTTCAACACCAGCCAGCGTGGCTTGGCCCAAAGGTCTTCGTCGTATTTGCGCAATTCCTCCACGATAGCCGCAGCCTCGTACACTGGGTCTACGTTTTCATCGAAAGGAGCCAAGTCGACAAGGTGCAACAGCACACGGGTTCGGCTCAAATGCTTCAAAAACTGGTGGCCCAAGCCTGCACCTTCGGCGGCACCTTCGATCAAACCTGGCACATCGGCGATCACGAAGCTTTGCGCATGCCCAATGCGCACCACACCCAGGTTAGGGTGCAGGGTGGTAAAAGGGTAGTCTGCAATTTTCGGGCGAGCATTTGACACTGCGGCAATCAAGGTCGATTTACCAGCGTTGGGCATGCCCAGCAAACCCACATCGGCCAGCACCTTCAATTCAAGCTTGTAACGGGCGGACTCACCGTCTTTGCCCTTGGTAAACTGGCGTGGTGCCCGGTTCACACTGCTTTTGAAGTGAATATTGCCCAAGCCGCCATCGCCGCCCTTGGCAATCAACACTTGCTGACCATGCTCAGTAAGGTCAGCTACAACCAGGCCGGTTTCAGCATTCACAATGGTGGTGCCAACCGGCATTTTCAAAACAATGTCAGGGCCGGCTGCGCCATAACAATCGGAGCCACGGCCATTTTCACCGCCTTTGGCCCGGTGTTGTTTTGAAAAGCGATAGTCAATCAAGGTATTCAGGTTGCGGTCGGCTTCAGCAAACACGCTACCGCCCTTGCCGCCATCGCCGCCATCTGGCCCACCTTTCGGAATGAATTTTTCGCGACGAAAGCTGCCAGAGCCATTACCGCCCTTGCCTGCGAACACCTCAATTGTTGCTTCGTCGATGAATTTCATGTTTGTTCCCGATAACTGCGCCTAACGACCGCGCCCGACAGCTGTGCCGATTTACTTTAAAAACGAATGCACCTGGCCCAAAACGAAAATAGCCCTGCAATGCAGGGCTATTGGACCAAGCACGGTGTGCGGTGCAAACGAAGGATTAACCCTCGCTGACCACGCTCACAGTTTTGCGACGCAAGGCGCCTTTCACTGAGAACTGCACCTGACCGTCTGTCAGTGCAAACAATGTGTGATCTTTGCCCATGCCGACGTTGTCGCCAGCATGAAAACGTGTACCGCGTTGGCGAATGATGATGCCGCCGGCATTGATTGCCTGACCGCCAAACACCTTCACACCCAGTCGCTTGGCTTCTGAGTCACGTCCGTTGCGCGTAGAGCCGCCGCCTTTCTTACTTGCCATGAGTCATTCTCCTCTATCAAGCGTTGATGGCTTGGATCTGGATTTGAGTGAAGTTCTGGCGATGGCCTTGACGCTTTTGATAGTGCTTGCGACGACGCATCTTGAAGATCTTCACTTTGTCGTGACGACCGTGTGCCAAAACAACTGCCTTGACCGAAGCCCCTTGAACCAGTGGAGTACCCACTTTTACGGTGTCACCGCTACCAACGGCAAGCACTTCGTCCAGAGAGATTTCTTGGCCAATGTCAGCAGGTATCTGTTCTACTTTAAGTTTTTCACCAGCGATAACCTTGTATTGTTTACCACCGGTTTTTATGACCGCGTACATAGTTGACCTCTAAACTTTCAATGATATAAACCCGAAAAAATTCGGATAGCCCGCAATTATGCTCGGAAAGTGCAATGTTGTCAAAGCCTTGTGATCATTCATCGTTCATTCTGCTCACGAAACGCGGCTTTTGGCAAACACCGTCAAGTACAATAAGCGCAACATAAATCATCCAGACATGCAGTGAACCCATGCCCAGCCCAGCGCCCAGTGTGAAAAGTGTGTTGTCCCCCATCGCGGCCGACATGCAGCAACTTGATCAGGTTATTCGAACCAGTCTGCACTCCGAGGTCAGCCTGATCAACCAGATCAGCGATTACATCATCAACGCAGGTGGAAAACGCCTGCGCCCCGCATTGGTCATTTTGACAGCCCGGGCACTGGGCGCAAACCCGCAACAAATGCAGCAAGCCATTGAATTGGCAGCGATTGTTGAATTTATTCACACGGCCACACTGCTGCACGACGATGTGGTCGATGAATCGGACATGCGCCGAGGGCGCCTGACTGCCAATGCCGAGTACGGAAATTCTGCTGCGGTGCTGGTGGGCGACTTCCTGTACTCCCGCTCGTTTCAGATGATGGTAAAAATTGGCTTGATGGACGTCATGGACGTGCTGTCGGAAGCCACCAACACCATCGCTGAAGGCGAAGTATTGCAATTGTTGAACTGCAAAGACCCCGATGTCACGGAAGCTCGATACATGCAAGTCATCGACTTCAAAACTGCGAAGCTGTTTGAGGCCTCGTGCCGCCTGGCGGGCATTGTGACCGGTCAAAGCAAGGAGGCGGTCGCCAACCTGGGACGATTTGGCGCAGAAGTAGGCAGCGCTTTTCAGCTGATCGACGATGTGCTCGACTACGCAGGAGAAAGTGCTGCTTTGGGCAAAAACGTGGGCGACGACCTTCGCGAAGGCAAACCCACCCTGCCCCTGATTCATGCGATGCAACATGCTGCACCGCAAGTACAAACCCAAATTCGGGACGCCATTGCCAACGGTGGCACTCAGGATGTCAGCGCCATCATGGCAAGCATTGAGCAGACCGGCTCGCTGGCCTACACCCGAAACAAGGCACAGGCACTGTCCGAATCGGCCAAAACCCGCCTGGGGAAGTTGACCGGCAATCCTTACACCGAAGCACTGGCCATGTTGTGCGATGTTGCGGTGAATCGCAACAGTTGATCTGCACGAAAAACATCCGCCTAGGTGATTGATAAGTACATACTGAATACGCATAGTTGGGCAATACAGCTGTTGATCCAAACCGTTCACTTTCAAGGACCTTGATCTATGAGCATCAGTAGTGCAATTGTCAAAAGCTCGGGGCTTGTGCGGGCACTGACCGCCAAAGGAATTCTGGACAATGCCCAGCTGGAGCAATTGACCGCAGAGGAAGCACAAGGCCGTTCAGTGGCCGAGTGGATTGTGAACAACGGATTGGTGAGTGCCGAGCTTTTGGCCAGTACCGTTTCGCAGCATTTTGGCTACCCTTTGCTCGACCTCAGCCAGTTTGACGATACCCGCGAAGGCCTTGAGTCAGATTTGATTCAAGCTGAGAAGGGGCTGGAGGCTTTTGTATTGAATCGCCGCCACGGCTCGCTCAGTGTAGCCATGGCCGACCCCACCGACCTGAGTACCATTCAGCAACTGAAATTTCGTACTCAACTGCAAGTAGAGCCTGTGGTAGTTGAATATGACAAGTTGCTCAACCGGATTGAAAAAAACGACCCCTCTCAGGGCATGGATGAAAGCCTGCTGACCGAGGTTGAATCAGATGCAGGTAATTCGAACAACGAGGAAGCTTCGCCAGATGTCGACGATGCGCCCATTGTGCGATTCGTTCAGAGGGTGCTCAGTGATGCCCTGAAAAAAGGTGCCTCCGACATTCACTTTGAACCCTACGAGAAAAGTTACCGGGTTCGATTCCGCATTGACGGCGTGCTTCAGGAAACCTCGCAGCCGCCACTGGCCGCAAAATCAAAAATTGCGGCGCGAATCAAGATCATGAGCCGCCTAAATACCACCGAAACCCGGGTACCCCAAGACGGCCGCATTCGACTGACCCTGGGGGCCGATGAGCGCAAAATCGACTTCCGGGTCAGTACGCTGCCCACCCTGTTTGGTGAAAAAATAGTGATGCGTTTGCTCGACTCCAGCAAATCACTGCTGAAGCTTGAGCAACTCGGGTTTGACAACACCCAGCGCGCAGCTGTAGAAAAAGCCTTGGCGAAACCACACGGCATGATTCTGGTCACGGGCCCCACGGGTAGCGGCAAGACGGTGTCGCTGTACACCTTTCTGCAAATGCTGAACAACGATTCCATCAACATCAGCACTGTCGAAGACCCTGCGGAAATCAACTTGCCGGGAATCAACCAGGTCAACATCAACGAGCGGATCGGCTTGACCTTTGCCAAAGCCCTTCGAGCCCTGTTGCGCCAGGATCCTGACGTCATCATGGTCGGTGAAATCCGCGACCTTGAAACAGCCGATATTTCAATCAAAGCGTCACAAACGGGTCACAAGGTGCTGTCTACCTTGCACACCAACGACGCAGTGTCGTCCATCATTCGCTTGAAAAACATGGGCGTTGAAACCTTCAACATCGCCTCCTCTGTCAGCCTGATTATTGCGCAACGGCTGGTGCGAAAACTGTGCAATTGCAAGTCACCACACCCGCTTGGGCTTCAGGCATTAACCACTTCAGGCCTGTTGAAAGAGGTCCCCCAAGAGGATTGGACACCCTTCTGCGCGGTGGGCTGTGAGGCCTGCAATGGCACAGGATACTCTGGTCGCACCGGGATTTATGAAGTGTTACCCGTGTCCGAGGCCATGCAGGAACTGATCATTTCGGGTGCATCTGCGCTCGATTTGGAGCGCCTTGCCCGCCAAGAGGGCATCGCCAGCATGAGTGAATCGGGCGTTGCCAAAGTTCGATTGGGCATCACCAGCATTGAAGAAATTCTGAGCGCGACAAAAGCCGATTAATCTGCTTGCGAGCGCGCGCAATGAATGCAAACCTGAGAGAGAAACCCCCTTCAGGGGAACTGCTGTTTTTGTGGACGGAAAAACCCAAAAGCAAGTCACAAAAGGCACGGTCCGGCGAGATCCGGGCCAGGTCAATCGACCATGCCCGTTACCAGCTCAGCCGACAGGGTGTTAAAGCCAGCTCGCTTCGAAAAGCAAAACCTTACAGCGGCAGCAAAATTCCATTGGTCTTGGTGGCCTCTTTTGTCAGGCAACTTGCGGTCATGATCCAGTCAGGTGTACCGCTGGGGCAAAGCCTCGGTTTGATTGCGGGCGGCATGACCAGCAAATCCAAAAGGGCCATTCAAACCGTGGTGAGGGCCATTCGCGCTGATGTGGAAAGTGGTTTGAAACTCAGCGATGCCATGCGGAAACACCCCCGCTGTTTCGACAACCTGTTTTGCAACACCCTGGCTGCCGGCGAAAATGCGGGCGAACTGGACGCCGCACTGGGACGACTGGCCACCCACATTGAAAAAACGTTGCGAATTCGACAAAAAGTGCGCAAGGCAATGATTTACCCAAGCATTGTGGTGCTTGTCGCCATTGGCGTCACCGTGGGCATGTTGCTGTTTGTATTGCCGTCGTTCAAGTCTATTTATTCGCAGTTCAAGGCCGAACTGCCTTTGCTCACCACCCTGTTGCTGAAAGCCTCCGACTTTCTTCAGGAATATGGATTGATTCTGCTGGCTGCAGTGGGCTTGGGCGTTTACAGCCTGTTTCAGATGTACCGTCGAAATCAAAAATTCAAGAACTCAATGGACATACTGCTGTTGCGCATGCCTTTGATTGGCGACCTGATGAAAACAGCTGTTCATGCCCGTTGGACACGTACTTTCGCAACGTTGAGTGCATCGGGTGTACCAATCACCTCTGCACTGGAATCTGTGGCCAGCGTGTCCCAAATTCGAAGCTTTCAGGACGCCACACTTGAAATACGGCAAGCCGTTGCCTCGGGTGGCCGGGTTTCCGATAGCATGGAAAATAGTCGGCTGTTCCCGCCGGAATCCATCCAGATGATCCGCATTGGAGAGGAATCGGGCAGGATGGACTCGATGCTTGAACGACTGGCCAACCAATATGAAACCAATCTGGACGACAAAGTGGATACACTGTCCACCGTCATGGAGCCCATGATCATGTGCATTATTGGCATACTGGTGGGCGTGCTGATCGTGGGCATGTACATGCCAATCTTCAACATGGGAGATATTGTTTGACCGCACTGAATAGTATGGATCCCGCCCAATGGCTTGTGCTGAGCGCGCTGCTGGGGCTGTGCATTGGGTCTTTGCTGAATGTGGTGGCCCATCGCTTGCCTATCATGATGCAACGCGCGTGGGATGCCGACCTGGCAGAAGCCCAAGGCCGTGAACCCGAGGAATTTCCGCGCTTTAACCTGTTTCTGCCGGCCTCCCATTGCCCGGCATGTAAAACGCCTTTGAAAGCCTGGCACAACATTCCCGTGATCTCCTACCTGCTTTTGCGTGGCAAATGTGCGCACTGCTCAAGCCGTATCTCCTTGCGCTATCCGGTGGTTGAACTGCTGTGTGGAGGTCTTTTTCTGGCGATTGCCTTGCTTAACCCGCCCGGCGTTGTCGGCCTGGCTTTAATGGTATTTGCAGCCAGCCTGCTGGTGCTGGCGCTCATTGACCTTGACACTTACCTGTTGCCCGACAGTATTACCCTTCCCTTGTTGTGGGCTGGTTTGCTGTTTAATCTATTTGCAGAATTTGTGCCGCTGGCCAGTGCCGTTTCAGGTGCGGCCATGGGTTACCTGGTGCTGTGGCTGATTTACCAGCTTTTCAAACTGGCCACCGGCAAGGAAGGCATGGGGTACGGCGATTTCAAGCTGTTGGCCGCAATTGGCGCCTGGCTGGGTATCACCTCCCTGTTTAGCGTGGTGTTGTTTGCATCCGTGTCGGGTATTGTGTTTGGCCTGATCATCCAAAGCATTCGCGGAAAGAAGAAAACCGATGCCTTTCCCTTTGGCCCGTGCCTGGTCATGGGCGCACTGGCGTGGATGGCGGGCTTCGACCTGACCAAGTGGATTTAAACAAGCGATGCACATAGCCTTGAACAAACCCAATCAGCTGGTGGTGGGCCTAACCGGCGGAATCGGATCGGGGAAAACCGCGGTTTCCAACCGGCTTCAAACCTTGGGCGCCACCGTCATTGACACCGACGAAATTGCCCACAGCCTGACAAAGGCAGGGGGCCTTGCCATGCCTGACATACAAAGGGCGTTTGGTCATGAAGCCCTGCTTTCTGATGGCAGCATGAACCGCGATCACATGCGGGCTTTGGTGTTCAAAGAACCTGAACAAAGAATTGCACTGGAAAAAATCCTTCATCCAAAAATTCGCCAGCTTGTTCAGCAGCAACTGGACGCCGGAGCCCCGCTTTACTTTGTGCTGGTGGTGCCTTTGTTGTTTGAAAAGGGCGGCTGGGGTGAGCTGATGGATGAAATTATTGTGGTCGATTGCCCGGTAGAACAGCAGGTTCAAAGGGTGATTCAGCGCAATGGCTGGCCGGAAACGCAAGTACGCGCTGTGATACAGAACCAGGCCACGCGAGAGACGCGATTGGCAGGTGCAACGCAGCTGATCCAAAACAATGGCGATCTAGCGGAACTGGTTGAAAAAATCGACTTTATGCACCAAAAATTAATAAAAAAAGCGCAAAAATGACCTTGCTATTTGCATGAAAACCACAGGTGCGCCACAATCACACCTGATGTTCCTTTTAATTGCGATGGCTCGGTGACTCAAGTTACAGACGAACAACAGACCACCAATCCGGTCACTCAAATCACCACATACGAGTTTCCACTCAACGAGAGAATTCGTACGCTGTTGCGCCTTGAAGATTTATTCGCCAAATTCGGCTTCTTCATGTCGCAAGACCATCGGCTGGACCACCACACCGCCCTGCTTACCCTGTTTGAAATCATAGAAGTCGGCTCAAGAGCTGATCTGAAAAGTGATCTACTCCAGGAACTCGACAGGCAGCGCGCATCGCTGGTTCAATTTCGCGGTCACCCGGGCGTCGATCGCCACATGCTCGAAGAAACGCTGGCCAGCATTGATTCCACCGCCACGCAACTGAATCAATGCAACGGTCGATTGGGCTACCATCTGCGCGACAATGAATTCCTGATGATTATTCGCAGCCGCTGCACCATTCCAGGCGGCGTTTGTGAATTTGATTTGCCCGGCTACCACCGCTGGCAATCCCGTTCAGCCCAGGCACGTCGTGTCGACATTGAGGCCTGGTTTGAACCCATGCGGCCCTTGGCCAAAGCCATTGAATTGGTACTGAAAATTTTGCGCCACAGTGGCGAAATGAGCATGGTGACTGCCGAGCAAGGCAACTACACCCAGCAAATGAGCGGCAAAACATTTCAGTTGTTGCGGGTTGATTTGCCAAGCGATCTGGAAGTAGTGCCTGAATTCAGCGCCAACAAGTACATGTTGTGGATTCGATTCAACATTCCAAATGCCAACGGTGTCAGTAAAAACAACCCCTACCTGGAACCTATTGAGTTCAAGATCAGACTGTGTAACCTGTAACTTGCCATTTGCAATGTTGCTCAGCCAAGCCCGAACTGGCTAAGCATGGCAATTCCATGGGCACCATGCAAATGAGCGTCCCGAATATCTTCGGCAGCCAAGCCACCGATCGCGAACACTGGCAAACGCGCACCTTGTGCTGATTCAAGAAACTTCTCCCAACCCAAACCCGGTTGCCCAGGATGCGAGGGAGTTGGTTTCACCGCACCCAACACGGCATAAGTCAAGCTGCGATCAAAAGCAATTCTCAAGCTGTCAGTATCGTGTACAGAAGCACCAGCACACTGCAAATCCTGAAACTGACCCGACAGCAAATGCGCTTGCGTCAAATGCAGCGGACATGGCAAAGCGTCTAGATGCTCACGCAGGTTTAGCCAGGTATCCGAATTCAATAACATCGCCTGCCCGGTTTTCTGGCACAAACCATAACAGTGCTCGAAGGCCTGAATCAAGGCATTGCCGCTCAGGGCCTTTTCACGAAACTGGATATAAATCGGCGTCTTGATGTTGCTCAATCCCCTCTCAAGTCGCTGGGCACAGGCCTCAAACCCGGCCTCGTAGTTGCTTAGTGCCATCACCGTGGGCTGGGCCAATTTGGGCAGCAAGGGTTCAGTGGCTGGCAGAATAGGAGACAGGTCTGAGCTGTCAAGGCTGGCCCATGTGAAGCGCTGGTTCTCCAGCGACTTGGGGCTGCCTTCAAAACGCCACACACGGTACAGGTGCAAACGCACGTTGGCATGCTCGTAGTCGTGTTCAATGCGGAACCACGGGCCACCTTCAAGGGCAGTGATGTCGAGTTCTTCTTTCAGTTCACGCACCAAGGCCTGCCAAACCGTTTCGTCTGGCTCTACCTTGCCACCTGGAAACTCCCAGTAACCGGCATAAGGTTTACCTTCTGGCCGACAACCCCACAGCACCTGGCCGCCGGCATTGAATACCACAGCCACTGCCACATCAATTCGGGGTTTTATAGGGTAAGTTGTCACTCGGCTTATAAACCTTTTGAGCCGGCCCAATGCTTGGCAAACTGATAGGCCAGGCGGCCACTGCGGCTACCGCGCTCAATGGTCCATCGAAGTGCGATGTGGCGAGCCTCATCAGTGTAAGGCATGTTGAAATGCTCCAGCCACACCTGCACAGCGGCCAGGTACTCATCCTGATTGAATGCATGAAAAGATACCCACACACCGAATCGGTCTGACAGCGATACCTTTTCTTCAATGCCTTCGGCGGGACGAATTTCGCCATTGTCCATGTGCTGGGTTTGAAGGTTGTCTTTCATCATTTGCGGCAGCAAATGGCGGCGGTTTGATGTGGCGTAAATCAACACGTTGTCCGATGTGCCCGCAATAGAGCCATCCAATACGCTTTTCAATGCCTTGTAGCCAGCCTCGCCTTCCTCAAAAGACAGATCGTCACAAAACACAATAAAACGTTCGGGTCTGCCGTTGACCAGGTCAACCACGTCTTGCAAAAACAGCAGGTCTGTTTTGTCAACCTCGATCAGGCGCAAACCCTGGGGCGCGTAGCGGCTCAACATGGCACGCACCAAACTTGACTTGCCGGTGCCACGCGCACCTGTGAGCAACACGTTGTTGGCGGGCAAACCTTTCACGAACTGGTGGGTGTTCTGGTCCACCTTCTCAAGTTGGGGGCCAATGTTTTTCAGCACAGCCGCATCCAGTGACTCGACTGTTTTTACTGGTTCAAGGCGTAATTGGCCCGCCCTGTGATGCAGGCGAAACGCAGTGGAGGCATTCCAGTTCGTGGGGGCTTTCATCACCCCCTGCTCCAAGGCTTGGGCGATACGGCCAAGCTGCTCGAGAATCGCTTTGGTGTCGTTGTGTTGGGTGCTCATCGCGCAGCCGTGTTAACTGCGGTAGTCCGCATTGATGGTGACGTACTCATGCGAAAAGTCTGTGGTCCACACGGTGGTGCTGGCGTTGCCACGCCCCAATTGAACGCGCACGGTAATTTCTGCATCGTTCATGACCGCCTGGCCTTGCTCTTCCCGATAATCGGCGTGGCGGCCGCCATTTTGGGCCACATAGACATCGCCCAGATACAGTTGAATTTTGGTTTGGTCGAGGTCATCAATGCCGGCATAACCCACAGCCGCCAAAATACGGCCCAGGTTGGGGTCTGACGCGAAAAACGCAGTTTTCACCAAAGGAGAATGGCCAATGGCGTAAGCCACTTTCAGCGCCTCTTCTTCACTGCCGGCCTGCTCAACTTTCACAGTGATGAATTTGGTGGCACCCTCGCCATCGCGAACAATTGCCTGGGCCAGCTTGATCGACTCGGCCTTCAGTGCCTCGAATACGGCTGCAGCTTCTGGCTCATTGCCGGT
This sequence comes from Limnobacter sp. SAORIC-580, assembly GCF_013004065.1. Taxonomy (GTDB): domain Bacteria; phylum Pseudomonadota; class Gammaproteobacteria; order Burkholderiales; family Burkholderiaceae_B; genus Limnobacter; species Limnobacter profundi. Next base: position 2,756,812 of record NZ_CP053084.1, read on the forward strand.
TTGAATATTCACAGCCTTGCTTTTGCCTGTGGCGATCACCACAAAGCTGTCATTCGTCGATGTATCGCCATCAATGGTGATTCGATTGAATGAGGCATCCGCCATGGCTGTAGTCCACTTTTCCAACACAGGCTGTGCAATGGCTGCATCGGTGGCCAGGTAACCCAGCATGGTGGCCATATTGGGGCGAATCATGCCTGCACCCTTTGAAACCCCTGTGATTGCAATTTCACCTGCACCCACATTCAGCTTGCGGCTGCTGGCTTTGGGCAAGGTGTCGGTGGTCATGATTGAGGTGGCGGCATCCAGCCAATCGGCTTTGCCCAAACCTGCAACCGCCTGATCAATGCCCAACAACAGGCGATCCATGGGCAGGTTTTCAAGAATGACGCCAGTTGAAAACACCAACACTTGCTCAGGCTGAACACCCAGCAACTCGGCCACTTTGGCCGTGGTTGCACGTGCATCAGACAAACCACGTTCGCCCGTGCCCGCATTGGCGCAACCGGTGTTCACCACCAGGGCACGAATACCCTTGCCTGCTTTCAAATGGGCTTGGCACACCTGAACCGGGGCGGCACAAAAGCGGTTTTTCGTAAACACACCCGCTACACTGCTGCCCTCTGCCACACGCACCACCAAGACATCCTTTCGGTTGGGTTTGCGAATTTGGGCCATGGCATAACCCATGTCCAAACCGGCGACTGGAAACAAGGAATCAGCAGCAGGTACATTCAAATTCACAGGCATGGCTATCAACTCCTCGGCTTGCGCATTTCGCGCGACTATTTCAATATTTTCAGGAAATTTTTCCGTGGCACTGCTTGTACTTCTTGCCGGAACCACAAGGGCACGGGTCGTTACGGCCCACTTTTTCACTCACCCTGCGGGGAACGTTTGCCGGCGCGGCAGAACGATCTTCTTCAGAGGCCTGTTCCTCTTCTTCACCACTGGCATCGGGGTGCTGGTACTGCATATTGTCCAGATGCGCAGCAGCTTCTTGCTCCAGCTGTTGCTCCGCTTGCTGCACTTGCTCCGCAGATTGAACTCGCACCGTTAACAAGACTTTGGCCACCTCGTCGCGCACTCGGTTCAGCAAGGCACCAAACAACTCAAAGGCTTCGCGCTTGTATTCCTGCTTGGGGTTTTTCTGGGCATAACCGCGCAAGTGAATGCCTTGGCGCAGGTAATCCAGTGCAGCCAGGTGTTCACGCCAGTGCGTGTCAATGCTTTGCAAAAGCAATGTTTTTTCAAACTTGGCGAAGGAATCCACACCGACCAATTGAACCTTGGCTTCGTAGATTTCGTCGGCCATTTGAAGAATGCGCTTCAGGAAATCTTCGTCCGAGCTTTTGGCATCCTCTTCCAGCCATTGGCGCAAAGTGGCCTCAAGCTGGTACTCATTGCGCAATACGGTTTCCAAACCTTCCAGATCCCATTGCTCTTCAACGGACTCCTCAGGAATGTACTCACGGAACACAGCCTCCAGCGCGCCATGCCGCAAGTTGCCAATGGTTTCGCGAATTTCGGCTGATTCCAGAATTTCATTGCGCTGCGCGTAAATGATTTTGCGTTGCTCGTTGGACACATCATCGTATTCCAGCAATTGCTTGCGAATGTCGAAGTTGCGACCTTCCACTTTGCGCTGGGCAGACTCAATTGAGCGGGACACAATACCTGCCTCAATGGCCTCGCCTTCAGGCAATTTCAAGCGCTCCATGATTGCGCGCACGCGGTCGCCTGCAAAAATGCGCAGCAACTGGTCTTCCATCGACAGGTAAAAACGCGAGGAACCCGCATCACCCTGACGACCGGCGCGGCCACGCAGCTGGTTGTCGATACGCCGGCTTTCATGGCGCTCGCAACCAATGATGTGCAAACCGCCAGAATTCAGCACCGCTTCATTGCGCAGCTTCCATTCGGCGCGCGCTTTCTCGATCAGGGCAGGCTTGGCTGCTTCATCAATTTCAGCATTGTTTTCAATGCCGGCCAGCTCGCGCTCCAGGTTGCCACCCAACACAATGTCGGTTCCCCGGCCTGCCATATTGGTCGCAATGGTAATGGCTTTCGGGCGCCCGGCCTGGGCCACAATCTCAGCCTCTCGCTCGTGCTGCTTGGCGTTGAGCACGTTGTGGGGCAGCTTCTCTTTTTCAAGGAAACTGGCGATTAATTCGGAATTCTCGATCGAGGTGGTACCCACCAGCACAGGTTGGCCACGCTCGTAACAATCCTTGATGTCTTCAAGAATGGCGTTGTATTTCTCACGCGCGCTTTTGTAAATTTTATCCTGTGCATCTTTACGCTGAATTGGTCGATGCGTTGGGATAATCACGGTTTCCAGACCATAAATGGACTGGAATTCAAAAGCTTCCGTGTCGGCTGTACCGGTCATGCCCGACAGCTTCTTGTACATCCTGAAATAATTCTGGAAGGTGATGGAGGCCAGTGTTTGATTCTCGGCCTGAATGCGAACACCTTCCTTGGCTTCCACCGCCTGGTGCAAGCCATCAGACCAGCGGCGGCCTGGCATCAGGCGGCCCGTGAATTCATCCACGATGATCACTTCACCGTTTTGAACCACATAGTGCTGGTCTTTGTGAAACAGATTGTGGGCGCGCAAGGCCGCCATCACATGGTGCATCAGGGAAATATTGGCTGCATCATAGAGACTGGCGCCTTCCGGCAGCAATCCCATTTGGCTGAGGATCTGTTCGGCTTTTTCATGGCCGGCTTCACTCATCTGGATTTGGTGGCCCTTCTCGTCCACGTAAAAGTCGCCGGGCACCTCTTCCTCGCCGGGCTTTTGCTCGCTTTGCATTCGAACCAGCTGCTTGGGCAGGCTGTCCAGTTTGCGATACATTTCAGTGTGATCGTCAGCCTGACCAGAGATGATCAAGGGCGTGCGCGCCTCGTCGATCAAAATCGAATCCACCTCGTCGACGATCGCGTAATTCAGACCACGCTGAACACGCTCGCCCACGCTGTACACCATGTTGTCGCGCAGGTAGTCAAAACCGAATTCATTGTTGGTGCCGTAGGTGATATCAGACGCATACGCAGCCTGCTTCTGGTCGTGTGGCATGCGGGACAGGTTACAACCCACAGTCAGACCCAGAAAGCTGTAGAGCTTGCCCATCCAGGCAGCATCGCGAGAAGCCAGGTAGTCGTTCACGGTAATCACATGAACGCCTTTTCCTTCCAGTGCATTCAAGTAGGCGGGCAAGGTGGCCACCAGTGTTTTACCTTCACCGGTGCGCATTTCTGAAATTTTGCCCTGATGCAGGGCCATACCGCCGATCAGCTGCACATCAAAGTGCCGCATGCCAAACACCCGCACGCTGGCCTCTCGAACCACGGCAAAGGCCTCGGGCAGCAAGCTGTCCAGCGAGTCACCTTTGGCCAGGCGCTCTTTGAATTCAGCAGTTTTTGCACGCAAGGCGTCGTCGCTCAAGGCTTGAACGGTGGGCTCTAGCGCATTGATTTGGTTGACGGTTTTACGGTAGGTCTTTAGCAACCGTTCATTGCGGCTGCCAAAAAGCTTTTTCAGAGTGTCTGTGATCATAATGTCGGCTGGTTCGACCCTTGAGGGGCCTGAAAGTCAATCGACCGGGTTTTGGGTCCGGTCGATTCCAAAAACAGCCTAGAAGTTTAGCACGCGAAGTCTAGTCCAGCGGGACAGTAGCGCTTTCCGAGAATAAGCCGTTTAAGGCTGCCACAGTTGAAGGGCCAGGACGGGGAAGACCGTTCTTTTCCAGAAACTTGTTGGGGTTTTGTGGCACACCGTCTACGCGCACTTCAAAGTGCAGGTGCGGGCCCGTTGAGCGGCCGGTGCTGCCCACCAGGGCAATTTTTTGACCAAGCCGCACAATGTCGCCGGGTTTAACCAGCAGCTTGGATGCGTGAGCATACCGCGTGGTGGTTTTGTTGTTGTGCTCAATTTCGACCATGTTGCCGTAGCCTGGGTGCCACTTGGCCTCCACAACTACACCTGCCGCGGCCGCCAAAATGGGCGTGCCTGTGGGGGCAATGAAGTCAATACCCTCGTGAACAGAACGACGGCCGGTAAATGGGTCAATTCGGTTACCGAAATTGCTGACTGCGATAGTGTCTAGAAGGGGAGATTCGTTGGGAACACTGAGAAACTTGACTCGGGCGCTTTGAAGGTCGGTGTCGATGATGCTGAATACATCAGCCTGTCGTTCGATTTGACTGGCCACATCGGAAATGGCCGTTTTGACTTCCCTGTAATTCAGCGATTTTTCGTCTTTTTGTTGTAAACCACCTTGGCCCAGTTGCTCTGTCAGGGTTACTTTGGTGTCAAGCCCGTTGGATTTCAACAAACGCACACTCACCGCATCCAGACGGGCCAGCTGCGCACGCATCTCGGCCAGCCGAATGGCCATGGCGTCCAAGGGGCTTCCGGTTTCAGCCACATCGTGGTGCTTGGCCAATTGTTGTGAATAAACAATATCTTGAACGACCGGAATCTTCTCACCATAACGCGCAGCCAAGTAGAGGCCGGCTGCCATGAAAGACCCCGCCAACATAACCAGCAAAACAAGCAACAAAGCAACGTGGCTGGTCTTTATACTGAGTACACTGGTGCGAGAAAAAGGACCCCGCATAAGAATTAACTGCATGTATAACCTCCTCAATCCGCGTAGCGAACCGAATTCACCCGTTTTTAACGGGTTTTAGTGAGAACACCCGGTGAAACCAAAGCATTCCGCATTATCTCCCTTGGCAAGCCTGATGCAGGAACCACAAACCAGCTCATTAATCACTCAAGCGGCGCAATCACGTCGGCTTGAGAAGATTATTCACACTTGGCCATCGCTTCGAGGCGTGACCTTTAGTGTTGGACCAATCAAAAAAGACAAACTAAAAATTTTCGTGTCGACCCCGGCGGCGCTGACGCGCCTGAGGCAATCCTTACCCAGCCTGATTCAACATCTGCAGGGTTCGGGCATGAATATAAACGAAATTCAGCTACAAATACAAACCAACCCGTTGACATCGAAGCAGTTGGAGCGTCGCCCAAAAAGGGCTGTTTTCTCGGATGCCGCCCGAAAAGCGTGGCTAGACCTTGAAAACCGGCTGGGGGATTCACCATTGAAGGAGGCTACCCAAGCCCTGAACAAACACCACAAATTCAAGTAGTTTCTAGAATGTATCCGAAAACTACAAGATTTTGTTGTGTTTAATATTATTTTACAATTGTCCCCTTAGGCAACTGCCCAATCTGCTCTAAATACAGTAGGTGTTTCCCTGACACTTTCGAAAGTCACCACCTCGAAGGCTGAAGCATCTTGAATCAAGGCCCGAATCAGCTGATTGTTCAAACCGTGACCGGAACGATAGGCTTGGTATTCACCAATAATCGGGTGGCCAATGACGTACAAATCGCCAATCGCGTCCAATACCTTGTGTTTCACAAACTCGTCGTCGTAGCGCAATCCGTCTGAGTTCAGAATTCGATACTCATCCATCACAATCGCGTTGTCGAGATTGCCACCCAGCGCCAAGCCTAAATTGCGCAAGGTTTCTACGTCTTGAGTGAAACCAAAGGTGCGAGCACGGGCAATGTCTCGGGTAAAAGATGTGCTGGAGAAGTCGATCTCGACCATTTGCCCGGTCTTGTCAATCGCCGGGTGACCGAAATCAATCTCAAACTTCAAGCGGAAGCCATCGTATGGCTTCAAACTGGCGTATTTCAGGCTGGCGCCCTCACCTTCCCGAACCTCAATCGGCTTTTTGACCCGAATGAATTTCTTCAGCGCAGATTGTTCAACCAAGCCCGCCTGCTGAATAAGAAACACGAATGAGATGGCGCTGCCATCCATGATGGGAACTTCTACTGCGGTCAAATCAATGTAAGCATTATCGACGCCCAACCCGCACAAAGCAGACATCAGGTGTTCGATCGTGGAAACCTTGGCACCATCTTTCTCGAGCGTGGACGCCATGCGCGTGTCGCCAATGGCCAAGGCATTCACGGGAAAATCGACCGGCTCAGGCAGGTCGACGCGCCTGAACACAATACCTGTGTCAGGAGGCGCGGGTCGCAGTGTCATGGTCACCCGCTTGCCGGAATGCAAGCCGATGCCCGTGGCACTCAACACTTGTTTTAGGGTTCTTTGTTTCACACAACTTTCCTTGAATTGTCACCGAAGTGTAACCATCCGGTCAGTTCAACCCAAGATTTTTTATGGAGGTCAAACTCCAATTAGGGTTAAAAAAGGGTAAAAGTGTCGCAAAATTGCACGAATTACCCTGTTTTCTCGGTTATTTTTTAAATTTGGGACAACAGCTTTTCGGCGGTGCTGTTCTCGAAAACACCGGGTGCTTCCACATTGAACTGGGTTACCACACCGTCTTTGACCAGCATCGAATAGCGGTTGGAACGAACGCCCATACCACGAGATGTCAGGTCCAGTTCCATGCCAATTTTCTTGGTGAACTCGGCAGAACCGTCCGCCAGCATACGCACCTTGCCCTCTGCGCCCAAGGACTTGCCCCACATGCCCATCACGAATGCGTCATTCACGGAAATACACCAAATTTCATCGACACCCTTGGCCTTAAACGCATCGAAGTGTGCGATGAATCCTGGAACGTGTTTTGCGGAGCAGGTTGGTGTGTAAGCCCCTGGCAAAGCCAGGATGGCAACCGTTTTACCGGCCAGCTCTTTTTCCACTTCAAATTTGTTGGGCCCCAAAGAGCAACCCTCAGTTTCTTCATGAAAAAACTCAAACACGGTTGCGTTTGGCAACTTGTCACCGATCTTGATTGTCATTTTTATACTTCTCCTAAAACCTCAAAAATACACCACACAAGCGACCCTGGGTAGATCGCGGATTTGCAGTCTTCGGCAAAACTGCAAACTTCACCCCCGAACTACCAAGGGCAATGATAGGACACTCACTTTTCGAAAATGTTCTCGAAAAGCAGATCGCTTGTGTTGACTAACTCACTACCTTCAGTCTGCCTGACGACGCAAAAATGCGGGAATGTCAAACCGGTCCATACCACTGTCCTGCAAGGCCTGTACCCGTGAAGCGGCGTTGTCGCGTGGGTTGCGGAATACGGCCGGAATGGCGTAATCCGTTTCACCTTGCTGACCACTTACCGCATCAAACGTACCGGTGCGGGCCATGGGCTGGTACTGTTCAGCCTGTACCAAAGTGGGCTTGGCGGCTTTGCGGCCCAAACCCGTCGCAACCACAGTCACGCGCAAATCGTCGCCCATGGTTTCATCGTAGGCAGTACCGAAAATCACGGTTGCATCTTCAGCCGCATAAGCGCGGATGATATTCATCACTTCCTTGGTTTCTTTCAGCTTCAGGCTCTTGCTTGAAGTGATGTTCACCAACACACCACGGGCACCCGACAAATCCACACCTTCCAGCAATGGAGAAGCGATGGCCTGCTCAGCAGCTTCACGCGCACGGTCAGGACCGTTGGCCGTTGCAGTACCCATCATGGCTTTGCCCACTTCTGACATGATTGTTTTCACATCTTCGAAGTCGACGTTCACATTGCCTTCTACATTGATGATTTCTGCAATGCCTGCACATGCGTTGTGCAACACGTCGTCAGCTGCAATGAAGCAGTCTTCCTGAGTTGCATCGTCGCCCACCACTTCCAGCAGTTTCTCGTTCAACACGATGATCAGTGAATTCACTTTGCTGGACAATTTCTCCAGGCCTTCTTCCGCGGCCTTGCAACGTTTGGTGCCTTCAAATTCAAAAGGCTTGGTTACAACAGCCACGGTCAAAATTCCCAGTTCTTGGGCAACTTCAGCCACCACTGGTGCAGCGCCTGTACCAGTACCACCGCCCATACCTGCGGTAATGAATACCATGTGCGCACCACGCAAGGCATCGCGAATGCGGTCACGGTCTTCTTCTGCCGCCTGGCGACCGGCCTCGGGTTTTGCGCCTGCACCCAAACCAGTTTTACCCAATTGAATAAGCACGTTTGCTTTGGTTTTTGCCAGCGCCTGTGCATCGGTGTTGGCGCAAATGAATTCGACGTTTTGAACGCCTTGCGCAATCATGTGGGCCACCGCGTTGCCGCCTGCGCCGCCCACACCCACAACTTTAATGACAGTCCCTTGGGTTTCTGTCTCGAGAATTTCAAATGACATGGTGTTTGCCTCCTATCTAGCAAAAATTAACATCGCCGAAAAAACTAATTAAAAAAAACTACAATTAAAAATTACCCAAAAACCACTCTTTCATTTTCTGTACGGTTTGCTTCAAGCCGCCACCTTGTGAAGCCACGCGGCGGCCACGCAAATGTTGGGCCCGTGCTTCGTGCAGCAAACCCATGGCTGTTGCAAAACGCGGGGTGCGAACCATATCAGCCAAACCACCCGCGTAATCGGGCACACCGATGCGCACAGGTTTCATGAAAATGTCTTCACCCAGTTCTGCAATACCAGGCATCAAGCTGGTGCCACCCGTTAACACAACACCTGAGGACAACAATTCTTCGTAACCCGATTCGCGCAAAACCTGTTGCACCATCAAGAACAACTCTTCAAGACGCGGTTCGATGACAGCGGCCAAGGCTTGTTTGGACAAAGTTCTCGGGTCGCGCTCGCCAATGCCAGGCACATCGATTTTTGCGTGTGGATCGGCCAGTACTTGTTTGGCCACACCGTGGCGAATCTTGATTTCTTCCGCATCGGGCGTTGGTGTGCGCAAGGCCATCGCAATGTCGTTGGTGATTTGATCGCCAGCGATTGGAATGACCGCAGTGTGGCGAATTGCGCCGCCAGTGAAGACGGCAATGTCAGTGGTACCACCACCAATGTCAATCAGCACCACACCCAATTCTTTTTCATCTTCAGTCAATACAGCCATGCTGGAAGCCAGGGGTTGAAGCATCAGGTCCTGCACTTCAAGCCCGCAACGGCGTACACACTTCACAATGTTTTGTGCTGCTGAAACAGCCCCTGTCACGATGTGTACGCGCGTTTCCAAACGCACACCGCTCATACCCAGTGGCTCACGCACATCTTCCTGACCATCCACGATAAATTCTTGCGGCAACACATGCAGAATTTGCTGGTCGGTTGGAATGTTCACCGCCTTGGCGGTTTCAATCACACGGGCCACATCGGCCTGTGTCACTTCACGCTCTTTAATGGCGACCATACCCGAGGAGTTGAAGCTGCGAATGTGACTGCCGGCAATGCCGGTGAGTACAGTTTTAATTTTGCAGTCCGCCATTAACTCCGCCTCTTCCAAGGCCTGCTGAATGGAATGCACTGTGGCTTCAATATTGACCACCACCCCTTTTTTCAACCCCCGCGATTCGTGTTGCGCCACGCCTATGACTTCGAAGCGGCCGTCAGGCAGCAACTCCGCAACCATGGCCACAACTTTCGCAGTGCCAATGTCCAGCCCAACTATCAAATCTTTCGGCTCTTTGTTCATGGTGCCCAGTTTCAATTTTTCATATTCAGTTCAATTTCACGCTTGAAGCCCCAGCAGGCTTTGACGCCGCCAAACGCTCGCCCTTTACTGCAACACCCCGTGGATAGCGCAGATCAATTCTCTCTACTGCTGCCATCACCTGGCTTGTAATTTTTGGATAAACCGCCAGCAGTCGATCCATTTTCTGTTCTATGCTGAAATTCTCTTGTGTGCGGCCCAGTTCAATCGTGATGCCAGTGTCTGTTTCAATCGACCAGGCATACCGATCTGACAACTCCACGCGCGAGGGCCACATGCCCAGCGTTTTCAGTTTTTCAATACTTGACACATACATTTTTGAAACAAGCAGTTCGCTGCCTGCTGGCCCATTCAACACGGCCAACTGCTGGTCTTCTGCCACCTCGGCCAGGTTGGCAGAGAACACTTCGCCATACGTGTTGACCAATCGTGTTTCTCCCCACAGCGCCAAGGGTGTGTGCCCCTGAATCTGGATGCGCAAGCCACTAGGCCAGGTTCGCTGCACAACAGCCTTGCGCACCCAGGGTTGGGCTTCCACCTGCTCCCGTACTTTCTGCAAATTGGCCGAGAAAAAAGTACCCTCAATTTTTGGCAACACATTGGCTTTGAAACCAATCAAATTCACACGCTCTACATCGCCCACCAATTCCACGCGCTTCAGTTCAAACACCGGGCGCTGAATCAACCACTGAATACACGCATAACCCAGCAGCACCATGGCCAGCGCTGTAAACAGCCCGGCAATAATGCTCATGAGTTTGTCGTCGTTCCAGATGGCTCCCAACATTTAGCGCGCGCCCCCCACGTTCAAACCAGATGCTTTCAGCCGCGCACTGGCGGCAATCTGCATCACCAAGTCGTCGTACTCCACGCCACTGGCTCGTGCGCTCATGGGCACCAGCGAATGGTCAGTCATGCCTGGCGAGGTATTCATTTCCAGCAACCAGGGTTTGCCACTTTCATCAACCAACACATCGGCACGCCCCCAGCCTGCACAACCCAACACCTGGTAGGCTTTCACGCAAAGCGCCTGCACTTCCGCTTCAAAATCGGCGCTCAGACCGCTTGGGCAGAAGTACTTGGTTTCATTGCCGATGTATTTGTTGTGATAGTCGTAGTTGCCATCCGGGGCCTGAATGCGAATCACGGGCAGTGCATGCGCACCTGCGCCTTCGCCCATCACGGGCACAGTCAACTCTTGCCCGCTGACAAACTTCTCTGCCAGTACATTCGGGTCGTACTTGTATGCAAGCTCAAAAGCGGCTTGCAGTTGATCTGCTGTTTTTACCTTGGTCAAACCAAGGGTCGATCCTTCCTGCGCTGGTTTTACGATCAGGGGCAGGCCCAAGCGTTGCACCACTTCATTCACATTGAAACCAGGCTCAAGACGAACGTAATCGGGCGTGGCCAGGCCTTGACTGATCCACGCAGCTTTGGTCAGAATTTTGTCCATGGCCAGGGCCGAGGCAGTCACACCGCTGCCGGTGTAGGGAATATTTAGCCACTCCAGCACACCTTGAATCGTGCCGTCTTCGCCAAAGCGGCCATGCAGGGAAATAACAGCGCGGTCGAAACCGCCTTGGGCCAATTCAACCATGCTGCGTTCGGCGGGATCAAATCCATGCGCATCCACGCCGTTGCGCTGCAAGGCGGCCAGCACCATGCTGCCTGATTTCAACGACACTTCCCGTTCAGCAGAACGACCGCCGAACAGCACTACCACTTTGCCCAAGCCTTTTGCGTCAATCCGTGTGCTCATGGCTTGCCTCCCATGGCACTGGCGACCAGGCGACCAGGCAATGCGCCAATTGAACCTGCACCCATGGTGATAACCAAATCGCCGTCACGCGCTATATTCAAAATCGTACTTTCCATCTCATTCATGTCTTCTACAAATACAGGTTCTGTGCGCCCGGCCACACGCACGGCGCGGGCCAGTGAGCGACCGTCTGCCGCAACAATTGGTGCTTCCCCAGCGGCATACACTTCTGACAAAATCACCAGGTCTGGTGTGCCCAAGACCTTGACGAAGTCTTCAAAACAGTCGCGGGTGCGCGTGTAACGGTGGGGCTGAAAGGCAAGTACCAAGCGCTTGTCCGGGTAGGCACCCCGCGCGGCCGCGAGTGTAGCAGCCATTTCAACAGGGTGATGTCCATAATCATCGACCACCAGAAAGTGCCCTCCCTCTTTGGCGGCCACTTCGCCGTAATGCTGGAAGCGACGACCAACACCATTGAATTTTTCAAGGGCGGTAACAATCGCTTCATCGGACACACCAATTTCCGTGGCCACGGCAATTGCTGCAAGTGAGTTGCATACGTTGTGGTCGCCAGGCAAGTTCAAGGTAATGTCCAGCGGTGCCTCGTCTTCACGCAACACCGTGAACTTCATTTGCCCTTGGCAAGCCTGAACATTCACTGCGCGAATTTGTGCCTGCTCCGACAAACCGTAAGTCACGATCGTCTTGGACACAAACGGCATGATCTCGCGCACACAAGGATCATCGACGCACACCGCAGCCACACCATAGAAAGGCAGGCGCTGTGTGAACTCCACAAAGGCTTGCTTCAAACGTGCAAAGTCATGCCCGTAGGTTTCCATGTGGTCGGCGTCAATATTGGTGATCACTGCAATGACCGGCATCAGGTTCAAAAACGATGCATCTGATTCATCAGCCTCAACCACCATAAATTCGCCAGTGCCCAGCTTGGCGTTTGCACCCGCCGAATTCAAACGTCCGCCAATTACGAAAGTGGGGTCGAGTTTGCCTTCAGCCAGAATGCTGGCCACCAAACTGGTAGTCGTGGTTTTGCCGTGCGTGCCAGCCACAGCAATGCCCTGCTTCAAACGCATCAATTCGGCCAGCATGACAGCGCGTGGCACCACAGGCACCCGTGCTGCGCGCGCTGCCAACACTTCAGGGTTGCTGCCGCCAACAGCAGTGGATGTAACCACTGCATCTGCACCCGCAATGTTTGACCGTTCGTGACCTGTAAACACGGTGGCACCCAATTTGGCCAGTCGCTGAGTCACGGCAGAATCAGACAAGTCGGAACCGCTCACCTTGTAACCAAGGTTAATCAATACTTCGGCGATTCCGCTCATGCCAGAACCACCAATCCCTACAAAGTGCACATGTTTGACTTTGTGTTTCATACCTTCGCAACCTGTTCAATGTAGTTCGCCACTTCCTGAGTGGCTTGTGGTTTGGCCAAGGCCCTCGCCCGCTCTGCTTGTTCAAGGCATGTTTCCCGGCTGATTTGTTGCAACCAGTTCGCCAGCCATGTGGCGTCCAATTCGTGTTGCTGACGCAGCCAGGCCGCATTCTCTTTCACGAGAAAACCTGCGTTGTGGGTTTGATGGTCGTCAACAGCATGCGGAAAAGGCACAAACAACGCTGCAACACCAATGGCGGCGACTTCCGCGACAGTCATTGCACCAGCCCTGCAAATCACCAAATCGGCCGCAGCCATGGCACCTGCAACATCATCAATAAATGCCAGCTGCTGGGCGCTTACGCCAGCCTTCTCATAGTTGTCGCGCAAGGCGGGCAAATTTTTCTCTCCCGCTTGGTGCACCACCTCAGGCCTGCAATCTGTGGGCAAGTTGGCCAAGGCTTTGGGTACCACCTCATTCAAGGCTTGTGCACCCAAACTTCCACCCAACACCAATAATTTCAACGGACCACTGCGGCCAAGAAAACGCGCGCGGGGCTCTGGCTGGCTGTAAATCATTTCACGCACGGGGTTGCCCACCCAATTGGAATTGGGCAGGGCATACGGAAAAGCAACCAGGTTTCGATCTGCCAATTTAGCCAACACCTTGTTGGTCAAGCCTGCAACCGAGTTTTGCTCATGCACCACCAAAGGAATATTCAGCAAGCTGGCCATCATGCCCAGCGGGAATGCCACATACCCGCCCATGCCCAACACTACCGCGGGCTTGGTGCGGCGAAGAATTTGAACTGACGTCCAGAATGCACGCAACAATTTCAAGGGCATGAAGACCTGCTGCACAATGCCCTTACCGCGAAAGCCTGAGAACACCAAGGTATTCATTTCAACGCCATGTGCCGGCACCAATCGGCCTTCCATGGCCTGTGGGTTACCCGCCCATTGAACCTGCCAACCACGAGCTTTCAATTCAGAGGCAACACTCAATCCCGGGAAAATATGACCGCCGGTACCACCTGCAACAATCAATGCCAATCGCTGTGCTTTGCTCATGCCGCACCTCCCCGCATCATGGTTCGGTTCTCATGATCAATGCGTAGCACCAGTGCCAAAGCCGCACAGGTCACGAGTATTGCGGAGCCGCCATAACTCATCAAAGGCAAGGTCAAACCCTTGGTGGGCAGAACACCCAAATTCACGCCCATGTTGATAAAGCACTGAACTGCAATCCAGATGCCTACGCCCTTGGCCACCAAACCGGAGAATGTTCGCTCCAGCGCGATGGCCTGGGCACCCACGGCAAAGCATCGTTTGACGATGTAGAGGAACAGCAAAATGACAACCGTCACACCCACAAAACCAAGCTCTTCTCCAATGACCGCGAGCAGAAAGTCGGTGTGGGCCTCGGGCAGGTAATGCAATTTTTCAACACTGCCACCCAAACCTACGCCCAATACTTCACCTCGCCCAAAAGCGATCAAGGAATGTGACAACTGATAGGCCTTGTTCAAAGCGTTGTCGCCTTCCCATGGATCGAGGTAAGCCAACAAGCGGGCACGGCGGTAATCACTGAAGGCGATCAACAAGGCAAATGCCGCACTTAGAGCGAACAACACACCAAAGAAAACCCGTGCATTGATACCACCCAAAAACAGGATTCCGAACACCACCGTGACAATCACGATGAATGCCCCCATGTCAGGCTCCAGCAAAAGCAGCATGCCCACCAGGAACATGGCCATGAACATGGGAAACAATACCTTCCCAAAACGCTGCATATAGGCTTGCTTGCGCACGGTGTAATCGGCTGCATAAATGATCGCGCAGACCTTCATCAATTCAGATGGCTGAATATTCAGTACGTACAGCGAGAGCCATCGGCGAGCACCATTCACCTCTTTGCCAATTCCAGGAATCAGCACCAAGACCAGCAAAGCGATGCAACACAAAAAGACCAATGGCGCCAACTCTTGCCAGGTTTTCATTGGAATCTGGAAAACACAAAAGGCCGCCACAAATGCCACTGCAATGGATACCGCGTGCCGAACCAAAAAGTGCGTGGTTTGATAGTTGGCATACTTGTTGGAATCGGGCAAAGCCACAGTGGCGGAATACACCATCACAAGCCCAAGGAACAGCAGCGCCAACACAGCCCAAATCAGGCCTTGGTCAATGGCCTGAGACACTGCAGGTCCACGGTTGACTTTGTACATGGAGGATGACAAACCACCACCCGCCGCAGTGGCGGGGATCAGGCTCTTGAACTGCATGCTGTTCTGATCTTTCTTGCCCCAATTGCCTAGCATGGCTGCCCCCTGTCGGCCGCAATGGCTCGAACGGCATCCACAAACACCTCAGCTCGATGCACATAATTCCTGAACATGTCCAGGCTTGCGCATGCAGGGCTGAGCAACACACAGTCGCCCTCACGGGCCTTGCTGGCCGCCACTTGAACAGCCTGCTCCAAAGTACTTGCTTTTTCGCAGGGCACATGCGCACCGGCAAGGACACTCATCATGTTGTCAGCGTCTTTTCCAATCAACACCACATGCTTGCAGTAATTCGATACAGGCTGAATCAAGGGCGAGAAGTCCTGCCCTTTTCCGTCGCCGCCGGCGATCAACACGGTGGGCTTGGCCAAACCGTTCAATGCCGCCACAGTGGCCCCTACATTGGTGCCCTTGCTGTCATCGAAATAATCGACACCATCAATTTGCACAACGTGCTGTACCCGGTGAGGCTCGCCCTGGTAGCTGCGCAACCCATGCAACAACTTGGCCATTGGCATACCAAGGCCTTGACACAAGGCCAAAGCAGCCAACGCATTGCTCGCATTGTGCAAGCCCACTACTTGCAAAGCCTCGGTCGGCATCAACAGCTTTTGGCTGGGTTCTGATTCCTCCTGCTTTTTGCGGCGAGTGGATGTCAGCACCTCTTGGTCTCCAACCAATTGCGCCAGCCACAACATACCGCCCTCCCGAATCAGGCCAAAGTCATTGGCATGAACAGGGGCACTTGTGCCAAAGGTGATCACCTCGGCTCCAGCAGGCAAATTGACCTTGGCCACGAGTTCATCATCCCGGTTCAGCACACACACGCCGTTCTCCGAAAAGATTCGGAACTTGTCTTCGGCGTACTCCCGCATGTCGGGGTGCCAATCCAGATGGTCTTGCGTGATGTTGAGCACGGTCGATGCATCAAACTTCAAGCGCTTGGTCCAGTGCAACTGGAAACTCGACAACTCAAGCACCCAAACATCGGGTAAATCATCCACTTCCAATTGCTCACGCAAAGCATCCAGAGCAGCCGGGCTGATGTTGCCTGCTGCAACAGCCTTTTTCCCGGCGAACTGCGCGAGGCATTCCACCATTCGAGTTGTGGTGGTTTTTCCATTGGTTCCGGTAATACCCACCACTTGCGGTTTGTAGTTTCTACTTTGCTGCAAGGCCTGAAGTGCGTCGGCAAACAGGTCAAGTTCAGAATCAACGGAAGTGGAATGTTCCGCAGCCTGTGCGAGCACCCCGACCATCAGAGGATGAGAAGGCGGCAAACCAGGTGACACCACCACACGGTTGAAGTCCCAATTCAAATCGCCTACCGAATTGAACACGCGCACATCGGGTTGAATGGATTGCAACTCTTGCAATCCTGGAGGCGTTTCACGCGTGTCGATCACAGTCAACCGGGCGCCTTGCGCAAGCGCCCAGCGCGCGCAAGCCAAGCCAGACTCACCGAGTCCGACTTGCAAAACCGACTGATCAAGAAGCAAATTCATTCGTTTCAACTCAATTTGAACGCAATTTCAACGCAATTTCAGCGTAGACAAACCAATCAACACCAGAATCATTGTGATGATCCAGAACCGAACCACAACCTGGGTTTCCTTCCAGCCACTCAGTTCATAGTGATGGTGTAGCGGCGCCATTCGGAATACCCGTTTCCCACCGCTGTACTTGAAATAGAGCACTTGAATCATGACCGAGAGGGTCTCCGCCACAAACACGCCACCCATGATGAACAACACCACTTCTTGGCGAACAATCACAGCAACCGTACCCAGCGCACCACCCAAAGCGAGTGCACCCACATCACCCATGAACACCTGTGCCGGGTAAGCGTTGAACCAGAGGAAGGCCAAACCTGCGCCAGCAATAGCTGCGAGGAAAACAGCCAGCTCACCTGCGCCTGGAATGTATGGCAGCAGCAAATATTTGGAGTACACCGCATTGCCGGCCACGTAGGCAAAAATCGCCAAGGCGGATGCCACCATCACTGTGGGCATAATCGCCAAGCCATCCAGGCCATCGGTCAAGTTCACCGCATTACTGGTGCCCACGATCACAAAGTAAGTCAGAGCGATAAAACCCCAAACACCCAAGGGGTAGCTGATCGACTTGAAAAAGGGCACGATCAGGTCTGCATTGTTGGGCAGGTGCATTGAAAAACCGCTTTCAACCCAGGCCACAAAAATATCCAGCACTTCCTGTCCGCTTTGTGCAGAAACGGCAAAAGCCAGATAGAACGCACAGATCAACCCCACCACGCTTTGCCAGAAATACTTCCATTTCGCTGGCAAGCCCTTGGGGTTGCGATACACCACTTTGCGGTAATCATCGACCCAGCCTATCCAGCCGAAACCGAAGGTGACGAGCATCACCACCCACACAAAACGATTGGAGAGATCAGCCCACAACAGGGTTGAAATACCAATACCAATCAAGACCAACGCACCACCCATGGTGGGTGTACCGGCTTTGGCCAAATGAGTTTGGGGACCATCATCACGTACAGATTGACCAATTTTGTATTGAGTCAATTTGCGAATCACCATGGGCCCAGCCACCAGCCCAACCAACAGTGCAGTGGCACATGCCAACACCGCACGCAAAGTCAAATAATTGAAAACACCGAATGCGCGAATGTCTTGCGCAAGCCATTGGGTAAGCTCAAGAAGCATGGTTAGCCTCCCCTGAATGATGTTGAATCAGCGCCTGCACAACTCGCTCCATTTTCATGAAACGGGAGCCCTTGACCAGCACAGACCATCGGCCTTGCTTCGTAGTATTCATGGTGTTTTCTATTAAGGTTTCTATGTTTTTGAAATGTATTGCACCCTCGCCAAAGGCCAATACGGTGTGCGTGGTCGCGTCGCCAAGGGCATACAGGTGTTTGACGCCGACCTGTTTTGCATAGCAACCGACTTCAGCATGGTATTCATCTGACTGATTGCCCACCTCACCCATGTCGCCCAGTACCAGCAAAGTACTGCCTGCCTGCTGACCAAGCACTTTGCTTGCAGCATTCACAGAATCAGGGTTTGCGTTATAGCTGTCATTGATCAACAACATCAGTGGCGTGTTCAAGGCAATTTGCAGGCGTCCACTCACTGGTTGAAATGCATTCAAACCTTTTTGAATTGCTTCATGAGTACAACCCGCTGCATGGGCCGCAGCTGCCGCTCCAGCTGCGTTGGCGTAGTTGTGTTCACCAATAAAATTCGGGTGCAATTCAATGTGCTTACCCAGAGCGCTTAGCATCACAGTGGATTGTTCAGAATCACGCCGTGCTGGCAAAATATCGAAATCCGCACCGCATCCAAAACGCAAGGTGCTTTTGCCGGTTGACAGCGCTTGCCAACAAGCATCGAACTCTTCACTCACCGGAAATACCGCACAACCATTGCGCGGTAAATGAGTGAATGCACTGCCGTTTTCTTTGGCGACAGCCAACACGGTTTTCATGAATTCCTGGTGCTCTCGCTGTGCATTGGTCAGTAGCACAACATCAGGTTTTACCAACCCGGCGAGGTAATCAATCTCCCCGGGGTGATTCATGCCCATCTCAATCACGGCCATCTGGTGCTGAGGTCGCAGTTTCAACAATGTTTGTGGCACGCCGATGTCGTTGTTCAGGTTACCCGCAGTCACCAGCACTTGATCGTTGCCACATTGCGCCTTGCAGATGCTGCCCAACATTTCTTTGCTGGTTGTTTTGCCATTGCTGCCCACTACAGCCAACACCTTCAAATCAAACTGTTGCCGCCAGGCACTGGCCAAGGCACCCAAGGCAAGACGAGTGTCATTCACCACAAACTGGGCAATCGGCAAATCGAGTTCGCGACTAGTCACCAAAGCAGCAGCACCCGACTGCATCACCTGCTCTGCAAAATCATGGGCATCAAATCGTTCACCAATCAAACACACGAACAGATCACCCTTTTCAACCAAACGACTGTCTGTTTGAATCAGGCGCACAGCACCTGGCACCTCTGGCGCATCCTGTTTCAACTGCTTACTCAAAGCAGTCGCAACGTGTTCAAAGGCCCAGTTCAACTCAAGCATGCGCACCTCGCTTGCCCAGCGCGGTCATCGCGCACTGCACATCTGAATGCGCAATTACTTGTGCACCAATCGTTTGAGTACTTTCGTGCCCCTTGCCAGCCAATAACACGACATCTTTGGCGCTCGCTTTGGCAACGGCAAATTCAATGGCCCGCACGCGATCAACCTCGACATGAAGTTTGTCCTGCCGGGCCTTGTCGATTCCATCCACTATCTCTTGCAGAATGTTTTCTGGTTTTTCACTGCGTGGGTTGTCTGAGGTAACCACCACGAAATCGGCTTTGTCAGCTGCCGCAGCTCCCATCAAAGGGCGTTTGCTGCGATCCCGATCGCCACCACAACCAAACACCACCCACAGCTTGCCTTGGCGTTTGTTGGCAAATGGCCGAAGCGCCAGTAGTGTTTTTTCCAGTGCATCTGGGGTGTGCGCGTAATCAACAACCACCGCCGGTTCGCCTTCAATGTGCTGCATGCGTCCAGGTGCTGGAGTAACCCCTGCCAAAGCGCTCTTCACCTGGCTTGCGTCGTACCCAAGCCTTATCAAAGTCGCAAACACCAATGCCATATTGTCAGCATTGAATTCGCCAATAATGGACGTGTCGATCTGGGTGCTTGCACCGTTGATTTTCAATTCAATGCGTTGGCCGTTTTCTTGATGGGCAACACTCAGAATTTGGCACTCAGCACTGTCAGCGCGTCCTACAGCGGAGCAATCAATATTTCTGCGCTGCACATTGGCCAAAAACTCCATGCCGAAAGAATCATCCGCATTGACCACCGCCAACCGCAAAGTCGGCCAGCTGGCCAGAATCATTTTGGAACGGCCATACGCGGCCATGTCCCCGTGATAGTCCAGGTGATCCTGAGATAGATTGGTAAAGAGCGCGACATCGATGCTGACACAGGCCAGCCGACGCTGCTCAAGCCCGATCGACGAAGCTTCAATGCAAACCGTGTCGAACTGGTGTTGACGCAATTCATGCAGCAGGTGATGAACACCCACCACATCTGGAGTGGTCAAACCGGTGTGAGCCTTCAATTGATCCGGCTCGCCATAACCCAAAGTGCCGATCACAGCGGCTTTCTTGCCAAGATGATTGAGTGCCTGCGCCAACCAGCGGGTAACAGTGGTTTTCCCATTGGTGCCCGTCACCGCAATAATGGTCATCGCATCGCTGGGGGTTTCGTAATAACCAAAAGCCAGGTCGGCTAACATGGTTTTCAAATGCAGTACGGGCAACACACTGGCGCTTTGGTAGGCGCGCTGGTCGTCGTAATCGACCAGTACTAAACCACACCGCTGCTCGATCAACAGATCATCGGCCAAATTTCGCGGATCAAACTTTTCACCAGGCACGGCAAGAAACACATCCCGAGGACCTGTCAAGCGACGGTGATCTGTCACCAAGCCCGAGCAATCGGCGTAGAAGCCGCGCTCATGAAGCTCAGCCAACACCTCGGACACAGAATGCAAGTAAGCGCTGATCATAGGCGACTCCCTGCTGCGCTCGGTGCGGCAACAAACTTGCGCAACTGCTCTGTGGACTCGATTGCATCAGGCTGCACATTCAAACGAGTCAATACGCTTTTTGTAATCGTCGAGAATACTGGTGCCGCAACCAAACCACCGTAGTACACCCCCCCCTTGGGCTCATCCACCATAATGGCGACGATGACACGAGGATCAGAAACAGGTGCCAGGCCAACATAAGAGGAAACGTACTTGTTCACGTAACGTCCACCTTCCTGCTTGTGTGCTGTACCGGTTTTGCCAGCAACCCGGTAGCCCTGCACCTGCGCCTTGATCGCTGTACCTTCCGGCCCGGAGGCCAACTCAAGCATGTGCAACATGCTATCTGCAACTTTCTCGCCAATCACCCGGTGGGACACCACAGGGTCTTGCGGCCCACGCTTGATCAAGGAGGCCGGAACGAAGTGTCCCTTGTTTGCAAAGATGGTGTACGACTGCGCCAACTGAATCAGGGACACAGAAATACCATGCCCATACGACATGGTCGCTTGTTCAATCGGACGCCATTTATTCCAGGGGCGCACACGACCAGCCACTGAGCCGGGAAATGCAATCGAGGGAGTTTGTCCAAAACCCAGCAAATTGAAAAAATCCCACAAATCCTTTCGCTCAAGCTCCAGCACAATTTTGGAAGTCCCCACGTTACTGGACTTCTGAATGATTTCCTCAACAGTCATGACACCATGCGGCTTTGTGTCACTGATGGTGGCCGGCCCGATCGACATGCGACCATTGCCGGTGTCAATTTTCGTACTGGCTTTTACCTTGCCTTGATCCATCGCCAAGGCCACACCAAATGGCTTTAAGGTTGAACCGGGTTCGAACATGTCAGTGAATACGCGGTTGCGTAACTTCTCGCCATGCAACTGCCCCCTGTTGTTGGGGTCATAAGTCGGAATATTGGCCATCGCCAGCAGTTCACCGGTTTTTGCATCCAGCACCACAGCAGCGGCAGCCTTGGCCTTGTGCTGCTCAACCGCTTTCTTCAGCTCCGACAAAACGATGTATTGCACATCTGCATCCACGGACAACACCAGATCCTGTCCATTCACAGGCGGACGCAGCTCCCGGATGTCCTCGATTACATTGCCCAGACGATCGCGCAACACATTTCGTTCGCCGTCTTCACCTGTAAGTCGGTCATTGAAAGCAAGCTCGACGCCTTCCTGGCCTTTGTCTTCAATGCTGGTAAAACCCACCAAATGCGCCATGGTCTCGCCTTGGGGGTAATAGCGCTTGCTCTCGGTCACAAACCCCAAGCCAGGAATTTTCAAGGCCTTGGCTTTTGCGGCAACATCGGAATCGACCTGACGGTCCAGGTAAACAAATGCGCGCTTGGAATCTTTACGCATCTGGGCAATCATCCGGTCGGGCTTTAAACCAAGCACGGCCGCAAGCTTTCGCAAATCTTCATCCTTGGCATCTACAATTCGACGGCCGTCATACCACACAGCCTGGGCCGGAACACTTTGCGCCAACACCACCATATTGCGATCCAGCAAACTGCCTCGACTCGCCTGAAGTGGAAGCGTACGCTCCAGGCGTTTGGCGCCCTGTTCCTGCAAGAAGTCATTGGAAATAACCTGCAAGTAGGCAGCGCGCGCGATCAAGCCACCAAATGCCAGAAAGATGCACACCAAAACAAAACGCGATCGCCAGGCTGGCAATCGCATTTCCAACAATTCTGATCCGCCGAAACGAACAGCTTTACTCACGTTGAAAGCCCCCCTCCAGCTGCATGAAAACCACCGAGCCCGGGGCCGGAGGATTCATATCCAGTCGGGTGCGCGCAACTTCATCCACACGCTCACCTTTGGCCAAGGCCACTTGCTGCAATTGCAAACGGGTAAACGCCACTTCAATCTGGTGCTCAGCCTGTTGCTCCTGGCCCAATGCAACAAACAAGGTTCTCGCAGCGTGTTGCTGCTCAACCACCAACATGGCACAAAAAATCACCAAAGCCAGCAATAGAATATTCAAGCGCCCCATGCGTTCCCCCCTACCGAAGAACCAGCCGGCCACTCGGCCAGCTTCTCAGCCACGCGCAACACGGATGAACGTGAACGGGGGTTCAACTCACACTCTTCTTTGCTCGGCTTGATGCGATCCAACTTTCTCATCAACGGCGTGGGCTCGGGCAGCGGTAGTTTGCGCAAACGGGCATCCTGTTGCGATTTTGGATTCGCCAGCTTCTCAATAAATTGCTTGGTAATTCGATCTTCAAGTGAATGAAAGCTGATCACCGCCAGCCTTCCACCCACCTTCAATCTTTTGAAGGCCGCAGTTAAACCTTGTTCGAGCTGCGCAAGCTCCTGGTTGACGTGAATCCGTAAAGCCTGAAAGGTGCGCGTTGCAGGGTCCTGGCCCGGCTCCCGCGTGCGAACTGCCCCTGCCACGATCTGGGCAAGGTCGAGTGTTGTAGTGATCGGCCGCTCCGCGCGGCGAGCAACAATCGCTGTTGCAATCTGAACAGCAAACCGTTCTTCCCCATAATTCTTTATCACCTCTTTGATTTCCCGGGCCTCTGCCCGAGCAAGAAAATCGGCCGCTGACTCTCCAGCCTGCGGATCCATGCGCATGTCCAGTGGACCATCCCGGCGGAAACTGAATCCCCGCTCAGCCTGATCGATTTGGGGTGAAGAGACGCCGATATCCATCAACACGCCATCCACTTGATCGATACCCAGCAAATCAAGCGCCGACTCAAGATCGGCGAACGCACTGCGAACACCCCGAAAACGGGAGTCTTTGATTTCACCCATGGCCTGAACTGCTTGAGGGTCGCGATCAAGGGCCACGAGTTGCCCCTTCGCCGAAAGCTTTTCGAGCAAAGCACGGCTGTGTCCGCCCCTGCCAAAGGTGCAGTCCAGATAAAGTCCGTCGGGCGTGTGCAACAGGGCGTCAACCGTGGGTTGAAGAAGCACGGGGATGTGTTCATCGGCACTCACCTTCAGAAACTGAATTCGTTCAGTGATTCAGGCATGCCCGCAGCAATTGCCTTTTCCTCTTCCACCTTCAACAGCGTGGAATCCCAGATCTCAAAATGACTACCCATGCCCAACAACATCACTTCCTTGCTCAACGAAGCTGCTTCCCGCAATTCTGGGGACACCAGAATACGACCTGCAGAATCGATTTCAACATCTGTTGCAAAGCCAAGGAAAATACGCTGCCAAGGGCGGGCAGACATGGGCCAAGCAGCAATTTTTTCTCGATGCTGCTCCCAAACAGGGCGCGGAAACATCAATAAACAGCCGTTGGGGTGTTTTGTAAGCGTCAAGGCTCCCTCGCACTGCATTTGCAGCGCGTCACGATGCTTCTGTGGCACATTCATGCGCCCTTTTGCATCCATTGATAAGGAAGAACTGCCTTGATACACGCGAATTAAATTCCCACAAAATCACACAAATCCCCACGAATCACCACTTTACGCATTATGAAATGGGTGGTCAAGCAGTTCTCTCGAGAAAACGCTTTACAACCAAGGACTTAGAAGCACTTTGAAGAAATTAATCAAGAAAAAATGACTGAAAAAATAAGAGCATAAAGACAACACTGAAAGTAATGTCTTAAGAAATAGCTGGGGAATTAAAACCTGATGAGGGGAAGTAGAAAGCGCGCCTGTAAGCCGGATTCTGTTCAATGGCCTTGCAGCCAAAGTGACAATCATTCCTCTAGGCTGAAAATTACTCTTCAGCTCAAGCCACCTACCCGCGCGCTCGGGGAGCGCCGTTGGCGCTTAAAGCGCCTGCGCGCCTATTTGGTGTTGCTCCAAGTGGGGTTTACCTAGCCAGCCTTGTTGCCAAGCCTGCGGGGGTCTCTTACACCTCCGGTTCGCCCTTGCCTGTGAAAGTTGCCTTTCCATCGGCGGTGTGTTTTCTGTTGCACTTTCCGTCGCCTTGGGTTTTGTTGCCAAAACCGTATAGCGCCTGGTCGTTAACCAGCACCGTGCTCACTGGAGTCCGGACTTTCCTCCCCCTGAAATTCAGGCAGCGATTGTCCGACGCACTTTCCGAAAGCAAGTGTAGACCCATCCCAAACAAAAGCCAATCTTTCATCAGATGAAGAAACCCGACGTGTTGGCTTCGCGCGATAAACAGCAGAGTCTTCATAAAAGCCGGGGGTCTCGGAATCGCGAAACCAGCCGGGAACCCCCATCACCGGCAGGGGGCTTAAGTTACCGGGGGCGCGAAGTTGTTCAACCACCAACAACATCAATCGCTGCAACTCAGGCAATTCCATGTCAAGCGAAGGTACCTGTACGGGCACCACCTTTGCACACAAACCTTTGTGAGCTTTGCTCATGCTATCGAGCAAACCGTGCCCCAACAATAAAACCCTGGCACGGGTACTCCAGCTTTCTCGCTGATCAAGCAGCAAGGTTTTCCAGTCGTGCTGTAACAAGGCCGTGCAGAGCGACCACTCCGTGGTCAAAAGAAGCGCGCCGCTTTCATCGAACAAAGTCAAGGCATCGCGCAAGCGACTTCGACCATTGCCAGACAAACTTCCACTTTGGTCCGCAGAGCAACAGGCGTCCTGTACATGAAGTGCATTGATCAGCTGCTTTACTTTGGGAAAGGCCAACCAAACTTGGCCATTGTACCAATCGTGAGAAAGATCTCGAGTCGGGATCTGGCCAGTTTGCACAAGGCGCTCATATTCGAGCGCCCCCAAATTTTCGGTTGAATGCAAAAAAACGGGGGTGGCCTCAACCAGCTCACCACGCAGATCATTCAACCGACGGGAAACAGCGCCCTCATGATCAAATCGAGAATCAAAACGGGCACGGTTTTCACCATAGGGCCATAGCCAGGGGCTAACTGCTGAATGTGCCACCACCGCTCACCGAAGACGGGTAACAGTCCAATCCAGCACCTCTCCTGCCCTCAAAGGCACAATCCCACTTTCTGTAACAAAGGGCAGCCGTTGCGGTACTTCAAAAGACTTGCGCTGTAGCTCAAACACACCTTCGTTTACAGGCACACCATAAAATGCAGGGCCATTCAAACTACAAAACTTTTCAAACAGCTCAACGCTTTCCAATGCCCCCATCTGCTCAAAAGCTTCAGCGTACATGGCCATGGCGTAGGGTGCAGAATAACAACCGGCACAACCACATGACATTTCTTTCAAATGCCTGGCGTGCGGAGCACTGTCTGTACCCAGGAAAAACTGCGGTAAACCACTGGTTGCCGCTTTCAACAGTGCCTTGCGATGCACCTCGCGCTTCAACACTGGCAGGCAATACCAATGTGGCTGTAAACCACCCTTGAACAAAGCGTTGCGGTTATAAAGCAAATGCTGAGGTGTAATGGTTGCAGCCAGCAGCAACCTGCCCTGCGCGTCACGCCCCGAATCCTCTGTGACAAACGTGGCCGCTTGCTCAGTGGTGATGTGTTCAAAAACTACCCGCAAATTCGGAAACTGCCGACGCAAAGGCTTCATCACCGTCTCTACAAATGCGGCTTCGCGATCAAACACATCCACATCCGCATCCGTCACTTCACCATGTACCAGCAAAGGCAAACCATGAAGCTCCATGGCCTGCAACACGGCGCCGCATTGGCCCAGCAAATCGGAAACACCAGCTTCAGAATTTGTGGTCGCGCCAGCTGGGTACAACTTCACTGCTCGCACTACACCACTGTTGGCCGCTTTTTCAATTTCCTGAGGGCTCGTCGCACCGGTCAGGTACAGCACCATCAAGGGTTCAAACAAACGCATGACGGCCTGTTCCTCCGCGGAATAATCGCCCGTACAACAAGCTTTCTCTACGGCATCCAGAATACGCTGACGATAAGCCACGGCTTGATCCACCGTGGTCACAGGCGGCTTCAAATTGGGCATCACAATCGCACGCCGGAAATTCAACGCCGTGGCCGCAACTACATGCTCCAGGGCCTCGCCGTCGCGAAGGTGCAAATGCCAATCATCGGGCGGAGCAATTTGAATGGTCTGAATCATGAGGGCCAGATAAAGTTTGGAACGATCTGTATTTTACCTCACGCAGATTGCCCGAACTTTCTCAGGGCTTGCCGATCAGAATAATCCTCAGGTCATTCACATTGGTCATCGTGGGCCCCGTCATCAACAATCGATCCAGGCGTTTAAAGTAGTCGTAACTGGTGTGTTGATCCAAGTGCAACTGAGGCGCAAGCTTGGCAGCCTTGCAGCGCTGCCTGTCGCCGGGCAACATCAACGCACCGGCATGCCCGCCAATACCGTCAATCCCGTCCGTGTCTGCCGCAATAGCTGCAACCTCAACAGGTGCGCTCATATCCCGAAGGTAAAAAGCCAAAGCCAACAAAAACTCGGAATTGCGCCCACCCCGCGCTTGCCTCAACTGCGTGTCATTCAGGGTTACAGTGCATTCACCGCCACTGATAATCGCCAGCGGAGCAGCAGGCCAGCCCCCTTGTCCCATGGCTGCTTGCCTGGCAATAGCTGCATGCACCTGCGCCACATCTCGCGCCTCACCCTCCAAAGTATCGCCAAGGTTCAAAACCTTGTATCCCTTGACCTCAAGGTGTTGGGTTACAGCATTCAACGACTTCAAATTGCTGGCCAGCAAATGGGTTTTCACTTTGCGAAAAACCAGCGAACTCCGCTTGGGTGTATCAGGCACCGCACCCTTTATCCCTTTCTCGAGATACCTGGCAATTGAGTGTGGCACTTGCACCGCCCAACGCTTGATCACCTCCATGGCGTCGTGAAAAGTACTCTCATCCGGGCTGAACGGACCCGATGCAATCGATGAAGGATCATCTCCCGGCACATCCGAAATCAACAACTGAAACACCGGTGCACGGCAAATCTGGGCCAACTGGCCCCCCAATGTTTGAGTCACATGCTTGCGCACAATATTCATTTCGTCGATCGGCGCACCGCAGGCCAACAAAGCTCGGTTCAACTGCTGCAAATCAACAAAAGGAATGTCGCGAACCGGCACACTCAACAAACTTGAACCGCCCCCCGACACCAGCGCGATTACGGCATCACTGGAGGGCACCTCCGAGATGGCTTTGTGCAGTCTGCGCGCAGCACGTTGACCATCTTCATCCGGCACTGGGTGCGCCGCCTGAACCACTTCGATGGTCGAAGTTTTAACCTCATGCCCACGCCGGGTTACGACAAAACCTTGCAGTTTCTCTGAAGACCCAACCACTCCTTCCAAGGCCTTGGCCATCGATGCAGCTGCCTTGCCTGCCCCAAAAACCCAAACCCGCTCTCTCTCGGGGGCCAGTTGGCTCAACCAAGGCATGATTTGCTCGTGCCAAGCCTCCTTCAAGGCTTGCTCGGGCTGGGCCGCCAAAACACCCACATCAAAAACCTCAGTTAAAAGGTCTTTGTAAAAATCATCCTTCTCAGACATGAAAAGTCTCTTAAAATAAAAATCAATTAATCAACAATTTACCAATTAAACCATGTGTCAATTGCTCGGCATGAACTGCAACACGCCAACCGACATTCAATTTTCATTTGAGGGCTTTGCCAAAAGAGGCGGCTTGACCGATGAACATGCAGACGGCTGGGGCATCGCATTTTTCGAAGGCTCCGCGGCAAGATGTTTCATCGATCACCGCCCTGCCTCTGATTCCCCAGTGGCGGAATTAATCCGGAATTACCCCATCCGGTCTTACAATGTGATATCCCACATCCGCAAAGCCACAGTTGGGCAGGTCAAACTTCAAAATTGCCATCCATTCATTCGAGAACTCTGGGGACAGGCTTGGGTGTTTGCGCACAACGGTGATTTAAAAGATTTCAACCCAAGTCTTCAAGGCGACTTTTTGCCCATTGGAGAAACTGACAGCGAACTCGCGTTCTGCCTATTGCTGCAAACCCTGAAAAACGAATTTGGTTACCGTACCGCCGGCAACCGCCCCAGCGTGGCAGAAGTCGATGAGGTGCTTCGCCCGGTGTGCTCGAAGATCGCTGAACACGGCACCTTCAACATGCTGCTGTCCAACGGGCAAGCGATGTACACGCATTGCTCTACCAAACTCGAGTACATCGTTCGCGCACATCCTTTCAAAGCCGCGCATTTGGTTGATTGCGACATTCAAGTCGACTTTGGTGCCGTAACCACACAGAACGATCGAGTTGCGGTAATTGCAACCTCGGCGCTCACGAACGACGAGGTATGGACACCCTTCGAGCCGCAATCCTTTCTGGTGTTCGAAGACGGCCGGCCCGTGCTGAAGAACGGTCACAGCCTGCTTTTATAAACATTTGAAGCCAAAAGACAAAGGCTCGCGATGCTCCAACTCCGTCAACAGCGTTTCACGCTGTTCTCGGGAGAATTCACCCAACATTTCGGTGGCTGTATAAAAACGTTGAAAGCTTTGATCACAGAGGTTGTGCAAAGCCTTGAAGGCAGGCACATATTGAGTGTACAAACCAGACACACCCAACTTCGCGTTGTTCAAATCTTCGGCCATAAACCGGTCATAACCAGCCCATCCGCCCCAAGACTCCTTTAATGCATCGTAATCAACCAGCAACTGCTTGAAACGCTGCTCTTTCAATCTCAACACCTGCGGCGTGTCCAGCCTATTGCTGTTCTCATAAATCTGTTCCAGATCATCGCGAGCACGCGCCAACATAAGCCGGAAGGCATTTCTGCGTGAATCGAATATTTCGTATTGCGCCTTCAGCACCTCCCGCCCAGGTTGGGCAAGCCAGGCAATCACCCCCAATTCCTCAACCGCCGTCGCAAAGCTCTCGTTGAACATTGTGTCGTCGGCAATGTAAACCATCTGGTGCGCTAGCTCATGAAAAACCAGCCTGGCCAATTCACCTGCCGGATAATTCACAAAAGTATTCAAAACCGGGTCGGGCGTAAAACCCAAGGTTGAGTACGCAGGCACACCCAGCACCGCCACATCCAAGCCCTGTTTACGAAGGTCATCCGCAAGGGCCGCAGCGCGAGACTCCGAATAAAAACCCTTGTAAGAAATACAACCGATTAAAGGGAAACACCAAGTTTCCAAAGTCAAACTGTCTGGCTGGGAAGCGACCACATTCCACACCGCATAGGCGCGATTCAAGTCAGCGTAAGTGCGGTAACTCCGATTGTCAGGAAGCCCCAGCTGCACCACAGAAAACTCCCGTATTTCCTGGACATATTGCAATTGAGTGCGCAACTTCCCCGAAAGATCAGGACGCAACAACACCTCATCAATGTTCTCTGCAGCCCCAAGAACACGCAGGTGACCCGTGGTGGCCTGCCAAAAATAAGAACCCGTGCTGCAAGCATTCAATAGAACAGCGCTCACCAACAACAAGCCTGACAACATACTGCGCCGAATCATTCCTGCCCTACCTTGGATGAAGAACTTTCATAGTAAAGCACAGCGATTGCCACAGTGAGCAAAACCTGCGATTCTTAATGTTTGTACCAACCAGCGAAGTTTGTTGTGAATCCGAGCAAAATTGAATCCTGGGTCAATACCCGTCGAGACATCCACGCCCACCCTGAATTGCGTTACGAAGAAAACCGTACCGCTGATATCGTCGCCAAGCGGCTTGCTGAACTTGGATACACAGTGGAAACCGGGATTGGACGTACTGGCGTGGTTGGCCTTATTCGCGGAACCCAAGGGCCAGGCAAAATGATCGGCCTGCGAGCCGACATGGACGCGCTCCCCATCCAGGAACGCAATCAGTTTCCGCACGCCTCCCGCCACCCCGGGAAAATGCATGCCTGTGGTCACGATGGACATGTGGCCATGCTGCTGGGAGCCGCGCAGGAAATCGCAGAAAACCGTAACTTCAAAGGCAGTGTTGCCCTTATTTTCCAGCCTGCAGAAGAAGGCGGAGCTGGTGCCCAACGCATGATTGACGACGGCATGTTTCAGCGCTACCCAGTTGATGCGGTGTTTGCCATGCACAACTGGCCCGGCTTGAAGGAAGGCGAGTTTGCTGCACACACGGGTGCGGTCATGGCATCGAGCAATGAATTTTCAGTCAAAATTCAAGCCAAAGGCGCTCATGCTGCCATGCCTGACCTTGGCATTGATCCGGTGGTCATTGCTGCACAACTCATTCTCGCGTTTCAAACCATTGTCAGCAGAAACTGCAAACCTGTGGAACCTGCAGTATTGTCAGTCACCCAGATTCAGGCTGGCGAAGCAATCAATGTGATACCCGACCATGCGATATTGCAGGGTACTGTTCGTACCTTCAGCATTGAAACGCTGGATTTGATTGAACAGCACATGAACAAGCTCAGCACCGAGCTTTGCGCAGCCTTTGGTGCAACTGCTGAAATGGAGTTTGAACGCAAGTATCCGCCCACCATCAATTCGGCGGAAATGGCCGAACTGGCAAAGAATGCCTTGAAGCGAGTGCCTGAAGTAACTGCAGTTCACACCAACCTTCCTCCGACCATGGGCGCGGAAGACTTTGCCTTCATGCTTCAACACAAACCTGGGGCATATCTTTGGATAGGCAATGGCGATGGGGGTCATCGCACTCACGGACATGGCATTGGGCCCTGCACGCTGCACAACCCAAGCTATGACTTCAATGACAAAATACTTCCGCTTGGTGTTAAGGCATGGCTGGCAATAACGCACGCCTTTCTCGAGGGCACTTGAATTACTTGACTCGATAACCCAACAAAGCCTCAAACTCATGTTGTTTTGGACGTCGCCCCATGACCAGCAACTCTCCCTGACTCGGAACAAGAATCAGGGAATGAACCTTGCCACTTTTCTTCAGTGGTCTCCATGACTTTCCCTGAACAATCATCAATTCTTCAAAAATTGCAGACTCGAGAACAAAACGGTGTTCCCTGCGTTCAAGCACACCACTTACGGGCGCCGACATCACTCGCAAAGCATCTGGAGGTAAATCAAAGGTCGACACCAGATTAAAACGGGGCTCCCTTCGCGCAGCATCGACTATTAATTTTGGATCCAGCCCCACCGCAGCTGCATACAAGGCATCGTCGGGCAATTTGGCAAACAACGACTGGTTAACAGCAAATGCCCGTTGATACCCCAATTCATCAGCGCCGTCATAATGACTTAACATCGCTTTTTCTGGCGGAAGAAGAAAAAACAGATCGCTGTGCAACGATTGAAACCCTTGTCGACCCACAAAACCAGCCCCCCAGGTGGAATCCACTACCTTCCAAACACCATCGACTTTGACTGCATTCCACACATGATTAACTGGCTTGCCATTGCGGTGCGATGTTGCAGGACCACCTTTCACCAAACCATAAATTGTCTTTACCTCAAGGCCTGCCATTTTCATCAAACGATGAGTTACATCGGCATAAACCGCACAACTACCGCCCGCAAGCTTGTGCAGTTTCTCAAGTGAATGTTGTGACGGATCTCCAATCCTGTTGGCCAAACCCGCGTCATGTTTGAAATGATAAGTGACCCACCGGTAGACCAACCAGGCCCTCTCTTCATCCGTTTCAGCAACCGAAAGTAAGGAATGAAATTTTGATTCTAGCCGTGTTTCATGCGTAGCCAGTGTTTGGTGAAAGTGGGTCTTTAGTTGCTGGTATCGAGAAACGCCTTTATCAGCGCAAACGGCAAACGGGATAAGAAGAACCAATAGGCCAAAAATATACCGTGACCGATGATCAAGAAGATACTTCAACTTCAATTCCAAGATAAACAAACAGAAAGCAACGAAGATATAGGAATAAATGCAAAATCACATGAAACGAACACCAATTGGGACCAAGCAGCTTCGTTCTGAAAAAGCTTCGTTCTGAAAAAGCTTCGTTCTGAAAATTGTGCAGACGCCGTTAGACACGGTTGAATCGCAGTGGAGCACCGTATTGATCTGAAATAAAAAAACCCCGCCTCAGGTATTGAGAGCGGGGTTTTTTGGAATTGGAGAGCCTGACGATGTCCTACTTTCACATGCGAATGCACACTATCATCGGCGCTAAGGCGTTTCACGGTCCTGTTCGGGATGGGAAGGGGTGGTACCACCTTGCTATGGTCGTCAGGCAAAGAGGGTTGGCTGTAAGTGCGGTGCCTTGATTGCACTTACTTGTTAGCTAACCAGCGTTGCGGCTGATTGGCTCGATTTGGAACTGATGAGTTATCTTTGAGACAGCGCTGCTATCTTGTTGATGCGTGTTGCGGGTATATCTATTTCAAACAAACTACCTTGGTTTTTATTGAGGCTAAGGTCTAGCCCCGGGTAGATTTACTGTGTTGTTTCATGTGCGTATCTTTTAAGCAAGGCTCAATGCTATAGAGCCAAGCCGCACGGGCAATTAGTACTGGTTAGCTTAATGCATTACTGCACTTCCACACCCAGCCTATCAACGTCGTGGTCTTCAACGGCCCTTCAGGAGGATCAAGTCCTCAGGGAAATCTTATCTTAAGGCAAGTTTCACGCTTAGATGCTTTCAGCGTTTATCTCTTCCGTATTTAGCTACCCGGCAATGCCACTGGCGTGACAACCGGTACACCAGAGATACGTCCATTCCGGTCCTCTCGTACTAGGAACAGCCCCCTTCAAATTTCCAACGCCCACGGCAGATAGGGACCAAACTGTCTCACGACGTTTTAAACCCAGCTCACGTACCTCTTTAAATGGCGAACAGCCATACCCTTGGGACCGGCTACAGCCCCAGGATGAGATGAGCCGACATCGAGGTGCCAAACACCGCCGTCGATGTGAACTCTTGGGCGGTATCAGCCTGTTATCCCCAGAGTACCTTTTATCCGTTGAGCGATGGCCCTTCCATACAGAACCACCGGATCACTATGTCCTGCTTTCGCACCTGCTCGACTTGTCAGTCTCGCAGTCAAGCACGCTTATGCCATTGCACTATCAGTACGATGTCCGACCGTACTTAGCGTACCTTCGAGCTCCTCCGTTACTCTTTAGGAGGAGACCGCCCCAGTCAAACTGCCCACCATGCACGGTCCCCGACCCAGATAATGGGTCAAGGTTAGAACCTCAAACAGATCAGGGTGGTATTTCAAGGATGGCTCCATGAGAACTGGCGTTCCCACTTCAAAGCCTCCCACCTATCCTACACAAACCGGTTCAAAGTCCAATGCAAAGCTACAGTAAAGGTTCATGGGGTCTTTCCGTCTAGCCGCGGGGAGATTGCATCATCACAAACACTTCAACTTCGCTGAGTCTCAGGAGGAGACAGTGTGGCCATCGTTACGCCATTCGTGCAGGTCGGAACTTACCCGACAAGGAATTTCGCTACCTTAGGACCGTTATAGTTACGGCCGCCGTTTACTGGGACTTCAGTCAAGAGCTTGCACCCCATCATTTAATCTTCCAGCACCGGGCAGGCGTCACTCCCTATACGTCCACTTTCGTGTTTGCAGAGAGCTGTGTTTTTATTAAACAGTCGCAGCCACCATTTTATTGCAACCCCTTCGTCCTTCCATTGTTCATGGTCAAACTACAAGGGCGTACCTTCTCCCGAAGTTACGGTACCAATTTGCCGAGTTCCTTCTCCTGAGTTCTCTCAAGCGCCTTAGAATACTCATCCCGCCCACCTGTGTCGGTTTGCGGTACGGTCAACGTGTAACTGAAGCTTAGAGGCTTTTCTTGGGACCACTTCCAATGGGTTCGTAGCCGTAGCTACTTCCCCCCACACCCTTGAGTATATGACAGCCGGATTTGCCTAACTGTCCTCTATGATGCAGGGACCAGGATATCCAACACCTGGACCACTTTCCACGATCCGTCCCCCCATCGCATTACACGTCGGTGCAGGAATATTAACCTGCTTCCCATCGACTACGCATTTCTGCCTCGCCTTAGGGGCCGACTAACCCTACGCCGATGAACGTTGCGTAGGAAACCTTGGGCTTACGGCGACAGAGCCTTTCACTCTGTTTATCGCTACTCATGTCAGCATTCGCACTTCTGATACCTCCAGCATGCTTTACAACACACCTTCGCAGGCTTACAGAACGCTCCCCTACCACATACACTTACGTGTACATCCGCAGCTTCGGTTATCTGCTTAGCCCCGTTACATCTTCCGCGCAGGACGACTCGATCAGTGAGCTATTACGCTTTCTTTAAAGGGTGGCTGCTTCTAAGCCAACCTCCTGACTGTTTTAGCCTTCCCACTTCGTTTTCCACTTAGCAGATATTAGGGACCTTAGCTGGCGGTCTGGGTTGTTTCCCTCTTGACACCGGACGTTAGCACCCGATGTCTGTCTCCCGAGATTGCACTTACAGGTATTCGGAGTTTGCCATGGTTTGGTAAGTCGCGATGACCCCCTAGCCATAACAGTGCTCTACCCCCTGTAGTGAGACTCGAGGCACTACCTAAATAGTTTTCGGGGAGAACCAGCTATTTCCAGATTTGTTTAGCCTTTCACCCCTATCCACAGCTCATCCCCTAACTTTTCAACGTTAGTGGGTTCGGTCCTCCAGTTGGTGTTACCCAACCTTCAACCTGGCCATGGATAGATCATCTGGTTTCGGGTCTACACCCAGCGACTAGACGCCCTATTCGGACTCGCTTTCGCTACGCCTTCCCTACTCGGTTAAGCTTGCCACTGAATGTAAGTCGCTGACCCATTATACAAAAGGTACGCCGTCACGGAACAAGTCCGCTCCGACTGTTTGTATGCACACGGTTTCAGGATCTATTTCACTCCCCTCCCGGGGTTCTTTTCGCCTTTCCCTCACGGTACTAGTTCACTATCGGTCAGTCATGAGTATTTAGCCTTGGAGGATGGTCCCCCCATGTTCAGACAGGGTTTCTCGTGCCCCGCCCTACTTGTCGTACGCCTAGTTCCACAATCGAGTTTTCACATACAGGGCTATCACCTTCTATGGCCGGACTTTCAAGACCGTTTTGTTAACTCAAATGCTAAATCGTACAGGCTGATCCAATTTCGCTCGCCACTACTCTCGGAATCTCGGTTGATTTCTTTTCCTCTGGGTACTTAGATGTTTCAGTTCTCCAGGTTCGCCTCGCACAGCTATGTATTCACTGTGCGATACCCCTAAAAGGGTGGGTTTCCCCATTCGGACATCTACGGCTCAAAGCTTGTTTGCCAGCTCCCCGTAGCTTTTCGCAGGCTACCACGTCCTTCATCGCCTATGACTGCCAAGGCATCCACCATGTGCACTTATTCGCTTGACTCTATAGCGTTAAGCCCTGCTCAAGTTATTCACAAGAACAACACTGTAATCACCATAAAAAGCAAAGTAGTTTGTGTGTATTCTAAATTTCAAGCGCCGGTGCGTATTAGGAACAATACACACCCACTTCTTGAGAAGAACGATGATGCAATCGCATCAATCAAAATATCTACACCTTCGTTAAAAGGAGTATCTATCTCGATATCTCATCATTTCCAAATTGTTAAAGAACAAGTCCAGATCCTGAAGACCTGGCGACTCTTACAGCCAAATGAATAAACACCCCAGTGCCCAGCACCACGCGCTTATTCATTTGACCGCAAACCGATGCAAACTCCTGCATCCCTTGCCTAACCGCTAACAGCCAATCTTTTATTCAAAGACCATTTATTCAAACACTCGATACAAACTTCACGTTTCTTGCAGCACTAAAACTTGGTGGAGGTGAACGGGATCGAACCGATGACCCCCTGCTTGCAAAGCAGGTGCTCTCCCAGCTGAGCTACACCCCCAGGTGTTTTACAACAACTTCAAACCAATGGTGGGTCTGGATGGGCTCGAACCATCGACCCCCGCCTTATCAAGACGGTGCTCTAACCAACTGAGCTACAGACCCCGTAAACTTTTCAGCCCCAGGGCCCTGACCTCTAGACAGTTCTTTCGTTCCGCACTTAAAGGCCCTCTCTTCTTGCTGCTTGTATCTTCGCGTCTAAACAAACCGATAAGTGTGAGCACTAAAACCAAACAAATTCAAGACTTGAATCTACTTCTCTTTCTCTAGAAAGGAGGTGATCCAGCCGCACCTTCCGATACGGCTACCTTGTTACGACTTCACCCCAGTCATGAATCCTACCGTGGTGACCGTCCTCCTTGCGGTTAGACTAGCCACTTCTGGTAGAACCCACTCCCATGGTGTGACGGGCGGTGTGTACAAGACCCGGGAACGTATTCACCGCGGCATTCTGATCCGCGATTACTAGCGATTCCGACTTCACGCAGTCGAGTTGCAGACTGCGATCCGGACTACGATCGGTTTTCTGGGATTGGCTCCACCTCGCGGCTTGGCAACCCTCTGTACCGACCATTGTATGACGTGTGAAGCCCTACCCATAAGGGCCATGAGGACTTGACGTCATCCCCACCTTCCTCCGGTTTGTCACCGGCAGTCTCATTAGAGTGCCCTTTCGTAGCAACTAATGACAAGGGTTGCGCTCGTTGCGGGACTTAACCCAACATCTCACGACACGAGCTGACGACAGCCATGCAGCACCTGTGTGCAGGTTCTCTTTCGAGCACCAATCCATCTCTGGAAAGTTCCTGCCATGTCAAGGGTAGGTAAGGTTTTTCGCGTTGCATCGAATTAATCCACATCATCCACCGCTTGTGCGGGTCCCCGTCAATTCCTTTGAGTTTTAACCTTGCGGCCGTACTCCCCAGGCGGTCAACTTCACGCGTTAGCTACGTTACCAAGGAAGTAAATCCCCAACAACTAGTTGACATCGTTTAGGGCGTGGACTACCAGGGTATCTAATCCTGTTTGCTCCCCACGCTTTCGTGCATGAGCGTCAGTGTTATCCCAGGGGGCTGCCTTCGCCATTGGTGTTCCTCCACATATCTACGCATTTCACTGCTACACGTGGAATTCCACCCCCCTCTGACACACTCTAGTCGTGCAGTCACAAATGCAATTCCCAGGTTAAGCCCGGGGATTTCACACCTGTCTTACACAACCGCCTGCGCACGCTTTACGCCCAGTAATTCCGATTAACGCTTGCACCCTACGTATTACCGCGGCTGCTGGCACGTAGTTAGCCGGTGCTTATTCTTCAGGTACCGTCATCCCCCTAGGGTATTAGCCCAAAGGATTTCTTCCCTGACAAAAGTGCTTTACAACCCGAAGGCCTTCTTCGCACACGCGGCATTGCTGGATCAGGGTTTCCCCCATTGTCCAAAATTCCCCACTGCTGCCTCCCGTAGGAGTCTGGGCCGTGTCTCAGTCCCAGTGTGGCTGATCGTCCTCTCAGACCAGCTACTGATCGTCGCCTTGGTAGGCCTTTACCCTACCAACTAGCTAATCAGCCATCGGCCGCTCCAATAACGTGAGGCCTTGCGGTCCCCCACTTTCCCCCTCAGGGCGTATGCGGTATTAATCCGGCTTTCGCCGAGCTATCCCCCATTACTGGGCACGTTCCGATGTATTACTCACCCGTTCGCCACTCGTCAGCATCCGAAGACCTGTTACCGTTCGACTTGCATGTGTAAGGCATGCCGCCAGCGTTCAATCTGAGCCAGGATCAAACTCTTCAGTTTAATCTCTGCAAAATTTACTAAACTCGACGGAGTAGATGTTTATAAAAGCCTTGACAGCTTTCACATTCATTTACTTTATTCCGTGAGCACTAACTCTGAATCGTGATTCAAAGTCATTCTTTTTGAGAAAAGAACAAACCTTAAACCCATCTGGTCAGTGCCCACACTTATCGGCTGTTAACTTGTTAAAGATCGCTTCGAAATTTCTGCTAACCTTGCTGCTCTTCAAGCTTACTTAAAACCTTGGAGAACCGCTTGTTTGCTTCGTTTCGTGCTGCTTGTCGTGCAGCAGAGAAACGAGATTATGCACATCATCTTTCCACCTGTCAAACACTTTTGTGAAGAAATTTGTATTTTTCTGCAACACAGCAAAAGTGTGTTCCAACCACCCCACAAGACGACGAAAACAAGCCTCTGAAGCACAAGGATTTTTTTCAGAGTTGCACAAAAAACAGGCTCCAGAAGGAGCCCTGAAAATATTTCATTTTTTTGACACCCAAGCCCTTTAAAAAGAGCTTTGAACCCATTTAATTTCAATCTAATTCAAATTAATTTGGAAAATTCGGTCTTATTTGTTCTTGAAGTCGGGCTTCCGCTTCTCAACGAAGGCCGCCATGCCCTCTTTTTGATCTTCAGTAGCAAACAAACTGTGGAACATGCGGCGCTCAAAAAGCATTCCTTCGGACAAAGACCCTTCAAATGCCCGATTGATGCTTTCCTTGGCCATCATTACGGAGGGATTTGAATAGGCGGCAATCACCGTGGCCGCCTCAATGGCCTCGTCCAGGCACTTGTCAGCGGGGACAACACGGGAAACCAGGCCTGCACGCTCGGCTTCTGCGGCATCCATGAGGCGCCCAGTCAAACAGAGGTCCATGGCTTTGGCTTTGCTGATAGCGCGGGGCAAACGCTGAGTGCCGCCAGCGCCTGGAATAATGCCGAGCTTGATTTCAGGCTGACCAAATTTAGCGGTGTCGGCACAAATAATGAAATCGGTCATCATTGCCAACTCGCAGCCACCGCCCAAAGCGAAACCACGGACAGCGGCAATCACTGGTTTGCGAATATTGCGGATGGTTTCCCAGTTGCGAGTGATGTATTCGCTTTTATAGACATCCATGTAAGTAAATGTGGCCATGGCTCCAATGTCGGCCCCAGCTGCAAAGGCCTTGTCGTTGCCAGTGATGACCATGGCACCGATGTTGTCATCGGAATCGAAGTCCATCAAAGCCTGGCCCAACTCCGTCATCAACTGGTCGTTCAGCGCATTCAGCACTTGGGGGCGGTTCAAGCGCACCAAGCCCACTTTGCCGAGGGTTTCTACAAGGATGGTTTCATAGGTCATGTTCAGTCTCCTGCTCATTAATTAATAGGGATGGAGAAAGTCTAACCGTTCAAATTCGAGGAATTGACGACTGAAAAGAGTTTTGAAGGAAGACGTGACTTTATTTTCTGTCTAGGACAAAATAGGGGCACTTTGGACAAAACAGGCAGTAAAGAATGACAAAGTGCATATTTGTAATGGGCGCCAACAGTGCAATCGCCCAGGAATTGATTCAGTTGTGCGTGAATTCGGGCCAGGAGGTGATTGCTGCGGGACGAAACACTGCGGTACTTGAGGCCTTGTACGGCAGCACGTCGGGCGTACATATAGTAGAAGTTCAGGCTTGTGACTCCAGTTCAGTAGATGCGGCATTTCAGGCTGTGGTTGCTGAAGGCCGACAGATTGATGGCTATGCACATTGCGTGGGCTCCATCTTGGTGGCCCCGCTTGTCAAAACCAGCGACGCTCAACTTGACAGCGTGATGCAGGTTAATCTGCTTTCGGTCATGTATGGCTTGAGGGCATTTTTGAAACAGGCGAAGGCACAAGGCCAGGGTGGCTCCGCGGTGCTTGTGTCGACTTGCGCAACCGGGATTGGTGTTCCCAATCACGAGGCGATTGCAGCAGCGAAGGCTGGCGTAGAGGGCTTGGCCAAATCGGCAGCAGCCACACATGCGGCTGACAATATTCGGATTAATGTGGTTGCACCGGGTTTGACCGACTCACCCATTGCTTCGGCGTTCCTGAAAAGTGACATGATGCGGGCAGCAAGTGCCAAGCAATACCCACTGCAGGGCGTCAACACCCCAGCTGAAGTTGCACAAGCGATGCATTGGCTGCTGAGCGAGGGCTCTAGCAGGATGACCGGCGCCGTATTGAATATCGATGGGGGATTCCGAAATATCCGCCCTCTTGTGAAGTAAACCCCATCCGATTGACAGAAGGGCTAGCCATGCAGTACCAGACACCCAACAAATTTGAACCGAGCCGCCATGCCGCATTGGATGCATTGGCAAAGGTAGACCCGACGCTTTATAGCCGCACCCGAAATTTTCTGGACGGAGCAGTGACCGGCCTGTCGCCATGGATTACCCATGGTTACTTGAGCGTTCGGGAGGCCACCCAAGTGCTGATGGAGAAATATCGCCTGAGTTTTGAGGACAAGCTGATTTTTGAATTCGCTTGGCGAGAGTTCTTCAAACATGCGCATGCTGAATTAGGCAATGGGATTCTGAGTGATGTACGCAGACCCGTTTGGTCGGGCAGGTATAACCAACAATTGCCGGACGATATCCGGGAAGGCCGAACCGGGGTTGAAGCAATCGATGCCGGAGTGGCCTTGCTTTACGAGACTGGCTATTTGCACAACCATGTGCGGATGTGGATTGCCTCGTACGTAGTACACATGCGCAAGGTGCACTGGAAAGTGGGCGCTGACTGGATGTATACCCATTTGCTGGATGGGGACCTGGCTTCCAACCATTTGAGCTGGCAGTGGGTGGCTGGCACGTTCAGCCACAAGCCTTACGTGTTCAACGCGGACAATGTAA
Organism: Limnobacter sp. SAORIC-580; assembly: GCF_013004065.1. Taxonomy (GTDB): domain Bacteria; phylum Pseudomonadota; class Gammaproteobacteria; order Burkholderiales; family Burkholderiaceae_B; genus Limnobacter; species Limnobacter profundi. Next base: position 2,797,619 of record NZ_CP053084.1, read on the forward strand.
AGAAATACGCGCAAAAATGGGATTGTAGTGACACTGCGATCGACACCGACTATGAAGACCTAGAATCGATCGCCAGGAGCAAACGCGATGTGGGGCGCGAGAGAAATGCGCCACCCGTTGGAGTCGCTGAGCCGACTAGCCACCGCTTCGATCTTGAGCTATTGAGCGACACGCTAAAGCGCAAGACGGTGGATCTTCGCCAGCAGGCTGGTGTTGACTCGTGCAGCGCACTGATGAGCAACTTCAAGAAGATCAATTTGGTTCACCCTTGGGATCTGAAAGCTTGTTTTGATTTGACGCAAAACGGGGAGTTGCGCGTGGGACTGATTGACTGTGCTTTTCACAAAGCGCACCCGTGGAATAAACAGCGATGGGATTTTGTGTTGAACGCCATGGAAACGGGCTGCGACCAGATCTGGGTTGTGAACACGGATGACATTGGACACTGCACAAGCATGCTGGCTGGCTTCATGAAAACCGGTGCCGAGTTTGAATTAAGAGAAACATTGAATTCAGGCTACTTGATGATGGGGCGATGCTTACCGGTGCGATGGGCGCTAGAGGACAAGCTCCTACCAAACCCGACCCGCTTTCAACAGAGTTTTTCGCGCTTTTACAGAGAAGCCACCTTGATGGCAGGTAGCCTAGAAGAGGCGATACATGGCGGCATTTTGGTGGATTGACAAATGGCACAGGCATTGAAAACGCACTGGATGAATGTTCTTGGTTACGCAGGCTTGATTCCTTTTTTGGGTTTGGCCGTACTGACCGGGATTTACACCGGCACGGAGACTGCCGACCAACTGGCCAACTACAACCTGATTTATGCCTTGTGCATTGTTTCGTTTCTGGGTGCTGTGCATTGGGGATTGGCCATTTCGCTGAGTAGCCAGGACCAAGCCACTTATCTTGCAGGGTTGGACCAAGCGGAATTTGAAACTCGAAGTTTTATCTGGGGTGTGACGCCCTCGCTGTTGGCCTGGCTGGCAGGCGCATTTTCACCACCCCAGTTCACCCTGTGGATTCTTGTACTGATTCTGGTTTTGGTGTGGCTGGTGGACCAGCGCTTTTTAAAACCCATGAAAGCGTTTGATGCTTACCTGCGCTTGAGAAACCACCTGACTTTGGGTGCAATTCTTGGATTGCTGGTGACCGCCTGCTTTGCCTAATGGTGTAGTCTTGAATCAAGACTGATCAGAAGCAAGGATGGAAAAAGTATGTTCAAGGCTGTATTTCTTCAGAAAAACGAACAAGGCGAATTCAAGGCCAGTGTTCAAGAGCTGGACGAGAGTCAGCTGCCTGGATCTGGCGATGTGCTGGTTCAAATTTCCCACTCTACTCTCAATTACAAAGACGGCCTGGCTATTTGCAACAAGTCGCCCGTGGTGCGCCAGTGGCCCATGGTGGCGGGTATTGACGGCGCGGGTACTGTTCTGGAAAGCGCCCACTCAGGGTTCAAGCCTGGAGATGAAGTGATTCTGAATGGGTTCGGTGTGGGTGAAACGCATTGGGGCTGCTTGGCAGAAAAAGCCAAATTGAAAGGTGACTGGCTGATCAAACGCCCCGAGGGCCTGAGTGCGGCGCAGGCGATGGCAATTGGCACTGCGGGCTACACGGCTATGTTGTGTGTGCTGGGTCTGGAGAAAAGCGGCGTGAAACCGGAGAGCGGTGAAATTTTGGTGACGGGTGCGACCGGTGGTGTCGGCAGCATTGCGATTGTGCTGTTGAACAAGCTTGGATACACCGTTGTTGCCACCAGTGGAAAACCTGAGCAAACCGAGTTTTTGAAAGGCTTGGGTGCCAGCGAGGTATTGGACCGCAAGTTGTTGAGTGAACCCGGGAAACCCTTGCAACGGGAGCGCTGGGCTGGTGTAGTGGACTGTGTGGGTTCGCACACTTTGGCCAATGCTTGTGCACAAACAAAATACGGCGGCACAGTGACCGCTTGTGGGTTGGCTCAAGGCATGGATTTGCCCTCTTCAGTGGCGCCGTTCATTTTGAGAGGAGTCGCCTTGAAAGGGATTGATTCAGTGATGGCGCCGCTTGCGGTACGTGAAGATGCATGGCGCAGACTGGCCTCAGACCTCGATTTGAACAAGCTGAATGATTTGACCCGCACCCTTTCATTGGAGGGCGCGATTGAGGCTGCCGCGGAAATTATGGCGGGAACAAACACTGGCCGAGTGTTGATCAAAATTTAATCTACAGACAATTGACATGTTGCATTACCAAATCACGGTGGCAGACCCGAAAGGCCACTATTTCGATGTTCAGCTGCAATTCGAAATTGCACCGCAACAACTGCAAGGCCCTGAGGACAAGCGCTGGATTGATTTGAGCTTGCCCACCTGGATTCCGGGTAGCTACCTGATTCGGGAATTTTCCCGAAACGTGCTGTATGTGCGAGCGAGTGTGGGATCGGTTGAAACTGCTTGCAGCCGGGAAAAAAAGGACATTTGGCGTGTTCACGTGGATGCCTCGCAACTTGTGCCGGCTTCGCAATCACTGTTAATTCAGTGCGAATGGCGAGTGTACGCCTGGGATTTGTCAGTGCGCGGTGCACACCTGGATGATACTCATGGTTTTTTCAACGGGACCAGCTTGTTTTTGTGCCCAAAGGGATTTGAACAAGAAGCAGTTGAATTAACCATTTCAAGACCTGGGGAGTATTTGCGGGATTGGCTAATTGCCTGTGGTTTGCCCAGCCAGCCAGGCACATTGAAAGACCGTCATGGTTGCCCGGTGTTGCGGGCGGGAGGCTCAGTCAGGTTTAAGGCGAACGACTTTGACAGCTTGATTGATCACCCAGTGGAAATGGGTGAATTGCAGGTTGAAAGTTTCTCGGCCTTCGGCGTTGAACATGTATTCGCCGTGTATGGTGCCGATACAGACCTGGACTTGCAGCGCATTTGCAATGACATGAAACCGGTGTGCGAAGCGCAAATTGCCCTGTTCGAGCCAGAAACCAGGCAAGCGCCATTTGAACGCTATGTGTTTATGCTGCATGCGACCGACAACGGCTATGGTGGACTGGAACACAGAAACAGCACCGCCCTGCTTTTTAACGCGGGAGAGTTGCCACAACGCGGCGTTGAAAAAGCGCCCAAAGGGTACGAAGGCTTTCTGGGGCTTTGCAGTCATGAGTACTTTCATTCCTGGAACGTGAAGCGGATGAAGCCAGCCGCATTTGTTCCCTACGACTTGACCCGGGAAAACTACACTCGACTACTTTGGATTTTTGAAGGCTTCACTTCCTATTACGACGATGTGATGCTGGCACGCGCCGGCAAATTGAGTGAAGAGGCTTACCTGAAAAGCGTAGGTAGAAACATTGCGCAGGTGATGAAGGGACCTGGCCGCTTGAACCAAAGCGTGGCCGACAGTTCTTTCGATGCCTGGACCAAATACTACCGGCAGGACGAAAACGCACCCAACGCCATTGTGAGTTATTACACCAAAGGCGCGCTGGTGGCCTTGTGTATTGATTCCGCCCTTCGACAGCGAACCAGCGGACAAAAAAACCTGGACGACGTGATGCGATTGATGTGGCAAAGAAAGGGATTGAGCGGAGAGGGATTACAGGAAAACGAATTTCCAGGTTTGGTGCTTGAAGCCACCGGAGTTGACCTTGGACAGGAAATTTCGCAGTGGACACAGAGCACGGAAGAGCTGCCAGTGGGCGATGCGTTAAAGGCTTATGGTTTTACACTCAACCAAACCCAAAATGATGAGCAGATTTACCTCGGCTTACACGGCCAATTCAAAGCCGAAGGCATGTTGGTAAAACAGGTGATCAACGGCAGCCCAGCGCATGCAAGCGGAATTTCAGCAGGCGATTTACTGGTGGCTTTGGGCGAAAAAAAACTGACCGAAACGCACTACAAACGGCTGTTGGCAGCAAGCAAGCCAAGCGCTGAACTGCGGGCAGTTGCATTTCGAGCGGAGCGATTGCTGGAATTTAAGTTGGTGGCAGGCAAACCGGCGTCCAATGAATGGACGATCCAGAAACTGGAACAGATTGAGGGCGATACTGTTCCTGCTCCATGGCTTTAATAAAAAAGATCGGCCAATGCCTGACCTGGCGAGGGTGCTCTCATGAACGCCTCGCCTACCAAGAACGCATGGACGTCGTTTGATCTCATCAATGCCACATCTTCACGGGTGGCTATACCACTCTCGGTAATCAACAAATGTTCAGGGCCCACCCTGCCCTTTAGGTCGAGCGTGGTTTGCAATGAGGTTTCGAAGGTTCGCAAATTGCGGTTGTTCACGCCGATTAAAGGTGTTTTCAACTGCAAAGCGATGTCCATTTCTTGTGCGTCGTGCACTTCCACCAGCACATCCATACCCAGTTCATTGGCGCACTGCTCGAGTTCCTGCAGCTGAGGCAACTGCAAGGCGGAAACAATCAACAAGATGGCGTCAGCACCCAAACCCCGGGCTTGCACCACCTGATAGGTGTCGATGATGAAGTCTTTGCGAATGCAGGGTAAGCCGCTGGCTTCGCGGGCCATGTCAAGGTACTGGGGCGCGCCTTTGAAGTATTGAATATCGGTGAGAACTGACAGGCAGGTTGCACCATGCTCAGCGTAACTTTTCGCAATTTCAACGGGGTCGAAAGGTTCGCGCAATATGCCTTTGCTGGGGCTGGCACGTTTTACCTCTGCAATGACAGCTGGCAAACCTTTGGCCACTGCAGTTTTCATGGCATTGGCGAAACCCCGCGTTGGTGCCAGCCGCGCGGCTTTGGCCAACCATTGCACTTCAGACAACACCTGTTTGCCCTGCGCAATCTCTTGGCGCTTTGTGGCGAGAATTTGGTCAAGAATGTCGCTCATGATGCTGCCTTATTGCTCAATCGATTTGGTGAAATCGACAAATTCATTCAATTTGCGGATTGCATCGCCACTGAGCACTGTTGCGCGGGCGATGTCGATGCCCTCTTTCAGGCTGCTGGCGACTCCTGATGTATACAGGCCCGCTGCGCTGTTGAGCAACACGATGTCGCCAATGGCACCGCCCTTGCCGTTCAATGCATGGAAAATTTTGTCGCGAGACTCTTGAACAGAACCGGCATGCAAGCTGCTGTGTGATGCACGAGTAAGGCCGAAATCTTCGGGCTTGATACTGTAGTGCCTGATTTCACCATCACGCAGCTCCGCAATTTTTGAGTCGCATTCGATACACAATTCATCCATGCCGTTTTCACCATGAACAATCAGCGCTTGAACCGAACCCAATCGCCGAAGCACTTCAGCCTGCAATTCCAGTAAATTGGCGCTGTACACACCCATGACCTGTCTCTTGGCATTGGCGGGATTGGTAAGCGGACCCAGAATATTGAACACAGTGCGCACACCCAGTTCTTTGCGGACTGGACCTGCAAAACGCATGGCGCTGTGATGATTTGGGGCAAACATGAACCCGATGCCGACCTGATCGATCGACTGTGCGACCTGTTCTGGTTTCAGATTGATGTTGGCACCCAGCAATTCAAGCACATCGGCGCTGCCGGAATTCGAGGACACGCTGCGACCACCATGCTTGCCCACTTTTGCACCAGCACCAGCCAGCACAAACATACAGGCTGTTGAAATGTTGAATGTTTGTGCACCATCGCCACCGGTGCCGCACAAGTCAACAACCTCGACACCAGCGGGCAATTCAACCGGCGTTACCAGATCTCGCATCACCTGCGCAGCCGCGGCCACTTCCTCTGCTGTTTCGCCTTTGACCCGCAAACCCACCAGCAAGCCAGCGATTTGCGCTGTGCTTAGACCGCCACTCAACAATTGCTGAAATGCAGCACGTGTGAGTTCGTGCGACAAATCTTGCCCGGCAAGCAGCTGGTTCAATGTTGCGGAGTAATTAAAGGGTTGCGACATGACGTTTGAAATTAAAAAAGTTGGATTCATTAAGCGCTTGGGAAATCAGGCGGCCGTAGGCGATTTGACGCGCTTTAAAAAATTCTTCAGAAGGTCATGACCGCGATCACTCAAAATAGACTCGGGGTGAAACTGAACCCCTTCAATATCCAGTGTTTTGTGTCGCACACCCATAATTTCACCGTCCGCCGTTTCTGCCGTGATTTCGAGACAGTCGGGCAGGCTTGCCCGCTCAATGGCAAGTGAATGATAACGAATGCATGTGAGTGGATTGGGCAAACCCTCGAAAACACCTACGTTGCTATGATGAATCGGTGATGTTTTTCCGTGCATGATGGTTTTTGCACGCACAACCTTGCCACCAAAAGCCTCGCCAATGGCCTGATGCCCAAGACACACGCCCAAAAGCGGCACCACACCGGCCATGCGCTGAATAATTTCAATCGACACGCCAGCCTGCGCCGGCGAACAAGGGCCTGGGGATACGCACACGGCACGGGGTTTCAAAGCCAGCGCTTCATCGACGGTGATCGCGTCGTTCCGAACAACATGAACCTGTTGACCCAACTCGCCAAAGTACTGGACTAGGTTGAAGGTAAAACTGTCGTAGTTGTCGATCATCAACAGCATGGCGGGCCTGCATTTCAAATAAAGGGGGGATGAACAAGTGCGTGTTTGACTAAAATGTTAACACAAGCACTACCAAGCCCCCTTGCGGGTAGAAACAATCACGACAGCTCTCCATCCAGCCCAGCTTGTACAAGCTCAGCGGCACGCATGACCGCACGTGCCTTGTTTTCAGTTTCAAGCCATTCACTTTCGGCAACCGAGTCGGCGACCACGCCAGCTCCAGCCTGAACATAGAGAGTTTGATCCTTGACCACCCCAGTACGAATGGCAATTGCCACATCCATGGTGCCTGTGAAGCTGAGATAACCGCAAGCACCACCATAAACGCCTCGTTTGGTGGGCTCGAGTTCGTCGATAATTTCCATGGCGCGAACCTTGGGTGCACCGGAAAGCGTGCCAGCTGGGAACGTAGCGCGCAGTACGTTCATGGCGCCCATGCCCGGCTTCAAATCGCCCTGCACATTGCTGACGATATGCATGACATGTGAATAGCGTTCAATGATCATTTTCTCAGTGACCTGCACTGAACCCACCTGAGCAATGCGACCCACATCGTTGCGGGCCAGATCAATCAACATGACGTGCTCTGCAATTTCCTTGGGATCGGCCAACAGTTCTTCTGCCAGCGCAGCGTCTTCTTGTGGTGTTTTACCGCGAGGGCGAGTACCGGCAATCGGGCGCAGTGTAACCAAAGGAGACTTGCCTTCGACCTGATCTTGCCGCACCAAAATTTCCGGTGATGAACCCACCACCTGAAAGCTGCCAAAGTTGTAGTAGAACAAATACGGCGATGGATTCAAGGAGCGCAAGGCGCGGTACAACATCAGCGCGTCTTGCGTGAAGCGCTTGCTGAGCCTTTGGCCCAGAACCACCTGCATCACATCGCCAGCGGCAATGTATTCCTTGGCTTTGGCGACCATGTCAAAGAAATAGTCTTTGCCCATGCTGCGTTCGATGGGCGTGCTTTCGCTGTTGCCAGACGCAGGAATGGCGATGGGCTGACGAAGTTGACCCATCAGCCGCTTGACCTCAGCGACGCCATTTTCATAGGCGTTGGGCTTGGCCGGATCGACAAACACGATGAGCTGAATGGTGCCCTGAATGTTGTCCACCACCGCCATGCGATCGGTGAACATGAGCAAAATATCGGGAATTCCGAGGTCATCCGCCTTGCGACTGGCTTCCAGGCGTGGCTCCATGTAGCGCACCGTGTCATAACCGAAATACCCGGCGAGCCCGCCAAAAAAACGAGGGCTTCCCTTGACCGGCGGCACTTTGAAACGGGCATGGTATTGCTCGATGAATTGCAGCGGATCGCCGTTGAAGGTTTCGAGCGTTTCCAGTGTGCCGTTTGCATGTTGCTGTTGCACCAACACCGTATGCTCGATCACCTTGATTGTGATGCTGGAAGGCAAACCCACGAAGGAATACCGGCCCGAGCGTTCGCCACCGACCACCGATTCAAGCAAGAAGGTGTTGGGCTTGTTGGCCAGTTTGAAGTACACCGACAAAGGTGTATCGAGGTCGGCATAACAGCGCGCAATCAGTGGGATGCGGTTGTAACCTTGCGCGGCAAATTCATCGAATTCAGTTTGAGAAATCATTGTGGTACCCGTGCGCCCAGCAGGCGTTGTGCAGCTTCCTCGATTGTGTTCACGATGCCATCGCACTGTGTTTCATGAACAGATCGCCCTTCGTTGTAACCGTAGGGCAACAGCCAGCACTCAACGCCTGCAGCATTGGCAGCCAGCGCATCGTTCACGGAATCGCCGATCATCAAGGCTTGCGAAGGATCAACGCCGAGCAGCTTGCAGGCATGGGTTACAGGCATGGGGTCCGGTTTTTTTACCGGGCAGGTGTCGCCACCCACCACAACCTCGAAGTAATGGGCAATGCCGGTGCGCTCCAACAGGGGTTTTGTGAAACGCTCAGGCTTGTTGGTCACCACCGCCAGCTTGTAACCCCCATTTTTCAACAACTCCAGCCCTTCTTTCACGCCGGGATAAAACACCGAGTGATTGCCGTTGATATGGGTGTAGTGGTTTTGCCAGTTGGCCATGGCCTGTGCATACAGTTCAGGTGATGCTTTCTCAGTCATGCTGCCAGTCAGGCTTCGGTTAACCAGGTTTTCCGCGCCCTTGCCCACATACACGGCCACTGTTTCCTCAGGCAAAACAGCTTTGCCCAAGTCAACCAACATGGCGTTCACTGCGGCGGCCAGATCGGGCACGGTGTGTAAAAGTGTTCCATCCAGGTCGAACAATACTGCTTGCTTGGTCATGATTGTTTATCTCGTAGTGGCGAGCTCGGCGCGCATTTGATCGATCACGGCCTTGTAGTCGGGCTTGCCGAAAATGGCTGAGCCAGCAACAAAGGTGTCAGCACCTGCACGCGCGATTTGCGCTATGTTGTCGGGCTTTACGCCACCATCGACCTCAAGACGAATATTCTGGCCACCCTTGGCCACATGGGCATCAATACGCTTGCGCAATTCGGCCAGCTTGACCAAAGCTTGAGGGATGAAACTTTGACCGCCAAAACCGGGGTTCACTGACATCACCAAAACAAGGTCAAGCTTGTCCATGACGTGATCCACCCAAGAAATTGGGGTGGCCGGGTTCAGCACAATACCGGCCTGACAGCCAGAATCACGGATCAGGCCCAAAGTGCGGTCGAGGTGATCTGTGCCTTCGGGGTGAACACTGATGAGGTTTGCGCCAGCCTTTGCAAAGTCGGGAATAATTCGATCCACAGGGCGAACCATGAGGTGGACATCAATCATTGCGGTGGTGTGGGGGCGCAGGGCTTCGCAAACCAAAGGGCCAATCGTGAGGTTGGGTACATAATGATTGTCCATCACGTCGAAGTGAACCCAGTCCGCGCCAGCTGCAATCACATTTTTCACCTCGTCGCCCAAGCGGGCAAAGTCGGCAGAAAGGATACTGGGGGCGATAACAAACGGGTTCATGGTTAGCCTTCGATGGAGAATTCGACAATCAAAGCAAGAGTTTAAACGAAACTACCCCCACGAAAAGGCTTTGTAAGCGGCTTCGGATTTGTGAAATCGGGGGTTTGAAGTCATACTTGAAATCTACAGCAACATTCACAAGCTACACCGCATGAGCAGCCCGTCACCGTATCAGTTTGAAGTTCGAGTCAGCACCCAGTTTCTGGAAGAGCAAAGTGACAAAGACAAAGGCCCTTATGTGTTCGCCTACACCATTGAAATTGAAAATGTGGGCGAGAGAACTGCGCAACTGTTAAGCCGCCACTGGATTATCACCGATGCGCACAATATTGTTCAGGAGGTGAAAGGCGATGGGGTGGTGGGCGAGCAACCCACTCTGCGACCAGGCGAGCGATTTGAGTACACCAGTGGCTGCCCCTTGCCCACCCCGGTGGGTACAATGAAAGGCAAATACACCTTTGTGGGCGAAGGCGGCGAGCAGTTTGATGTGCCAGTGCCCGAGTTTTTGCTGTCAATGCCCCGGGTGCTGCACTAATCCTTGTCGGGGGGTGTGCTTGGTGCTGATGATTCTTCGTCGGTTTTTTCGACTGGATGATCTACCCTGGCCCTCAACGTCCACCACATAATGAACACGATCAGGCCCAAAGCCAAAACCATTTCCGCAATGAGTAACCACATGTCCAATCCACTCCGTTGTTGGTGGCCCAGCACCGTGCTGGCCGCCTTGATTCTATCTGGATGCGCTACTGCTCCGACCCCGAAAACGGCTGAATGTTCATGCCCGGCAGGAGAAAAACAGGCCCAGACCGAGAAAAAAGATGAAAAACCGGCCCTGCCTCTGTTTGTGAAGTCTGACTTTTCAAGTTTGCCAGGATGGAGCACCGCCAACCACGGGCGTTTTCTGGAGGCATTTTCAGAGCAGTGCTCAGTCAATGGCAATGCCTTGGCCAAACGCAAAGCCACCCCCACCGGTTTGCTGGAAGCTTGCCGCAAAGCCCGACAAAACCTGAGCGGGAATGCGCTGCTGCCAGCACAAATCTGGATGGAGGCGAACTTTGATGTGTGGCAGCTTCAGCAGGAAGACGGCAAGAAAGAAGGTTTGCTGACCGGTTACTTTGAACCCCTGTTAAAAGGCGCACGCCAGGCACAGGGTGCATACAATGCGCCACTTTACGGCGTGCCCGCGGATTTGATCACCGTGAAGCTAGACGAACAGTACCCGGAACTGAAAGGAAAGCGTCTGCGTGGCCGCCTGCAGGGCAATACGCTGGTTCCTTTCTTTGACAGGGCGGAATGGGAGCGCTTGGGACCAGACCGTGAAAAACCGATTGTTTGGGTAAACGACAAACTGGACGCATTTTTGTTGCAGGTGCAGGGTTCAGGCCGGGTGACCTTGCCAGACGGCAGCGTGATTCGCTTGAGTTACGCCGAGCAGAACGGCCACCCATATAAATCCATTGGGAAAGTGCTGGTGGATCGCGGAGAGTTGACCGCTGCGCAGGCTACCATTCCGGGCATCAGAAACTGGGCAAAAGCCAACCCCGGCAAGCTGGATGATTTGCTGAATGCCAATCCGAGCGTGGTGTTTTTCAAGGAAAACAAAGTACTGCGCCCACAAGAAGGCCCCGTGGGCGCCATGGGTGTTCCCTTGACTGGCCAACTCAGCCTGGCGATTGACCGTGAAAAAATACCTTATGGCAGCCCGATCTGGATTGAATCCAGCAACCCGGTGACCAACGCGCCCATCGCGCAGGGCACCTTGGCACAAGACACGGGCGGCGCCATTCGGGGCCGGGTACGTGCTGACTATTTCTGGGGAACAGGTGAAGAGGCTGGTACAGCCGCTGGCCTGACCCGCCAACCCTTGAAAATGTGGCTGATTTGGCCCAAGGGCACGCCCCTGCCTGAAAGCGGAAGCTGAAAACCCCAAGGCCTTGCATCAGTTTTTATTTGGCCCTTGACGCTGCTGCAATACGGCGATTCAGGTCAGCGGAAGGAATGGCACCGCTGACGCGTGTGCCATCCTGGAAAAATACGGTTGGCGTACCTGACACGCCCATTCCCCGACCCAAACTGACCAGATCTTCAATTGGTGGATTGCAATTGCCGTTTCCAGTGGGAGATTGGTCTTTCAGCATCCAGTCATCCCACATCTTGGACTTGTCACTGGCACACATTACTTTTTGCGCCTTGTCGACAGAATCGCGGCCCAGGACTGGATACACGTAGGTGTACACCGTGGTGTCTTGCAGTTTGGTCAAAGTTTCCTTGCGAAAACGTTTGCAATAACCGCAGTTGGGATCTTCAAACACGGCAATTTTCCGGCTGCCGGTCCCGTAAACGGTTTTCAAGGCCAAACCCAATGGAAGATCTTTCTCGAAGTTGATGGCATTGAGCTTGTCCAGCCTGGCTTCGGTCAAATTGGCCATGGATTTGCTTTCCATAAGCTCGCCCAAAATGAGATGGCTACCACTGGCATTGGTGTAAATGATTTTTTTGGTGCCATTGTGATTCACCACCACCTCAAACAAACCATCGATAAACTCGATGTCGCTGACCGATACCACCTTGACTCCGGATGCCCCCAAAGACTCATTCACAGCTGCTGTAATTCGTTCAACCTGCGACTTGCTTGCCGCCGCCTGCACAGGCTGAACTGATTGGGACAAGGCCCACGCGCCCGCTGACAAGGCAATTACAGAGAAAACAACAGCACTGCTGCGCTTGCGAAGGGACAAAGGTAGATTGAATTTCATAGGCCTGCTTGGGTAAAAATGATGAATTGTAGTTAGGACACGCTTGAAGGCAATTTGTTCATTGCGCCAGGACTTTTCAGTTGCAGCTAGCGCATGGCTTGTTGGGACAACCAACGTTTGAGCATGGGCAATTGGTTGACAAGGTGCATGCCTTTGTTGCGCACCCAGGCAGCACCTGGCAGGTCGAGACGAAACAAGGTGTGCAGGCCATCGGTAAGAAAATGCACAGGCGTGCAAGCCGCTTTGCGACGACGCTCCCAGGCGCGCCACAATTGCTCGTCAGCAAGGCCCAGGCGCTGCACGGCCAGAAGGCGCTTGCGTGAGGTGAGCAAATTGGCCAACTCGGCTGCGTCCTCAAGCCCGAGGTTCAGACCTTGACCCGCCAGGGGGTGAATGACGTGAGCGGCATCGCCCATCAATACAACTCCGTTGTCGAACCAAACCGGCGCAACACCATGCTTGAGCGGAAATGCGTACGTTTTACCCACCAGCACCAGATCACCGTAAAGTTCTTGAACCGCGCCGCCCGAGAGGGACTTCACACGATTGACCATGTCTGCCGGGCTGAGTTGTAGCAACGCCTGAGATTGCGACAAGGGCATGGACCACACCATGGACACATGTGGCCCCGGCAGCGGCAACATGGCCAAGACGGAATCGCCAGCAAACCATTGGCGTGCAGCCCCGTGATGCGGCTTCTCAATGGCGAAGGTGGTAACCACGCCTTCAGCACTGTAGTCATCAAGCGCGAAATCGAGACCAGCCTGCTTGCGGGTTTGGCTTTGCGCACCGTCTGCGGCGATCAGCAGGGGAACACGCACTGTTTTCAGGTTGGTCACCACGGCCCATCCCTCTTTTTCGCGGGAAAGGCCCTCTACCCTTGCATCAAGCCAATCAATGCCGGGCTGGTAGCGCATGGCTGAGAACAACACATCGAAGAGGCAACTTTGCTCAATAATCCAGGTGAGGTAGTCAACCCCAGTGTCACTCGCGTTAAAACGCAAATGGCCCTGCGCATCGCCGCTGGAATCGCCCCACACCTGCATCTCGGTGACGGGCTGCACTTTCTCGCTGGGAATGTTGTCCCATACTCTCAGCCGGTCAAGCACGCGTTGGCTTCGATGTGACAAGGCAAAAACCCGGGGATCGAATCGCTGATCGGAATTGGGCTGAAACTGGGGCGGACGTGCTCCAACCACCAGCACTTTGAAACCAGAACTGGCCAATACCAGAGAAGCAACCAGCCCCACCACACCGCAACCAATAATGGCCACATCGTAGCTGGACGTTTGTAGAGGCTGCACGCTTGTAAGATTGCTCATGGGTCGGGAGGACTGGCTTTATTAATTATTGAACATGCTACAGCGATTTTGCATTTGTTGTTTGCGCAACGTCAAAGTTTCGGATAAACTTGCGGGCTTCGGTAGTGAACACCACCGAAAACGCGTGGCCGAGTAGCTCAGTCGGTAGAGCAGAGGATTGAAAATCCTTGTGTCGGCAGTTCGATTCTGTCCTCGGCCACCACCCACCCCTTGTACTGCCTGGTACACCACAAAAGGGGAGCCTCCTAATGTATTTTCCAAGTGCATTTCAACGCTTTCATTAGCTGCTACACTTGTTCCACAAGAAATAAATCAAAACTGGCGCAACGCCCTGCTTCACAACGCCACACTGTGCACGAATGGATCGATGACCAAGCCCAATGAGGTGGCCGAGGCTTTAAGACTGGCCGAGCTATATCAACTTGCGATTCTTGACACTCAACCCGAGGAGGGTTTTGAGGCGGTGGTTGATTTGGGCGTATCTGCCTTCAATTGCTCAAGTTGCATTGTTTCATTTGTCGACTTAGACCGCCAATGGTTCAAGGCTCGCCGTGGCTTTAACAGCCTGCATGCAGACGAGACCCCGCGCGATATTTCAATTTGCACCCACACAATCAAGAAGGACGAACCCATGGTCATCCCGGACTGCACCCAGGATGAACGCGTGAAAGACAGTCCGCTGGTGACCGGGTCGCCCTGGATTAGGGCCTATTTGGGCGTACCCATCAAAACCCCCACAGGTGCCAGAGTAGGTTCATTCTGCCTGATCGACACAAGTCCCAGAACCTGGAGCAGTGCTGAAATCAAAATGGCGAAATCGATGGCTGCCTTGGTGGAAGTATCGCTGGCCAACCGACAACAACAGGCACAGGGCGCTTATTCACGAGAGCCAATTTTCCAGGATGGACATAGAAGCGACTTTGCAGGCCATGAACAATCCTATGCAAGCTGGAGACGACACAGCGACGAGAGTTTTATTGCATTGTCACCCAACCTGGAGGATTGGCTTTGCTTAAGCCACAGCCCGAGGGTGAGTTGGGCCTGGTTCAACGGCTTGATTGTGAGAGAGCACCGCCACGATGTTGAACTGGCCAGGGAACTTGGCAACGGCCAGGTGTTTCAATATCAAATCCAGTTGCCCAATGGCCGGCTGTTGACCCTGAAAGAACGAACCTACAAAACCCCCGAAGAGGAAGGTGAAGCGCTGACGGTGGGGTTGCTACAAAATATTGCTGTGGCTGCACAGCTGCCGCGCACCGCCGTACAAGGCCGCCCCAACCCCCTGGACACCTTGAAAACAAACACCTTGAGTTTTCTTGCGGAATCAACTCGAGGGAAACTGGTGTTGGATTTGAACTTCAAATTAGTGCAACTTGGACAAGTTGACGACAGTGAGCTTCACCGGGTGAAAGACAACCCGTCGGTTCTCGATTTTATATATGAGGAAGACAGGGAAAATTTAGTTCGGGAAATGGAAACGGTATTGGGAACGCGCCTGAAGAAAAAAGCATTCGCCAGAATCAGGCTACCTGACAGCAAACCCGTGTGGGCGCGCTTTGTGATTGACCGCCCCACCCCCGGAATTGAAACCAGCCGCAAGGCACTGGTGCTTCAGTACACCAAGATGGTGAATGAATCGACGATGGTCGACCGCAATCTGTTTGATCAAACCTTGTTGGGGATGACCGAAAAACTAGGAGGCTTGGGTACCTGGTTTTACCATGTCGACAGCGGTTTGCTGAAGGTGAGCGATCAGTTCAAAACCATCTGCAAAGCCACCGAGCTGCCTTTGGGCAGTATCTTTGAGCTGACAGAACTGTTGACCCGATTGACCGGGAAGAACATGGCATCGACCTTGATCGAGTGCATCAACAACCGCCAGGCCGCCCACATTGAATGCGAGGTGAACTTCGAAAGACTCACTGGGCAACGCTGGTTTCGCTTCAGCTTTCAACCCATTAGCAACGGCCTGGGCAGCAGCAGTGGCTTGTACGGCTCGGTTGAAGACATCACCCACACCAAGCACCTGGCGCAGGAGTTGTCCCGAAAAAGCACAGCACTCAACCAGGTACTGAATACCCTGACCGACGGCACGCTTGAACTGGACGAGGCCTTGCAGGTTGAGGCCATGGATGCGAAAGCTCGGCCTTTGATTTTGGGCAAAGAAACCTTCATTCACCAGGCAGCCATTGCCGATGTGTTGCCAGGATTGGACTTATTGGAGTTTCGAAAACGCCAATCCGAACTTCGACGGCAGGGCACGACAGGAGATTTTGAATTTTTCAACACTCGAACCAATCGTTGGTTGCGATTGAAATTTTTGCCTCGGGAAGACGGGCTGACTATTTTGCTGCGAGACATTACCCAACGCAAAGCGATGTACCGGGATTTGTTCATGGTGGGCTCTGCAATTGAGCAGATTAATGAAGTGATTATGGTGACCAATGACCTTGGCAGCAATGCCACTTCTTTTCAGTGCATTTACCTGAACTCGGCATTTGAAAACGTAACCGGACAAGCTGTGGCAAAGTGGTTGGGCCGTAACCCGTACCCCTTGATTGCGGACCGCCTGCCGCTGCGCGACTTCAGAAAACTGCTGGTCTCCCTGTTAAAGCGAGAGAAGCTGACCATCAAAACCCGTTATGAAACCGACAATGGTGCGCATGTACCCTGCGAGATATTGGTGTCGCCTTTTGTCGACAAAGAAACCGGAACGCCTTGGTCTTTGATTGTTTTCAGGCCATCGAGCACCTGATAATGGGCGCAATCAAAAAATAATATGTACTGAGCCTGCTTTTGAACCTTGCCCTCACATTGCCCAAATTGCTAAAGGCCGTGGTACTCGCCACGGGCCTTGCGCTCGCCCATGGGCAGGCCATGGCGGTGGATTATTCGCTTAGCGGATTCGGCACTGTTCAATACACACTGGGCGACAACGAGCAGAAATACCTGCGATTCATCAACGAAGACGGCACCTTCAAAGTCAACTCGATTTTGGGGGCGCAGCTGGATGTCAAGTTCAATCCCCAACTCAGTGCGACCGTTCAATATGTTGTTGCACCGAAGCTGGACAACGACGAAGACGTTGAAATTGACACCCGCTGGGCTTTCGTCACCTACAAGCCCAATGACAACTGGAGCTTTAAGGTTGGCCGCCAGCGACTGAATTTTTATCTGGATTCCGAGAATCTGGACGTTGGCCAAACCTATGTACCCGCGAATTTAAGCCCCGAAATCTACTACAACGCGGGTGTTCTTGGCACAGATGGATTTTCAGCGAGCTACCAGTTTGAAGACACTGGTGGCCGTTATTGGCGACTGCAGGCAATCGCTGGCAACAGGGATATTATTCAACGCTTATCCAACACCACCGCAGATTTTCCAACCAATCGATATGAAGTGGCCGGTTTTGTCATCGGTGTAGATGGTGACCGATACCGATTGCAACTTGCACATCATGAATCACAGCTGGATCGGGAAATACGCCAGTTCAACGGGCGACGGGTGGTTGGAGGCTCGCTCAATGCGAGACTACATTTCACCAACTTGGGTGCAGAGTACGACTGGCAACGCTACACGCTTCGTGCGGAATTAAGCCAACTCGAATTTTCATCCACCAACAAAGGCGTAATTCCTGACTTTGGACCACAAGTTATTATCGTGGACACTCCCGAGTTTGAAGAGCATGGTGGCAACCTTACACTGATTCGTAAAATTGGTGGGCAGCATGCGATTTACACCAGCTTGGGCCGGTTCATTTCCGAATTTGATGACCAGTACTCGATCGCGATTGGTGGAAAGTATGCGCTGAGTGCATCTGACTCGCTCAAAGCAGAAATTCAACATGTGGTGGAAAAAAATACTCGACCGCAGTTGTCTGACAACCGCATTCCCAACACCACGTTCAATTTCCTGAGCGTGTCTTACAACTGGGTGTGGCAATGATTGCGCGCACGACCAGTTTTGTGAAGGCCGCTGCATCAATTGCCCTGTATTTGATGTTGGGGGTGGTTGGTGCCGCCTCGGCTGAGGTGTATGTGGTGTCGTCGGCAAGCCACCCGGTGAATGAAATCGCGATTCGTGAACTGCGCAGCATTTACAAAGGCCGTTTAAGCCAGGTGAATGGGCACCGCCTGACGCCGGTGAATACAGCCCCGGGCACCACGGATCGTGATGAGTTTTTACAACGTATCATGAATTTGAATGAACTGGACTACACGGGCTACTGGCATGTACGCCGATACACGGGCCAAGGTACTCCCCCAGTTGAGGTGGACAGCAAGGAAGAGCTATTTGCCACACTGAAAGAGCAGCCTGATGGAATTGGCTATGTGTGGGTACCACCTGGCAGCAAGCCGAGGCTGCCAGATGGCTTGAAAGTGATTCGCCTGAAATAAGGCAAAAATCAGATTGGTACGATCTTTTTATTCTTTGGTGTAGCCTTTGCTCAAGGGCAGCCACCACGTGAAACCAAACACCAGTGTTTTCAATACCACTTTGCCCACAGGAAGTTTGAGTGCGCGCAAACGGTTGATGGCCAACGGAATTTCAAGCACATGCGCCAGCAAGATGATGGCTGCAAAAATTGTGAGAAAGGGAACATGAAAACCCAGCAACCCGACCAATGGAACAATCAGCCAAAAAACCACCAAGCCCGCTTGAAGCCCGTACCAAACCCGTTGTTCGCCCATGAGTGTGCCCCACTTTTGTTGATGTAGGGGAAAGTGTAACTCAACGGGTCAGCACTGCCGTGTTGAAGCAATCCATGTTATCGACTTGAACATAAACTTCATTGGCTTCCAGCCCCAGTACTTCAAGAATTTCATCAAGACTGCTGCCCAACGAGTTCAAACCAGCCCGTAAAACCGGGTTAGTGGCGAGTACGTTGAGAATTCCGTTCAGGGCATTCACACCGGTATTCAAATTGGTCAGCAAATTGCCAACGCCCTGGGAAGCCTCAAAGCTGTAGGAAGTGGTCACGGTTGGATCTGGATAGCCCACCATGGCGATATCATTTGCGCTGCCACTGCCCACATTCGCATTCACTGTACGTTGCCCCAACAGAGGCAAAGAGGGCAAGCGCAGCGCAGCAGCGATTGGGGTCGAATCCAGATCAACTGCAACCGAAGAATCGGACTGAGGCAGCTTGCAGTCAATGTCTTTGATATCGACGGAGCCACCACCGGCAGTCACGGTTAAATCAAGCACACCAATTCGGCTCGAAACCGCAACTTGTTCTGTACGTGCCGTAGCGATTACTCTCCCATCCGTGTTCCGCTTGGTAGCGACAAACAACTGGGGGGGACTCAGCACTGAAACATTCAGGGTGTTACCCAAATTAAGGCGAATGCCATTCCCACCCACCCCACTTGCCGCGGCGAAGCTGGAGGCGAAGGCCAAATTACCCAAGCGAACCGAGGCGCCGGCAAACTCGGAGTCTCCACTGGTATCCGCGGACAATATTTCACTGAGCAAAAAGTCGACTGTGTCTGCCGGACCATTGCCAGGAATTGCAATGACTGGAGCCTCCGGACCTGCAACACTCAATGCAGCATCCAGCAGGCGGGCAGCGGTAACCTCGGTGTTCAATAAACGCGCCATGTCCAGTTGATCACCAGTTCCAAACACGCCCAACTCAACGCCCAATTGCAGCAAGTCCACCTGGGCGTTTGACGCCAACAGGCCCTGAAACCCCAACAAATTCAAGCGCAATTCGGTACCGATGGCGCTCATCAAGGGTGACAAACTTGATCCATTCAAATTCAAAGCCAATAAATTGGTACCCACCAAACCCGAGATCACCGGGGTGACAGTGGCTTCAGCCACGGCCACAACCGGTTCTGTGCCCAGAAACGCAGCGGGCACATTACGCACCAGACGCACCAACACGGAACGGTCGCAAGCGTTGGCTGGCAGCAAGGTATCTGTGCCCCTGACATTGCAATTGATCGAGATATTGTCAGTGCTGTCGTCAAGGCCATTGCGCCTTGCATAATCAACAGCCGCGGTGAAGCCTTGAGGGGCGTTGCCAATGTCGCTGGCAGCCGCCTTGGCGGCCAGATCAGCAATACGTTGCACTTCCTCCTTCTCCCACACCACTTGCCCCAAACCCAACACGGCCAAGGCACCCACGGTCATCAGCATGATGAATACCGTGAGAATGGTCATGGCTCCGCGCTGGCGGGACGACACTAAAACGGACCTGGAATGTTGTGTGGACATGTCAATGCTGCAATGGCGAACAAGCTTGATTTTGCATGAAAAACCATCAATTTGATATCCGAAGCTGGCGGGAAATCCGCATTCAGATCGTGTTTTCAGTACCGGCTTATTTGCTGTCTTTGAGGAACTTGCCAAGTATTCGTTTGCTGGGTTTGAGGCGACCAACCAATGCTTTGGCCACACTGGCGATGATTTCCATGGGAGCAGCCAGCGGAGAGGTTTGCGCATGCGCGCCCAGTTCAATCAAAGTGGCGGCGTCAATAACACCTGTTTTGCCTTGCAGCAAAACAACACCCAATTCGGGATTGTTGGCCTTGATTTGGTGAAGCAGCGGGGATTGACTGGCTTGCTCCGCATCAATCAACATGACTTTTACTTCATATTGATGAATTGAGTTTTCCGCGAGCTGCAAGCCCGGGCAGGACAGCACACGCTCGAACTGATTGGATGCCGTTAATTGAGCTTCCAGCGCCAAGCGTGAGTCCTTGTTTGAATCGACGATGAGCACCGTAGTCATTGCCCCCTCCCTTTGATGTCTGGAAGTTATTTAGCAATTAAGGTGCCAGAAACACGACGATGAAAAGGCCCGTTTTGGTGCAGGCCCTGATTTAGACCACGAGCTCAGGCCCTGCCGAGCATGGCCTTGATTTCCCGCCACAAACTGTCAATTTCCGCAGCCGATTTGGAATTCGGCGCGAATTCATTGACCGATTTACCCAAGCCGACACTGATCACGAAGTCGTTGCGCTCATGCACAATGGTGCGACAAATCTTGGCGGTGGCCTTGAGTTGTTCAAACACAATTTCAGGGGTGCTGCTGAACACAGATGCACCGTTGATGACCCAGGTTACTTTACTGCCAGCGTCTGATGCCCACTCTAGTGTGCTGCTCGCGCTATGAATATCCAGCGGACTGGCCTTGGTTGGAATCAATACAAGGTCGGCATGCTCCATGGCGTCCTTGACCCATTTTTTATCCGTGGGGGGCATGTCAATGAACACATAGTCATAGTCCTCGTCCTCAAGCTCGGAAAGCTCAATCACGATGTCATTGAAACCCACTTTTCGAACATCCGGATAATCGGCCTCCCGCAGTGAATCCCAAAAGCGGCTGGAACCCTGGGGATCCAGATCGAGCAAGGCCACTTTTTTCTTGCCTTGCTGGCTGGCCAAAGCGGACAGATTCAAGGACAGCGTTGTTTTTCCAGCCCCACCTTTGCGGCTGCTAATGATGATTGTTTTCATGGGTGGACATCCTGTGCAATAGGAAATTAAGGCAATATCGAGAATTTATTCTAACCTGCCTATGCAGTGGGGAAAAAGTTGTTCGATGCGGCTTGGCCGCAACGGCATTTGAATGCTTTGCCGGGTTTGCCACAACGGAATTTGATCGGTCAATAATTGGCTTCCCACCCAGCCGTCTTGCCCACCCAGCAGCACAAAATAATTTTCATCGGGATCGGAAAGGTCGGAGAGGTGCCGACTTTGAGAACCGTAGCTGGTCTCATCAAAACCCCGAATCAAGTTATGCGCATTTTTCATTAAGGTTTCCCGGGAACCCGCAGCAGGAAACGATTTCGAAGAAAACAGCTTGCCCAGCAAAGGCACATGCCCAAGCACATGACGCAAGCGGATTTTGTGCAAATTGCCCCAAAGTTGCCAATGCTGAGCCTTGCGGTTTGCCTCGTCTACACACAGCGACACAATTTTAACCCGCTCAGCGTCGGTGAGATTTTCAAGGTCTTCCATCAAACAGGCGGACAAATAAGACCATTGATCCATGAGGCTGGGTGTTCTACCCGCGTAGCGCAAAACTGACAGTTGCTTGACCAACGCAGCCAATAAAAATTCAAATTGAAGCGCTGCAAAACTGTCGGCGGTGTAGGCACCACCCCACAAATCAATTGAATTGCACAACACAGCCTGTTCACTGTTGCGCAAGTAGGGGCGGCAAAACTCGGCCAGTTGACTCGACAATTGATCGGCCAGCGGTGACGTAACATCCAATTGCAGTGACAGCAAAGCGTGTGGACTTAATCGCTTTTGAGAATTGAACAAGGCGCGCGCCCGCATGACGCGATCGTCACCATTGAACAGAAACCCCAAGCCGGTTACCTCTGAAGGCCGGTTGTTGGCAGACACAATAAAACCAGCAGCAGGGTTGATCACACTGGGGAAATCGCGGGCACACACCTGCACCGACCAGTGTTCACTGGCCATAGACTCGGCCAATACCCAATCGTTTTCCGGGAAACCAGGCCGCTTGGGCAAGGTGGCTGCCAACACATGGCCGATATTTCCAGCCGTGTCAGCCCCCAGCACATTGAGCGGAGTGACGCCCACGCCATGCATGGCTTGCTGCAACTGTTCGACCTTCTGCGCCTGCATGCCCTGCAAAAAACTGGTGATTTCATCGGTAGGCCAGTGCCCTGCCCAACGCAAAGCCAGGTTGTCTTTGCCGCACAAACGCCCCAAAGCCGCGCAGTCTGTAAGCACAGGGCCATGGGGGGAGAACCTGAGTTTTCGGGTTCGAGACCACGAAAAGCGGACCCGAATTTTTACCACCTGCTCGGCGGTGTTGTGCAAGGTGCTGTCGTCCAAACGCACCAGATCTGACGATGCGGCACGCAAATTGGTGCCGCCCCAAGCCAGGCTTGGGTTTCTCCCAAGGCCCAGAATGGGCACGCCCGGAAACATCAAACCCACACATTGGTAAGTGGGCGTGCGCAGCCCCACCATCATCCACACATTGGGCAAGTGCTGACCTAGGTGGGGGTCGTTCACCATGAGCGGCTTGCCGCTTTGGGTGCGTGTGCCATGTACCACGATTGAATTGCTGCCAGAACGGGACAGGCTGTTCAGGAACTCGCCAATTTGCTGGGCTGTGCTGGGCCTGCTGGAATTCGGACTGTCGAAACTGGTGGATACCCCTGCCCCCACTCGGCGAAGCCGGTTCCACCATTCAATGAAGTCACCCGACAGGCGATGCTCAATCAGCGAGAAATAAATGGGCCAGTTCACATCGGCACCAGCCAGCCGCCCAAACAGCAAGATATCCAAAGGGGTGTACGGTTCGGGTTGAATGCCCAAAAACTTTTCATCCACTCCACGCTTGCGCTGGGCTTGAACACAGTTCAACCCAGCCACAAAGCCTTCGACCCATTCCTGGCTGCTTTTGGGCATATTGGACCAAATCTCAGGCGCGGCACGGCCAAAATCGAGCAAACGAATGAGATGGTCCATGTCGACAAAGCCACGCCCACCCATTTCAGACAGGCGGCCTTGAGCCAGGCGCTTCAGGAACTGCAACTGTGGACCGCGTTGAAACTCTGTGATTGTCCCCAGTGCGAAAGCACCATCGCGGTCCGAACCAGAAAAAACGTAGGGCACAAAAAATTCGTTGAATCGAATGAATGTGCCCGCAGGGAACGGCAAGCTTAAAGCCTTGAATTGTTGCAACCGGTCTTCAAGTGTGTAGGTGGGATAGCGAACTGACAACCAGCCCATGGAGCTGGACAAACGGGCAAGCCCCCGTGCAAGTTTGCGAAGCAGGGGGTTTTGGGAAGGACCAAGGGATTTGAGCAAAACAGGTCAGGCTGAGGGATTGGAGATGGTCCTGAGGCGGCCCTTAAGAGAGACCGTAGGAAACCAGTTTCCCCAGGCGTTTCTGGAGTTTCTTCTGAAGGCGCTGTTGGCGGGCCGCTTTGAATTGCCCACCCAGCTTGTTAACCCAAACCATGGCTTGGCGCATTGAACACACTCACATTGAATTGACGTCGATGTATGAGTGTGCGGCCCTCAGGTTTCAGGGATATGACAGAAAGGGTTTGAAGAAGATTACGCCACTTTCTTTTTGCGCTTTGCAGCGGCCGCCTCGATCTCGGTGTGCATGGCGACAAATTCCTGGCTAAGCTTGTGCGCGGGCATGAAATGAATCATCGGCTTGGCCGCCTCGTGGCTTTCACGAATTTTGACGGAAGAAGACAAGCAGGTGTTCAACACCGGATGCCCCTCCTCCAGCAATTCAGCAACCAGTTTTTGCGGCAGGCTTGCGCGGGGCTGAAACTGGTTGACCACAATGCCCTCTACCTCAAGCGCGGGGTTGTGGTCAGCACGTATTTCATTGAGCGCATCCATGAGGTTATACAAGGCGCGACGAGAGAATTCATCACAATCGAAAGGAATGAGCACTGAATCAGCCGCAATAAGCGCAGAGCGCGAGAAGAAGTTCAAAGCGGGGGGGGTGTCGATGTAAACACGGTCATATTGACCTTTGAGTTCATCGAGCGCTTCGCGCAGCTTGAAAATTTTATAGCGTGATTCGAGCTTCACTTGTAGCTCTTCAAGTGCGGGGTGGCTACCCAGCAAATCGAGATTCTCATAGGGTGTTTCAACCACAAATTCAGCACTTTTTTTGGGGCGAATTTTGAAGTTCAAGGCTTGATCGAAAAAATCGGCGAGGGAGTATTCAAGGGGAGCCGAGCCGCGACCCATGATGTATTGGGTGCTGTTGCCTTGCGGATCAAGATCGATCAACAGGGTTTTCAAGCCACTGTTGGCCGAGATGGCCGCCAGGTTACTGGTGATGGTGGATTTGCCAACCCCACCTTTTTGGTTGAAGACCACCCGACGCATGCGCAATTCCCCTTAGACGATTTTTTTCAATACTGTAACAACTTTTTCGAACACTGTGCCATAGGGAGCGCGCAGCAGGGGCGCAG
The DNA here is from genome assembly GCF_013004065.1 of Limnobacter sp. SAORIC-580. GTDB lineage: Bacteria > Pseudomonadota > Gammaproteobacteria > Burkholderiales > Burkholderiaceae_B > Limnobacter > Limnobacter profundi. The sequence continues at coordinate 2,822,123 of NZ_CP053084.1, forward strand.
CATTGAATCTGGATTGCTCCAGAACAGGTTTAAGCTGGGACATGGCATTGAAACCCACCAAGCCGTGATAGGCACCCATGCCGCTGGCACCCACCCCACCAAAGGGCATGTGGTCGTTTAGCACATGCCACATGGCATCGTTCACAGTAACACCGCCAGACACGGTTTGGCTCAGCACCAGATCTTTTTCAGCTTGCTTGCTGACAAACAGGTAAAGCGCGATCGCCCTTTCTTTGGTTTGAACCTGAGTAACTGCCTCCTCCAGGGTTCGATAGGCAAGGATAGGCAAAATGGAGCCAAACACTTCTTCTTGCATGACTCGCATGTCGGGGTTTGGGTTGACCACGAGCGTGAGAGGAAACTTCTTGGCCGAAGGCTCAAAGACCTCGTGGGCGGGGTTGATCTCGATGATTTCTGCCCCCTTTTTTCGGGCATCTTCGACCAGGTCACGCAAACGGGCCATGTGCCTGGAGTTAATGACGCACGACACATCAGGGTTGTTTCGAATGGTGGGGTACTGCTTGTGGGAAGCCCGCTTCACCTCAGAAATAAAACGCCTGAGCTGACTTTCATGCACCATGGCGTAATCGGGTGCAACACACACCTGCCCGGCATTGATCATTTTGCCGTGGGCTGCGCATGCAGCGGCTTGCGCCACATTGCCGCTGGGCGCGACAATCAAGGGCGACTTTCCACCCATTTCAAGAGTAACCGGGGTGAGGTTTTCAGCCGCTGCCTTGGCGACCAAGCGCCCTACCCGTTGCGAGCCAGTGAACAACAAATGGTCAAATGGCAAACGCGAAAACGCATCGGCGACAGTTTCATCGCCTTCAATGACAGCAACATGTTCTTCGCCAAAGTTGCCTTCGAGCAAACGGGCCATCAACGCGGAAGTTCTTGGGCTGTACTCGCTGGGTTTCAGCATGCAGCAATTGCCCGCAGCCAGCGCTGAAGCCAGGCCTGCAAAACTGAGATACACCGGAAAATTCCAGGGTGTGATAATGCCAATGATGCCCAAGGGTTGGGGTTTGATGTACGACACCGACGGGCGAAGTTGCAGCGGTGTGGGCACTTTGCGTGCCTTCATCCACAAACCCACGTGTTTGCGACTGTGCCGGACAGCAGACAGGCTGCTGACAATGTCGAGCATGGTTGATTCGTGGCGGGAACGATGGCCGAAATCTTCCGACATTGCATCGAGCAACTCTTCTTCATTGCGAAGAATGATTTCTTCAAGCAAATCCAGGTTGCTGATTCGTTCTTGTTTGCTGGGGTGGGGATTGGCCCGGTAGGTTCGCTGTTGGCAATCGAACACATCCTGCAATCGTCCACTGACCAGTTGTAGGTTATCGACTCGATCCAACAATCCATTCTCCGTATCACTGAGATTCGATTGTGAGGGCGCCAACAGTTGTACACAACCCCCTCAAATGAACTGTGTGGAAAAGAAAAAACGGGCCGATAAAGCCCGTTTTTTCAATAACTTACAGCTTTCTTACAAAAATCAGGCTTTCTCGCCCCGGCGATCGAGGAAGTAGGCCAATGCCGGCAGGAATACCACTGCGCCCACCATGTTCCACAAGAACATGAAAGTAAGCAGCAAGCCCATGTCGGCCTGGAACTTGATGGGCGAGAATGCCCAGGTGGCCACACCGATACCCAGAGTAAGACCTGTGAATACAACAGCCTTGCCCGTGGATTTCAGGGTTTCAAAATAGGCATCGGCAAACGGCATGCCCTCTTTCAAATACTCCTCAAGCTTGCCGTAGATATAAATGCCGTAATCCACACCGATACCCACACCCAGCGCAATCACTGGCAAGGTAGCTACTTTTACGCCAATGCCCAGTGCAACCATCAGTGCTGAACACAACAGGGAAGTGAGTGCCAGGGGCGCGATGATACAAATAACAGTGCGCACCGAGCGGAAGGCCAGCCAAACCAGAATGGCCACTACACCATAAACCCAAATCAGCATCTCGGTTTGAGCACGTTCCACCACTTCATTGGTGGCTGCTTCAATACCGGCGTTGCCCGCTGCCAGTTTAAACACAGCATCACCCGTGTCGTTTTTGGCGATGAAGTCTTCGGCTGCTGCGACCACGCGCTTTAGCGTGTCAGCCTTGTGATCTTCAAGGAAAACAATGATTGGCATGAAAGAACAGTCGGAACTGAACAAACCGTCGGACAGGTTCATGCCACTGATGGTGCCGTTCAACACGAACTGGTTGCGGTTCAAAGCATTCCATTTCAGGTCGCCCTCGCTATAGGCGCTGATGACAAACTTGGAACGATCGGCCAATGAAATACTGCTTTGTACCCCGGGTACCTGCTCAATCGTCCACTGGAACAAATCCACAGCCGCCAGCGTGTTGTACTTGATACAACCGTCCATCTCGGTTTCAACCATGACCACAAACACATCAGTACTTGTGGAGTAGTTGTCGGTGACGTAGGCGTTGTCCAGGTTGTAGCGCGAATCGGCGCGCAGCTCGGGGGCGCCTTTGTCAAGGTCACCAATTTGTACATTGGCATTGCCCCACAGGCCCACGGCCAACAAGGCCAGGGCAACTGCCAATGCACCTTTTGCCATTTTGGCTTGCGCAAAACCAGCCAGAAAGTGCCACAACTTGTTGCTGCCAGACTCGTCTTGCTGAAGCTTGGCAACCGCTTTCTCGTCGACACCGGTGTAGCTCATGATCAGCGGCAACAACACCAGGTTGGTAAGAATGATGACGGCCACACCCACCGAGGCTGCAATTGCCAAATCGCGAATCACAGGAATGTCGATCACCATCAGGGTCGCGAAACCGAAACCATCGGATACCAGCGCAGTTAAACCGGCAATGTACAAACCACGGAAAGCCAAACGGGCTGAGTCTAACCTGTTGTGCCCTTCACCCTGCTTGTGAGCGATGGCGCCCACAATTTGAACACCATGGCTTACACCGATCGCGAAAACGAGAAAAGGCACCAACATGGAATACGGGTCAAGCCCCATTCCCATGGCATTGAGCAAGCCCAACTGCCAGATAACAGCCGTGATTGAACAGGCCAGTGTGGCCAATGTGCTTTTTACACTGCGGGAATAGAAAAACAACATGACCAAAGTGATGAGCACCGCGATGCCAAAAAACATCACCACCTGGGTTGCACCCTCGATGAGGTCACCTACAATTTTCGCAAAACCAGTGACCCGGATTTCAATTTTGTCGGAATTAAACTCATTGCGAAGTTCGGCTTCAATGCGCTCGGAGAACTCTTTGTAGTCCAGACGATTGCCGGTCTCAGGATTAATTTCCAGCAGCGGCAGGTAAACAATCGTACTTTTGAAATCGTTGCCCACCAAGCGACCGATTTGCCCGGAAAGCTCAACGTTCTGACGGACCTGAGCAATGCTTTCTGCATCACCGTTGTAAGTGGCAGGGATCACCTGCCCGCCTTCCAGACCTTCCTCAGTCACCGAGGTCCAGCGGGTATTCGCTGTCCACAACGACGCCATTTCCGGGCGATTGACACCAGGAATGTAAAAGGCTTTGTCGGTCACCTGCTTCAGGGTTTCAAGGTACTCGGCATCAAAAATATCGCCTTCCTTGGTTTGTACCGTGACGCGCACCACGTTGCCAAGGCTGGTCAAGTCGGCCCTGTTTTCAAGAAAGTTGACCACATACTCGTGGTTGGTCGGAATCATTTTTTCAAAGCTGGCAGCTACTTTCAGCTGAGTGGCCTGCCAGGCCAGCACGATTGTTGCGATCAGCATCAGCAACATGACCAAGGGTCGTTTACTGAAAATCAATCGCTCGGCCAAAGGGGCTTTGGTTTTTGTTGAGTCTGGAGAAGTCATTGTTGTGTTGCGTCCGTGTGTTGGGTCCGTTTATTTGAATTCAGACAGGGGCAAGGTTTTGAAACCACGCAGACCCGCCAACAGAATTTCTTGGTCGTTCAGTTGCACCACGCTGGCGGAGGGCAACTTGTCGGCTCGACGAGTGACTTGAATGGAGCGGAAGTCGTCTGTGCTGCGCGCTAAAATACCGCGCGATCCCACTACCACCATCGAGCCATCAGCCAACACAGTAGCGCCACTGAAAGTCTCTCTCAATTTGGTGTCCACTTCTTCCCACTGATCGCTACCGAATGGCAAGCGGAATGCGTGACCACGCAGGCCGACAGCGACTACAGTGCGAGTATCGGGCGCTTCCAGCAATGCAAACACTGAACCATCGTAATCAATTTTTTTGCTGGTCCAGGTTTCGCCTTCATCGGCGCTCACCAACACAGTGCCTTGCTCGCCAGCCACCCAGATTTCGCCAGTTTTGGAAAGCAACATGGTGTTCAGATGGTAATTGTTGGGGTTGCTGGTTCGGTCGCCCAAGTAGGTCCAGCTTGCGCCTTGATCTGTACTTTTCAGCAATTGGCCGTAAGCACCTGCCACAAATACATTGCCGTTTCCATTCACAATTACATCCAGCAGCGGCTTGGATGGGCCAACCTCAAAATCGCCTTGTGCCAGATCAAGGGTAAACATGGCTTCTTCAGCGGCCACCTCAAGCGCCTCGCGCACATCGGCGGGTGCGTTTTCGGGCAGATTATCCACTTGTTCTTGCAGCGCATCTGCTTTGGCTTGAACAATGTCGAGCACAAACTGGTTAATGGTTCCACCGTCGATCAACTTGACCCAGTTCACGCCACCATCTTCAGTTTTCAGCACCACACCATCATGACCCACCGCGTAGCCCACCGCATCGTTGGCAAAGGCCACCGAGGTCAAAGTGACTGAAACAGGCACTTTGCCCGCAGTCCAGGTTTGTCCGTTGTCTTCGCTTTTCAGAACCTGACCAAACTCGCCCGCTGCAAACAGGTTTTTGCCGACACGCTCTACATCAATCAGCAATGAGCGGGTTGCATTTGCGCTAGGAATTGCAGGAATTTGAAGCAGATCAACCTTGGCAGTAGACAGACTGCCATAGGTAATTAAACCCGCGCACAGCAAGGCGCCCATTAGCAGCGTAGAAGCCGCTTTGTTGGAAAAACGATTCCGGAGAAACATTGAAGATCCTTTGAAATTAAAAAAGGCTACAAAGGGACCATGCCCCCTTGTAGCCTGAACTTACCCGCGATTACTGAACGCCGAGTCGACGCAGGCCGGCCGGTGTATAGTTGGCGCGGTCTGGCGTGAAGTCGAATACAAACGGCTGTTCTGCTTCATTGGTCAAACCAATGGTCAGGTAACGGCCAGACTGCAAGTCGTACAAGGCTTCAGCAGCGTAGAAAGGAACCATTTCGTTGTAATACTGAATGTTGTGGGCTTCAGCAACGCGCCACAATGCACCTTTGCCATCGTAGTGGTCGATGATGGAGGCTTGCCAGTTGTCTTCGTTCACGAAGAATACGCGCTTGGCGTAAATATGGCGTGCATCGTTCTTCAAGGTTGCTTCCACTTCCCATACACGGTGCAACTCGTAGCGCAGGTTCTCCGGGTTCATGTGCAGAGGTTGGTGAATTTCCTTGTAAGTCAGCTTGTTGTTGGCCAAACGGTAGGCGTTGTACGGAATGTACATTTCCTTCTTGCCCTTCAACTTCCACTCGTAACGGTCTGGTGCGCCGTTGTACAAGTCGTAGTTGTCGGTTGTACGCAGGCCGTCAGCCGCTGTTCCCGGTGAGTCGTAGGCCACTTGGGGTGCACGGCGTACGCGGCGTTGACCAGCGTTGTACTGCCATGCACGGCGCCCTTCTTTCACTTGGTCCAGTGTGTCGTGCACCAGCAGTACGTTGCCGGAAACAGAAACCGGGCTCTTCAGGATTTGATAGAAGTAGAAGTTGATGTTTTCATCTTCACCTGCCTTGTAGAAATTGGGCAGGTTGCGAGGGAACACCAAGGTGTCTTCAATGCGGTTGATAATGAAGGTGCCATCGCGCTCCACTGGTACCTGAACGAAATCGCGCTTGGCTGCACCGCCACGATAACGGGTCAAGTGATTCCAAATAACCTCAACACCATTTTGTGGAATTGGGAAAGGAATGGCCTGCTCAAAACCAACCACGGAGTTACCGTCGTTTTCAGTTTTTGCGTTGGTTGCGTTTTTCTTGGCGGCGTCCAACACTTTCTTGGGGTAAGCCGTGGTGCGGTGTGTTTTATACACATTCATTTTGAATGTGGGGTACTTTTTCAGCATTTCCAGCTGACCTGGTGACAGGTTGGCTTTGTACTGCTCTGCGTTTGCACCAGTGATCGTGAACAATGGCTTTTCATTGGCGAATGGATCCACCAAGTGTTGCCCTGGCTTGTAGCCTGCTGGTGCCTTGGTCAGGCCGCCGGTGTAGGCAGGAATGGTACCAGCGGCATTGCCCGCTTTTTCGGCACCAAATTCAGTCAGGGTTGTGCCCAGCTTTGCCGCTTCTTGCGCGCTGACAGCCGCTTGCGCGGTGCCAACGGCAAACAAGCTTGCCAGAGCCAGTGCTGTGAGTTTTGTTTGAAACTTCAACATAAAAATTCCTCCAGTGTGTCTCTGTTCTTAGAATGAGTAAGATGCGCTCAAAGAGATGAAATCGCGGTCGCGAAGTACATCGTAATCAGCTGCATTGGTGAACGTGGTGTAGTTGATTGATGCACGGGTGTTGGCATCAAATTCAAAACCCAATCCCAAACCAACCGACTGCCGGCCTTCGTTGAAGGCCTGACCGGGCTCAGGTGACCAGCCATCGACATCGTGTGACCATGCGATGCTTGGCACTAAATCCACGCCCATGAACACATCGCGGTAAGTGGCTTGGGTGCGCATGCGATAACCCCAAGAGAACTCCGTGACGAAGCCGTTGAAGTCGCCTGTTTGTGTGGCCGAACCAAATACAGGCTGACGGCCATAACGGATACCGCCGTTCCTAACATCGGGCAAACCGTCTACAAACACCGCAGCGACTTCACCGACGAACACAACCTGACTTGAACCCAAAGCACGGTCAAATGTCTTGATGAAGGTGTTCTGAATTTGCGTGACGTCGAAACGATCAAAACCATTGACGATCGAATTCAATGGAGCATTGGCTACGCGCTGGTTTAGCGCTGTTGGCACGGTTGCTCCACCTAAGGCGCCTGCCAATGCATTGGAGTTACCGTTAGTCAAACCGGCACGCAACAAATCCGTCGCATTGATCTGAATCGGCAGGTCTTGCACCAGTGATGCCTCACCGGACCATGCCCAACCGCCAACGTTAGTCGCAAAACTAACACCAAATACTTTTTGATCTTCTGGGTAATCGATCACATAGGCTGAGTCAGACAAGGGGCCAAAAGTACTGTTGGGGTTGCTGCCTTTACTCAAGCTCGCCAAGGGCAGGCGTGTGTGATATTGCATTGCATACACACCGAGTTCAGCATCCAGCGACTCAAAGTAACTTCTCAAGGCCAAACCAAACTGACCACCATCGTCAGGTTGACGATCCAAAGTCCGATTGATAAAGAAACCAGCTGGGAAGTTCGCTGAATCTGTCAAAGCAGGCTGGAAGGCCAGACGATCACAACCGTCGGCAGCAAAGTCTGCCCCAGAAAAGTATGTACCACATCCCTCGGGAACTGTTTTGCGCCATTTCAACTGAACGAAGCCTTCCAGACTGGTAGTGTCAGTCAAACCAAGGTTCGCATACAACATTTCAGCTGGCGTGAAACCTTCCTTCAGTTCAGCGCCGGGGCGGCGGAATGCTGATACGTCAACTGTATTCAAGCCAGCGATCGGACTCAAAATAAAAGTGCTTTCACCCCAGCTAACAACTTGTTTACCCAAACGAAGATCTAGTGGCATGCCACCTACATTGGTGTTGATATAACCAAATGCGTCCAACAAATCAATGCCATCAAAACGCGCGTACGGGTGGAATCCGCTGTCCTCCAGTTTTTGGTTTCTGGCATTACCTGTTGGCTCATGACCATGAAATACTTCGTCGTTGTTCAAAGTGTGGTCATAAAACCATTTGACGCGAGTAAAGAAGCCGTAATTGTCCTTCTTCAATTCAAAGTCGTGAACGCCTTTAATAATGGTTGAGAATGGATCGCCTTTCTCGAAGTTCAAATTGCCGTCATCGCCCGTATTGGATGCGCCAGTTCCGCGCAATCCTTCAGCATTAGTATTACCCGGGGAATACAGAGTGCGGTCTGCGCCCTGGATACGAAAGCTGGTACCCACGCTTACGGTGGAATTTACGCTAAGGTCGAAATCGCCAACTTGAAAATTGGCAGCCTGTACAGGCATTACAGCCGCGGCTAATACACCTGCCGCGATCATGTTGCGCACGGCAACGTGTGTTCTTGTTTTAGTAAAAGAATGTTTATTCATGTAGCCCCCAAATAATTATCGAGTCAGCAGGCGCAATGCACCTGCAATTGCCGAACAGCCCCAGAACTGAGGATGTCGGAAAATCAACTGAAAAATCGAATAGTTGTTCCGGCCTGCAACAGGCGCGAACCAACCTTATGGGGAACTTCGAGAACCTTGAGAAAAATAAGACATGTCACCTCCAGTAATTGCACCTTGATTGATGCTTTTTGCTAATTTTTTGCTTAGTGTAAAGCAGCTTTCCAAAAAATAAAACCGTAATTACAGTTTTAATAATTTAGAGCGCCTTATCTAAAAATGTACCACCGGAGTAACATGAAATGTTGCGCGAATTGTCAATACTCGCAATTTAGTAGTAATTTCACTACAAGGCTTGTCAGGACTTGATTCCGAGATATCGGCTTACCACATTCTGAATTCGTGTTTCAAATTCTTGAGTGCGAAATTTGATGGGGCCCGCATCGCGCAAGCGGGCATTGTGCAAGGCACCGTAAACCATCTGAATGGCAAAAGCCAAGGCCCGCAACGGGTCTGGGTGAACGGTGCTGTCGATGTGTTGCAACAGGGGCTTTGAAACCGTGGTGATAAAACCAAAACCCACATCCCTCATGGGCGTGGATTCGATGAAGCCTTTGGATTCCCGAATGAAAGCTTCGGTCAAGATTGAGCTGTATTCGCCCTGAAAAATACCTACAAGAAAACTGACTACTTCGTCGCAAATCAATTTGCCTTCCACGCCAACCCAGTTGCGGTCGTCAAACTGGCTGGCGGCGCTCATCAGCAACTCTTGGCAGCTTTCGGCGATCAAGGCGTCAAAGTAGCTTTCTTTGTCTTCAAACCGGCTGTAGAACGAACCCACGGTGCAACCCGCTTCAGTGCAAATGTCCTTGATTGAAATTTCCTCAAGCACGCGGGTGTGTAAAAGCTTGCGCCCTGCTTTCAGCAGGTCGTGCCGCTTTTGAAGGCTGCGCGCCTGCATGGCTGGGCGTACACCTTGGGTATTTTCTATAGCTTCAGCTTTGGCTTGGTTTTTCACTGGAAATAAGAGCGCCCACGTGGAGTGGGCGCTGCAAGTAATCGGTTAACAGCCGGATTATGGCATTAAATTTTGCAATGTGGGTAAATTCAAAGTGCCACGCAGCGCCACCAAAGGGGTGACCAGGTCGCGAGAGGCGGTTGCCAAATATTGCGGGTGATAGCCGTAAACCAGCAGGCCCAGTGTTTCGCCTTCAGCCAACCGTTCAGCCACGCCAGTCAATTCCACATGGCGCTTGCCGAAACCGCGAATGGGCGTCACCTGATCATCGATCAAGCGCCATGCTCCATTTCGATTCACGCCCAGCCCGACGAACAACATGGGGTCGCAGCCTGGCTCAAGCCCAGCCAACCCAATGGGCGACATGGCTGTTGCTGAATAGATTTGACTGCACAGCGGATTCATCAACATGTCAACCGGTGCCGCGATTTCAAAGGTCGCAGTTGGAATACCTGCCACCACATTAACACCAGCGGGCAAGTCGATGGGCATGACCGCGGGTGCAAACGGATAACGCAAAATACCAGTGACCGCACTGGTGAGCACATTCAATGGATCCGCCCCTGGCGTGAAATCGATTGCCACTGGCTGGGTATTGCTGTTGGTCGGCTGGCCCTTGGCTTGTGGACCCAGGTTGCTGAAGAATGTGTTTTCGTTCACCCACACCGCGGCGTTTTCACTGGCTGTGCCTTGGCCCACATCGTCATTCAGGCTTAGGCAAACTTTGCCTTTGTTCGCAGCCAAGGTTGTGAAAGCATTGGACTCGCTGGCATTTTTAATTGCAGCTGCCTCTTGGGGCGTAAACAACTTTTCAACCAGGAATGCAAATTGGGCCTCGGGAATGCTCAGGGCACCACAAGCAAAAGGGCCACCTGGCTTCTGGAACTCAATTTCATTGAGACCGTTTTGTGCGCCCTGCTCGGTCAAGTCAGCCAAACCGGGGACCATCGAAGGCGACAGAGGCAGAATGTGACCACTTTGGTGGGTCAGCAAACGTACATCCCCTTTTTTGCCTTTGTCATCCTCAAGCGCGCGGTAGCAGCTGAAATTGTGGAATGCGTCGTTGAAGTTGAACAAAGTGTCCCGAAAGCCTTGCGTGAACAAGATATCGACTGGATCAGGTGTTTTCTGGGCCAGGCCAGGCGTGACTTCGCTTTGAAGGAAGGTTTGTGCACCAGCTGCTTCAGAGTCGCACCAATAACTTGGACTGTGGTAACGGAAAAACTCCAGCGCACCTTCCGGAAAACGATTGGCGGTAGCGCCACGCAACAGGGTTTCGCGAATTAAGTTGTCTTGCCCACTGGTTTGCAAGGCCATGGGGTCGCCTGCTTGCAACTTGGGGCTTAGTGAGCCTGATTCGCCACCGGCCACCAACAACAAGGCCCAGCCCGACTTTACAGTGCCAGTGGGTTTGATATTGCCTTCGGCGGGTTCAAAGTTTTCGACACCATAAGCGCCGCCCGGGTTCAAGCTGTAGCGCAGGTCATTCCATGCAATGTCGGGGGTAAGCGCATCCAGGCGTTTCAGTGGATCAATGTTGTGAATCAGCAATTGATAGCCACCACCGTAGCTGCCACCCGTGGCACCAGCCACCATGTTGAATTCACGATTGCCCGCGGGTTTGGGCGAACTGGCGTAACGCAGCCAGTCCAGATTGGCCTCGGCCCAGTCGAGAATTTGAAGCAAATCCTGACCTTCAAAATCTGGATCAAGAACACGAACTGAACCGCCGCTTTCACCAAAGCCGCGCTGGTCAATACTGATTACTCCCGCACCGGCCTCGATCAGGTCACCCATAATTCCCCGCGGGCTGCTGGCGCGTGAACCGCCGTAGCCATGGCCTTCCAGCACCAATGGGTTGCCACGTTCGCAGTTGAACTCGGCAGGCTCAAACACGGTGAATGCAATGTTGTGGCCGCTGGCCGACTGCAAGTTGACGCTGTATATTCCACCACCTTCGCGGGGCTCTTCACTGCTGGCGCTGCAAGCGGGGGCCGTGAAATCACGGGGGGCTCCCTCGAAATCTGGGTTATTGGCATTCACCAACACCACCACGGCTTGCTCAACTTCTTCGTTGGGGTTCGTGGGGTTGTTGGGGCCTGCAACCCCCGCCGGGGTGTCGTCGCTGCCACAGGCTGCAAGGCCCAAGGTGGCGCCCAAAAGGGCGACAAGCAACAGTTTGCTGAAGGGTACTACGGTCATGAGTGTCTCCTGCCATCTCCGCCCCGTGTAACTTGGGCATTGTGGATTTGTGTTTGTATCCACTTGTTACCGGGAGATGACAGGATTTAGATGCACCCGAAGTGTCGCTAAGCCGACACTAAGTAGCCCTACACCCGATTTATACCTGATGGTACATACGATACCATGTGGCAAATTCGGCAATGCCTTGCGCCAGGGGGGTGACCGGCCGGAATTGTGTGGCCAATTGCAACGCACTGACATCGGCACAGCTTTGGCTTTTCTCCAGAATTGGCCCCGTGATGTATTCCTTGATCGCGGTTTTGTCCAAAGCATGTTCAAGTGCTGCTATCAATTCTTCAATCGACACCGGCAAGCTGTTGCCCACATTTAAAATTCGCCAGGGCGCATTGCTCGTGGCCTGATCTGGGGCTTCAACCAGCCACACCGGGTTCGGCTCGGCCGGGGTGTCGCTGGCGCGCAATACCGCTTCAACCAAATCGGAAATGTAGGTGTAATCGCGGGTGTTGCGGCCGTCGTTGTAAATTTGAATGGGCTTGCCTTCCAAAATGCGTTTGGTAAACGCAAACAGCACGGAATCGGGCCGACCCCAAGGACCGTACACCGAGAAAAACCTTAGGCCAGTGGTGGGCAAGTTAAACAGGTGGCTGTAGGAGTGGGCCATTAATTCGCAGGCACGTTGGGTGGCTGCATCCAGGCGCTGCGGGTGATTGGCGCTGTCGCGCTCGCTCATGGGTTTCTGAAAACCCGCGCCGTACACGGCATGGCTGCTGGCGTAGGTTAGGTGGTGAATCTTGAAATGGCGGCAGGCTTCCAACAGCGACACAAAACTGTTGATGTTGTTGTGCACGCATTCGGCGGGTTTGTCTTGCGACAAAAATTTGTCGGTTTGACCCGCCAGGTGAATGACGCGCTGAACCTTGTAAGTTTCAAGGCATTCATGCAGTTGAGTGCTGTCGCAAAGGTCGGCACGCACAGTGTGGTATTTCGAACCCGTGGCCTTGGCGATTTCATCCAGCATGGTCAAGCGCTCGCGCTTGAGCCGAGTGTCGTAATGGCTGTTCAGTGAATCAAAACCGATTACCTTGTCGCCGCGTTCCAGCAATGCCTTGGCCGTGTGAAAACCGATAAAACCAGCATGGCCGGTGACCAGCACAGTTTGCTTCTGGCGAGCCTGTTTCACCAAGCCAGGATCAACCGCCTCAAGCTCGGCCAATTCTTCGGTTTGCAGTTCTTCGGTTTTTGGGGCTGCATTTTTAAGCTGATCCGGGGCCGGGAAGGCCTCCATTTTGATTCCCATATTGTTTCTGCGTGCGGGGTGGAGGAACCTAACCTTACCCGAAACCGATTGATTGTCAATTGGCTTGTTAATTCGCTGAGCGCCTTTTCAATGCGGGTTCCAACATGGCGAGAAGCCTCTCAAGGCAGTCCGAAACACTGAGTGCTTGAGTTTGCAGCACCAAGTGCGGACTCCCTGGTACCTCGTACGCAGCGCTGATTCCGGTGAACTGCGTAATGTCGCCGCCGCGCGCCTTGCGATACAGGCCCTTGGGATCGCGTTGTTCGCACACCTCCAGAGGCGTGTTCAAATACACCTCAAAAAACTGATCTTCATTGAACAAGGAACGTGCTTTGTTGCGGCTTTCTGCCTGCGGCGAAATAAGCGACACAATTACCACCAAACCAGCATCAACCATCAATTTACTCACCTGCGCTGTGCGCTGTACATTGGTGGCACGGTCTTCTGGCGAGAAACCTAGATCGCTGTTCAAACCAAGACGCAAGCTGTCGCCATCCAGCACGGCAGTGTGAATACCCTTGCGACGCAAAGCATCGTCAAGCGCGAATGCGAGCGTGGTTTTCCCCGCACCGCTCAAGCCGGTGAACCACACCACGCATGCGGCATGCCGCTTTATCAATTCATGCTGGCACGGGGAGCTCATTTTGCGCACAGGTGATCAGTTGCGGGTGTTGGGCTTCATCCAGGTTCATGATCACCCCATTTTGACAATCTGGAATGACAACGGTATCAAAAAACTCGCGTGCAGCACCTTCAAAAGTAACCGCTTGAATAACCTGGCCTGTTTTCAAATTAACGGCGATCAGTTGGCAACGGTCTGGCATTCGCAGCGCTTTCAAGCGATCATGCAAGGGGAAGTTGGGTATGTAGCCATCGTGCCTCGGTTTGCTGATACCAAAAATTGCATAATCGCCAACAAAGCTTAAACCCCGACCATACCCACCCACGAATGCAATGCAATCATAGCGTCCGCTTGCCAGGTCAATACGCCCTATTTCGCCAGCACCGCTGTTTAAAACATACAACTCGCCGTTGTACAAACGTGGGCTGTGTGGCTGAACCAACCCGGTGCACACGGCCTCTTGATCGCTTGTTGACCAAACCTGCCCACTGTTGAATGGCAAGTTGCGCCAACCTTGTGGCTCGGCGGTTGCAGCAAACATGCTGACGTATTTCAATTCACCTTGGTCCATACAAAGACCATTGAGGTGGCAACAATCCTCGGGGGTTAATTGGGTGATGAACTTGGGTTGCCACACGGGCTTGAAGCTGTGTACCGGGCTAAGCGATGCAACACAACCGTAGCGCGCTGCGACAAACAGCGGCTGCCCATGTTGATCAAAATCCAGTTCATGGGTATCCAGGTCGCCCGTGAAATGAATACTGCGCGGGCTGTAGCTACGCTGGTAAACCGGACTGGACACTTGTGGGTGAGCCAGTAAATCGTAATACAGGCGAATGTCTGTTTTACAGGCCACCGCCAGGTGGTTGCCATGAATGGCCATGCCCATGCACAGGGGAAACTTGACCACATGAAAATTCAAACTGCCAGAGTTTTGCGCACTCAACACATGCAAGTCGCCCATGCTGCGTGTGCCCAACAAAACTGTGAAACCGAGCTGTTGCTGCAACGCCACCCACTCGGGATCACAATGCACTTGCGTATGCGCTAAAGGGTTGGTTGGCTGAACAAGCTGGTTTTGCACTGTCGCACCTTCGTTTGAAGAATGATAGGAACAGAACCAGATTATTCGAGCCTGAAGGTTTCGCCTTCACCCTTCGCGGTTACCCCATTTTGATCCAGCTGGCTTTGATCGATTTGCCCGCCGCGATCACCTTCACCTGATTGCCTTCGGCATACAGTTCAATGCCCTCGCTGGCGACTGATACTACTTTGGCTTGCCCGGCATTCACGATCACGGTTGCAGTGGCATAGCTGCCATCGAGTGCACTGGTGCTGACGGTGTAGTGACCATCTGATTTGGCAGCAAACAGCACGGCGGGCAAACCCACCCCGGCATAAACCTGAGCCGACCCTGTATTCACTTGTTCGGCCTGCACCGTATTGGCTACAGCTGAATTGGCCTTTAAGTTATTCACTTCCAGGTCTGCAATTCGCGCCATTTCAGCTTCAAGCCGTTGCGAATAAACTGAATTTGCACGCAACTGCTGCGCTGTGAAATTGCTGACCTTCAACTCAACTGCATTCACGGTCAGCAGCGAACCGTCTGCCGACTCGCTGAAGTTTTTTGCCCAGCGTGAATTGATGTTGTTGATCAAATCTGAATTGTTTTTCACTTGTCCATCCAGCGTGAACAAGGCGTCATCCAGCCGCTCAATTGCGACTGAATTGGTTTGAATGGCCACAGCATTCTCGGCAATTTTCTGAATGTTCAAATCAATTGCAGTCTGCATGCCGTCCATGCGTTTGCTGGCATCAGTTCTCCAGCTTTCAAGCGATGTAATACGAGTGTCATGTTGATTAATGCGGTCATCCAGCACTGTGATTCGCTGGCCTTGGTCTGCGACTGTTTTGTCGAGTACTTTGACCTGCTTGCTTAACTGGCCAACACCCATGGCTGCCATGGCACCCAAGGCGCTGTAGTCCACCGACATCATGCCGTCAGCGCGAGTGGCCACCGCCTCAGGAAACAGGCTCTGAATTTCTTGCGCAATAACACCAATGCGACGCCCCAGGTTGGGATTGGCCAGGTATTCGTAACTGTAAGTTTGCAGTTGTTCAAGCCGGCCTAAAACAGAACCCGAATCTTGCGCCTGAATATTGGTTTTAAGCCTGCGATCGGAACTGACGTTGAAGGCTGTGGCTTGCATGTAACCACTTGCGATGACATCGCCATTGCCTGCTACGCGGAATACAGGATTGAAGGAATCATCTGAGTTCAAACGACCCACTTGAAATTCATCTGTGGTTCCGGTTCCAAAAGTATTCGCATTGTCACCAATTCCAATTCGCAACAACGATTGATCGGATGCCGTGTTGGTTCGATATATACCGACAGTGTCTGTGCCCTCCTGATTACCACCAAAACGCAGCAGTTGGTTCGAAGACACTTGAGCACCGCCCGTTGCGTACAACATGGATGAAAAATTGGAGACACCCGCGACATGAAAAATGGTGTTGGAAATAGCGTCGTTGCGCGATGTTGTTCCAATGACCACCTGATCATTCACGGAAGAGACAACACCATCTTTGCCCGCACCCAAAGCGCCCAGCACCAGCGTATTTGAAGTCGTAACACGTGCGAAGGCACCAATTGCAGACGCATAATTCAAATTGTTCAGCAAAACATCGGTCGAAGTTCCGATACCCATGTTGTAGCTACCAGTAGCATTACCAAACAGCGCGTTTTTACCCAAGGCCAGGTTTGCATTGCCCGTTGTGTTGGAGTAAAGCGAGTTCAAACCCACCCCAGTGTTGTCAAAGCCTGTTGTGCTACCGAACATGGAAAAAGTACCCAAAGCCGTGTTGTTCAAACCTGTGGTGTTGTTCTGCAAGGCGTTGCGGCCCAGTGCTGCGTTGTTGTAACCCGTGGTGTTGAATATAAGGCTGTTGTAGCCCAAGGCACTGTTGTTGTAACCGGTGCTGTTGGTGAGCAAGGCATTGCGGCCTACTGCAATGTTGTAATAACCCGTGGTGTTGTTGTACAAGGCACCACGACCCATTGCTGCATTGGAATGGCCTGTCGTGTTCTCGAACAAGGCATTGTCGCCCACCGCTGTATTTTCATTGCCAGTGGTGTTTTTCAACATTGCGTTAACACCGATCGCCACGTTGCTAGAGCCTGTGGTGTTGGCTTGCAAGGCATTAAAACCCATCGCCACATTTCGCTCGCCCAGAGTGTTGCTCAGCATGCTGTTAGTACCAAATGCGCTGTTGTAATCGCCACTGGTATTGGCCAGCAGGGCATTCACACCAAACGCACTGTTCTGAAAACCATCTGTGTTGTTCAACAATGCATTTGCACCCACTGCGGTGTTGCGGTACCCCGTGGTTGTATTTCGTTGCGAGTTATAGCCAATTGCAATGTTTTGATGACCAGTAGTGTTGTTGTACAAGGCATCTGGACCAACGGCTACGTTTTGATAACCAGCGGAGTTGGTGTACAAGGCATTGTCGCCCACTGCCACGTTTTGATAGCCCGTGGTATTGGAAAACAAGGAATTTGTACCCAGCGCATTGTTTTGTGTGCCGCTGCTGTTACTGAAAAGCGCGTTCACCCCAACCGCATTGTTGCGGTTGCCGGTGGTGTTGGCATTCAGTGCATTTACGCCTACACCGGTATTGTCATAGCCTGTCGTGGTGTTCACCATGGCGTACACACCGATTGCCGTGTTTGCATAACCTGTGGTGTTGCGGTTTAAACTGTAAGTGCCTACTGCAGTATTGTTTGAACCTGTGCTGTTCAGGGTGAGTGCATTGAAGCCTACACCCGTGTTGAAGATACCTTCGGTATTTATTGCACTGGGCGACAAACTGGTCAGCACTCCCTCGCCAATTGCGATATTGCCTGCACGGGGATCCGCGTCCAACGCGTTCACACCCAGGGCCAAACTGCTTTGCGGGTAGGCAGCGCCCACCGTGCTTGCAAATGTAAGTGCAGTATCAATATTTGCCTTATTCACTGGTGCGATTTGTTCACCGTTCACATACAGGCTTTGAACATCAACGCGACCTGTAAACACTGCAGATTGATCGGCTTTCAGTGTAAGCACCGTGTTGTAAGTTTGGTCACCCACACCACCTGAACTGCCCTGACCTACCCGGAATACCAAACCATCCTCTGCACCACCCGCATCAATTGAAGTTGAACGAGCACCCGACCGAACTCGAAGATGATCCCAGCCCGCATCATCCGCGGAGGACATCACACGCAGATCACGCAGCTGCGTGTAGTTTGCCGCAGTACCCGTGTTCAGAAATACATTGCCCGATGCGCGCAACCCGCCAGTCACCTGCAGTTTGTTGCCGCTGCCATCATCACCTGTTGCACCCATCACGATGTTATCGATGGAGCGGCCCAGAACAACCGTGTTGGAAGTGGTTACCGAAGAATCATTACCAATGGTAACTGCGTAAGAAAGTGCATCACCTATTGTTGCGCTATTGCCTAAAGCGATATTGCTGGTGCTGGTCAGGGTGCCATTGCCAGCCAGGTCCCCGATTAAAATATTGCGACTGCCGGTGGTAATTGTATTGCCTGAACGGTGACCTATCGCAATATTCGTATTACCAGTGGTTAACGCGGGCATGGCATAGTGGCCCAGCGCTGTGTTGGATGCACCCGCACGCAACTCGCCAAACGTGCTGTTACCCACCGCCGTGTTGTACTGACCTTCTGAGTAATACAGGGTGTTGGTACCTACGGCGACACTTTCTGAAGCAGTAGCCCTGAACATTGAAAATGCACCAATCGAAGTCACATAAGCGCTGGTACTAATGGTGTCTGCGGCGTAAGCGCCAATGGCGGTGTTGTAAAAGCCCGTGGTGTTGCCATTCAAGGCTGCATCACCCACTGCCGTGTTGTAGTAACCCATGGTATTGCGGCCCAGGCCAAACTGCCCAACCGCCACGTTGCTACTGCCGGTTGTATTGGCCATAAGTGCATAGGCACCCACCGCCACGTTGTCATCGCCTGTGGTGTTGGCCTGCAAGCTGTAGTATCCGTTGGCGGTGTTGTAACTTCCAGTGGTGTTTGAGTACAAAGACCAGGCACCCGAGGCAGTGTTGTAGTACCCGGTGGTATTGCTGTACAGGCTTTTGTAACCCAGTGCAGTGTTTTCATCGCCGTAGTCGTTGCTGTACAACGCTTGATAACCCACGCCAGTGTTCCAGGTACCAGATTCAGTTCCGTAACCAGTGGTTGCCATTTGCCCAAGCACACCGTCTCCCACCGCAACGTTGCCAGCATTCTTCCGACCCGCCAAGGCGCCAACACCAAGGCCAAGATTGGGTTCTGCATAGAAAGCAGAACCCGTGTCGCTGGCATATGAAAACGCAAAGGTTGCAGGTACACCCAGTACGCTTAGTGAACTAACATCTACATTGCCAGTGAAACGAGCGTTGCCTGTCACTTGCAAACGATTGCCGCTAAGATCGTCGCCAGTTGCGCCAATTACAGTGGTATCAGTAATGCGGCCCAGAGTAATCGTATTGGATGTGGTGACAAGCGCTTCCGATCCCAATGCCGTGGCGTAATTCAACTGTGTGGCCACACCCGGCAAGGCATTCGCGCCTAGGAAAGTATTGTTACTGCCCGAGATATTCGCATTGGTGTTGTCGAATGCAGAATTTGCATAACCAGCATCGTCACCCAAGGCTACGTTACGCGAGCCAGTTGTATTGCCACGCAAGCTGCTTTGACCAATCGCCACGTTTCTGAAACCAGTCGTGTTGCTTCGCAAAGAATCGTCACCCAAGGCAGCGTTCTTCTCACCCGTGGTGTTTAAATATAAGGCTGAATCTCCGACCGCCGTGTTGCTTATACCCGTGGTGTTATTCAATAAACTAAGGGAACCAACTGCGGTATTGTCGCGGCCGGTGGTGTTGGCGAACAATGCCTGAGCGCCTAGCGCTGTGTTTTGATAACCTGTGGTGTTGTAGTACAGGGCTGATTTGCCCACCACCGTGTTCAAGTAACCTGTGGTGTTGCTGAACATGGCGGCTTGACCCAGCGCCGTATTGTTGTTACCGGAGGTGTTGTTGAAAGCGGCCCCGTCACCCAACGCCGTGTTGTTAGAACCTGTGGTGTTGTTGTAGAAAGCAGCATAACCAAGTGCGGTGTTTTTCAAGCCCGTTGTATTGTGGCGCAGTGCCAAGTTACCAATGGCTACGTTTTTTTGACCTGATGTGTTGCTGTTAAGGGAATAGAATCCAATTGCCAAATTGGCCCCTAAACCAGAGGCAGGTGATGCCAAAGCGCCTGCGCCAATCGCGATATTCGGCTCGGAAACGCCCCCAGAATAATCACCAAGTACCAAGCGAGTTGCAGAAACAGTACCGCTGGCAATGACATCGCCATTGCCTGCAACACGGAAGACTGGTGTGTAAGTGAGTTGATCACCTTCCAAACGACCAATCTGAAACTCATCGGCCTGCGGATGCCCGAATGTGTTTGGATTATCCCCAATGACTACTCGCATTACGGTTTGATCGTCTGCGAGATTGGATCGATAAATGAACTGTGAATCCGAGTTCTCGAAATCTTCACCGAAGCGCAGTTTCTGATCTGTAGGAACCAATACGCCACCCTGGAAATTGACAGCACCGCTAAAGGTTGCATTTGCAGCGTACAAATCGCCATTTAAATTTACATTGCCTTCCACGTACAACTTGGTGTTTGGAAAGGTATCGTTGCGCGCCGTTGAGCCGATGACAATTTGGTCATCGATTGTAGAATAGGTTGAGTTTTTATTAACACCCAAAGCGCCAAGCACCACGGTATCGGAAGTGCCCACGCGCGAATCAGCACCAATCGCACTGGCGTAATTCAAAGCGCCACTCAACACATTGGCTTGATAACCCAGCGCCGAGTTTCGATTCCCGCTCACATTGCCCAACAGGGAGTTGGCACCAACCGAAGAGTTCTCGGCACCTGTGGTGTTGAAGTACAGGCCATACGCCCCGACTGATGCGTTGTAATAGCCCGTAGTGTTGTAGTAAATAGATGCCTGCCCCACACCGGCGTTTTGGTGACCCTCGGTGTTGTAATGCAAGGCAGCTTGCCCCACCATGGCATTTCGGTAACCCGTGGTGTTGTAGTACATCGCACCGCGGCCTAATGCCACGTTCCGATAACCAGTAGTGTTATTGTGCAGTGATGCGACCCCTAGCGATGTATTACCACTGCCCGTGGTGTTCATTCGCATGGCGTCGTAACCAATCGCGGTGTTTGCCGTGCCTGTGGTATTCGACAACATCGACTGCGAACCCATCGCAGTGTTGTAATAACCTGTGGTGTTGGAATACAGGCTTTTGTAACCCACGGCGGTGTTTTCATCACCATAGTCGTTGCTGTAAAGGGCCTGATAACCCACGCCCGTGTTCCAAGTACCCGACTCATCGTAATACCCAAGTGTGGTCATTCTCCCCAATACATCCATACCGATGGCCACATTGCCTGCATTTTTTCGACCTGCCAAGGCACCACTTCCCAGCCCAAGATTGGGTTCAGGGTAAAAACTTGAACCTGTATCGCTTGCATACTGAAAGGCCAATGTGGCAGGTACCCCCGCTTGGCTAATCGAAGCAACATCAATATTTCCATTGAACATTGCACCTGCAAATGTGGGCGTGCTGGTGGTGGCAATGTCTTGCGGCAAACTGAGCACCACATCGCCATTCATTGCACTTGCAATCACTTGGTTGTTGGTGCCGGTAATACTGAGTACACCTGTGTTGGAAATGGTGATACTGCCAGCACCGTTGAGAACACCAATTCCATCGCCTGCGCTGATTGCGCCCAAAGCGAAACCCGCGCCGGTACCAATCAGCAAACTGCCCTGCGCAGCGGCACTTGAATCAATGCCGGTGCCACCAAATGCAGCGCCCAACACACCACTGTTCACATTGCTTGCGTTCAGATCGGTTAAAGCTGCGCCATTGCCAATAAAACTGTTGGCAGTCACGCTGCTGGTAAATGTGGCAGCGCTTCCAGACAAGGCACCCGTGATGGTTGCACTTGCAGCTTGAAAATCAGCCACAGTGACTTTACCAGTGGTGTAAGCAATTGCACCTGCACCGTTGGCCGCTGAATCGTCATTGAATTTGCTGGCATCCACAGGCTGCCAGGCACCACCCACGTAGCTGTACAATTTGTTGGTTTCCAGCACCAGGCGAATGTCACCTTCCTCACCTGGCATCGCGGTTAATTCGGCATAGGTACCCACAGCACTTTTAAACTGTTTGGACGATGTTTGCGAAGGTGCAGTCACCTGCACATAATCGTCGCCCAAGCCCCTGCGATTGGCGAGAATATAGGCGCAACTCGTTTCCATGCTGCCGTTCAACCCAGGCGACACTACGGCATACACCAACGGATTTGCCACACCCTGCCCGGCCAGAAAACTGCTGTTGGATGTGGAAGCGCTGTTGTCCCAGGCGCAGTAGCCCAAAGGCCTGCCAGCACCATCTCGCTGAGGCAGATTAACCGATGAGGGAACCGAGCCCATGTCCACCGGATAACCACCCACTACGGCACCCATTTCACTGGCCCTTAATGCACCATTGAACTCGGCCACATAGCCTTGCATGCCTTGGCTTACCTGAGCCACGGTGTTTTTCAAGGTGAACTGGCGAATAAGCTGCGTAGCAGTAAAAGCGGCCGCAGAATCGCCTGAACGGCCCACCGCAGGCGAAATGACAGCAGCACCCAAACCGAGAGCCACCAGGTAAGGCAAGGCATGTTGTACGGCCAAAACAATGGGTTTCGGTTTGAAATTGATCGGGCTAACTGTGGGCTTGTTCTTTTTCATGTGAACCTCTAGTTCAAAACCGCAAACACAATTTCATCGCCATTGGCGATGATTGAACCGTCGTACTGACGAAGCAAACGTTCTCGGGTCGCTGCTGCGCCCCCGCTGAGTCGCGGTATTAACCGAAGCCGTATGCCGCCAGCCTCGGTGTGTTCATACACCCACTCCTCGAAATCGGGTGGGCTGACTGGCAATGGAATTCCATCTGGCATTAAGGCGAGAGACAAAGGCCCATTCGGCGTGGGGCAGGCCACAGCTGAAATAACCGCAATATTGCCGGCTGTGGCCGGAGCCGGGTAAGCGTGGCGTGTATCGAACTGAGCGTGATCACCATCGGGATACACTGCTGCGCACAACATGATTTTTCCCTTGATGACTTCAAGTTGCACAGCAACCTCATTGACTGTGTCTTGAACCGATTGCCCCTGTTGGGTATTGGTGCTCAAACGTGCATAGGCAGCACCCACAATTGCCAGCAAGCCAATGCCGTACAAAATGTAGGAAGCGATGAATCCGCTTTGTTGCTGAAAGAATTTCCTGTTCACGATTTTTTAACCTCAGTTTCTCGCACGGATTTCGGTACATACCGGGTTAACGGGTGAATGCATACAAGCCCACATCCCTTGCTTTGGTGAAACATGACGAAAAAAAAGCCCGCTATTGCGGGCTTGGTGAAGTTGCAGCGGTTTAATTTTCCTGAATCACCTTGAAATACACATACTTGGTGTCGCTGGTTGCGATACAACCTTCGGGCCAACCTGCGGGATCTGGCGCAGTACTAATTGCAGAAATGCCGGCATCGGTGCTGCCTGTTGTCCAAACAGACAAAGCGGTACCCGCGACTGGAATAGAAGAGGTCCCATACAACAAGGTATTGACTCGTCCGCACACGTCTGCCCTCAAGCCTGGCAAGATCACCATTGGATCTTCACTTGACGTTGCCAACCCTTTGCCTGGAGTCACTTTGTTGATGTACCAGTGCCCCGCCGACAATGCAGAAGGTGACTTGATTGTCGTGTCCTCACCATTGGCAAAAGCTGTGGTGGGCATGATTTGTGGGGAAGCATATCGCGCGGTGGGATCGAACAGCCCCTGGTTGGCGGTGTTCGAAAAATCAAGTGTCGATTGAACAGCCGACGAGCCAAAATCACTCGAGTACCTGGCCACACCGTCGCGCAAATCACTGGCCTGTTTCAAAATTACAGACGCATTTACTTTCGCTTGCTCCACATCGGTTTGTGAAGTTGGGCTTCGGTTGGCCAGTGCAAAACCACCCAGCACTGCTGTCATCAAGGCAATGCCGAACAGCAAAGCCGCCTGGATAAAACCCGCCTGTTTTTGCTTTCGCAAAAAGGCTGCGGGATTGGAAATAGACTTCATGACGTTCTCCTTAATTACCTATGTTGCTCAAGCCTTGTTGACTTCACTTAGTTAACCCAACTCCACCTTGGCTTGCCTGCGGGCTTGCTCAAGTTCAGCGTTGAATTTCTCTAAAGCAAGGGCTTGAACAATGTCTTGCTTCAATTCTTCCAAAGTGGGTTTTTTGAGTTGTTTGCTGTCTTCAATCTTCAGCACCAAAAGGCCGTTGCGCAAACGCAGCACCTCACTGAATTCACCCTTTTTCATTTTCGACACCACGCGCCCGAGGTTGTAGGGCATTGCCTGAGCCACGGAATAACCGTCACCCTGCTCCACCAATGGCTTTAACTGATCAAGCGCGTCCTTGTCCCCCTTCCTTAACTTGTCCAGGGTTTGTTGCACATCGTTTTGATCATTGCTCAGGTAATAACTGACTTTCCACTGCTGAAAATTTTGGTCTAGAACGTTGGCATCGTAGTAAGCTTTTACATCATCATCGCTCACGGCTTTGCGTAACTCGTCCATTCGTTTGGTGGTGTACAGGGTAGAAAGTACTTCTCTTTCTGCTGCACGAAGAGCAGCTTTGGCTTCTTCCACATACATCTCACGACCACGCTCCGCAGCCACCACCTTGTTAATGTAGCGGTCAATCACAATGGCTCGGTCCACGCCCGATTGCAGCATGCCACCCAATTCCATTTCGGTAATTTTCATGCCATTGATGCTGGCCACTTGGCGGTCTGATTGCCCTGAAGAATCACCTGCCGCAAATGCGCTGGCTACAGGCGAAACACTTGGACTGGAAGAGCCCTGAAAAGCAGTCCAACCCGCCCAGGACACCAAACCCACCAGGCCCAATGCTGCAACCCCAAGGGTTAATTTTTGTTTGGCAAATGGCATGCCCACTTTGTTGTCCGATTCATTCATCGCCTTGTCCCCTCAATTTGACTTCCACTTTCTCGGTCATCCCTTTGACAATTGCCAACGAAGCCTGCCCCGCGCAACCCGCCAGACAAATTTCCTCGGCATGCCACACCACATCTTTCGAAATACCCTGAATACTGTTCAACACGTACATGAACTCGGCATACTTGGAAGGGTCAGCAATATCAATCTTGATGCTGTCGCGATTGGCAACTACCCGAACATCCGGACTCAACCTGGCCAACACACGGGCGTAATCTTCGTAAACCACCTTCCCCACCGGCACACGTTTCAAGGTGAATTCAGGCAGCTCCTGACTTTTCCGTTCAATCTCGTTGGTGCGCAAGAAGTCGTTGACTGAAAAGGCAGCAAGAATCACCATGACCACAGCACACATCATCGCGAACACAGGTGCCAATCCCATCAGACGACTGGCCTCGGTTATCCACAAAGTACTGTTGTTTTTTAAATCCAGTTTCACTTGACCGACTCCTTCTTGCCTTGTTTACGTACACTGAGAAGCCCTTCCATATCCCTTAGATCGGTGACCACGTCGCGCCCCAGGGAATCAAGGTAGTCTTGACTCACCCAACTGGGCAGGATCAACTCAAAAGACTCATCGTTCTCCCCCTTCATGCTGTATTTCTCGATCCAGCCCCCCGATCGCACCACGGTTGCGGATACTTTTTGTATTCTGGAAATTTGGCGTGCAAGGGGTTGCTGTACGCTGAGCTTGATCAAGGTGGCATTCAAATCGTTTTCAACAGCTTGGGCATTCAGCCCACTTGCAGCCTGGCTGTTGGTGTAGGCACTTGCTGCCTGCGCCCCCAAAAACACCATGGATGCTGAAATCAACACGCCAATTGATCCTTTCATCATCAAGGAACTAAAACGCTCAGTAATGCCCTGAATGGCTTGCGGAATGCTGGTGAGCGGTTTGCCGCCTTTGTGTTCAATTTCGACAATTTGCAGATCAAGCCCGATCAAATAGTCTTTCAGTACATCCTGGTCGTTGCACAACAAACGTACGCTGCCACCTTCGATAATCAAGGCAACGGAATAGTCAGCACCGTGCATCAGGTAAATTGCATCGCCCACATGCAAAGGACCATCGGGCAACACGTCTACAAAAGGCAAATTAAAACCTGGCGCTGAACTAAGCCACGCACTTTCAATGGCGAAGTAATACACATGGCCCGCACGTTCAGCAAGGTACGCATGCAGGCGGTTGGTGCCCAAAATAGCGTAGGCCTGATTCATGACCACTTTCTGTGCACTGCCTGTGCCCACAGGCAAACGCCCAGCAATCAGGTTGGAGTAAATGCTTTTTAGATTGATTGCTTCCACGGCTTAGGCTCCCGACAACACAACTTCATTTTGCAAATACACCACGGCCAGGCTGAACAACACCGCAATACCCGAGTACGCAAGAGAGGCCACAAATGCGATGACTGCAAATTTGCGCGCGGCGCTGTTGGCTTTGTCATCCCGGGTTTGTGAAATCGAGGCCAGGCATTCGGCCAGTTGCGCCTGGTCTTTGTGCGCGCGAATCAGCAAGCGTTCGCTGCTGTCCAGCAAGGGATGATTGAAGGCAACAGCAGGCTGCTCTCCAATTTCACTGCGATCGGTGATGGTTTGCCAGAACAGGGACACGGTGGGCGTAATGGTGCCTTTTCGCGCAATTTGTACCGCATTCAAAAAAGCCACGCCACCTGTTAACAAGGAGCCCAACACACGGGTTGTTGCGGCAATGCCCGAGCAAATGAGCAGCTCACCGATCACGGGTACTTTTTCCAGAATTCCGAAGGCTTGCGTGCGGGTTTTTTGATCAGGCGACAACACCAGCATGGTGAAATAAATCAGGATCAGAAAGAAGACAAATGAGAAAACCAGCAAACCATTGTTCACCCATTCAGCCAAGGCAAGAGAGCTGTTGTATTGCGCAACCTTGGCGGGGTCTTCGCTCATCAATGGTGTTGCTTTCAACTGCTCAATCAAACCAAAACGCATGCCAATTACCGTAGACACTGCCATGATCAAATCCAGTGCAGTCCAGGTGACGGCACCAAACATCAGCTTCAGTGTTGCTGAGCCCTTCTCATAAAAACTCACCGCTGTTTCAAGGGCCTCACTCAACTGGCCAGCCGCCTCGCCTGCGCTTAACACCGCGAGTGTGGAATCATCAAACCAGTTCAACAGCTCCACAGCCGCCACAAAACCAAAACCCTGGCGCAATGCATTCAAAGCCTGGTTCAAGATCAAACGCGGCTCGCCCAGCTCACCCAGTATCACTTGCTCCAGCGACTTCTCGGGCGACAAACCCGAACGCACATTGAATGCAAGCGCCTGCAAGAATTTTTGTTTGTAACTTCGACTGACTTTCGATCCAAACAGGCGAGACAACCTGCCTTTGGCTTGCAGTTCAATCACATCCAGCACCACACCGCCACGGTCAATGACTTGCTGAATTGCCTCACGCTTTCTGGATGCGGTAATCACCAATTGGTGGCGAAAATAACCGCTCAAGCGATCGTCAGGCCGGGCGGTTGCATCCAGCATTTGCGGCGCCAGGTAATCCACACGAAAATTTGAAATTGACATGCTCAGTCCCCCGCCACACCAAGTATCTGAAGAACGCTGGGCCAGTCGACCATGCCCTGGTCCAAAAGGGTTTGCAGGGTTTGAAGCCGGCTGGTGTAGTCCACCCCGTTCTCTTCGCATAAATCAACGGGAAGCTCCAGATTGTGGTTTTTGAAAGCCTTTACGAAACGGCCCCGCATGGTTTCCTCGGCTGGCACATGCATGGTTTCATGCGCAGCAACGCGACCTGAATACCCCAAACCAGCGCAGCGGGTACAGCCCACCTTGTGACGCAAACCAGTGCGCGGTTGAATCAGGCCACCTGTAAGCCGAACCGCCTGTGACTGAAAGTGTTCAAGCATTTCACCCTGTACGGGTTTGGCGCAAGAACACAGGCGGCGTACCAAACGCTGATGAATAACCACACGCAAAAAATGCGCAAGCAAAAATTCAGAATCGGCGCGGTGGGCGGGGTCGATCATCGACAGGAAACGTTCACTGACCTGCAACACGCTGTTGGCGTGAATGGTGGAAATCACCAGGTGACCACTTTCGGCAAAAGCCAAGGCAGCGCGGGCTGAGTCTGCATCACGCACCTCGCCAAAAATAAGAATATCCGGGTCTTGGCGAAGTATCGAGCGCTCAAGCTCAATGGCTTTTTGCTTGACCAAGGCCTGCAATTGAATTTGTTTGGCAAAAGGCAAAATGTATTCGACTGGATCTTCCACAGTGATCACATTCATGGCGTCTCGCCGAAAGCCACACGCCACTGTGTATTGCGTGGTACTTTTGCCCGAGCCCGTCGCGCCGGAAATAAACACCAGCCCCCCGGTTTTGCCGGTTTGGTTGGTGATGCTTTTGATCAACTCGGTCATTTTAGGTTGCCCAGGAAACAGGGCACCCAAGCTCGGCAACAGCGAGGCGTCCAATGCACGGAGCACCACCGATTCGCCATCCACCAAGGGTTGCGTGGAAATTCGAAAATCCACCACGCGACCCTCGTGCTCAACAGTCAAGCGACCATCCTGGGCTGTGCGGCTATTGGATGCATCCATACCCGCTTCAATCTTGATACGAGCCACCAGCGATTGCATCAACAACTCGGGCAGCAAATGGGTTTGCCGCATCACCGAATCCACCCGGTACGCAATCCAGGCATCGGGATCACCTTTGCGGCTCAGGTGTATGTCGCTGGCGCGAAGCGACAAGGCCTCTTTCAACACGGCGTACACCAGGCTGCGCAAACGGCCAGCCTCCAGCCCCTCATGCCGAAGTACCGTGATCAGGCCGTTGACCGAGCCGGATTGTTCGATGCGCAACAGCAAGTCACACACCTCCTGACGGCTGGAGGGCAAAAACTTCAATGCAGAAACAGGGGCGCGCAGAATTTGACGGATACGATCCTGTTGAGCCGCTTTCAAGGGCTGCGCACAACGCAAAGTAAGCACCCCCTTTGAGAACTCGGTGGGCACACACACAAATCGACGACAAAACTCCAGCGGCAAAATGGTTTGCAAGGTGAAATGATCGCCAATGACATTGGAATCTTCCTGGGAACCGGAGTCGACCAAGTCATCCAGATTCAGAAATCGTGAGCGCAAGGCGAGGCTGCCCAACTCGGCCGACCGACCCTCTCCACGCAAGTGTGTGTGTTGTTGGCGAAGCAAATTGAGCTGGTGGTCATCCAGCCCGGCTTGTACCAAATCTGCCTCAAGTGATTTCATGCGGATTGTTTCCTTCAGTTGGGAAAGCCGGTGCCAAAACCAGGTTGATTGTTGCCACCCAGATTGCCACCGAAACCACCATTGCCACCACCAAACCCGGAGCCAAAGTTGCCGCCTTGCTGCCCCCCCAAAGTGCCTGAAGGCGAGAAGGTTTGTGTTCGCAGCACGGGCACCAAATGATCAAACTGATCGGTTTCCACTTTCAGCAACTGTGAATCGCTGGGCACTTGCGGCAGGCCACCTGCGCTCGACTCAAGCGCGCCATAAAACACATTGACCCAGGTCCCGTTTTCACTTAACCAATCTACTGTGATGTCTTGCCCGTTAACCGTGGCCCGCAAAGGGTAGCCGCTGACATTTTCTGTTTTACCCACTCGCAAACGAAGTGCACCCGATGAACGCGACACCGGGCGAGGCACCACCACAGCAGGGGGAGGTTCGCCTCGGCCATTGCCAGTCTGTTGAGCGGCAGCAGGCTGGCTGACTTGCTGGGGCGTGAAATCGTTTTCGACCCGACGCATCACAATTGCACCCTGAAAATAGGCGGTTACCTGCATATTGCTGAACAGGTTGATGAGGGGCACCGGCAATACCGGGGAGTTCAAGGCTTGTTGGCGAATGTTCAAATCTTCTTGAGTAATTCGTCGCTCGGCCTGCCGGCGCAACTCGGCAGCATCGCCGGTGGCTGCTGGTTCTGCCGGGCGCTGCGTGGCTACGGCAGAATCTGGCCCATTCGCTGCGGGCGCACCCTGCAACATGGCAGGGCGAATCAAGGGATTCGCAATGGTTTGCTGCGACAACACACCACCCGACCATGCCGCGCAAGTACTGGCCAGGCAATAACTAACAAAGTTTTTCTGAAAGGCATGCATGAATTCACTGCTCCTGAAACGGGGTCAGTTTCGAGATCATTTGAACTTGCGAGGGCACAAAACCCAGGCTTGTCGACAAACGCAAGGGACCACCCACGGCCGCTGCCACGGGTTCAACTGCGCTGGGCGCCTTGGGTTCAATTCTGCGTTTGATCGGGGCTGGCGTTTCCAGCACGGGCAACTGCGCTGCAGGTTGTTCCAGCTTGGCCACTTCACCGAACAACAACAAACGCGGGCGAATGGTCACCACCAGTTCGGTTTGCTTGGTGCTCTCGGTGCGGCTGCGTGTGCCCAGCCCACTTTGAAAATCATCTTGGGCGCGCGAAACAGTAATACCACCCAGCAAAATAGTGTCGCCGGGGCGACAACGCACTTGGGTTTTCAGTTCACGGTCGGCTACTTCAGGCAAATTCAAATCCACACCCAAGGCAGTAAAACGCTTGAGCGCCAGGAGCTCGGTGATTGAAATATTGATGCGTGTGTAAATGGTGGAATCGTGTGCCTCCCCTGTTAGCGACACTTCAAGGCCGGTGCGCAAATTCTGCGTGTCGGCGGTCGATTGCGCCACTCCGTTCACAATTTGCGAACCCACACGCGACACAAATGTGGTGGACTGGCCCACACGAATATTGCCGTTGGTGCCATTCATTAAACCAATTTTTGGTTGGCTCAATGTTTTGACATCGCCTTGCGACTTTAAAAAATCAATCAGAAAATTGGTCGAAAAATTTTCACCAAAAATCAGGGTTTCAATGCCCGTGGCAGTGCGTGTCAACTGCGTGATTCGATCGGCTGTGCTTGAGGCGCCCGCAATGGAAGAATCTGGCGCGGTATTGATGCCATTGCCAGTTTTGTACAACTCCCAGCGCACTCCCATGTTGTTGGAGTCATTCAGATCAACTTGCAGCACATTCATGTCGTACACGATCAGCGAACGCGTCGCCCGTGCACGCTCCAAATAATTTTGAATGTCATTCAAGGCCCTGCGGTTGGCGCGAAACACCAGTGATCGGTTAATGCGATCCAGGTACACATCGCGTGCGCCCAAGTACTGCATGGTGTTGGTAATGCCAGCCATGCTGTCCTCGTTCAGCACAGGCGGCATTGTGACGACAAACTGTTGCTCAGGCATGATCCTCAACACACCCGACTCAGTCACTGTCCAGAAAAACCCCATGATCTCGCCCAACTTGTTCATCACCTGCGGCAAAGTGCCACTGAGATTGTTCAGCGTAACCACCCCATAACGGGACGCTGCATCCGCCCCACCCTCAAAACTCAATGGCATGTTGGTGCTCGCGAAAATCAGCTGCAGCACATCGAACAAGCCGCGTTCGGTCACCGACAGGTTCTCGACCATGCGGTTTGGCAACTCGCCTTCGGAAATCTGTGGACGAACCCAAAAAGTATCGGAGGGCAAACGCTCAATCGGCAAAGTCACCTGAGGTGCGGCCTGACTGGCTCCGGTTATTTCCGGTGCTTTCAGTTTGGCCCGAAACTCATCTTCCTGCCCGAAGGGCCTTAATGACGAGCAAGCCACTGCGCTGAATGCGACAGCCGCGTAAACACCAATTTTGCTGACCGCCAAAGCGGTGTTTAATGCGGTGTTGGGTTTCATACTGTTGCTCATCCTTTTAAATCGGTACTGTTGAGTATCCCGATGCAGGATGGGTTAAACATCCCTCTAAGGAGTCACCTCGCCGACCCCACCTTTTCGCGGGATAAGGCGGGGTTAACCGACATTGAAGGAGCAATTCATGAGTTGGCTTATGATCAGAAATACCTTGGTAGCCTGCGCGGCAGGCTTGTTGATGACTAGCACGGTGTATGCGCAGGAATCTGCCCCTGTGAAGCGAATGACTACACAGGACATTACCTCGAAGGTGGTGTATCACATTGACGGTGCCGAACAACCGCTCAAAGCCCTGCGCAATATTCGCAACCACCTGGATGTTTCACCGAGAACCACCATTATTGTGGTGACCCATGCCAATGGCGTGGACTTTTTAATGGAAGGTGCCAAGCATGCTGAAACGGGCACACAATACGCCCCACTGGTGAGCGCACTGACCGCCCGCGGCGTGGTGTTCGAGATTTGCGAAATTACCTTGAAAAACCGCAATTTAAAGAGAGACCAGTTTGTGCTCGATGCGACATTCACGCCATCAGGCGTGGTGCGTGTGGCCGACCTGCAAACCCAACAGGGTTTTGCCTACATCAAACCTTAATACCCGCTTGCCATGCAATTGAACACTCACAAGGCAGTATCCCCCCTCACCGTGTTGTGGTGCGGGGCATTCATCATGACCATCTCATTGGGCATACGCCACTCATTCGGGCTTTTTTTACAGCCTATGAGTTTGAGCAATGAGTGGGGGCGTGAAGTGTTTGCCTTTTCAATTGCCATGCAAAACCTGGTGTGGGGTGTGGCACAGCCATTTGTTGGAAGAATGGCTGATCGCCTGGGCTCAGCAATCACCATGATTCTTGGTGGTGCGCTATACACACTGGGTTTGTTTTTGATGGCCATGGCTGAAAGCCCGGGTATGCTGACCTTGAGCGCCGGTGTTTTGATTGGTCTGGGTTTAAGCGGCACCACCTTCCCTGTGGTGTTTGGCGCGGTCAGCCGTGCCATGCCCCCTGAAAAACGCAGCATGGCCATGGGCATTTCCATGGCTTTGGGCTCACTGGGGCAGTTCGCGTTTTTGCCCGGTGGTTTGTTTTTGATCAACCAGGTGGGTTGGTCTTCAGCACTCACCATTCTGGCGTGTTTTGCCGTGATTATTCTGGTGTTGGCCTGGCAATTGATTGAACCCAAAGCCACGCCCCTGAAAACCGATGATGCACCCTGCAGTGCCGAGTGCCCGAACACCGCAGCCAGCCACCAGGAAGCACCTGCAGACAAAGAGCTCGGCATGTGGGCCTCGCTGGGGCAAGCCATACGGCATCGCGCCTTCCTCATGCTGAGCGTGGGTTACTTTGTGTGCGGCTTTCAAATTCTGTTCATCAGCGTACACCTGCCCAGCTATCTTCAAGACAGCGGCATACCCGCCAGCGCGGGCAGCACAGCCTTGGCCTTGATTGGCCTGTTTAATATATTGGGAAGCTACCTGGCCGGTTTGTGGGGTGGCAAGTTCAGAAAACCCATGCTGCTGACTGGCATTTATGGCCTGCGCGGTGTGCTGATTGTGGCTTTCATCCTGACTCCCTTGAGCACATGGAGTGTGTACTTGTTTGCAGCGGGCATGGGCGTGTTGTGGTTATCCACCGTGCCTTTAACCACAGGCACCGTATCAGCCATGTTTGGTGTCAAAAACCTGTCCATGCTCGGTGGCTTGGTGTTTATGTTCCACCAAATTGGTGCCTTTGTAGGCGGCTGGCTAGGCGGCCTTTTGTTTGATGCCACTGGCAGCTACACAATGGTGTGGTGGATATGTGTGGCTTTAAGTGCAATTGCCGCTGCGGTAAACTGGCCTATTCAGGAACAAAGCGCAAGCCCGAATGAACCCACAGTACAAGCCGCCTGAAAACCAACAAACCAGTACACCACTGATGCCGAGCTGGGCCAAAGTGGTGCTGGTGGCGTTTGCATTGCTGGTGATGCTGGGCTATGCAAGCCCAGACATGCGGGCAGTGTATGTGGCTGCATGGGCAGCATGCTTTTGAATGCCCTGGCTTTTAGCTGAAAAAACCAAACACCCACGGTATTAAAAGCGCACCAAAAATGCCGTGCAAACCCATGCCCAAGCTGGCATAGCGCCCAGCCTCGGGGTGCACTGAAAATGCCCGGGCCGTGCCAATGCCATGCGCGGCAATCCCCATGGTAAAACCACGCACCCACCAACGCTTCATGCCCATGAAATTAAACAGCCAGGTGCCCACCGCTGCCCCCAAAATTCCGGTGACGATCGCAAACAAAGCCGTGAGCGTGGGCGAGGCACCAATGCGTTCGCTCACCCCCATAGCAATGGGTGCTGTCACCGATTTGGACCACAAGCTTTGAACAATATCCAAGTTGGCGCCCAACAGATGAGCAGTACCCAGAGCGCTGCCGATCGACAAAGCACCACCCACCAACAAAGCTGCACTCAGCAACACCAAAGTACGAATGGTTTGCCCCTTGACCGCAGTAAGCCCCTGGTAAATAGGCACCGCCAATGCCACGGTGGCTGTGCCCAATAAAAAGTGGACAAACTGGGCACCTTCAAAATACTGCTGGTAACTTAAACCCGTGATTTGCAAGAATGCAGCCAACAACAACACCGCAATCATGACCGGGTTGGTGAACGGATGCTGCCCACTTTTTCTGTAACACCAAAGGCCAATTTGATATGCCAGCAAGGTGAGAAACAAGGCGCTGAGTGGATTACCACTGAGGTAAACCCAAATTTCAGGAAGCTCCAGCACGCGGCGGGCAGACTCATTCATTTTTGCCACCCTCGCTCACTTCACCCGGCATGAAGCGGGCAGCCAGTTTGTCCAGCAACCAGGCAGTGCCCACCAAAGTCACCACCACGCTGACCAGCAAGGTCATCAAGATCACCAAACCAAATTCAGCCAGCACAGGCCAAAACACGACAACACCCACCGCCGCAGGCACAAACAGCAAACCTAGATTTGCTGTGAACACATTGGCGGTCGATTGAATATCGGCGGGTACACCACCCTTGATGAAGAAAAACACCAACAAGGCGATCAAACCCAGCACGGGACCGGGAATGGATGGGAACAGGGCAAAACTGAGCAACTCGCCCAAGGCTTGAAAAGCAAGAAGTATCGTCAATGATTTAAGCATGTGGCAGTGTAGCGCCATGAAATTTTTATAGTCAACCTGTAAAACGGTGAGGCGTTAGAATGAAACTGACAGCAATTGATTCAGAACAAAACCCAAGGAATACACCATGAACAAATTCAAACTTTCAGCAATCGCCCTTACTTTGTTTGCCGCAGGCTGTGCCAGCAACGGCGGCGGCATATTTCAGCAACCGCAAGCCCCACAACAGCCCGCCCCCGGGTCGCCCGTGGCCGTAGCCGGTTGCCCGGTTGCCCCTGAGCGCAAAGTAGACAACACCAAAACTGCAATTGGTACCGCAGTGGGCGCCATCGGCGGCGCTATTGTGGGCAACAGCATTGACGGCAAAGACACCGTGCGCGGTGCGGCCTTGGGTGGCCTGTTCGGCTACCTGGTGGGCAGCCAGATCGCCGTGCGTGAGCAACGCGATGGTTCTGTGATGCTGGACATTCCTGGTGCCGCCTTGTTTGACACCAACAAAACAGCAATCAAATCGCAATTTGCCGGTACATTGGACCAAATTGCAGCCACACTGCGCGACAACCCCAACACCATTGTGTGCGTGATTGGCTACACCGACAGCACTGGCAGCGACCAGTACAACCAGGACCTTTCCGTGCGCCGTGCACAATCGGTGACCAGCTTCCTGACTGGCAAGGGTATCGATGGTGGTCGCTTGACAGCTGCGGGCTTGGGCGAACGCTTTCCGGTAGCCACCAACGACACCGAAGCAGGCCGCACTCAAAACCGTCGCGTTGAGATGTACGTACGCAACTAAATCTGATCCAGCTGCCTTTGGCAGGCTGCGGTAATAAAAAAAGCCACCTGAGAAGGTGGCTTTTTTTATTGAACTCACTGATTTACGCAGTCTCTTTCGGCTTGTCGCGCAGTTCACGGCGCAGAATCTTGCCCACTGGGGTTTTGGGCAAGTCGTCGCGGAACTCAACAAATGAAGGAATTTTGTAACCGGTCAGGTTTTGGCGGCAGTGTGCAATCAAGTCTTCCTTGGTCACGCTCTGGTCTTTCTTCACCACAACCAGTTTCACTTTCTCACCAGTCACTGGGTCGGGTACACCAACCACGCCACATTCCAGCACGCCTGGGTGCTGGGCAACCACGTCTTCAATTTCGTTGGGGAACACGTTGAAGCCGCTTACGATAATCATGTCTTTCTTGCGGTCTACAATTTTCACGAAGCCTTGCTCGTCCATGGTGCCAATGTCACCTGTGGCCAGCCACCCGTCTTTGTCGATTGTTTTGGCGGTTTCTTCAGGGCGGTTCAAGTAACCCAGCATCACTTGTGGACCACGCACACAAATTTCACCAGGTTCATTCAAACCAGCCCACAGGCCATCGTCACGCTTCAAACGCACTTCGGTGCCCGGAATAGGCAAACCCACGTTGCCGCGGAATGCAGGGCGCTCGCCGCCATGCAGCGGGGGTACTGTAACCACTGGCGAAGTTTCTGTCATGCCGAAGCCTTCAGAAATTGCGCAACCGGTTACTTTGTACCAACGCTCAGCGATAGGCTGTTGCAAAGCCATACCGCCGCTCATTGCAAACTTCATGTCGGAGAAATCACGTTTGCAGAATTCTTCGTTGTTCAGGAAAGCATTGAACAAGGTATTCACCGCAGTGATTACATGGAATTTTTCTTTGCGCAGCACCTTCATCACAGTGCCCACATCACGTGGGTTGGCAATCAGAATGTTGCGCGCACCAAAAGTCATGAACAACATGCAGTTCACCGCCAGTGCGTAGATGTGATAAAGCGGCAGCATGGTGACCACACAAATCGGGTCTTTGCCAATGGCTTCGCTCATCCAGGCCAAGCCCTGCTCCATGTTGCTCATCAGGTTGCGCTGAGTCAGCATGGCGCCTTTGGAAACGCCAGTGGTACCACCCGTGTATTGCAGCAAAGCCACATCGTCCAGCTTGGGGCTGGGCTTGGGATAAGAAACACCTTTGCCAGCAGCCAAGGCCTTCTTGATCGGCACCGCTTGTGGCAGGTTGTAAGCAGGTACCATTTTCTTGACCTTGCGCATCACAAAGTTCACGATCAGGCCCTTCAAGCCACCCAGCAAATCGCCCAGCTGCGTGATCACAATGTTCTTGACCTTGGTACCCTCGAGCGACTGCTGCAAGGTATTGGCAAAGTTCTCGAACACCACAATGGTGGTTGCGCCAGAGTCTTTCAACTGGTGATTCAGTTCACGCACGGTGTACAGGGGGTTGACGTTGGTCAGAGTACAACCCAGCTTCATGGCACCCACAAAGCACACAGGGAACTGTACACAGTTGGGCAACATAATGGCCACAACATCGCCTGCTTGAACACCAATCGATTTCAGGTAGCCCGCAAACTGGTCCGACATATCGTCGACTTGCTTGTAAGAGAACTCCGTGCCCGCAGACACAAACGCGGGGCGGTCTGCATACTTCTTCAGGCATTCGGCCACCAGTTCCAGCATGCTGGTGTATCGCAATGGGGGCATATCGCCACTGACGCCTGGAGGGTAGCTTTTGGTCCAGTAATGAGACTCAAAAAGCTCCTGCGCTTCTTTGCTGACAAAACCATTGAATTGATCGGGCGACACCTTAGGGGCGGCCTCGTCGGGACGTGCTGACATGTACTGATCTCCTGTAAACCGAGCGAATGCGGCCAAGGAGGGCCACTGTGGGTGGCTTTTTATGTCTCCCCGGCTGAGCCTGCGTGGGCTCGGTTTTTATAAGTGTTGTATAAGACTTCCGGCAAATTCAACAATACCATTCTTCCCGCGATTTTGGTAAGAATCGCGTAAGTTAACCCAAAGAATTCAGGATTTTAGACGCAGTACTCGATTTACCGGCGCAACTTTCCCATCCGAAAAAACATCAAATGCGCAGCAAATTTCTCTGCTTGATTTCGGCTCGGGTCAGGACAGGGGTAATGCAGGCATCCACATTGCCAAACACCTGCTCCCAATGTGCAAGGGGTTGGGATGCAATCAGCGCCTTCATGTCGGCCAGCATTTGAACCGCCGGGGGAGTACCGGGCATGGCACCTCGACTCCAGTGAATATTCACCCACTCGGGCTTGCCCATGGCTTCGCAAGCCACTTTCCAGAACTTGTGCTCCAGTGAACCTACCGCCAAATGACGCTGGTCTGCAGTTTTGTACACGTTGTAACAGGCCAGGCCGCCGCTCAGCAAATCGTCTTGATGCTTGGCGGGCTTGCCGCTGAGCATGATCCACATTTGTTCCATGCTCTCGGGCATGATGTTTTGCTTCCACAGGTTGTGGGTCATGGACACATCCACAAAGGTGCCCTGCCCTGTACGCTGCGCTTTCAACAGGGCGGCCAAAATACCTTGCACGGCGGCCGACGTACCACCGAACAAATCACCAAACTGCACCGCAGGCACCGGGATGTCGCCGTCGGCTGTTTGCAAGCCATCAAGTACTCCACTGAGCGCCATGTAATTGATGTCGTGGCCAGCCTTTTCAGCCAATGTGCCTTTCTGGCCATAACCGGTGATGCAACACATCACCAATTTCGGATTCAGTGCTTTCAAAGTGTCGTAGCCACAACCCATGTCGGCCATCACGCCGGGGCGGAAGCCGTCAATCAACACATCCGCTTTGGCTGCGTGATCTTTCATTGCCTGAATGCCCTCGGGCGTGCGAAAGTCCGCAGTCACAATCTGTTTGCTGCTGTTCAAAGCGGCATACAACATGGGCATGCTTTTGGCGTCATCCCCGTGGGGTGGTTCCATCTTGATGACCGTGGCACCCATTTGCTGCAAGATCAGTGACGTCGCAGGCCCGGGCAAATTGCGCGACAAATCGAGCACGGTGATGCCTTCGAGCAAGGTGGGGTCTTGAATGGGTGACATGAGTAATGGCCTCGGTGATTGATTGTGAATAACTTTGTTGATTTGGACCGGATCGACCCTAGCCTGGCTTGAGGCACCATTCGCTTCGCCCTGAGCAAGGTTTCTCGATCCGGCTTGATGCTTCTGGCTTGGGGCATGCGAAACGCCACAGCGTCTTCGCATCGATTGCTTTCAGCAATCGCCCCGCGCTGCGAATCCGCCGGGAAACCTTGCAAAATCGGGCGAAGCGAACAGTACCCCTAGCCAAGCCGGGGCGCTGTTCACATGAACGCCACGTTAAGAGTTCACAACCCTCAAGCGCTCACCTTGTACCGCTGCGCCATGGCTTACATTGGGCACATTGGCACATTCAAAGCCGGGTGCGTAAGTTACCGAGTTGTCACCGAAGAATTCCTGCGGTGTGAACTCGTCAACCATGATGGCTTCCAGGCTGATGCGGTTGGCACGGTCCAGCAACTTTTTGTCGGCTGCTGTAATAATGCCCTTGGCCAATGCGGCTTCTGCCATTTCCTGCACAGAACCCTTGTCCACCAGCTTGGAACGGCGCGCCTGAATCACTTTCATTTGCACCACTTCGGCTTCCTGTACGGCCTGGAAGGCCGCCATCAAACGCTTCACGCCTGTGGTTTGTGCCAGCACTTCATCGCTGTCCATGTCGGCCAGGTTGAACTTGGGCATGTACAAATCACCTGTGATACGGCCCAGTTGGGCACCGCTCTTGGTGATTGTTTTGGCCACGGTAGGCACCAAACGATCAAGGCCTGAACCCACCAAGGGGTTTACGCGCAAACTGAAGTAACCCACGGTGCGCAGCAAGAAGCCCACTGCATTGTTGCCGAAGTTGGCGTAAATGGATTCAAACGCTTTTTGAACTTTCGCCAAGGCGTATTCGCAAGCGTACTGCACCAGTGGCAAGTCTTCCTTGATTTCACCTTCAGCCACATAGCGGCGAATGGTAGAAATGGCCAACAGCTGCCAACCCAATGCATCGGCAAAATGACCTGTCAGTTGCTGGCGTGCTTTCAGCTTGCCACCCACGGTAATCAAGGCCATGTCGGTGAGGAATGAGTAGCGTGAAGACGCCCAAGCAAGCTTGCGCATGTAGGGTGTTACGCCATCAATTTTTGGTGTGCTGGCCAGGTAACCACGAGTCAGCGTTAAGCCAAGCAAGCGGCTGGTGTTCACCACCATGTGACCAATCCAGCCTTTCAAGGCGCTGCTGAATGTGGGCAGGTCGTTGGCTTCCAGCGCATTCGCAATTTTGAAAGCGTAAGGGTGGCAACGTACAGCGCCTTGACCAAAGGTAATCAGCGAACGGGTCATGATGTTCGCGCCTTCAACAGTAATGGCAACCGGGGCTGAACAGTAGCCACGGCCAATGACGTTGTTGGGGCCTTGCATTACACCGGCACCCGCCATCACGTCCATGGCATTCTTCGCCTGTTCACGTGAAAGCTCGGTGAGGTAGGCTTTCCACACAGCAGAAACAACCGGGGGCTGCTCATTGTTGTCCAGTGCGCTCACTGCATACACGCGTGCCGCTTCACTGAGGTAAGCCATGGCTGCAATTTCGGCCAGCTTTTCCTGAATGCCTTCCATTTCAGCAATCGGCATGCCGAACTGTTGGCGAACACGGGCGTATGCGCCTGAAGCAGCCGCTGCTGCACGCACGCCACCCACCGCACCAGCAGGCAATGAAACTGCGCGACCACCGGCCAGCTGTTCCATCAACATGCGCCAGCCCTGGCCGGCACATTCAGTACCACCAATAATTTCGTCGGCGTCAATGACTACATCGCGGCCAATAATCGGGCCGTTGTAGAACGCATCACCAATCGGCTGGTGGTGCTTGCCCATTTCCAGACCAGGAATGCCACGGTGAACCAGGCCCACTGTAATGCCAGGCTCAGCGCCTTTGCCCAACAGGTTATCCGGGTCGTGCAGTTTGAAGGCCAAAGAAATGAGGTTGGCCACAGGTGCCAAAGTGATGTAGCGCTTGCGAAAGTTCAGTTTGATTTGAACCTTGCCTTCTGCGTTTTTAAACACCACACCACGCGCCAGAATTGAAGCAGCGTCTGAACCTGCAGTGGGTTCGGTCAAACCGAAACAGGGCAGGTATTCACCAGTGGCCAGGCGTGGCAAGTAATGTTCTTTCTGCGCTTGTGTGCCGTAGTGCTTGATCAATTCGGCTGCGCCCAAGCTGTTGGGAATCACCACCAAGGTCGACAGCAATGGGCTGTGCGACGTGATCATCGCCATGATGGTTGAAATGGCGTTGGCCGAAAATTCCAGACCACCAAACTTTTGGGGAATCAGGAAGGAATAAAAACCGGCAGATGCCAAAAAGTCGACTGCTTTTTTCGGAATGATGCGTGTGGTCGCAATTTCATGCGGGTCGCACATTTCGCACAGTTGCTGCACTGGGCCGTCGATGAACTCGCGCTCACGCTGGCTCAGTTTTGAATAGGGCTCGGCAAACATTTTTGCAAAGTCGGGCTTGCCGGAAAAAACCTGGCCGTCGATCCACACCGTGCCTGCTTCAAGCGCCTGGCGCTCGGTCGGCGAAATTTGCGGCATGGCTTTGGCTTTGATCAAGCCATTCATGATTGCTTTGAATACCATGGTTACTGCTCCTGTTTTCGTCAAACAATGCGGGGCCATCTGCACAAAGCAAACGGCCCCACCGGGTAAAAATTACGCCAGATTGTCTTCCAGCTTTTTGCCTTGTGCGGCCATTTCCACCAGCATGCTGGCGGGCTTGAAACGCTCGCCATACTGGGCAGCCAATTCTTCACAACGCTTTACAAACTCGGGCAAGCCCTTGGCGTTGATGAACTGCAACATACCGCCTGTGAATGGCGCGAAGCCCAAACCGAAAATGGAACCGATGTTGCCATCCGCCACGGAACGCAGCACTTTTTCCTGCAGGCAGCGTGCGGCTTCATTGGCCTGGATATACATGAGACGGTCTTGAATTTCCAGTGAACTTGGCTGCTCTTTGGCCAGCGGGAATTCTTCGCTCAAACCCTTCCACAAAGTTTTGCCTGCGGGGGTGTAGTCATAGAAGCCCTTGCCGTCTTTCTTGCCGATACGGCCATGCTTTTCAGCCACAGTAATCAGTGTTTTGTAACCTGGGTGATCGGGGAAAGTTTGGCCCGCGGCTTCCATGTCTTTTTTGGTTTGCTTCATGATCAGTAAGCTCAAGCTGAGTGACACTTCGTCGTACAAAGCCAAAGGTGGCATGGGCATGCCGGCTTCCAGACCTGCCATTTCGATGGAACGCGGGTGAACACCCTCGCCCACCATGGCGGCTGCTTCCATCAGGAAGGTGCCAAACACACGGCTGGTGAAGAAGCCGCGACTGTCGTTCACCACAATCGGTGTTTTGCCGATTTGCTGAACATAGTCAAAGCCCTTGGCCAGTGTTTCATCGTCGGTTTTTGCACCCATGATGATTTCAACCAGCGGCATTTTGTCCACGGGGCTAAAGAAGTGCAAACCGATGAACTGGTTGGGGCGCTTGGATGCTTCGGCCAAGCCAGTAATTGGCAAGGTCGATGTGTTGGACGCATACACGGCTGTTGCTGGAATAACCGCTTCAGCTTTGGCAGTGACATCGGCCTTCACGGCGCGGTCTTCGAACACAGCTTCAATCACCAAATCCGCACCTTCCAATTTGGAGTAGTCGGTGGTGGCAGTAATCAGGTTCAGCAACGCTTCTTTCTTTTCTGGGGTGCTGCGCTTTTTGGCAATGGCTTTGTCCAGCAGGTTGGTGCTGTAGGCCTTGCCCTTGTCTGCACCTTCCTGAGTGGCGTCGATCAACACCACCTCAATGCCCACTTTCGCAGACACATAGGCAATGCCCGCACCCATCATGCCTGCACCGAGCACGCCAATTTTCTTGACCTTGCTTTTCGCAGGTGCGCTTGGGCGGCTCTGGCCTTTTTTGATGCTGTTGAGCTGATACCACAGCGTGTTCATCATGTTCTTGCTTTCTTGCGACAACACGCAGGCAGCAAAGTAACGGCTTTCCACTTTCAAGCCAGTGTCGATATCGGTGATACCGCCTTCGAACACGCAGCTTGCAATGTGAGTCAGCGCGGGGTAGTTGCCGAATGCCTTGGCGTTGGCCATGCTCGGTGCAATTGCCCAAATTTGCGCAATGGCTGGGTGCTTGGAATCGCCACCGGGGAATTTGAAGCCCTTCACATCCCAAGGCTGCAAGGCCTTGGGGTTGGCGATGGCCCAGGCTTTGGCCTTGGCAATCATTTCCTCAACTGAATCTGCTGTGTCTTGAATAATGCCCTTCTTCACCGCCTGCTCTACGCGCAGCTCGGTGCCCTGGGTCATCATTTCCAGTGCGCCCTGAATGCCAATCATGCGGGGCAAACGCTGCGTGCCGCCACCGCCGGGCAACAAGCCCAACTTCACTTCGGGCAAACCGAATTTGGCTTTGGGGTTGTTCAGCGCGATGCGGTGGTTACAAGCCATGGCCAGTTCAAGGCCTCCACCCAGTGCGGTGCCGTTCAAGGCGCACACAATGGGCTTCTCGCACTTTTCCATGCGACGCAACAGGGTTTTGAAGGCTTCTGCCAAATCAAAAGCCTGCTGTGGATCGGTGATCTTGTAAACCGTGTCCAGGTCGGCACCGGCCAGAAATTCTGGCTTGCCAGAAGTCAGCACCACACCCTTCACAGCCGCATCGGTTTCAATGCGGGTCAGGGCTTCCGCAAACGGGCCCATCAATTCTTCGTTCAATACGTTCATGGAACGGCCGGGCATGTCGAGTGTGACTACCGCGATGCCATCCTGACCGAGTTCAAATTTCACTGCACTCATTGTTGTTTCTCCTTCGGCCAATTAAATGCGTTCGATGATGGTGGCAATACCCATGCCGCCGCCCACACACAGTGTGGCCAGGCCCAGGGTTTTGTCTTGCCGCTCAAGTTCATCGAGCAAAGTGCCCAAAATAATTGCGCCAGTTGCGCCCAGTGGGTGGCCCATGGCGATCGATCCGCCGTTCACGTTCACGCGGTCCAGGCTGATACCCAGGTTGCGTGCGGTTTGCATGGGTACCACAGCGAATGCCTCGTTGATTTCCCACAAATCGATGTCAGAAGCTTTCAAGCCTGCTTTTTGCAGAGCCTTCAAACAGGCTGGCGTTGGGCCAGTCAACATGATGGTGGGCTCGGAACCGATTACTGCGGCAGCGCGAATGCGTGCGCGTGGCTTCAAGCCAGCCTTGCGTCCGGCTTCCTCGCTACCAACCAATAC
This sequence comes from Limnobacter sp. SAORIC-580, assembly GCF_013004065.1. Taxonomy (GTDB): domain Bacteria; phylum Pseudomonadota; class Gammaproteobacteria; order Burkholderiales; family Burkholderiaceae_B; genus Limnobacter; species Limnobacter profundi. Next base: position 2,865,881 of record NZ_CP053084.1, read on the forward strand.
CAAAGCAGCGCCATCTACGATGCCGGAAGAATTGCCCGCATGGTGAATGTGGTTGATGCTTTCAACGGTGGTGTACTTGCGCAGGGCGGTTGCGTTGAAACCCATGCTGCCCATCATTGCAAATGAGGGCTGCAAAGTGGCCAGGCTTTCCACGGTGGCATTGCCACGAATGAATTCGTCGTGGTCGAGCATGATCAAACCATTCAGGTCCTTCACAGGCACACGGCTTTTGTTGAAACGGCCTTCGGCTTGGGCCTTGGCAGCACGGCGCTGGCTTTCCACGGCGTACGTGTCTACATCGGTGCGGCTAAAGCCTTCCAGCGTACCGATCAGGTCGGCAGAAATGCCTTGGGGAATAAAGCCAAGTTTGTCGTTGATGCGGGGGTCCATGAACCAGGCACCGCCATCGCTGCCCATGGTCCAGCGGCTCATGCTTTCTACGCCACCCGCAACCACCATGTCTTCCAGACCGCTGCCTACCTTGGCTGCTGCCAGGTTCACTGACTCAAGGCCTGAAGCGCAGAAGCGTGACTGGGTTACACCCGCAACAGTTTCAGCCCAACCTGCATCCAGAACAGCTGTGCGTGCAATGTCAGCGCCCTGCTCGCCCACTGGGGTTACACAACCCAGCACCAAGTCATCGACGAGGCTGGTGTCGAGATCATTGCGCTGTTGCAAAGCGGTCAGCAGGTTGTTCAGCAACCAAACTGGTGTGGCCTGGTGCAGGCTGCCGTCTTTCTTACCTTTGCCCCGTGGGGTTCTTACTGCGTCAAATATCAGTGCCGATGGCATCTGTGCCTCCTGGATTTTCTGGATTCGGTAATGAAAATTACCGAAGGTATCGTGAATTCTTCACGGTCCAGAATGGCGATGTGCAAACGCACAATCAACCCAAGAAGTTACTTTAGAGTGTCACCTCTATGCATATGGTAATTTGGCTTACCGTTTTTCATCCCCTGTGTAGCGGCGCGCTGAATCATGCATGAAAAACCGGTCTTGAATCGGCGGCTGCAAGCCCAATTCCTTTACGACGCGCAACAACGGCATGTCGCGAGTCCACAGCGTAGTTCCCGGCGACAACAGCACGGAGGCCAACAGGTGCGTGTCCACATAACCCAAGCCCTGTGCATGCAATTTGCGCAATTCGATCAGTTCAAGCACCTCGGCTGGCGAAGCAGGCACTGAGGGCTGCAAATCGGCCAGCCAATTCAGAATGCGATCACGGTCTTGAAGGTTGGCCAGTGCCATTTCACCCAGCACAAAAGGATGACCCAACACACAGCCCTCGTTCAGCAGGCGAACCAGTTGGGGTTCGGACTGATGAAAATGATCCACCCACACGGTGGTGTCGACGAGTACCTTCACAACTGCCACTGCCTGCGAGGAATGTTTTGTAATTCGGGTTGGGTGCCCCCCAACAAGGCCAGCCTGCGGGCGCTTTCCCGCTGTATCAGTGCGCGCAGGGCTTCGCGCAGCAGTTCATTTCGCTCGCCAAGACCGGAAAGCTGCTGGGCTTTGGTTAATAATTCATCATCAAGGTTAACGGTTGTTCTCATGGTGTTGGGTGCTTGTGGTTGACCGCACCAACATTAGCACCAGATGATTCGCCTTTTGATTCACCCCATTGAACCCCCGGCAAGTGGGTCCGGTCACTATGAACGCAAGCGCAAGCAACAACAAAGTCGATGTGAATGCCAACCCCGCCAACATGCGAAAGGCCACGCTGGACCGCATAGAAAATGCAGTGCTGGAGCTGTTTACCAACCATGACTTCAACAGCGTGCCTTTAATTGAGGTGGCCCGCACCGCCAATGTCTCACTGCAAACCATTTACAAATACTTTGGCAGCAAGGAACAATTGGTGGCCTATGTGCTGGACGCCACATTGAGCAGGTTGGCCAACCGCATGATCGACCACCTTGAAGGCATTGAAGACTACCGGGAACGCCTGCGCAAAACCCTGTGGGTGATGCTGGACTACTTTGACAAGCACCCCAAAGTGATATTGCTGTTGACCGTATCAATCCCGGCCAGCCGCTACCAGGACTTGCCCGTGTATGAAAGCCCGGAGTTGATGGGGGCTTTTCTGGGCATGCTGAAAGAAGGTCAGCACAAGGGCGTATTTAACGACACCGTTTCAAGCAAAATGCTGCTGGACGTGTTCATGGGCGTATTCGGGCGCGTGGCTCAAATGCACTTTTTGCGCAAGGAAAGCCACAAACTGATTGACCAGTTTGACGACCTGTTTGGAATTTTATGGGGTGCATTGAAAGCGAACTGAAGGCGAACTGACATGGAACCTTGATCACTGATTGGGCACACAATACAAATCAAGCCACCACAATCTGCATGTCGAGTTCTGTTGAAGGTTTCACTGCCGCGGGCTGGAGTCAGCTTGCTGCGCAGGCTGCAAAAACCATGCACACTGATGCGGGTGGCATCGACTTGCCCGCAATTGCACCAAACGGTGCAGCCTGGGCAGCTTTCAAGCAATCTCCCGAATTACGCGCAGCCTACACTGCGCAACTGAACACCACCATCAAGAATATTCAGCAGTTTGTGGGGCAACACGCAAGTACGGGTGCACAACGGCAAAAAGCAATTGGTAATTTGAATCACTTTCTTCAAACCCGGGTCAATTGCAATGCCGACAAGCTTTCACCGTTGGTCGTCAACGAAAGCCGGCGCAACCTGAACCTGTTTGCACAACAACTGAACAACCCGAACATTCCAGCAGACAAAAAACTGTCTTGCGCACTGGCCTTGGCAGAGGGGCTGGGCGTGTGCAATGAAGGCGAAACGCTGAACATTCTTGAAAACACCAGAGACCTGTGCAGCCAGCAAACAGGCTTGGCCGGGGTGTTGACCCGCGCCAAAAACAACCTTATCGAGCAACACCTTCAACAATTGGTAAGGCATGAAGACAAGCCACGTTTAAATGACAAACTTGCCCTGCAGCTTGAAATTCACCATATTCAAGCCCTGAAGAATCATGTGGCAGGGCAATGGGGATTGGAAGTAGTTGAGGACCGGTACGCCACACAGGCTTACCAAAACCAGGCGGGCCCGATGGCTGAAGAATTACTTCGGCAAACCATTACACCCGCCGTGCTGGCCAATACAGTTGCCGAACAAATTGCCCAAACGTTTTGCAACCACACCCACAGTAAATTAAGTACCGGCATCCCGACTGAACAACTGAAAACCGAGCCTTTGCGCCGGGCCATTCAGGCCGAATTCGGATCGGAAATTGAACTGGAAAACTGCCTTGAATTCAATGCCGACTACACCCAGGTGAAATTAAAGCCATTGGCCGAAATTTCACTGCATGTCATTGAAAAATGCCAAGACCTGGGCTTGATAAACCCACATGCCAATCCCGTTGGTGTGCTGAAACAAAGCACCCCCGATCTTCAAGCGTGCATCAAGCAGGTGGGCTTCCTGCGCGGCGCACCTGCCAACAACCCTGCGCATTCGCCCATGTTGTGTAACTTCTGGGCAGGCTACACAAAAACTGTGGTGTCCGATTCCGAGAAAAAACGACATCAGAAGGAGAACTCTTCCGCCGACGTGGTCCGCATTCTGAGAAAGCTTGATATCCAGACCTGATTGAATTCGCACCAGTACGGTGCAAAAATTGCCTAAAAAGCGGGCATTGTTTTTGCAACTAATGCCCCACTTTTAACCAAAAACCTCAAAATTCACCAAAATGGAACAAATTACTCTCGCACTGGACACTCTTTTTGTGCTTCTAGGCGCCATCATGGTGCTTGCAATGCACGCCGGTTTTGCATTTCTGGAAGTGGGCACGGTGCGCCACAAGAACCAGGTCAATGCCCTTGTCAAAATTCTGGCTGATTTTTCAGTCAGCACCATCAGCTACTTCTTCATCGGTTATGCCATTGCTTATGGCGTGGGTTTTTACGAACCAGCCACCGTGCTTAATGAAGGCAACGGCTATTCGCTGGTGAAGTTTTTCTTCCTGCTCACCTTCGCGGCCGCCATTCCTGCCATTGTGTCGGGTGGCATTGCCGAGCGCGCGCGCTTTGTGCCCCAATTGGTGGCCACCGCGGCTTTGGTGGGTTTGGTTTACCCCGTGTTTGAAGGCATGGTGTGGAACGGCAACTATGGCTTTCAGGAATGGCTGACTGCCAGCTTTGGCGCCCCCTTTATGGACTTCGCAGGCAGCGTGGTGGTTCACGCTGTGGGTGGCTGGATCGCTTTGGCCGCCGTGTTGCTGCTGGGCTCACGTCGTGGCCGCTATACCAAAGACGGGCGCATCAGCTCGCACCCGCCCTCATCCATCCCCTTCCTGGCGCTGGGCAGTTGGGTGCTGGCAGTGGGTTGGTTCGGTTTTAACGTGATGAGCGCCCAGAAAATTGAAGGCATTTCAGGCTTGGTGGCCGTAAACAGCCTGATGGCTATGGTGGGCGGCACCCTGGGTGCCTTGGCTGCGGGCCGCAACGACCCAGGCTTTGCCTACAACGGCCCATTGGCCGGTTTGGTGGCCGTGTGTGCGGGCAGCAATATCATGCACCCGCTGGGGTCGCTGGCTGTGGGCTCCATCGCAGGCGTGCTGTTTGTATACATGTTCACTTTCACGCAAAACCGCTTGAAGGTTGACGATGTATTGGGTGTGTGGCCATTGCATGGCATTTGCGGCGCCTTTGGTGGTATTGCAGCAGGCGTATTTGGCCAGCAAGCCTTGGGCGGCATGGGCGGAGTGTCGTTCATGAGCCAGTTGATCGGCACTGTGGCTGGCGTGGCATTCGCTTTGCTGGGTGGCTTCGTGGTGTATGGCCTATTGAAAATGACTGTGGGTATTCGCCTGAATGACGAAGAGGAATTCAACGGTGCCGACCTGACCATTCACAAGGTCAGCGCCAGCCCCGAACGCGAAACCAGCAGCTGGTAATTCACGATTGGTTTTTTATCTCGACATGATCTCCAGGGCTTCTGAATAGAAGTCCCTGCGGATCAACACAAACACAATCAGTGCGCTAAAGGCCATCAACAAACCTGGATGAATCATCCAGGTGACCGAGGCAATACCGAAATAATAACTGCGCAAGCCTCGGTTGAATTCATCACCGGCCAGGCTGTTGATGCGCGCCATGCGCGACACATAGGCTTCGTTGTAATCCTTGTCCGGATTACCGTCGGGTGCAGCACCTACCAAAATGGTCAGCAGGTTGAATTGGCGCAAACTCCAGGTGAATTTAAAGTAAGCCACCACAAACACGGTGAGCACCAACAGCACCTTGATTTCCATCAAACCACGGCTAACCTCCCGGCTAAACGGCAAGTCGCTGGTAATGTTGACCAACTGATCGAGCGTACCCAACAGGGCGAACAAACCGGCAATGATGTAAATCGTTGTGTTGGCATAAAAAGTAACACTGTTGACCAGGTTACCGATCAACGCGGTGTCGCCCACGCGGTTGCTGCGAGAAAGCATTTCACGCGCCCACAGTTTGCGGAACTCATGCGTTTTTTGCGCCAATCCATGGCGACCAAAGCGGCTGCGACCATCGAACACGTAGTTGTAACCCCGAAAGCAAATCACAAAAAATGCAACCGCGATCCAGTCGAATACGGTGAGCAGGGAAATTGCGGTTTGAACAGCAGTCATGACGACACTCCAACAACTGAGAACAATTGACGCCAATTGTGCGCCGCTTCGGCGTGGCTGAAACGGTTCGCGGAAGCAAAAGCCTTTTTGCTTAAGCCTTCATGAAATTCGTAACTATCAAAAACAGAAAGTATGTGATCCGCGAGCGCATCTGTATCCCCAAATGGCGCTAGCAAACCAGTTTCACCGTGCACAATCAAATGCGAGGGTCCATACGGCACGTCAAAAGCAATTGCAGGGCATGCGTGGCAAATACTTTCCATAATGGCCAGTGAGTAAGCCTCGGCCTGGCTGGTCAACAGCGACAAACCTGCACGCATGTAATGGGCCGCAGGATCATCTGTCCAGTCATTCAAACCAACATGGTTCTGCAAGCCCAACGATTCAAGCTGTGTCTTCAAATCAGACAAGAGGGAACTACCCGCCACTGCAAAACCGTAAAAATCAAGACGCGCCTCGGGATACCTCTTCACCACTTTGGCGAAAGCTGCGATTGCCAGGTGATGATTTTTCTCGGGGCTGTATCTGGCCATGGAGACAATTCGAAATCTGTCCCGAGTCTTGAAATCCGGGATGGAGTCCTTTAATTCGCACGAATGGCCAATGGGAAACATTTGCCCTGCCCCGTAGCGTGCAGAGATGTCATTCATTTGTTGATCGGTCAGTGTAATGACTGCATCCGGACGCTTGATGTCGTGCAAGATATCCCTGAAATTGGAGTTGGTCGGACTCGTGGCCATATCTGCCACGGTGTGTGTATGGAGAGCGTGAATAACAGGCACCACTGCCACCTGCCCAGGCGATTCCCGATGCAAGTGATCACGCGCAGTCACCGCAGGCAAGTACCAATACCGATTTTTGTCCACGATGAGCACGTGTTTACCGCCCTGCTTTTTCAACATGGAAACCAAAGCATAAGTCAGCCATTCCGATTCACTGTGCAAACAGGCCACGAGCGCCCCGGTTGAATTGTGTAGGCGAATATCCGACAGCAGTTGTTTTTTGTCAATTCGCTTGTAAAGCTTGGCAATGGCCAATGTGCCATCGGGGCGCAAGTAGTGTTCATGGTTCACCGCGCCATCTGAATCCAGGTACTGCATGCAACTTAAAAATCCACGGCAATCGTAATAATCCTTTCTGAACTTCACTCCGCCAGAAAAATGATTGATGTGAATCAGCATGTCGTTCACAGGATTGCGAACCACGTACATCAGCAGTTGTCCTTGCGGGCTCGTTACGCGAATATCCCGCCTGCCGGCGACCATCTGGCTGCAGAGCATTGGATTCTCAAAGAGCGACTGACCAGTGTTCAGTTGAGTTGAAACGAGCTCTGCATCCTGAAAATAATCGTGAACTGACCGGCACACTGAAGACTCGGGCAAAGCCTTGTTGGCCACCAACTTCTCGATTGACTCATGCAATCGTGGGTTATAGCGACAGGTCAACAACACTGGTCGCACATGCATCTCTTGCTCAAAAACCCGATATCGAAGCAAAGCTGCATTCTCAACGCCCGAACGCTGAAAACCAAAGTTCTGGTTCAGAAACCAAAAATTGGTCTCTTGAACTTTGGCGTTCAATGCCTTGTTTGGCTTGGCCGGTTCCAGATTCTGAGACAAGGCACCCTGCACCAAAAACTTCCGGTAAGCCACCAAACCCGATACATAGTGCTCTACATCATCAATACGCACCCGGTAAGCATGATGCCGAATAAAAAACGAACCGTTCAGCGTGTCGGGTTTCGCAAAATACATGGCCCATTCAGGCCAAAAATAACCGGTTGTCAAATAATTGGCGCGCCAGTGCAGGGCTCGATAAAACTTCTCGGTGTCCACCTGTGCATACAGGTCGGCAAACTCAGGCATGGTTTGCAAACGAGAGAGCATTTGTTCGGCGGCCATCATCAGCTCGAGCAAGGTCGGGAAAGTGGTGATGCGTGTCAGCACGAAATCCAGGTGATTTGCGAAATTGCGAATTCCGAACTCAAAGTACTCTCGCTTGGGTCGGTACTGGGTAAGCTCGTTCACGCAGTAGCTCATCCAGTGATCATTCGCTTTCCAGTGACGGGCTTCAATAAAATATTCAAAAGCCAACTCCACCGCTTGAAGCCACCTTGCCCTGCGGGTGATTTTGTACAAACGCATGAGGGCGAATGCGGCTTCACCATCGTAATAAATAATCCTGAATTGTTCTTTGATGGAAAGATCAGGATAGTTAAGCACATGCACAAAGCGGCGAGTGCTCGGATTAAGCATGGCAACCAGGCCTTGGGCCAGTTGCTCCATCAATTCAATGTATTCCGTGGTGCCGGTCAGTTCGGTGTACTTGGCCAACGCGAGAATACACACCGCATTGCCACCCAGCTTGATTTCATTGCCGGTGTCGACCAAAAAGGCCGCCTGAATTCCACCGCTTAATTCAACCCGCTTGATCAACTCCTGCGTCAAGCAAAGTAGCGAACGTTCAATCGCCGACTTCAAAAAAGCGCTTTGTGTGACTTCCCATGCCTCAATCATGGCGTAGGTAGAACTTGCATGGCGAAGGGTGTTGTAGGTTGGAATTTCCTTGTTGAAGCATGGAAACAATCCATACACGAACTGGCCGCTGTCCTTGACTTGCCGGGCCAGAAATTCGCTGGCATTGAACACCAGCTGCCGGCAGGAATCTGCATCCAGATCGGGGAGCGTGCGACGCCCTACAGCCACACCGTGAGGCTCCAGGCCGTGCACGGTTTCATCCTTACCGATGTAAGCACCTTGCGTCAAAAACAGATACACCGGCTGATCATCATCATGATTCAACACGAATGGTTGACCATATTTCTTTCTGGCGTACTTTTCGAAATTTATAACATGGAGCTTCGCGAACTCTTCCTCTGAGCCGCCGTACAACATGGCGTTGCCGTTGAGCTCGCCCCACAAAAAAGAATGTTTGAACTGCGGATCCAGGGCGATTCCATAACCGAAGTAATTTCGTTTTGTTGTTGACAGCAGCGCCTTTAGCTCCGCCCAGCTTGTTGTTTGAATTTCGCTAACCCGATCTACGCGTACATGCTCAAAATCGAGCAATGTTTTGCGAAAGGAAGTGCACGCATGGGAACTTAGCGCATTCCAGCTGGCTGCAAACGACTGACCCACAAATGTTTCTACGCTTGCGCGCTCAAGCCCATTGGAAGTAGACAACATCAAGACGCAGGGTTCGTGGTCGCGGACCGAGCTCACACCGGCAAACCAACTACCCAGTTTTTCAAGTCTGACAGGATTGATCATGGTGTCCTGCGATCAGTCAAAAGAGAATTGATAAAGCACATCCACTGCATTGTCCGCACCGGCTCGTGCGATGAAACTCAACTTGCGAGAGTATTGATAGTTCAATTTCAGAATACTGGCAGCCGTTGTTACAGATTGATCAAAACTCAGGTAAACACGATCGCTGAATCGCTTTCCCAGCGACACAATACGCTGGGAGAGCAAGGGGTCGTCCGATCCAATCACGTTTGCAGAGGCATCTGCACCGGGCGCAATAGCCACCTTGCTGCCCACTGCGCGGGAATCCGCTGCAGTCAGGGAACCAGTACTTAAACTCAAATCATCAATCCCGATTGATTTCGCAATTTTGCGCGTGGTGCTTTCGTCTTCATCACCAAAAATTGCCGCAGCTGCTGTCAGCAACAAAGTGGAATCACGATCTGCTGAACCACTGCCGCGCCCAAGGATCATCCACGACAGCTTTTCAGAATCAGGGACTGCCGGTTCACTCACCAGACTAACCTTGGGTCGCTGCGCCGTACCAGTCACTTCAACACCCGCTTCAACTGCAACGCCTTTGCGCACCGCACGAACATTCAGTCCAGGGTTGTCCAGAGGGCCCTGGAAATTAACCACGCCGCGCTCGATTGACAGGTCTTGCCCGTATGCACGGTAGGTACCACTCACTGTTTGAATGGTGCCAGTTGCGCTCAAACGCCGGCCTGATCGGCGCTGCCCACTGCCACCTACCCCTTCAAGCATCACCAAACGCAAACCACCCTCAAGTCGACTTCGCAAGCCCTCAGCATTCACGTAAAAGCGTTCGCCCAGATTGGCGCGCAACTGCAGATCAATTGGCAAACCCTGCCCGGCCAGTTCACTGCGCCCCTGAATAAACACATCGTCGCCCAAGGTTTGTGGACCACTTTCGGGCATCTCAAAATATGCGCCAAGGGTATCCACTTCCCCCCGAATTTTTAAGGGTTGGCCCTCGACACTGGGTTGCTGCACAGTGACAGTCGAGTTCACCATCATCCATCGGTCAGGGCGCTGCAACAAGGGAACCCTGTCCATGGACAGTCTTATTTCACCATTCAGACCTGTCAAATTCCAGACACCCTCTGCCTTCACTTTCCCGTTGCCCTGGATGAGAGGACCCAACTCCTCGATGTAGCGCCGAGGCGGGCGACGGTTGTATACCGTGAATTCAAATGTGTCGATACTGGCCTTGTCGGTGGTGAAGTCAACCACCACGTTACCGTCTTCAAAGCGTACCCCTTGATCCAGCTGAAACACATCCAGATCCATTGCAAACAAACGCCCCTGCACATCCGGGTTGTTTGCAGTACCTGCAATCGCCATGGCAACCTGGCCTGCACCGCTGGTTCTAACCCCACCGCTGATCATGGGCCCAAGCCAGTTAAGCTCTGTAAAGCCGGCTGCCACAGAGCCCTGCATGGCTTGATCACCAGCAATTTCCCAAGCTTTGGTTTGCGGATTCTGCTGAACCGGCAATTTCAAGTTTGCAGTCACCGCACCGAAATCGTCAGCAAGAATGTTCAAATCCACACTGGCCGCCTCTCGGTTAAAGTCAAGATTTGCAGTCAGGGTTCGAATATCCACGTCCACTTGTGAATCCTCCAGAATCTGCAAACCACCTGACACATGCCGGATATTCACACGACCATCCACCTTGTTGGGATTGGCCAGGTAGGTCCAGTTCACTTTCGCGATCAGGTCTTTGGGCTCTACCGTCAATTGCTTGCGCAATATTGGGGACATGCGTGGGAAATAAAACTGGGGCATTTCACCCTCAACCCGAATCTCCCTGTTCGCAATGCGAAGAATTCTGTTGTTCAACACCGAGGTGTCTTCACCTTTGAGAACAAAATCTGCAAGTTCGACATACCCCGGTGCAAGAACAAGTGGTGCCGGTGCCTGAAGTGAAAAGCTGCGGGCAGGCAACCACATTCCCTCCACTTTCAGTTGGGTAAGCTGTCCTTTCCAGCCTGAAACCGATTTCGATGTGCGCAAAACACCGATCCCACCCGCAAAAGCAAACTCGCCTTTCAATTGACGCAAGCGGCTAAATGGCTGCAAGCCACTGGAAAACACACCCCGTAACTCATGCTGATTGCGAATGCCTCGAAGCGTCAGTTTTAATTCATTCAAGGTGTTGGTTGCCGCGCCAGGCACCTTCACTTGGCTCGCCACAATGTCACCAACCCAAGGTGAATCTGGCGCCGAACCAAGGTTGAACTGTCCGGACACTGTCTCGATTTGAATGGTGTCATCCAGTTTCAATTGGCGAACGTCGACATTGCCTTCACCCGAGAAGTTTCCGTCAAATCCACGCAGCTTTCCTTTCAATCGCGCCGTTCCCGAAAGTGGCATTTGAATCAGTTTTCCGAGGCGCGGCAGCTCATCCAGGTTCACATCCAAATCCACGAAATCAGACTGTGTTCCGTAACTCCCTTGGGCTTTCACTGTGTTGCCCACCACGTCCAGGTCCAGCAACACATTGCTTAAGCGCGACACGCCGCCAGTGGCTTTTGCAACCAGTGTAAGTGGGGCATTGGCCAAACGGGAATTCACCAAATCAAGATTGAAGTCACCCAAAGGATCAATCGTTCCAGCCTGTCCGCCCTGAACCAGAACGCCCCTGAAAGAGGCCTTCCCGTTCAAGTCACCTTGCAAGAAAGGACTGGCATCCGGAACGTAGTTGGCCGGGTTGATCTTCATCAATTCAATCTGAACGTCAGTTGGCATTTTCCCAAGCAAATCCACATGCAACTTCCCGCGAAGCTCAGCTTGCCGGTCGCGAACCAAAAGGCGATCTACCCGCAACTGCGTACCGTTTTTAGTGCCTTGAATAGAGGATGTCAATGCGAGTCGTTGAGGCAAAGTGGCAAACACTGACGCATCTACATTGCTTGTCTTGACATCAAAATTCACGTCTCCGGCCAATACATCAAGCGTGGGCACTTGATCAACCGGCTGCTTGGGCGCGCGCCATTGCATGACAGCGCTCGCATTGCCAGCCTGACGTTTTCCATCGGCCAACTGAAGCTGATCCACCCACAAATCGAGTTGTTCGGGAAGTTGATTTTGTAGAACCAACTTGAAACGGGTTTGCATGAAAGCCAGTGGCAAACCCCCAGACTGAACAGTTGAAGGCTGCGCATTCCGAACCGAGAAATTACCAATACTTTCGGAGAAATCTTCATTGGGCTCAACGGTTGCAACAATCGCTAGCGAGGCGCGCGGTGCCCCATCCAGCCAATTGGATGGATCAAAATTTTCCGCGTTTATACGCACAGTTTCAAATGGGGTTGAACCCCACAACGTAAGCACCGCATTGGCTTGCACACCCTGGGTTTGATCTGCCCTTTCTGGGTTTTCCCCTTTGGCATCCAGGGCAAGCTCCAAGCGCTCCAGGGAACCTGTTGCCGCCAGCGTGGCATTCAGTAACACATCCTCCAAATTGCGCTGTGCATTCATAGACCCAGTGATTTGATAAGGCTTTGCCAAAGTCATTTCGAGTGTGGAATCGACCTGTGTGTCACGCACACTCAAGGAAAAATTATGAACGCTTAGCTGTTCCGATTGAACCGAAACCTTCACATACACCTGCTTCAATTCTTCACCATTCACCAACAATTGCCGCATGCTGAAATTCTGCAAATCCAGATCAACTGGCAGGCTGATTTTTTCCGGCAATACCAAAGGTGTATCGTCTTCAGAAGGCGGTGAATCGACGCGCACAACCTGTGCAGACAAATTGGTGATTCGAATCAATCGATTCAAGGCACCCGACCAGTCAATTACCAGCTGAATTTGCTCAGCTTCAACCTTGGTGTCCTCTTGCTGCCATCGAATAAACTCCAGGTCAAACCCTTGCCACAACGTGCCCTGAATGCGGCCAAACTCAAGTTGTTGGTCCGTATTGGCATTCACCCAGTCCTGCGCTTGAGCAACAGTAAACCGAAGGCCTTGTTCCGAGTGAACCACCCACAAAATTCCGGCTGTAGCAGCCACCATGGCCGCCAGCAGCAATGTACAAAAGGCAAAGAAACCGCGCTTCAAAATGCCACCCCCAGCGCGAAGTGAATTCTTAAATTGTCCTGGTCAGCGGCTTTGGCCACATCGAAAGCAATAGGACCGGCAGGCGTTTTGTATCGAACCCCCACGCCAATTGCTGGTTTGGGATCAAAGTCGCTCCAGTTGTCTGATACATCACCCACGTCCGTAAAAACTGCGGCGCCAAGCGGCCCCCCATCAAACCAGCGTGTGTACTCCAGGCTACCGATCATCACGCGACGACCGCCCACCAAAACCCCCTGATCAATAACACCTAGGTCAAGAAAGTCGAATCCGCGCAGGCTGTTGGTGCCCCCGGCGCGAAAGAGGTAATCCTGTGGAATATCCCGGCGTGCACTGGCCACCACCGTACCAGCCTCGAATCGGGCAGAAAATAAATTCTCCCGGGACGGTGACCAAAATTTTTGTACTCGCCCGTACAAACGCACAAAATCCTGATCGGAGGCAAACTGTTCTGCAGCAACAGCCAGTTGACCAAAGGCAATATATCCTTCAGAGGGATTCAATCGGTCGTCAACAGCATTTCTTGTCCAGGATGAACTTGCAACCAGCGCCTGGGTTTGTCCAAAATTGATGCCAAGCGCCCTTCGCTCTTCCAGCTGAAAATTCAGACCCAAACGGTAATCATTGATGCCTTTGTTGAACTCCCTGATCACGCCCACAGAAGAGCGATCCACTTCAAGGTTCGATATTTCCTGATGATCAATTGCAACCCCAACCGAATCGGTAATGCCGCGGGTTGACGGGGGAAGAAATACATCGGCATAAGCCGATTGACGCTTTTGCTCAACCCGAACACCAGTGACAAGTGAATAAGCCCGATCAAACAAGTTATTGAATTGATAAGTAGCCTCGGTCCGAAACCCGGTGTTGGAGCTGTAACCTGCACCCAACCCCAGACGCTTGCTGTCACTTTCCATCACCGTGACTTCGATTGGAACATTCACGGGCTGTCGGTCATCTGCGTCAATTTTCACGTCCACAGCTGAGAAGTAGGTTGTTCCTTGAAGATCCGCCAGCAAAGTCAACAGCCGTTCCTGTTCATATCGATCGCCAGGACGAATGGTGTTGTAACGTGAAACCAGGTCTTTGGGGTATTTGTTCAGGCCTTCTATTTGCAACTCGCCAAAAGTAAACACAGGGCCACTGTCGTAAACCACGCGCAATGCAACTGTGTTTTTCTCGGGGTCGACATCGGCAACGCTTTCTGAAAGAGTTGCCGCAGCGAAATCTTTGGCCAGCATGTCTCGCAAAAGACTGTCTTTGCTGGCACTCCAATCCGCTTGATTAAAGGGTTGACCAACCCCCAACAGCCACAAGGTTTTCAGCCGCTCACGGCGCTGCGCAAATTCATCCTGGTTGATTTCGCCATCGAATTCAATATCCACCGAGACAATTTTACTTTGCACCCCCGGCTCGATTTTGATGTTCAGCGGTGGCGCCACATCCTCAGGAACTGTTTCATCAACAATTCGCTGAATGGAGGGGGAAAAATAACCTTCAGTACCCAAGGCATCTCGAATGGCGGGCCGCAATCTCCTGAAGAGTTGCCATGCATCCCCGTTGTCATTCACCTGTGCAGTCAAGCGAATTTGTCGCGTGGACTGCTCAATCAAATCGTTGAACTCAGAAGCAGTTTGATAATTCACAATCGGTGGATCAAACTCGGTCACCGTGTCTTGAGCGTAAACCAAGCCAATGGGTAGGCCTATTGCACAGCAAGTGGCACAAAGCCAGCGAACAGCCCTGCTTTTGTGGTTAGCCAAAAACTTCTTCATGCTTTCCTGAATGGATTAATCGATTCTCCCTAGATTGACACTTTGACACCCCGGCAAGACATCGTGAATTGGTCAAGCCCAAATTGCCAATAAAAATACACAAATTTACCCTGAGGCCGACTCAATCTCATTGAAAGTCAGGCGGGGGTTCAAAAACTACAATCTCTCATCCGAATATTTACGGGGAACCCCCCACCAAAATGGGTCCCCCAAGGAGACAAGCGCAAGGAAAAAAATCTCTGTTATATGACATGAATTTGACATCCAGCAACTGCAAACCAAGGCAATACATTGGACCAATTATTGCAATAAACAACCACAGAACCATCGCCAATAAACAATCAATTCTCAATTATTTAATTTCTATTTAACAATTGTATTTGTCTTTCCCGGCGAACGAAAATTAATCATGCAGATATTTGTATTTTCCTGAATCCGATTGAATCGGCTGTGAGTAAAACGCTTATAGCAGTGGATTTGCCTACGAAACTCTCTAGCCCCAAGGAAATGTGAATCATGGAAAACGCCAACCCCGACGTGGGAATAATTAAATCGCCAGCCGGTCTTCAGGTAGAACGCGGCGGCAAGATCGTTGAGCTAAGTCAGGGCGATGCCTTGAAGTGGAATGACGTTGTAACCAACACTGGCACCCAGACCGTAGAAGTATTAATGCCTGCGGTGTCCGCCGGACATGGTGACACGCTGCTGCAACTTGCACCCAACGCGTCAGCCAAGCTGGAACAGATTACTTCCACCGTTGCGGATGGTGCAACCCGAACAGAGGTTGTCGCGCTGAGCGAAGGCGTGGAGTTGTACGACATTGACAATGATGTCAGTTCAGCAATCCTGACCCCATACGAAGGGACAATGTCAGGCTTGGTTGGTGCCGGTCTGTTGGCCGGCGGTAGCGCTGGCGCCGGTGTAGGCGCAGCTATTGGTGGCGCCGCCCTCGGTGCAATCGCGCTA
This sequence comes from Limnobacter sp. SAORIC-580, assembly GCF_013004065.1. Lineage (GTDB taxonomy): Bacteria > Pseudomonadota > Gammaproteobacteria > Burkholderiales > Burkholderiaceae_B > Limnobacter > Limnobacter profundi. The sequence goes on from NZ_CP053084.1 coordinate 2,881,606, forward strand.
AGCGACGACGGTGACGACACAGTAACTACAGTTGACCCAAGCGACGACAGCGATTCCGACTCCGACAGCGATTCCGACTCCGACAGCGATTCCGACTCTGACAGCGATTCTGATTCCGACTCTGACAGCGATTCCGACTCCGACAGCGATTCTGACTCCGACAGCGATTCCGACTCCGACAGCGATTCCGACTCCGACAGCGATTCCGACTCCGACAGCGATTCTGACTCCGACAGCGATTCCGACTCCGACAGCGATTCTGACTCCGACAGCGATTCCGACTCCGACAGCGATTCCGACTCCGACAGCGATTCTGACTCCGACAGCGATTCTGACTCCGACAGCGATTCTGACTCCGACAGCGATTCTGACTCCGACAGCGATGCAGAAGGCGACACCTCTGGCCTGATCGGCGGTATCGAGTCACTGAACGATGGCTTGGAACAAACTCCGCTTGCGCCAATCACTGCCGTGACAGGCGCGGTGGCTGATGGTCTTGCCACAGTATCGGATGGCATCGCGGGTGTGTCTGACCAAGACCCCACCGGCGTCGCCAACCTGCTGGCTGAAACAGTGGGCCAACCGCAAGAAGGCTACACCAACGAGCAGGAAGGCCTTGCCGGTACGGTAAGCAACCTTTCTCAAGGTTTGGCTGAAGGCGCAGAGCCAACACCACTGGATCCACTTGTTGATCCCTTGGCGCAAACTTTGGGCTACAGCGAGAACGAGCCCGCCGCGCAGGAAGGTGTAATTTCGGCAGCAGCAGCTAACCCACGTGCTAGAAACAAAGGGGAAGTGGACGGCGTAGCCAAAGGCTTGACGAAAGCTGGTAACGTCCTCGCATCAGACGAGAGCCCATTGAGCCCATTGACTGCGGGCATCTTGGCTCCAGTCGTAGGCACCAAGGAAGACAACACCGGCTCACCCGGCGTACCTGGTACCTTGCAAGATGTGGCTGAAGGTCTGACTGACCTGACCAACCCGAACGGCGCATTCGCTCCTTTGGCACCACTGACAAGTGGCCTGGCCTTTGTAGTTGCAGGCGGTGAAGACCCAACGGGTGGACAGCTTCCTGAGCAACTCACAGGCGGACTCGCCGGTGGTGTGGCTCTTCTAGGCGAGCAAATAACCGACAATGCCGCAACGGCGGGCCCAGGTGAACCACTGGTTGAAACTGTGGGCAACCTGCTCGGTGGCGAGCGCGCAGAAGATGACGGCGGCGAACCCGGTGAAGGTGAGGAACCCGGAGAAGGCGGCACAACTGGCACTCCACTGGACGTGATCCTTGATCCGATCGCTGAAGCAATTGGCGGCGGTGCTCCATCACTGCCGGGCTTGCCTGGCGGCGGTGAAGGTGGCATTCCAGAAACACCACTATCACCCCTGACAGACGCGTTGATGGAAAATGCGGACCCCGCTGTTTTTGCTGAGAACTTGGCAGGTGTGATCGAAGACATCGGCACCAACACACCTCTTGAGGCGGTGACCGAGCCTTTGGTTGAAGCACTACGTTCGGGTGGTCTTCCAGACATGGGTGGTGGTGACGACGGCGAAGAGCCAGAAGAACCGAACCCAACAGCTGGTCCGATCGAAAGCGCCGCTCGCCAATTTGTGGATGCAGCGCCGATCGAGATGATTCCGGCAATTGGTCAGCCAATTGAAGATGGCATCATCACTGGCGCCATGACACTGGACGGCCTGCTGGCCGGTGGTATCCCCGGCGCACCTGCACTCCCAGGCTTGCCTGGCGGTGACGAAGGCGAACCAGGCGAAGGCCCAACCGGAACACCTCTGGATGCAGTATTGGCTCCATTGGCCGACTTGGCTGGTGGCGGTTTGCCAGAAATCCCAGGTTTGCCTGGCGGTGACGAAGGCGAACCAGGCGAAGGCCCAACCGGAACACCTCTAGATGCAGTATTGGCTCCATTGGCCGACTTGGCTGGCGGCGGTTTGCCAGAAATCCCAGGTTTGCCTGGCGGTGACACCGGTGGCGAGACACCAGCACCTAATCCAGAAGCCGGTCCGATTGAAAGCGCAGCCCAGCAGTTCGTGGACGTTGCTCCAATCGAGATGATCCCAACCATTGGTCAGCCAATTGAAGATGGCATCATCACTGGTGCTGCTGCACTGGACGGCCTGCTGGCTGGCGGAATCCCCGGCGCACCTGCACTCCCAGGCTTGCCTGGTGGTGGCGAAGGCGAACCAGGCGAAGGCCCAACCGGAACACCTCTGGATGCAGTATTGGCTCCATTGGCCGACTTGGCTGGTGGCGGTTTGCCAGAAATCCCAGGCTTGCCTGGCGGTGACACCGGTGGCGAGACACCAGCACCTAATCCAGAAGCCGGTCCGATTGAAAGCGCAGCCCAGCAGTTCGTGGACGTTGCTCCAATCGAGATGATCCCAACCATTGGTCAGCCAATTGAAGATGGCATCATCACTGGTGCTGCTGCACTGGACGGCCTGCTGGCTGGCGGAATCCCGGGCGGTGACGCAGGTCTGCCTATCCCGACGGATCCGTCTGCACTGACAGATCTGTTGGGTGGCACAGGCTCTCCATTGGGCTCACTGCCCGGTGCAGACGATCTGCCAACAATCCCTGGTCTGCCCACTGCATAATCTGCAATGACCCAAGAAAAACCCCTCCTCGGAGGGGTTTTTTATTTGAATCCAAATCCCGGTTCAGTGCAGTAAAAATAATAACTTTACCGACAACCCAACGGATATCACCTTATGAGCACGGCACCTCAAATCGGCACCATTGCCTCAAAAACCGACAAGCTATTGGTTCAGCGCCAAGGCGAGCAACTCACCTTGCGTCAAGGCGATGCAATTTTGGCCGGCGATGTTTTACAGAACAAAGATCTGGTCGCCGTGGACATTGAACTACCAGGGCAGGCCGCCGGCCAAGCCGACTCACTGGTGACCTTGGCGCCGGAATCAGCTGCTCAAATCGCCACAAACTCAGCCGCCGAAGGCGGCATGATTGAAGTGACCTCCTTGACAGAAGGCGTTGAACTTTTTGCGGTCAGTGAAGGCACTGATGGTGCCATCTTGCTCGCTGATGCCGGCACAGGCTTTAGTGGACTGGTTGGTGCAGGTCTGCTTTCCGCCGGCACTGCCGGTGGGGCCAGCGGAATTGCCACTGCGATCGGTGGCGGCGTGGGTGTGGCTGCACTTGCCGCCTCATCTGGCGACGACACCAACGTAGAAGGTTCAGCCTTTACCGATGTACGCGTGGACAACGGCGATGAAACAACAGAACCTGTTGACGATCCCGAGAATCCCGACGAAAGCGAAAATCCCGAAGATCCGGAGAATCCGGAAGACCCTGAAGATCCAGTCGACAACCCGGAAGAACCCGAAGAACCAACAGATCCCGTAGACGAAGGAACCACTGGCACGCCACTGGATGCTGTACTCGACCCCTTGGCCGATGCACTCGGAGGCACCCCCTTGTCGGTGATTTCCGATCCCTTGTTTGATGCCTTGGGGTCCCTCCCAATCGGCTCAGCACCCAACCCTGCAGATTCATTGCCACTGGACGCCGTCACAGGCAACTTGCCAATCTGAGTAAGAGTTTCTGACATAAAAAAGGCCACCGAGGGTGGCCTTTTTTTATTCAATCCAAGCGAATCACCAATAACCTGTGCCACTCATTCAAATTTGTCGTAACGAATGTTCTCAGCCTTCACACCCAACTTCGAAAACTTGGCAATTGCTGCATCAATCATCGCGGGCGGCCCACACAAGTAGGCCTGAACCTGCGGCCAATCCAACTCTAGCTTGTCCAGCTCATCTGTCACGTAGCCACGCGCACCGTTCCAGCTTGAATTGGCGGGTTCCTCTGACAACACCTGCTTGAAGTTCAGTGAGCCTCGCCAGCCTTGCTGAATTCGACCTATTTCCTCATCGGCATACAAGTCGCGCTGGGTACGGGCACCAAACAGATAAACTGCGTCTCGAGTTTCGCCAGCCCACTTGGCCTGCTCCAGCAAACTCAAAATAGGCGCCATGCCACTGCCACCGGCAACACACACAATCGGCGCTGGCTTCTCACCCTCAGCTGGGCGCAAATAAAAATCACCAAACGGCCCGCTCATGCTCAGCCGGGTTTCTCGCCGGTTGGCAGCAAACAGCCATTCAGTGAACTTGCCGCCGGGCACCTTTCGAACATGGAAAACAAGTTCATCGGCTTCCTGGCCTTTGGGTGCCATCGCAAAACTGTAGTTGCGCGACAAGCTGAATTCTTCAAGTCGAATTTCAGCATATTGACCCGCCTTGAATGGCATGGGGTCATCCAGCGCCACACGCAATTCCACAATGTCGTGTGTCAAATCTTTTTGACCCACGATTGTTCCGCGGGTTTCCACCAAGCGGTCACCGCCAGAGGTTAATTCCACTTCAATTTCAAGGTCGGTTTCCGGAATTGACTGACAGGCCAGAATCATCCCGGCTTTCAAGTCCTCGGCGCTCAGCACATAACTTGAATCAGTCAGTTCGCGCACTTTGCCGCTTTTCAGTTTGCACTTGCATTGGGTGCAACTGCCCACTCGGCAATTGTGCGGAAAACCCAAACCAGCGGACAAGGCCGAATTCAAAATGACTTTGCGGCCTTTCTCCACCTCGAAGCTTTGCCCACCCGGGGCCACACTCACCTTGTGCGTTACCTTGCCTTTTTTGCCAGCCGCTGCGCCACCCTGCAATCCAAACCATTCAAGCAATTTCATGGTTATCTCCCTTTACGCAGCAGCGCGATTCAATTGTTGGCCAGTCTGCTGCCCCAACTGGGCAGATTTCAAACCTTTCATGCCGCTCTTCACGCTGGCCTCAATCGCCAGTTTTTTCTCTTCCGGCGTGGCAAAGGTTTCATCCCAATGGTTCAACAAAGGCGTCATCACCTTCTTGTAAAGCGGGGGCACCAGGGCCAGCAAAATAGTGCCCAAATAGCCAGTTGGCAGCATGGGTGCATGGCGATAGCTGCGCAGGTTCCAGTATTCCTGATCTGCCTCAGCATGGTGGTGCGAGTGGCGGGTCAGCGCGTACAACAAAGCAGTCGACACCGAAGCATTCGTGTTCCAGCTGTGGCGAGGTTCCACCTTGTCTTCCGGACGACGAACAATGCCGTAATGCTCCATGTAGTTCACGATTTCAAGCAAGGTTTTACCACCCGCACTCATGATCCAGAACATCACCACACCCGCCCAGCCACCAATGTAGAACGAAGCAGCAAACAAGCTCAAGCTCATCAAATTGCCACGCATCATGCGACTGTGGATTGGGTTCCAGACTGACTGGTTGAACTTGGCCAAGCGCTGCTTCTCCAGCTTCCAGGCCGACTTGTAACCGCCAATGGTGCTTTTCAACACAAAGCCATACACATTCTCACCGCGCTGTGCAGTGGCAGGATCGGCTGGGGTACCCAGGTTTTTGTGATGCCCATACACATGCTCAATCGCAAAAGAAGCATCACAAGTAAACGCCAGCATCCAGCGACCCAAAATCATGTCGCGCATGCTGTAGGTGCGGTGGGTCAGTTCATGGCCCACGTTGGTGCCACCAGCACCAAACAAAAACGCACCAGCCACAGCACCCACAAACCATTGGTACCAGGTGGTATCCGCTTGCAACTGAAGGCGGTCATAGCCAAATGTGTTCAACATAAAAGCATCAATGCCCAAAACATCCACAGGGGCCACCGCCCAGGTAAAGCAAAGTGTTACCCACATCAAAATGGGCAAAGTCAGCCACAGCATCAGGTTCAGAAAAAACTCGCCTTCCATGCGGGGCTCACTGCGATCATCAGGCAGCAAAACATCGCCCAATGCCACAACAAGCACCAAAGCAGCAATGCCGGTGTACATCCATGCCCCGCCCTGCATCATGGCGTGCATCACACCAATGGCAATCAGCGGAAAAGTGGTGAATTTAAGGTAATGCAACATAGGTGGTCTCCCATTGATGAATGCCCAATAATTGTTATTGGAAGGGCAAGGTCTATCCCGATGAAAATCATGTTAACAATTGTAAACATACTCGTCAATACCCATCGCCCTAAATTTGGATAAAACTTCCAAATCAAGGATTCATAACAGATGTTCGGGTTTTCGCTATAATCGTTGGCTTATGACCACCAACGCATCAACCATCCACGGCCGCACCCGGCTTATTGAAGCTGCATTGAACCTGAGCTATCACCGGCGAAGTTTCTCCAGCCTCGGCATTCGCGAAATAACGCGCGAAGCGAAACTGTCTGCGCCCGCGTTTTACAGGCACTTTGAAGACCTGGCCGACCTTGGCACCGCAGTTATTCTCGAAGTAGAAAAAGCAGTGCTCGACGCCTTCACCGAGGTTCGAATCAGTACTGCCAAAGAGGCCGACCTCGACATTCGCCCCATGCTAGTCAAACGGTTTTTTGACTGGGCGGCCGAGAATCCAAAACCAGTCGTGGTGGGTGCCTCCGAGGCTTTCGGTGCCCTGGAACGCATGCGCGACGGTCTGAAAAAAACCATTCGGGCGATCAGTGAAGACATTTGCAGCGACAACCGCATTGCCGCCCTGCTACCCGGTTTGCCCAAAGAAGAAATGATCGAGGTACTGGAAGTGCTTGCTCAAAATGTGCTCTTCATGGCAGTTGAGTACGTCGAGAAACCCGATCAGCGGCAGGCCATCTACGACAAAGCGCTTCGCATTGTGGCTGTTATTTTTGCAGGCGCGCACGCCACACATGCCATGAAACTGGAGCAGGAAAACAACCAAGCCCCATGATTGATAAATTGAACAACACTTCAATTTAACAAAAAAGCAACATTGTGTTTCCTGCCCTGTTTAAAGGATTAAACTGTCAACACACAAATTAACATTGTGGTAACAAAAATTCCGAAACAGGAGCCACACCCATGCGCATCGCCATTCTTGAAGACGACCTGACACAAAGCGAAATGCTGCGCTGGGTGCTTGAATCGGTTAACCACAAATGCCATTGCTTTGCCACATTCAAAAGCTTTCAAACCGCCCTGTACCGCGACAGCTTTGATTTGGTACTGCTCGATTGGGTATTGCCCGACAGCTCTGGCCCCAAGGTGATGCACTGGATTCGTGAAACCCTGCACATCAAAGTGCCCGTGTTGTTCATCACTTCAAAAACCGACGAAGAAAACATTGTCGAAGCGCTGAATGCCGGTGCTGACGACTACATGATCAAGCCCATACGTCGTGGCGAACTGATCGCCCGTGTCAATGCACTGCTGCGTCGCGCGTATCCCGAATTAACAGCTCCGGAGGTGTTTGAAATCACCGACCTGGAATTTCACCCCAAGTTCTCCACCATCGTACGACACACCAAACGCGTGGTCATGACCCAGAAAGAATTTGATTTGGCCCTTTTGCTGTTTCGCAACCTGGGCAAGCCCCTGTCACGGTCACACATTCAGGAAAGCGTGTGGGGACGCGACACCGATTTGCCCTCGCGAACCATGGACACCCACATCTCCCGCGTACGCTCCAAGCTGGCTTTGCGGCCAGAGCAAGGCTTCCGTTTAACCCCTGTGTATGGCTTTGGTTACAAACTGGAACAGGTGGACCATGAAGGCAAATCCACAGATCTGGCAAAAATCAAACGCCAACTCGCCGAGAACGATTGAGGGCGTATCCGCCATAGCGGGTTATAATGAAGGGTTTTCCGCCCAGTAGGTATTATGGAGCTTTTCGCAGTCGGCCTGAATTATCAATCCGCACCGCTCGCACTTCGCGAGCGTTTGGCGTTTCCGGCCGAGCAATTGCAAGAGGCCCTGCGTGCGCTGGCGCAGCGCGTACAAGCCCCTGAAGCAGCCATTCTCTCAACCTGCAACCGCACAGAAGTATATTGCGCAGCCAGCAATATTGAGCAGCTCAAAACCGACTTGCTTGAATGGCTGGCAGTCAACCGCAACATTCCAACCACCGAACTAGGCCCCCACCTGTACATTCTTCCCCAACAGGAAGTGGTACGTCATGCATTCCGCGTGGCCAGCGGGCTGGATTCCATGGTGCTGGGCGAAGCCCAAATTCTGGGCCAAATGAAGCAAGCCGCCCGCACCGCTGAAGAAGCAGGTACGCTGGGTCAAATGTTGCATCAGCTGTTTCAGCGCACCTTCTCGGTCGCCAAAGAAGTGCGCTCGCACACAGAAATCGGCGCCCACTCAGTTTCAATGGCGTCAGCCGCCGTGAAACTGGCCAGCCGAATTTTTGGAGACCTCAGCAAGCGCCATGTACTGTTTATTGGTGCCGGTGAAATGATCCAGCTATGCGCCACGCACTTCGCCGCGCAAAACCCGAAAAGCATCACCATTGCCAACCGCAGCGCAGATCGCGCCAACCAATTGGCTCAAACCCATGGCGCCAGCGTCATCGGCCTGGCGCAGGTGCCCGAGCAACTCGCAAAATCCGACATTGTGATTTCATGCACGGCCAGTACACTGCCCATCATTGGTTTAGGCATGGTTGAAGCTGCCTGCAAGAAACGCAAGCACGAACCCATTTTCATGCTCGACCTTGCGGTACCCCGCGACATAGAAGCGCAAGTCAGCAAGCTCGACGACGTATTCCTATATTCGGTTGATGACCTTAGCCAAATTGTGCAGGAAGGCCGTGAGCAACGCGCCGCCGCCGTGGAACAAGCCGAGGCCATTATTGAATCGCAAGTGCAAGGCTTCATGCGCTGGATGAGCGAACGTTCGCTGGTCCCCACCATTCAGGAAATTCACCAGAAAGCCGACGACATTGCCCAGCTTGAACTTGATCACGCCCGCAAGCAACTGGCCAAAGGCACACCCGCCGACGACGTACTACAGCTGATGGCCCACCGCATGAGCGCAAAATTCATGCACGGCCCCATGCAAGCGCTTCACCACGCAAGCCCGGCCGAACGGGAAGCCCTGTTAAAGTGGCTACCTCAGCTATTCAACATTAAAAACACCGACAAATAGATGAAAGACAGCATGCGGAACCGGCTAACGCGCCTTGCCGAGCGCCTTGCCGACCTTGAAGAATTCTTGTCGTCCCAAAACGCCGCCAACGACATGGCGCAGTTCAAGGCCATCACGCGTGAGCGCTCTGAATTACTGCCCGCCACTGAACGCTTTGCTGAATATCAAAGCATTGAAGCCGACCTGAACACCGCGCAGGAATGGCTTTCCGACCCCGACATGCGCGACATGGCCCGCGAAGAAATTGCACAAAACGAAGCGAAACTTGCGCAACTCGAAGCCGACCTTCAACGCCTGCTGCTGCCCAAAGACCCCAATGATCACCGCAATGCCATGCTTGAAATTCGCGCAGGCACCGGCGGCGATGAATCTGCATTGTTCGCAGGCGACCTGTTTCGCATGTACACCCGCTACGCCGAACGCCAGGGTTGGCAAATCGAGGTCATGAGCGCCAGTGAATCGGAACTGGGTGGCTACAAAGAAGTGATCATTCGCCTTGCCGGTGACAATGTATACAAGCACCTGAAGTTTGAATCAGGAGGCCACCGTGTTCAGCGCGTGCCCGCCACCGAATCACAAGGGCGTATTCACACCTCCGCCTGCACTGTGGCTGTGATGGCCGAACCCGACGAGGCAGAAACCGTTGAAATCAACCCCGCTGATTTGCGAATCGACACCTACCGCGCCAGTGGTGCGGGTGGCCAGCACATCAACAAAACCGATTCCGCTGTGCGAATTACCCACTTGCCCACAGGCCTGGTAGTGGAGTGCCAGGACGAACGCAGCCAGCACAAAAACAAAGCCAAGGCCATGAAGGTGTTGAATGTTCGCCTTCAGGACAAAATTGACCGCGAACGCCAAGCCGCTGAAGCCAGCGAACGCCGCAGCCTGGTGGGCTCCGGCGACCGGTCCGAGCGCATACGCACCTACAACTTCCCGCAAGGGCGGATGACCGACCACCGAATCAACTTGACCCTGTACAAACTCGACTACATCATGGACGGCGACTTAAACGACCTGATGAACGGCCTGACTGCATTTCACGAAGCTGAACTGCTGGCCGAAATCACCGCCAAAGAATGAGCACACTGCCCAAACCCACCATTGAATCGGTGTTGCAGCAAACACGCGAAGAAACCGGGCTTGCGCCCAGCGAGCTGCGTATCCTGATGACCCACATCACCGGGTTTGACCGGGTCAATCTGGTGACAAAGGGCAACCGGGAACTGCCCATGGACCAACTCAGCGCGTTCAAATCATTGGCCGCCAAAAGGCAGCAAGGCGAACCCATTGCTTATTTGGTACAACAAAAGGAATTCTATTCACGCCCGTTTTTTGTCGACTCCCGGGTGCTGATACCCCGCCCGGAAACCGAAGAACTGGTAGAACATGCCCTTGGTTTTTTGCAAAGCAAATCGACTGAAAATCTGCTGACCCGAGTGCTCGATATCGGTTGCGGCAGTGGTGCCATTGCGGTGTCACTGGCGCTTGAAAACCCGATACTTGAGGTAACCGCCAGCGATATTTCAGCTGACGCCCTGTGGGTTGCCCAATTCAACGCCAATGAGCTGGGTGCGAAAAATATCCGTTTCGTTCAATCTGATCTCTTCGAGAATTTGCTGAACCAAACACCACCCTTGGCATTCGACCTCATTTGCAGCAACCCGCCCTACATTGAACTGGGGGACGAACATCTTTCACAAGGCGATCTGCGTTTCGAGCCCCAACAAGCCTTGACGGATGGCGGCGATGGCCTGCGCTTTTACCGTGAAATTGCCCAACACAGCCCAAGCCTGTTGCGCGCAGGTGGTGGCGTGCTGGTTGAACACGGCCACCTTCAACAGGCAGCCGTGAAAGCCCTGTTTTCAAAGGCGCCCTATGTGCATGTTCAAGGCCTGCCCGACCTGGCCGGTACCCCGCGCTTCGTGTTTGCCCACATCTAGGCATTGAAAACGAGCGTTTTATACCCACATCCATTACACTACAGGGTTGTAGCAATTCATCCAATTGAAAGGAAGTTTTTATGAGCGCTCGCGATTCCATTCACGAAACCGTCACCAGCCACCCCGTGGTTTTGTTCATGAAAGGAACAGCCCAGTTCCCCATGTGCGGGTTTTCTGGTCGCGCCATTCAAATCCTGAAAGCCTGCGAAGCTGAAAAAGTAGTCACAGTGAACGTGCTGGACGACCCCGAAATTCGCCAAGGCATCAAAGAATACGCCAACTGGCCCACCATTCCACAACTCTATGTGAATGGCGAATTTTTGGGCGGCTGTGACATCATGACCGAGATGTACCAAAGTGGCGAATTGCAGGCACTGATTGCCGCTGCCAATGCGTCGACCAAGTCTGAGTAAATCATGAAACCGGCCGCACCAATCGCCCTGCGGCCACTTCCAGGCACCCCATCTTGAGCAGCACCCTTCCCCCCCAATTCAAACAGTCCATCACTGTTGCCATTACCGGTGCCAGCGGTGCTTTGTACGGTTTGAAAATTCTCGACTTGCTGCGTGCTCGCGGCGACACGGAAATTCACCTGGTGGTGTCGTCTTCAGGCTGGCTCACCCTTGCCAGTGAATGCGACCTGAGCAAGGAAGAAATTGAAGCGAAAGCCCATGTGGTGCACTCGCCCAAACAAGTGGGCAACTGCATTGCCAGTGGTTCTTATCCCTCCATGGGCATGGTCATTGCGCCCTGCTCCATGCACACCTTGGCTGCTGTGGCACATGGATTGTCAAATAACCTGATCACCCGTGCAGCCGATGTGGTGCTGAAAGAGCGACGCCGCCTGGTGTTGCTGCCTCGAGAAACTCCGCTGAATTTGGCTCATCTTCGCAACATGGTCAGCGTGACAGAAATGGGTGGCATTGTGATGCCACCAGTGCCCGCGCTATACCAGCGCCCTGCCAGCATCGATGCCATGGTCACCGACACCGCCCAGCACGCCCTGCAACTGCTGGGACTACCCAATGTACAGCGCAATGAATGGCAGGGGCTCAAAAGCAACAGCTAACTGATTGCGCTTTGCCCGCACCATCTTGTGGGTGCTTATTCAACGCCTCGAGCCAGCCCTGTCCGCTTCAGGGATCTAGGCTGGCACGTGAAAGCGCTGCTGCAAGCCCTCTTCACCATCCAGCCCTAACTCCACCAACATGTCGCGTAATCGCTGCGCGGCCTTTGGGTTCGATCGCTGGTGCTTCTTCGCAATAATCAACTCATTTTTCATCGAATGCTCCCAACCCACCAACTCAGTCACAGTCACCTGGTAACCATGCGCCTCCAGTTGCAGGCAACGCAACACATTCGTTAGCTGGCTCCCAAATTCACGGGTATGAAGTGGATGGCGCCACATTTCCACCAAACTGCTTTTACCCAGCTGGCTGGCTTTGCTCTTGCGCAAGTGCGTAGCCACCTCAGCCTGGCAACACGGCACCAAAGCCATGAACTTCGCCTGTTTTTTCAAGCCAAATGAAATCGCATCGTCAGTGGCCGTGTTACACGCATGCAGCGCAGTGACAATATCGACAGTTTCAGGCAAATCAGGGTGCTCCGTGGCCTGCGCCACCGGCAAATTAATAAACTGCATACCCGCATCAAAACCAAGCTGTTTCGCCAGGGTATTCGACTTGTCCACCAACTCCTGTCGGGTTTCCACGCCTGCCACTACAGCCCCATCAGGGTTTTGTTTCAAGTAGAGGTCGTACAAAATAAACCCAAGATACGACTTGCCTGCACCATGATCCACCAAGTACAAACCGCCGTCATTGGCTTTGCGCACCTCATCAATCAACGGTTCAATAAATTGGGTCAAGTGGTACACCTGCTTCAACTTCCTTCGGCTGTCCTGGTTAATGCCACCTTCTCGCGTCACGATGTGCAACGCCTTCAACAATTCGATTGACTGACCTGGCTTTAGCTCAAGTGTATCTAGGGGGTTTCTTTTGGGTTTGGGCATCGCTGTGGGTTGCTGCGGTGAATACAATGCGCACAGTGTAAAGGGTTTGAGCGCAATTGGCGTGGGTCCAGATCTCTCGCAACCTCTTAATCGCCCAATTGGCTTGGGTTTCAATCTCTCGCCAGAAAACCTGTACTCCCCTTGCTGAGCCTCGCGATGCCTGAGAACGGCCCTCCAAAAAAGCGGGTCGGGTCCGTTCTCTGTCGCCCATGCTGGGCAACACCGGCCCTGCTCGGCACGCAAGGGCAGGTTTTCTTGAAGGCGAGGCGATCGAAACACCGTCGCCGATTGGGCGATGAAATCAGCCGTGAGTTGCGTGGTGAGGGAGATTCGCCAGTGCAGATTGACCATTGAACACCGCCGTGAGTCGCTCGGAGGTGGCGAAGCGCTGCACGGGAGTGCGGGGAGCTGAACTTGCAATGGGTCACACGATGACCAGTCAGAAAACTTGCCGGCTTGGCGCGCAGAGACCAACGATCGCGCCCTGGCGCGAAAGCCAAGACCCGACCGTTACTTTTGGAGGGCTTGGCTTAGTGCAGGCTCAAGTCGACAAGCCGAAATGCCAAGTTTTCGGGCAGCGGTGACCCTTCAAGTTCAGCTCTCAATTCGCCAGCAAGTGCGACACAAGCAACCCACGTCGAATTGGCAATAGACGCCAGCGCAAGACGCATCTCGCGTGTTCGACAGAAAAAATTTGGATGATTTCCCGAGAAACCGGGAGAAGAATGGTGCCGCTTGTCGGATTCGAACTGACGACCTACCGCTTACAAGGCGGTTGCTCTACCAACTGAGCTAAAGCGGCACTTAAGAGAAGCGCTATTTTACTCGAGTCAGATGATTTTTTTTCTTCTGCCCGGGTTTTTTTGGTGTTTTTTCATCAGATTTATCTGATTTAGCCACAGACAAAGGCTGCGGGTCATCAGAGGCGCCCGAAACTGAACGTAACCCAGCTGGCTTGTCATCAGGATCGGTTGAAACGGGCTCATCCTCTTCATCAAGAATGAATTGCACCGCCTCGTTTCCGTCACCCTCAATTTCTGCCAATGGCTTCGATACTTCAAAAGCCATGCCATGCCCATTCTCACGCGCATAAATCGCACTGATTTGTTCAATTGGCACAAAAATTTCGCGAACTATCCCGCCAAATCGGGCTTCAAATTCAATCGCCGTATTGCCAAGGCTTAATTTGTTGGTGGCCAAGGGAGACGTGTTCAGCACAATCTCCCCGGCTTTTACAAATTCTTTCGGCACTTGAGTTTTCTCATTCACAGCCACGGCGAGGTAAGGCGTGTAGCCATTGTCGACACACCATTCGTGAATGGCTCGAATCAAATAAGGCTTTGTAGATACTTCAGTCACTGCTTTTTCCTCGACGTGTCCGGATGGCTACTCAGTGAGTATCCAATTAACGACGCATTACCTTTTCTGAAGGTGTCAATGCATCAATAAATGCAGGCTTCGCGAAAATACGTTCGGCATACTTCATCAATGGCGCAGCAGACTTGGGCAGTTCAATACCATAGTGCTCCAAACGCCACAGCAAGGGTGCCAAAGCAACATCAAGCATCGAGAACTCTTCGCCCAGCATGTATTTGCTTTTCACAAACACCGGGGCCAGTTGGGTGAGCTGCTCACGAATTGCCGACTTGGCTTTGTCCATGGCCTTGGGGTTACCTGCTTTTTCCAACACGCTCACATGTTGAAACAGTTCACGCTCAAAATTGAACAGGAACAAGCGAGTACGTGCACGCATCACCGGGTCTGCTGGCATCAATTGGGGATGAGGAAAACGCTCATCAATGTACTCGTTGATAATATTTGACTCGTACAAAATCAAATCGCGTTCAACCAGAATTGGCACCTGGCTGTAGGGGTTCATCACACTGATGTCATCAGGCCGATTGAACAAGTCAATGTCCTTGATCTCGAAATCCATGCCTTTTTCATGCAAAACAAACCGGCAACGCTGAGAAAACGGGCAGGTTGTTCCAGAGTAAAGAACCATCATAATGTTGTCATCCCAAAACAAAAAATGGCCGGGGCGAGCAAACACCCCAGCCTGTACATGATTAAGCCAAAAAGCTTACTTGATGTCTTTCCAGTAAGCAGCGTTCAAGCGCCACGCAAAAATGGTAAACACGCCAAAGAACAACAACACGATTACGCCCAACTTGAAGCGGTCTTCGCGCACCGGCTCTGCCATGAACACCAGGAAACTGGTGAGATCGGCCATGGCCTGATCGTATTCCACCTGGGTCATGGTGCCTGGCTTGGTCAACTCAAAGCCAACAAACTGCTGAACCGTACCTTCCTTGCCATAACCGGCAGGCACTTCTTCGTACTTGGCTACTTGCTCACCCTGTAGTTCCCACAACACATGGGGCATGCCCACGTTTGGGAAGGCCATGTTGTTCCAGCCAGTTGGCTTGGAGGGGTCACGGTAATAAGTACGCAGGTAGGTGTAAATGTAATCAGCACCAGGACCATTCGCAGAAGCACGTGAACGTGCAATCAGCGACAGGTCAGGCGGTGCAGCACCAAACCATTTCTTGGCATCTTTTGGATCCATCGAAATATTCATGGTGTCGCCCACGTTGTCGGTGGCAAACATCAGGTTTTCCTTGATCTGCTCATCGGTCAAACCAATGTCGCGCAAGCGGTTGTAACGCATGCTTTCAGCAGAGTGGCAATTCAAACAGTAATTGGAAAACAACTTGGCACCGCGTTGAAGCGCGGCCAGGTCGTTCGTCAAGTCAGGCGCTGTGTCCAGTGGGTAATTACTGCCCGCACCGAAAACCAGTGAGGGAACAAGCGCCAACAAAGCCAGTAGTTTTTTCATCATTTAATCCTATCTTCTCCAGTTCGTCGTCCAGTCAGCTTGGTGCGCATGCTTAGTGCGGTTGAAACACAACACGGTCAGGCACAGGCTTGAAGGTGCCCAGCTTTGACCACCAAGGCATCGCCAGGAAGAACAGGAAGTAGTACAGGGTACCAATCTGGGAAACGATTTGGCCAATGTCTGATGGTGGCTTCACACCCAGATAGCCCAACACGATGAAGTTGATTACGAACACCGCGTATATCCACTTGTGCAGCGCTGGGCGATAACGGATCGACTTCACCTTGCTCTTGTCCAGCCATGGCAGGAAGAACAGGATAACAACCGCGCCACCCATGGCCACTACACCCCAGAACTTCGCATCCAGACCCAGGAACGGGAATGTGATGGCACGAAGAATGGAATAGAACGGTGTGAAGTACCAAACGGGAGCGATGTGCGCTGGTGTTTTCAACGGGTCAGCTGGAATGAAGTTGTTGTATTCCAGGAAGTAACCACCCATTTCAGGCGCGAAAAACACAATGGCAGAAAACACCATCAGGAACACGCCCACACCCAAAATGTCATGCACGGTGTAGTAAGGGTGGAAAGGAATGCCGTCCAGAGGCTTGCCGTTGGCATCCTTCTTTTCCTTGATTTCAACGCCGTCAGGATTGTTGGAACCCACTTCGTGCAAAGCCACCAAGTGCGCAGCCACCAGACCCAGCAACACCAGTGGAATGGCGATCACGTGGAAGGAGAAGAAACGGTTCAGGGTGGCATCGGAAACCACATAGTCACCGCGAATCCAGATGGCCAGATCAGGACCAATCACCGGAATTGCAGAGAACAGGTTCACGATCACCTGTGCACCCCAGTAGCTCATTTGGCCCCATGGCAACAAGTAACCAAAGAAAGCCTCAGCCATCAGACACAGGAAAATTGCAACACCAAAAATCCAGATCAGCTCACGGGGCTTGCGATAAGAACCATACAACAGGCCACGCATCATGTGCAGGTAAACCACCACGAAGAACATGGAAGCGCCGGTGGAATGCATGTAACGCACCAGCCAGCCCCACGGTACATCGCGCATGATGTACTCAACGGACTGGAAAGCTTTTGCCGCATCTGGTTTGTAGTGCATGACCAGGAAAATACCGGTCACTATCTGGATGACCAACACCAGCAAGGCCAGTGAGCCAAAAAAGTACCAGAAGTTGAAGTTTTTGGGCGCATAGTACTCGGACAAATGCGCTTTGTAGGTCGAGGTCAGGGGGAAACGCTGGTCAATCCAGCCCAACACGCCTGTTGTTTCGACTTTTTTGTCTGCCGCCATAATTACTACTCCTCGCTCTCAGATGTCAGGCGTTGTTCTCGTCTACACCGATCAACAACTTGGTGTCTGACAAATATTTGTGGGGTGGCACTTCCAGGTTGTCCGGTGCAGGTTTTCCAGCGTAAACGCGGCCAGCCAGATCAAACGTTGAACCGTGACAAGGGCAGAAGAAGCCGCCTTGCCAGTCATCGGGCAGGCTTGGCTGGGGACCGGGTTCAAAACGGGCGGAAGGCGAGCAGCCCAAGTGAGAGCAAATGCCCACTGCAACCAGATATTCTGGCTTGATGGAGCGGTGGGGATTGCGTGCGTACTCGGGGGTCAACTGGTCGGGGCTGCGCTCGGAATTCGGGTCAGCCAACTGGTCATCCAGCTTTGGCAGTGCTTCCACCACGGCTGGGTCGCGACGAACAACCCAAACTGGCTTTCCACGCCATTCGACAGTTTTCATGTCGCCTGGCTGCATGCCAGAAATATCAAGCTCAACTGGCGCACCGGCTGCTTTCGCGCGCTCGGAGGGTGCCATTGAAGTCAGAAACGCGCCACCAGTTGCCGCAGCCGCTACACCACCCGCTGCGCCGCAAGCGATCATCCATACGCGACGTTCTTTGTCTACAGGTTGATTATTGCTCATCAAAATAACCCCGAAAGTAAAATCCAGTGATCCATGCAACCGGAGATTGTACCCCACCAAGCTTAAAACAAGGAACAGTTTTGGGGAGAATTTCCATCAAATGCTGAGTGGACAGAAACATTTGCGGCCATACATTAGAAAACATCTAAACCGCAACGAACAAATCACGGAAAATCACTTCAATACCATAGCGTTGTGCAATCCATTCGCCCAGGGCCTTTACACCGCAACGTTCCGTGGCATGGTGACCGGCACCCAGCAAGCTGACATTGCATTCACGGGCCACATGCACGGCAGGCTCGGACAACTCACCAGTCAAGTACAAATCGGCGCCCTGCAAAGCCGCCTCCTCCACATAACCGGGTGCCCCGCCAGTGCACCAGGCCACGGTCGTCACCGTGCGCTCAGGGTCGCTGTTCCCTTCCACTTGAACATGGTGGCCCAATACACTGCTTACCTGCTGAACCAGTTCACTCAGAGGCTGAGGCTTCGAGAGCACACTCAAGTGAACCAAACCCTTGTCGCCCACCACACGGGTGCTGGGCCAACCCAACATTTTGCCCAATTGGGCGTTGTTGCCCAGCTCTGGGTGTTTGTCCAGCGGCAAGTGGTAAGCAAAAACGTTCAAATCATGGCCAAGTGCCAATTGCAGACGCTCCTTTCGAAACCCGGTCACCACCTGGGGGTCGCCTTTCCACATCAGGCCATGGTGTACCAAAATCGCATCGGCATTCAATTCAACCGCCAGCTCAATCAGCGCCCTGGATGCGGTGACACCCGTCAACAGCCGTTGAATACGGGGCCTGCCTTCCAACTGCAGCCCATTTGGGCAATAATCTGACATGCGAGCCTGATCCAGCAATTCCCGCAAATCATGTTCCAGCACATTCCGATCCACTGAAGCCAACGGCGCACCCCTGCATTCTTGATATGTTGAAAAAACTCTGGCTGACCTTTGCTCAGGCCTTAACCGTACTTCTTGCATTGTATTTCATCACCGAAGTACTACGCCCAGAGTGGGTACCCAACTGGCTGCAAAAGCCGGCTTATCAAACAGCCCAGCCCGAAGGTGTGGCTGGCTACCGCCATGCCGTGGACACCGCCATGCCGGCCGTGGTGAATATTTTTACCAGCAAACGCGCAAACAACTTGCCCAAGCACCCATTTTTCGAAGACCCGGAAATTCGTAAATTTTTCGGCGATGAACTAGAGGAACAGTTTGAGCAAGAAGAGCAAGCCTCTAGCCTGGGCTCGGGCGTCATTGTGAACAGCGACGGTTTGATTGTGACCAACCAGCACGTGGTTGAAGCAGCTGATGAAATTGAAGTCAGTCTGAACGACGGAAGAACAACCAAAGCTGAGCTGGTGGGAACTGACCCTGAAACCGATCTTGCCGTGCTTCGAATCAAACTCGATAACCTACCCAGCCTGAAATTTGCCGCCGATGAAACAGTGCGGGTGGGCGATGTGGTGCTGGCCATGGGCAACCCCTTCGGCGTGGGCCAAACCGTGACCATGGGCATTGTGAGTGCGCTGGGTCGAAACCACGTCGGCATTAACACGTTCGAGAACTTCATTCAAACCGATGCAGCCATTAACCCCGGCAACTCCGGCGGAGCGCTTGTGGATACCGCAGGCAATCTGCTGGGGATCAACACGGCCATTTACAGTCGCTCGGGAGGCTCATTGGGTATTGGCTTTGCCATCCCGGCCAAAACCGTTCAAGGGGTGTTGAACCAGATTGTGCGCACCGGCACGGTGACTCGCGGTTACATTGGTGTAGAGCAACAAAACATCACCGAAGAACTGGCCTCGGCATTTGATTTACCGCAAAAAGACGGTGTGATTATTGCGGGTATTGTGAAAGATGGCCCCGCGGACAAGGCTGGCCTGAAAGTGGGCGATATTCTGCTGAAGCTGGACGACAAAAAAATTACTGACACCACACAGATGTTGAACCAGATTGCGGCTTACGCACCAGGTGACAAAAAATCAGTGGAATTGTTGCGCGACGGCAAAACCGAGACCGTCATGATTGAGATTGGCGTGCGCCCAAAGCCTGGTGACTTTTTGAAACGGCCTTGATACATCATCAAGGCCAACCCGCCTGGCTTATGCTCTGATTTATTCCAGAATTTGCTGACGTTGTTTGCCGATAATTTTGGCAAACAGAATACCCACCTCGTACAAAATACAAATGGGAATGGCAAGAAACAGCTGTGACATCACATCGGGCGGTGTCACGATGGCAGCAATTACAAAAGCCGCCACAATCACATACCCACGAATTTCCACCAGTTTTTCTACGGTAACCACACCCAGGTACACCAACACCACCACCACAATGGGCACCTCGAAGGTCATGCCGAAAGCCATGAACATGGTCAGCACGAAGCTCATGTAGGCTTCAATGTCCGGTGCTGGCGTGATGCTTTGCGGGGCGAAATCGTTGATGAAGGCAAACACCTTGCCAAACACAATGAAATGACAAAAAGCAATGCCCACGAGAAACAGCACTGTGCTGGAAAAAATAATGGGCAAAGCCATTTTTTTCTCGTGTTGATACAAACCAGGCGCGATGAAGGCCCAGGCTTGATACAACAAGATGGGCAGAGAAATGACAAAGGCCACCATGGCAGTCAATTTCACGGGCACCATGAAGGGTGTGATCACGCCCGTGGCAATCATCTTGGTGCCTTCGGGCAGAGCGCTTTGAATGGGCAAGGCCAACAAATCAAAAATGTAGGCAGCGCCCGGGTAGGCCATCAAGGCCACAAACACAATCAAAAAACCAACCACTGCGCGCAACAAACGATCGCGCAGTTCGACCAGGTGACTGACAAAATTTTCTTGCTGACTCATTACCCATGCACCTTGTTATTTGGCCTCTACCTTGGGGGCAGGCCCCACGGGTTGCGCTGGCGCTGGCTCTTCCGCCTTTGGCGGAGATTGTGTGTTTGAATTGACGGTAGCCACGGCGGCCGGCTTGCTACTCTCAAGCTCCGCAATGTCATCTTCGATTGATTTCACGGATTTGTTCAAATCCGCCTCAGTGTCTCGCAAGGTGGTTTGAACGTCACCCTCAACCTTACGGGCAGCAGTCTGCATTTCTGCCTGCAGCTTGCGCAACTCGTCGATTTCCATTTCCCGATTGATCTCGGACTTCACGTCACTGACGTAACGTTGGGCCTTGCCCAACAAATGACCAACCGTTTTGGCCACCTTGGGCAGTTTTTCAGGACCTATCACCAGCAGCGCGATCACTGCGATGATAAGCATTTCCGAGAAAGCAATGTCGAACATGCTGCGCGCCGCAAAAAGGGGAAATTAACTGGAAGATTTCTCTTTGGCTTCGACGTCGATCGTGTCCGACTTCTTGCTGCTGTCGTCGGCCAATTTGGCGGCATTTTGCTCACCTTCCGAACCACCCTCTTTCATGCCATCCTTGAAACCTTTCACTGCACCACCCAGATCGGAACCGATGTTGCGCAATTTCTTGGTGCCAAACACCAACATCACGATGACCAGCACTATCACCCAGTGCCAAATGCTAAATGAACCCATGACTTACTCCTGATATGTTTTTCGTGTCTCGTTGCGTTACAAGGCAGGCATGCCGAGCATAACGCCCAATGGTTTATCACCACCAAGTATGTGCACATGAACATGATACACCTCTTGGCAACCTACCCTTCCAGTGTTCACGATGGTTCTAAAACCGTCATGACACCCTTCTTGCCTGGCCAATTGACCCGCAATGGTCATTATTTTTCCCATCACGGGAATGTCTTCTTCGGTGGCATCGGCCAGCGTGGGAATGTGCTTTTTCGGAATAATCAGAAAGTGCACTGGCGCAGCGGGCTTGA
This sequence comes from Limnobacter sp. SAORIC-580, assembly GCF_013004065.1. GTDB lineage: Bacteria > Pseudomonadota > Gammaproteobacteria > Burkholderiales > Burkholderiaceae_B > Limnobacter > Limnobacter profundi. Next base: position 2,903,177 of record NZ_CP053084.1, read on the forward strand.
TGTCGTGAAACGCGAGGATATCCTCGTCTTCGTATACTTTTCTGCTAGGGATTTCCCCAGCGACAATTTTGCAGAAAATGCAGTCTGACATTTCTTGTTCCTTTCGCGTGAATTTACTGGGGCCGATTGGCCTTCTCAACCAAACCAGACAAACCCATGCGACGGTCCAGTTCGGCCAGCACATCGGCAGCAGTCAAACCGTGCCAACCCAGCAAGACCAGGCTGTGGAACCACAAATCGGCTGTTTCAGCGATCACTTTGGCGGGGTCTTGATCTTTAGACGCCATCACCAGTTCGCAAGACTCCTCACCGATCTTTTTCAGGATCGCGTCCTGCCCCTTGTGGTGCAACTTGGCCACATAAGATTGCTCAGGACTGGCTTGCTTGCGTTCTTCAAGAACTTTCGTCAAACGCTCGAGCAAATCTCCAGACGCTTTTTCAAGGTCAGCCATGCGTGTTCATTCCTTATTTTTTGCCGTACATGTCGGAAGGGTTTTTCAGCACAGGGTCTTTGGCAACCCAACCGGGCTTTTCACCCGGCACACCTTCCAGCGCATAGTAAAAGCAGCTTTCACGGCCTGTGTGGCAAGCAATACCGCCTACCTGTTCCACCATCAGCACCAGCACATCGCCATCACAGTCCAGGCGAATTTCCTTGACCTTCTGCTGGTTGCCCGATTCCTCACCTTTGTGCCACAGTTTACCGCGCGAACGTGAAAAATACGTTGCAAAACCAGTGCTGGCTGTAATTTCGAGTGCCTCGCGGTTCATCCAGGCGACCATCAACACGCGTTTGCTGATGTGGTCTTGTGCAACCACGTTCACCAAGCCCTTGTCATCAAAGCTGACGCTGTCCAGCCAGTTCCCGGTGATTACGACATCCTTGCTCATTGAGAACGCTCCTTTACAAGCGAACTGTAATGCCGGCCTTGGCCATGTGGGCCTTGGCCTGCTGCACGGTGTACTCGCCGTAGTGAAATATGCTGGCTGCCAGCACAGCGCTGGCTTTGCCTTTGATCACACCATCCACCAAATGGTCGAGATTGCCCACACCACCGCTGGCGATCACGGGAATGGAAACGGCATCTGACACAGCTCGGGTTAATTCCAGATTGAAACCAATTTTGGTACCGTCGCGGTCCATGCTGGTCAACAGCAATTCGCCAGCACCCAAGGCCTGCATTTTGCGCGCCCATTCAACAGCATCAAGCCCCGTGGGCTTTCGACCGCCGTGGGTATACACCTCCCAGCCTGGCTCGCCATTGCTTTTCGCCTTGGCATCGATGGCCACGACAATGCACTGGGAACCATACTTGGTGGCAGCTTCACCGACCAATTCGGGATTGGTGACTGCCGAGGTGTTGATACTGATTTTGTCAGCACCTGCGTTTAGAAGCCTGCGCACGTCTTCCACCTTGCGCACACCGCCGCCCACAGTCAAGGGAATAAACACCTGACTGGCCACCGCCTCTATCACATGCAGAATCAGGTCACGGTCATCGGACGATGCCGTGATGTCCAGAAAGGTCAGTTCGTCTGCGCCTTGTTCATCGTAACGACGAGCAATTTCTACGGGGTCACCCGCATCGCGCAGTTCCACAAAGTTGACGCCTTTGACCACCCGACCTGCGGTTACATCCAGGCAGGGAATGATACGGCTTGCAAGCATTAGTAGGACTTTCCGTTCAATTCATCGGCCAGGGACTGGCCCTTGGCGAAATCAAGCGTACCTTCGTAGATGGAGCGGCCACAAATGGCACCCATCACACCCTCGTGCTCAACCGCACACAGCTGCTTCACATCGTCCAGATTGGTAATGCCACCCGAGGCGATCACCGGAATGGTCAGGGCATTGGCCAGGCGAACCGTGGCTTCAATGTTGACACCGCCCAACATGCCGTCACGGCCAATGTCGGTGTAAATGATGGCCTCTACGCCATAGCCTTCATATTTCTTGGCCAGATCAACCACATCATGACCGGAAATTTTGCTCCAGCCGTCGGTGGCCACTTTGCCTTCCTTGGCATCCAGACCAACGATAATCTGGCCGGGAAATGCGCCGCAGGCATCGTGGAGAAAACCGGGATTCTTTACGGCCGCCGTACCAATAATGACGTAGCTCAGGCCATCGTCCAGGTAACGCTCAATCGTATCGAGGTCACGAATACCACCACCCAACTGCACCGGAATGGCACCACCCACAGCATCCAGAATGTCAATAATGACACCCTCGTTCACGGGTTTGCCCGCAATCGCGCCATTCAAATCGACCAGGTGCAAGCGGCGCGCGCCACTTTCAACCCATTTCATGGCCATTTCGACCGGATCTGCCGAGAAAATGGTGGCATCGTCCATATTGCCTTGCTTCAGGCGAACACACTGACCGTCTTTCAGGTCGATTGCTGGAATGAGTAACATGAGACTGTGTTGTTAACTATTCAAGTGAGTGGAAAAAATAATCGGTAAAAACTCAGGGGTTCCATCTTAAAAAGTTGGAGTACAGCCTTAAGCCGTCCTCAGCACTTTTTTCAGGATGAAACTGTGTTGCAAAGATGTTATCCCGTGCGATGGCGCAGGTAAAGCGAACGCCGTAGTCTGTTTCACCCGCAACATGGTCCGGATTGACGGGGTTGACATGATAGCTGTGCACAAAATAGAACCATGCACCGTCTTCAATGCCGGCCCACATGGGGTGCTGGGTGCGCTGGTTCACCTGGTTCCAGCCCATGTGCGGCACCTTCAGGCCACATTCCACAGTCAGGCGGGGATCAAACTTCACAACATCACCCGGAAACAGGGAAAGGCATTCAGCAGGCCCTTCAGCGCTGCGCTCCATCATCATTTGCTCGCCAACACACACACCAAACAAGGGCTTTGATTCGGCAGCGCGGTACACGGCTTCCATCAAGCCCGATTCCCGAAGTGCTTTCATGCAGTCTGGCATGGCACCCTGCCCAGGCAGCACAACCCGGCTGGCCCGGTCAATCAAGGCAGGGTCGTCGGTAATCTGGATTTCCTGATTTTCGAGCTTTACATGTTGCAAGGCCTGGGCCACCGAACGCAGGTTGCCCATGCCGTAATCAACAACGGCAACTAGACTCACAAAGCACCTTTGGTACTGGGAATGGCACCCTGTTGACGTTCATCAATTGCAACTGCCATGCGCAAAGCACGGCCAAACGCCTTGAACACGGTTTCACACTGGTGGTGTGAGTTCACACCCTTCAGGTTGTCAATGTGCAAGGTGCACAGGGCATGGTTTACAAAACCCTGGAAAAACTCAAACACCAAATCGACATCAAATGCGCCAATGCTGGCACGTGTGAACGGAATATCCTGATGCAGACCGGGGCGCCCCGAGAGGTCAATCACCACGCGCGACAGGGCTTCGTCCAGCGGCACATAGCTGTGGCCGTAACGCACGATTCCTTTTTTGTCGCCCAGGGCTTTCGTGAATGCCATACCCAAGGTAATGCCCGTGTCTTCCACGGTGTGGTGAGCATCAATGTGCAGGTCACCCTTGGCCACGATGTGAAGGTCGAACAGGCCGTGGCGCGAGATTTGTTCCAGCATGTGGTCCAAAAATGGCACGCCCGTGTCGAGGTGGCGTTCGCCTGTACCGTCCAGATTGATTTTCACGGTGATCTGGGTTTCCAGGGTATTGCGGGTAACTTCTGCGGTTCTCATGATTGTCTAAAAAGTTATGCGGCTTTTGTGGCCACTTCGTCGATGGATTGTTGAACAGCCACCAAAAACTGCTGATTCTCTTGCTCAGTGCTCACGGTAACGCGCAAGCAGTTTTGCAACAAGGGGTGGGCTTTGCCCACGTATTTCACCAAGATACCCTTGTTTTTCAGGGCATCAAAGACCTCAAGCGCATTCGGGATACGGAAAAGTACGAAATTGGCGTAAGAATCAAACACTTCAACGTCGCCATTGGGTGTTTTCAGGTTTTTCAGTGACTCGGTCAGCACATCGCGCTGTTCGCGCAGCAGTTTGGCTTGCGCCTCAAAAGCATCGAAATGCTCAAGTGCAAACTGCACCGCAATCCGCGTGAGCACGTTCACATTGTAGGGCGGGCGTACTTTGTCGATTTGTTCCACCCAGGCGGGGCTGGCCACGGCGTAGCCCAAACGGGCACCGGCAAGGCCAAGCTTGGAGAAAGTGCGCAGCACCAATACGTTTGGAAATTCAAGCACCCGGGCCATGAACGACGCATCGGCGAAAGCTTCATACGCTTCATCCACCACCACCAGGCCAGGCGTGGCCTCAATGATTTGAACAATTTCGGCTTCGCGCAGCGCCACACCTGTGGGGTTGTTCGGGTAGGCCAAAAACACCACTTTGGGCTGATTTGTGGAAATGGCTTTTAACATGGCGGGCATGTTCAAGGTGAAGTCGGGGTTCAGGTCGACTCCCACAAAACGGGCGTGGCTCCATTGGCTGTACACGGCATACATCACGAAGGTGGGCACGGGCGAAAGCACCGCATCACCAGGCATGCAGCAGGCACGAATAATCAGATCGATCAGTTCATCCGAGCCATTTCCAAACAACACATGCGCCGCTTTGGGAATGGCCGTGCAGGCGCGCAAGGCTGCTTCCAGCTCCAGTGCTTTGGGCGCGGGGTATCGGTTCAACTCCGCAGTTTTTAATTGCTGCGCAAGCTTATCCAGCAAAGCTGCAGGCATGCCCTGGGGGTTCTCCATGGCATCCAGCTTCAACATGCCGGCCGAAGGAGCCACCACGTAAGCATTGGTGGCCTGCACATCAGCACGAATTGTTTTTTGAAGTAGGCTCATGGTGCGCTCAGTCTGCCTTTCTGAATTTCGGACCAACGCGATACTCTGCAGAGCGCGCGTGGGCTGGCAGGCCTTCACCATAGGCCAGTTCTGCGGCTACTTCGCCCAGTGTACTGGCACCTTCACGGCTGGCAAAAATAATGCTGCTGCGCTTCTGAAAGTCGTACACACCCAAGGGTGAGCTGAACCGTGCCGTGCCCGCAGTGGGCAACACGTGGTTGGGGCCTGCGCAATAATCGCCCAGCGATTCGCTGCTGTAAGGCCCCATGAAAATGGCACCGGCGTGGCGTAACTTTCCGACCCAGGCGTCCGGGTCTTGCACACTCAATTCCAGGTGTTCGGGTGCAATCTGATTGCTCAGCTCGCAGGCTTCGTCCATGTCTCGCACTTGTATCAAGGCACCGCGATTCTTCAGCGATGTAGCGATCACGGTGGCACGCGGCATGGTGTCCATGAGGCGTTTGATACTGGCCTGAACATTGTCGAGAAATTCCTTGCTGGGGCTCAGCAGAATGGACTGTGCCATTTCGTCGTGTTCAGCCTGGCTAAACAGGTCCATGGCGATCCAGTCCGCATTGGTGCTGCCGTCGCAAATCACGAGAATTTCAGAGGGACCAGCAATCATGTCGATGCCGACTGCACCAAACACGCGGCGCTTTGCTTCGGCCACATAGGCATTGCCCGGGCCCACAATTTTGTCCACACGCGGCACGGTTTGCGTGCCATAGGCCAATGCAGCCACCGCCTGCGCCCCACCAATGGTGAATACGCGGTCAACACCAGCCAAGTGCGCAGCGGCCAACACCATTTGGTTTTTTACGCCACTGGGTGTGGGCACCACCATGATCACTTCTTTTACGCCAGCCACTTTGGCGGGTACGGCATTCATCAGCACGGAAGACGGGTACGCCGCCTTGCCACCGGGCACATACAAACCGGCGCGATCAAGCGGCGTGACACGTTGCCCCAGGCGGGTGCCGTCGGCCTCGGTGAATTCCCAGCTTTCTGCCACCTGGCGCTCGTGAAATGCACGCACGCGTTGGGCAGCCACTTTCAAAGCCTCGCGCTGGGCAGAATCGAGGGTATCGAAGGCTTGCTTCAATTCGGCTTGCCCAATTTCAAGCTCAGCTGCGCTATTCGCCTTCACTCGATCAAACTTCTCGGTGAACTCAAGCAAGGCTTCATCGCCACGTTTTCGCACTGCATGAATAATGTCTGCCACCGCACCTTCTACATGCGGATCGCGTTGTTCTTCATAGGCGAGCAATGCACGAAACTGCTCGGCAAAGTTGGCATCTTCTGTAGACAATCGACGAATTTGGGAAGACATTGTTTACTACCTTTAAAATTTCACGCTACTGCTTGGGTGAACACATCCAGAATCGGCTGCAAAGCCTCGTACTTCATTTTCAATGCCGCCTGGTTGACCACCAAACGGGAAGATATTTCACAAATTTCCTCAACCTCGACCAGCTTGTTGGCGCGCAAGGTTGAACCGGTGCTGACCAAATCCACGATGGCATCGGCCAGGCCCACCAGTGGCGCCAGTTCCATGGAGCCATACAACTTGATCAAGTCCACATGCACACCGCGATTGGCGAAGTGCTCGCGGGCACTGTTGACATACTTGGTGGCGATGCGCAAACGCGCACCCTGCTTGACTGCGCTGGCATAGTCAAAGCCTTCAGGCGCCGCTACACACAAGCGGCATTTGGCAATGTTCAAATCGAGCGGTTGATACAAGCCCGCACCGGAATGTTCAATCAGCACGTCTTTTCCGGCCACGCCCAAATCGGCGGCCCCGTGCTGCACATAGGTGGGTACATCGGTTGCGCGCACGATGATGATTTGCACATCGGCACGGTTGGTACCAATAATGAGCTTGCGCGATTTTTCAGGGTCCTCGGACGGCACAATGCCCGCTTTCTCCAGCAGGGGCAGCGTTTCCTCAAAAATGCGTCCCTTGGACAGGGCCAGTGTAATCATTGGGCTACTCTCGTCACATCTGCGCCCAGTTTGCGCAGCTTCTCTTCCATTCTGTCATACCCGCGATCCAGGTGATAAATGCGGTCAATTCGCGTTTCATCGCCGGCAGCCAAACCAGCAATCACCAGGCCAGCAGAGGCGCGCAGGTCGGTGGCCATCACTGTGGCACCATCCAGCCGCTCAACGCCTTTGATAATCGCCGTGTGGCCTTCAATTTCAATATTGGCACCCAATCGCACCATTTCCTGAACGTGCATGAAGCGGTTCTCAAAAATGGTTTCATTGACCACTGCGGTGCCATCAGCCACACAGTTCACCGCCATTAACTGGGCCTGCATGTCGGTTGCAAAGCCGGGAAATGGCGCTGTGCGCGCGCCCACAGCCTTGGGGCGCGTATTCATGCTGGCGTGAATTTTTGTGCCGTCCACTTCAATGCTCACACCCGCCGTGCGCAGCTTTTCAATGGTTGCGTCCATGCTGTCTGCGTCGGTGTTGTTCAAGGTAATGTTGCCACCGCAGGCTGCCACCGCACACAGAAAGGTGCCCGCCTCAATTCGATCAGGCATCACTTGGTATTCGCAACCATGCAGCTTTTCAACGCCATGAACGGTAATGGTGTCTGTGCCAATACCTTCAATTTTTGCACCCATTTTTACCAGCATCTTGGCCAGATCCACCACTTCGGGCTCGCGGGCGGCGTTTTCGATAATGGTAGTGCCTTCTGCCAAAGCGGCTGCCATCATCAGGTTCTCGGTCCCGGTCACAGTCACCATGTCGGTCACAATGCGCGCGCCCTTCAAACGCTTGGCCTTGGCGTGAATGTAGCCCTTTTCAATGGTAATTTCGGCACCCATGGCCTGAAGACCCTTGATGTGTTGATCGACAGGGCGCTGGCCGATGGCGCAACCACCCGGCAAACTGACGCTGGCCTCACCGAAACGGGCCACCAAGGGGCCCAGCACCAGAATACTGGCGCGCATGGTTTTCACCAGATCGTAACTGGCGATGGGCTCAGAAATTTCTTCTGCACGCAAGGCCAGTTGGTTTTCACCATGCCAAAAACACTGAACACCCATGGAGCCCAGCAAGCGCAGGCAGGTGTTGATGTCGCGAAGACGCGGCACATTGGTAATGGTGACCGGTTCGGCGGTCAGCAAACTTGCGCACAAAATGGGCAAGGCCGCATTCTTCGCGCCAGAAATCGACACTTCTCCGTGAAGCGGCTTTCCGCCACGAACCAAAAATGAATCCATTGAAGGGCAGTCCTTTTTACACTTGTTGTTGAGCCCATTCCGCGGGCGTCAATGTTTTCATCGACAGGGCGTGAATCTCTGCACGCATTCTGTCACCCAGTACTGCATACACTTTTTGATGGCGCTGAATGGCACGCAGTCCTTCAAACGCACTGGCCACGATGACCGCCTCAAAATGCTGACCGTCACCAGACACGGTGAGGTGCTCACATTCCAAGCCCTGCGCAATATAGCCGCGAACGGTTTCAGGCAACAACATGATTTTTCCTATCCTTTTGATTCAACAGCACTATTATCCCCTCAATTTGTAACCAGAGGTCACCATGCGCATCGCAATCACAGTCAAAACAGCCCAGGCAGACAAGCCAATGGCCAGGCTGAACCAAGGACTAACATCGCTTACCCCAAAAAAACCATAGCGAAAACCGTCGATGAGGTAGAAAAACGGATTGAAATGCGACACGGTTTGCCACACAGCGGGCAAGGAGTGGATGGAATAAAACACACCCGACAAAAAAGTGGCCGGCATGATAATGAAATTCTGGAAGGCCGCCAACTGGTCAAATTTTTCAGCCCAAATACCGGCAATTACACCCATGGTGCCCAGCAAGGCTGAACCTACCAATGCATGCACGAGAATCCACACCGGGTTGGACACATGCAGGCCGACAAACGCCACCGTGACCAGCAAAACCCCCAAGCCAACAGCAATGCCACGGGCCATGGAGGCCAGAACATACGCCGAGAAAAACTCGAGATGGGACAATGGCGGCAACAACACAAACACCAGGTTGCCAGTAATTTTTGATTGAATGAGGCTGGAGGATGAGTTCGCAAACGCATTCTGAAGCACCGACATCATGACCAGGCCGGGCACCAGAAAGGCTGCGTAACTGACGCCGGGGTAAGGTTCTACCTTGCCATCCAGTACATGCGAGAAAATCATGAGGTACAGCAAGGCTGTAACCACCGGGGCCAGCACAGTTTGAAAGCTGACTTTCCAGAAGCGCAGAATTTCTTTCTTGAACAGGGTTTGCCAACCAGTCATTTGGCACCCCCGCTCATCAGTTGCACAAATACCTCTTCAAGATCTGGCTTTTCGATGCTGCACTCCAATACGTCCAAGTGGTCTTTGCGGCATTGAGCCAGTATTTGCTCGATTTCGGCAGGGCCATTCAATGCCAGCGTATAACGCCCCTCGCTCACATTGGCTTTCAATACCTTGGCTTGCAGGCTGGCGGGCAGTACACCATTCAACTGCATGTTCAGGGTTTGATTGGCATGCTTTTTCAGCAGGTTGGGCGTGGTGTCCACAGTCAGTACCTCGCCCTTTTTCAACATGGCGATGCGGTTGCACAAGGTTTCTGCCTCCTCAAGGTAATGCGTGGTCAGCAGAATTGTGTGTCCCTTTTGGTTCAGGCCAGCAATGAATTTCCAAAGCGTTTGACGCAGTTCCACATCAACACCTGCAGTAGGCTCGTCCAGCACAATCACCGGCGGCTTGTGAACCAGGGCCTGGGCAACCATCACACGGCGCTTCATGCCACCCGACAAGGTGCGCATGTTGTTGTCGGCCTTGTCCATCAGGCTCAGCGAATGCAATAGTTCGTCAATCCAGTCGTCGTTCTTTTTCAAGCCAAAGTAGCCTGACTGAAAACGCAAGGTTTCCCGCACCGAAAAAAACGGGTCAAAAACCAGTTCCTGGGGCACGATGCCAATGCTTCGGCGCGCATCGCGAAACTGATCCACCACGTCAAAACCCATGACCTTGGCTGCGCCCGCACTGGCCCGGCTTAGACCCGCAATAATATTAATCAGTGTGGTTTTGCCGGCGCCATTGGGGCCGAGCAAGGCGAAAAATTCCCCTTCCTGAACTGTGAGCGACACATTGTTCAAGGAACGGAATTCACCAAAATATTTGGATACCGAGCTTAGCTCTAGTGCAAACGACATGACTTCTCGCACCCATGAAAGGTGCTACAGGTTTTAGGAGAAGAGAGATTGTACTCCGTAGGCAGCAATCAAACTGTTCAGCTGCGCAGGAGGATGTTGGAGTTCAAGGGTTTTGTCTGATTTAAGCACTCGCTTGGCCGCGAGAATAACGGCCAATGCGGTGGAGTCCACGTGCCTGACTGCTGAAAAGTCGATGACATGGTCGCCCAAGGCGAATGCCTTGGCGACCTCGGCGATCACTTGGTCTCCGTTGCGAACGGTAATTTGATCAGCCGACACCTTCATATCAACCCTTCGCGTTCAGGGTTTTCAAGGTTTGAATCAAACCATCTACCCCTGAGTTGGAAAGCACAGTGCCGAACTGGGCTTTGTAGGAATCAACCAACCACAGACCCAACACACTCAGGTCATAAATCAGCCATTTGCCGTCTTTCTTTTCGACACGGTAAGCCAAATCCACTGGCGGAGCGCCTTTCTGAATAACACGGCTATTCACGATCACATCCGTGTCTTCCGGGCGAGCTCGCAGACGGTCTACCTGCAGGGTTTGATCACCCACCTGCGCCAAAGCGCCGGAATAGGTTTTCACCAGAAGGGTGCGAAACTCTTTGGTAATTTGCTCGCGCTGCTCTGGCGTGGCTTCGCGCCAAGGCCGACCCACCACCAACTGGGTCATTTTCCGAAAGTTCACGTTGGGCATCACTTTCTGGTCAATCAGGGCATCCAGCTTTTTGGGGTCAGCCAACAGTTCCTGCTTGCGTGCCTTGATCTCAGCCAGCACTTCATTGCTGAACTTTTCAACAAACTCATTGGCAGGCATGTCCTGCGCCATGGCTGGCTGGGCAATCAGGCCAAAACCCAAAGCTGCGGCCGCAACCCATTGAAATAACTTGTTCACTGCAATATTCATGATTCTTCCAAAATGCTTGTGGTTAGTCTAAAAACGCAATACCTACCCAAGGGTTGACCACCCCAAAGCCAATCAGTTCAACAAACCCAAGCCAGACTTGGCCCGCTCGCTTTGCTGCAGGTCGATTGGCAAGCCAATGGGTGAATTTGAGTCGGGCTGTGCATTCGAAGCCGCACTGCTTGGTTCAATCTGCATCAACGCAGCCTTGAAGGGTGGAAAGGACTCGGGAATGTGGCTACGCGACTCTTCCTCGAAATCCTCGTAGCCTTGCTCGTCGGGGTCAGGGGCACCATCTCGCACCAAACTGGCACGGCGCTTCAAGTAGGCGTCGCGCACAAAAGCGTATTGGTCCAGTGCCACGCGTTCTACCAGGTCAGTAGCTGGCAACAGTCGCGCACGGGTGTTCACCACGTTCACAACCAGCAAACTGTTACGCACCCTGACGTCGTCATAGTGATAAAGCGGATCAAGCGGCGCATCGACAAGCCGGGCAGGTGCGTCACGCAAGGTGCTGGGCCCCAAGAGAGGCAACACCAGGTAAGGGCCTGAACCCACACCCCACACGCCCAAGGTTTGACCAAAATCCTCGTCGTTTTTCTGGAATCCCAGTTCTGTGGCCACGTCGGCCAAACCCACAATTCCGATGGTTGTATTCAGGGCAAAACGCGTGATGTCGCTGCCTGCTGCCTTGGGCTTGCCTTGCAGCAAGTTGTTGACCGCGACGCTGATGTCATCGAGATTGGAAAAGAAATTTCCGATCACAGTTTTGATTTCTGGCGGCGTTACCTTGTCGTAACCCTGCGCCAGTGGCTTCACCACCGCCTTGTCAACCACTTGGTTAAATCCGTCAACAGAACGGTTGAATCCTTCCAAGGGGTCTGACTCAGAAGGGGCGCGCATGCTGGTGCATGCGCTGGACAAGCCAAGCACGCCTAGCAGCAAAATCACTTTTCGAATGGACATTAACACTTCAAATCCCCTTCATCACTTTTCGGAGTCGCCTTCCGAGGCTTTGCTAAACAGAAACTGGCTAATCAGGTTTTCGAGTACCACGGCAGACTGGGTACGCGCAAACTTCTCGCCGCTGGCTAGATTCTCGAGATCTCCACCGGCCTCAATACCCACATATTGCTCGCCCAGCAAGCCTGAAGTGAGAATTCTAGCTGAAGAGTCCTTGGGAAACTCGAAGCCCTCCTCCAAATCCAGGGACACGACTGCTCGGAATGTGACTGGATCAAGATTGATGTTGGCCACGCGCCCCACGGTAACGCCCGCACTTTTGACCGGCGCACGGGGCTTCAGACCACCGATATTGTCAAATTCAGCTGTCACCCGGTATTGGTCACCTGTGGTGAAAGAACTCAGGTTGCCTGCCTTCAAGGCGAGAAATACCAGAGCAAGTGCACCAATCAGCACAAACAGGCCCACCCAAAAATCCACTGCCGTGTTCTTTTTCATACCTTCAATCCGTTAAATACTGAACATGAGTGCTGTAAGCACGAAATCGAGACCCAAAATGGTCAGGGAAGAAATCACCACTGTTCGGGTAGTCGCCCTGGAAACACCCTCAGGCGTGGGCTGGCAGGCGTAGCCCTGAAACAGGGCAATTGAGCTTACAGCCACACCAAACACCACGCTTTTGATCACGCCGTTGAGAATGTCATCGCGTACATCGACGCCCGCCTGCATTTGAGACCAGAATGCACCAGCATCCACGCCAATCAGCAGCACACCCACCACATAACCACCAAAAATACCCACGGCACTGAACAAACCCGCCAGCAGCGGCAGGGAAATGAGGCCCGCGATCCAGCGAGGCGAGACAATACGCGCCTTCGGATCAACTGCCATCATTTCCATGGCAGTCAGCTGCTCCCCTGCTTTCATCAGACCAATTTCAGCAGTTAGCGACGTACCAGCCCGGCCTGCGAACAACAAGGCAGAGACCACCGGACCCAATTCACGCACCAGTGACAAAGCAACCAAGAGACCCAAGGCCTGTTCGGCACCATACCTGTTCAAGGTGTAATAACCCTGCAAGCCCAAAACGAAACCGACAAAAAGCCCTGAGACCACAATGATGACCAGAGAGTAATTGCCGATGAAATGAACCTGATCAATGATGAGGCGGGGGCGCAACAGGGCTTTGGGAAGCAACATGAACAAGGTGCCCACGAAACGCGCAAAAATCCCCAAGCCAGCGATTGTGGCAATAACACCTGCACCCAGACGGGAAACCAAGAGGACCGGATTCATGCAAAGTCCTCCTGTAAGTTGCGTGCGGGGTAATGAAACTTCACTGGCCCCTCAGGCAAGCCCTTGATGAACTGTTGAACATACAGATCCTGATTGGCCTCCACTTCAGCAGGTGTACCCTGTGCCAGCACTTTGCCGTTTGCAATCACGATGACATGGTCGCTGATTGCAAATGACTCGTGAATATCGTGTGTGACCACCACCGAGGTGGCACCCAAAGCATCATTTAGCGTGCGAATGAGATTCGCCGTAATACCCAATGAAATCGGGTCAAGCCCGGCAAAAGGCTCGTCGTAAAAAATCAGTTCTGGATCCAGAGCAATTGCGCGCGCCAAGGCCACTCGCCGACTCATACCACCGGAAATTTCTGATGGAAAAAGATTGCTGGCTCCTCGAAGACCCACCGCCTGCAACTTCAATAGCACCAAATCGCGAATGGCCGCCTCGGGAAGGTTGGTGTGTTCGCGCAGCGGAAAGGCCACATTCTCGAAAACGCTCAAGTCGGTGAACAAGGCACCAAACTGAAAAAGCACACCGATTTTTTTGCGAAATGCATACAGTTGCTGCGTGCTTGCAGTCACCACATTTTGGCCGAGCACTTGAACTTCACCCCGATTCACCGGGTACTGGCCGCACATGAGACGCAGCAAAGTAGTTTTGCCCGAACCGGAGCCACCCATGACAGAAACCACTTTGCCCTTGGGAATGTCCAGCGAAATGTTTTCCAGAATGAGGCGATCGGCATAGCCGAAATCCACGTTTTTTAATTGAGCAACAAAGCCCATGGGGGCTCCTTAATAAGCGAATACGAATTTGGGAGCTATTGTACCCCGAAGGGCATGCACTCACCATCCAAATGGTGACAGGCTCACCCACAAGGCATGACCACGAAGCGTGGAAATGGTTTCATCAAAGTATGATCCGCAGCACTTAAACCCTGAAAAGTCTGCCCGTGCCATCACTGCGTGCGTTTTTAATCGGCCTCACCTCGATCCTGAGCGCTTGCGTGGCCATGCCACCCCAACAAAGCATTGGAATTGCGACATCCGAGTTTGGGCAAACACTCGAGTTGAATGCCATTTTTTGGGCAGATAAGGTTCAACACAGCAGCAACGCCTGGCAGAGACATCAACAAACATTCACCTTTCGGCTCGAAAACATACCTGCCAGTCACGTGCTTGAACTGATCTCCCGCGAAATAGAACTTGGCTATGAAATGGATGGCTGTGGCGACTCTCCGGTCAGCCTGGTGGGAAAAGACATGCCACTTCAACAGGTCATTGAAAGCCTGGAACTTCAAGCAGGGGCCAGCGTGCGCTTTGAAGCAAAACAGCTGTCCATGCGGTGCGAGGTTGATGAACTGAGGGTGTATACCCTCGACTACCTGTCAATTGCGCGGCAAATGAATGATTCATCGAGCCTGAGTTCGGCAATCGCTGGCGGCCCGCGCGAGTTAACGGATCGCCGGGAGACAGGCAATCGCTCAGAACTGATTCTGAACAACTCACAACAACACGATTTGTGGCAAGACATCTCAAGTCAAATTGAACAGATCATTCAGGTGCAGGTAAAACCGATCGAACTCTCAACCCGGGAGCGCGTCATTGATGAAGATGAAGACCGAGCCTATGCAAGTACACGCAACATTTCACCTCGCCGCGCACAACCCAATTTGAGAAGTACAACGGCGGTGTCCACCGAGAAACGGGACATCACGACAACGCGCAAGGAAACACGCTCGGGGCGAGTCATCGCCAACCCGGAATCAGGAACCGTGTCGGTGATTGCGAAACCCAGCCAGCACCGCAGGGTAGCCCAATGGCTTGAGCAAATCCAACGCAGGGTTGATCGACAAATCGTGATTGAAGCGGTCATCACCGAGATCTCGTTAAACGATCGCTATGAGCGTGGAATTGACTGGAACGTGCTTCGTCAAAACGGAATTACCGCAGGCCTGGCTGTGCAGGGGCTGAATCTTGGTAACCCCGCGTTCACTGTGAATGCCCTGCGAACCACCAGCAACACCGACACCAATGTAGCCTTGCGCCTGCTGGAGGAATTCGGAAAAACCGAAGTGCTTTCGTCGCCGCGTGTCGTGACCATGAACCAACAGGCCGCCGTGCTGAAGGTAATCGACAACCGGGTGTATTTCACAACCGATGTTCAAACCAGCGCGCCCACACAAAACAGCCCAGCTTTTTCCACATTCACTACTCAGGTTCAAACCGTACCGGTGGGTTTCCTGATGACGGTGACACCGCAAATTGCAGACAACAATGCAATTCAGTTGCGGGTTCGCCCCACACTCAGTCGCATCGTGGGTTTTGTGCAAGATCCCAACCCAGCCCTGCAACAACTCAACATTATTAGTCGGGTACCCGAGGTACAAACCCGCGAACTGGAATCGATACTCCGATTGAAAAGCGGTGAAATGGCCTTGCTGGGTGGATTGCGCCAAAAAGAAAACAGCAGCCTGAACCGAGGTATTCCCGGTGCCCCGGAATCTATCGACCTGATCACTCAAAGCGAAAACCGCGGTGAGAGCCACATTGAACTGGTGGTGTTGCTCAAAGCGACTGTGCTGGAGAGTGCGACAGCAAATCAATCCCAAACCAACAAGGAATTGGGTGAGCTCAACAAAGCCCTGGCTGCCGGCCTGACCATGTATCAGGCTGGACAAAACAAAGCCCTGAACGCGCTACTTGAGCTTTTAATCGAACGCTTCCCGCACACACCTGAGCCCTTCTACAACATGGCACTTCATCAAAGCAGCCTTGGACACTTCACCAATGCCCTCGCCTACTTGTCGCAAGCCGAGGCGCAATGTGCGCTACACGAATGTTCACTACCCCTGCTTACGGTACGTTCATTGATTCAGGCAAAACTTCAATGAAGCAAATACAGCCGGACACTGCCTTCAAGAACATTGACAACACGATTGCTTATGCCAGCGCTGCAAATGCATCGGACATACACATTACACCCTCACCCATGAACTTCTGGGTGCGATTGCGCGTCAACGGAAAACTGGGGCAGGCGCTGGGCATTCCGAGCGACGCAGGCAGGTCGCTTATTCAAGCATTCAAGGCCGAAAGCAAAATGAATATTGCTGAAACGCGCCGCCCACAAGACGCACGGCTAACTCGCAACAACCTTGATCTTCGACTGGCGACCCACCCTAGCTTGCACGGAGAAAACCTCGTGATCCGGCTGTTGAATACGCACAGCCGCATGCCCTTGAATCGGCTTGGCTTGAGTCAGGCCGCCTTGACGCATATTCAGCAACTGCTTGCCCACGAGCACGGACTCACATTGGTAGCCGGCGCCACTGGCAGCGGGAAAACAACCACGCTGCATGCGATGCTCAACAACCTGGGTGCATGTGCAGGTCGGATTGCAACACTTGAAGACCCAGTAGAAATCATCAATCCCGAGGCAGTTCAAACCGACTTGTCGCGGCTACCTCACCTGAACTTTGCCTCGGGCTTGCGTTCATTGATGCGCCAGGACCCGGACACCATTCTGGTTGGCGAAGTCAGGGATGAAGAGACCGCCGAACTTACCTTGAATGCTGCCCTGACAGGGCACCGGGTTTTCGCATCGGTTCATGCACCGGATTGCCTTGGGGCCATCAGCCGGCTTACCGAACTGAATGTGCGCCTGGGCAGCCTGATGAACTGCTTGAACGGTATTGTCACCTTGCGCTTGAAACCCGCAGAACAAGATGAACAACGCCAATTGTGGGCTGAAATTGTCAACCTGAAAAACATGCCCCGCAAAGGAATCCTCAGTTGCAAGAGCATTGATGAACTGATGCAACTTTTCTCATCGGCAAATCACCTTCCGTTTCCATCATCGTCAACCTTGAACCCAAGCTATGAAAACTAAGCCACTTGGCGACAGAATAAAGCCCGCCACCTGGCGTACTTGGTTGGGCCAATGGGCTGAATTGTTGCAGTCTGGCATGCCCGCGCTTGATGCACTTTCACTGAGCAGTGAACTGCAAAATGGCCATTCACGAGGAAAACTTTTAAACTTGGGCTTATCCCGGGCATCGCGCTTTCTCCAAGAAGGGCAGAACATTCAAACCGCCTTTCGTGCCGCATTTGGCAAAGTGCCCATGCACCTGGAAATTGCACTGGTGTGTGCACAAGCCAGCGGTGATCTTGGCTTGGCCTTACAAACCCAACTGGATCGCTGGAAAACCACCAGCGATGCACAACACACCTTGGGTAAAAGCCTTGTTTATCCAATGCTGGTTTTAACGCTGGCCTGCGCGTGCTGGGTATTGCTGCATCACGTGAGTGCACCGCATTTAATACAAAAAACGAACACATCCACCCCCACCTTCACATTGTCAGACAGCCTGCTTTTCATCGGTATTGTCGTGTTGCCTATTGCCGCTTACTTCAAATTCAGACCCACCAAAACTCAAACTGAAACACAGACACTACTGCCAAACAATCTTTGGCTTACATCGAATTTTTATCATGTGATTGCATGCGAACTCCATGCTGGCCTGGACTTGATGCACTGCCTACGCCACCGCATCCTGCCCACAGCAACCTGGTGGGGTGGCACATACCTGTCAACGAAAACCCTGCACAGGCTTAACAAGCTGATGCTGGGCATTCAACAACAGTTAAAATTGGGCATGTCACTAAGCCAGTCGATACAGGCAGCCGGCGCACCTGGTTTTCTGGTTCGTCAAAGTCAACTGGCCGAGCAAACCGGCAACTTGGCTTACTGCTTTTTCCTGGCCTCAAAAGTGTACGAAATGCGGGCAAGGGAAACCCAACAACGCCTGCAAAACACCTTGCCTTCAATGGCCTTGGCCATTGCCGCACTTACCCTTGCGCTGGCCTATCAATTCACATTGGCACCGCTGTACAACAACCTGACTGGCCTGTCATGACAACTACACCAATGCATGCTGATGTGTGGGTGATTGAGCAGGGGCACGCAATTCTGTTTCGGCAACAAGACCAGCAATGGGCGGAAGAACAACGCCTTCCCTACAGTGAGTTTAGTGGCAGTGCAATTGCACTTTCCAGCTTCAGCCTGCCAGACACACTTGTATACCTCAATGTATTCCAAAACAAGATTGCGACCTCACCGTGGGCAGAGCACCGCTGGGCTGGAATTGCAGAAGACCCACCGAGAATTATTGAATCACCGGCAACAACCGTTCACCAAGAGGTGCTGAGCGAACTGCGCAGCATGGGACAAAGCGTTCGGATTATTTCTTCGGAAAAATCTGCACAATTCAATCGCGCTGTTCACATGGCACTTCTGAATACGCACGAATTCAAACACCTGAAGAATTTCTTGAATTCAAACAAACCGGGTATCAGCCAATTCCGCAGCAGCTTTCAACTTTATCTGGGCTTGTGGGTCAAACCTTCTCGCCATTATCAGGCGGTTCGCGGTGCCGCAGTTGCTTGCGTGCTGGGTACTTTTCTTTTGATGAGTTGGCACACAAACCAACAACAATCAAAACTCGAGAAAGCAAATTTGCAGCACCTCAAGAATTCGCTCGGTGCTGCGCCTCGCAACGCCAAAGAAGCGCCATTCGCCGGTTGGTTGGAACAGATTCGAAAATTTGGTCAAGACGAACGCGCAAACCTGCTTTCGCTGAAAATGTCGTGGGACGAACAGGGAGAAATTCTGACCACAGCAGATTTGGCCCGGGCGCGAAAACGAGTGCCCAAGGGCTGCTCGCTCAATAATTCCACCCAAGCGCAATGCTCAGTTGGAGCAACAAACCAATGAGCAAACTGACAACGACAACACGGAGAATTGTTGGCTTTCGCTGGGTTCGCCCTGCAATCGATTTGGCGTTGTTGCTTACGGCCCTTTTTGCACTGATCGCCCTGCGCAACATGGAAATTGAACAACAACTGAATCAGAAGCCAAACCTGCAAATTCAGCAATCAGTGCCAGTACGAAAAACTCTTTTTCTGGAGCAACAATTCAATACCGAAGCCGACTTGTGGCAAACCTGGAGCACTTGGATAAACACCAAACAGCCCGATTCAGGGCAATGCCTTGTGGAGACAAAACCCGCCCAAGTTGACACACCGTTTTACCTGTTGTGCTTTGGCAAAGAGCCCGCCAGCACTCGATCGAATATTGCGATCAACAACACCCTGCCGGGCAAAAACCTTTTTGTTGCACCCTCGATGCCAACTGCAACAAAAACTGAAAAACCCGCAGCGAAAATTTCAGCGCCCGCCTACAAAGTGCAAGGCTGGATCATCACCCAGCGAGGTCAAAAAACTTTTGATCCTGTTCAGAAAAAGTGGCTGCCATGAGAAGCGCGTTTCAACAGCGGGGCTATTCATTGTTTGCACTGTTAACTTTGATTTTAATGCTGGGATTTGCCACCCTTGAATTTCGTAACAATCAAGCTTTCAGGCAAGGGCTTTTGCTTCAACAAAAGGCCCGTGAAACCCAAACACTTGAACAAATTCGAGCCAGCCTGTTGGGCTTCGCTTCCAGCCAGGGTTTGCACAGTCAAAGTCATTTGGGCCACCTTCCTTGCCCAGCGATTCAACCGGGCGAACCTGCGCAAACCACTTGTTTGAACAAGCCCTGGGGCTACCTGCCCGTTCATAGCAAAGTTGCCATCAACTATCTGAACGCAGGGGTTGATGCGCGCTTCAACGAACTGGAGCCATCAACCAACATGCAATGGCAGTACGCTGTTTCAAGCCAGTTGATTCAACCGAACGCTTTGGGCTGGAGTCGTTGGGTGAACTACGCCAAACCCACAATTCAAATTCGAATTCCCGCTGAGAATAATCTCATCAAAACAAACATCGTTGCGGTGGTCGCAAAAAGCGTTACACCCACCGCAGAACATCAGTACGACATTTCCTCCCCTTATGTTTTGCTTCACCTGAGTGAATTACGAACCCACATGAACCGGGTTCAACAGCATCAACTCAAAAGCACACTGAATGCATGGCAACAACTCAACCCGCAATTCAACGCAAGCACAGGTGCCCATGAAAACATGGTGCTTGCTGACCCGTTTTCTCAGCTGTATCAACCCATTGACTCAGGTTGCCAATGCCGCTGCACAAAAACGCGCTGCAGTTGCCATTGCCAAAATGCAGGCAACTGGATATCGCCAGCTTCATGCCTGGACAACAATCCAAACTGCACAAGCCAAAACGCACAAACGGATTGCACCAGCCTGGCCAACCAGCCCTGCACATTCAACGGCCCGGCCCGCATGAAAAACCTGTGGCCAGTCAGCCACTTCGAACCCATCGCCGCCATCAACAAATCATGCCGTCCCATTCACAGCAACCAGTGCCCGCTGAGCCAAAACAGCACGGCTTGCACCTGTCACTTTTCCTGGCCCGACAACACCTTGCCCAGTCTCAATCAATTCAGTTTCAAACTGACAGGCACACCATGAATTACCGACCACAATCCCTCACCGTCAAGGCGCGTGGTTTCATGCTGATTGAAGTCGCGCTTGTTGTGGTACTGATGGCCATTATTCTTGGGCCGGTGCTTCACCTCTTGGCCGGTCAGCGCGAGAAAGACAAAGTACTCGCGCACCTGGATTCACGGCAACGCATTCTTGAGGCCGTCGAAGGTTTTGTGCTGGCCACGGGCCGGCTGCCCTGCCCAGCAGGGCTTACCAACGGTGCCGAATTGCGCAGTGGCGACGCCTGCACTTACAAAGAAGGCTGGCTTCCAACTGCGACACTGGCAAGCTGGGGAATAAGTGGCCAGTGGAAAATGGCTGTGGCCACGCTGGAACAGGCCGGCGAGCCTGCACAGAATGCGCTGGTTTCGGCGCAACCTTTCGCACAACTGAGCCCGCAACAGTTAACCGAAATTGTCATGGCTCCTTACACCGCCAACCACGCAATCGGTACCGGGCCATTGCCTGCCATTCATCTGTGTCAGCCTGTGCAAGGCCATTCAATTCCACCCAATGTGAATTCAGGTTGCGGCGCGCACACCTTGCTGAACGCCACCACGGTTTGGCTTGCATATCCGGTTCACGACCTGGCCAACCAAAATCGGTACCAACAATTTTTTATCAATCCCGATCAACCCGCAACCAACCCGGTCTGGCTCTCGTTTGAACGCCTGAACTGGCTTTGGATGAAACGCGGCGCACTCGACACACCACACATTCAGGAGAATTGAATTGACACATCCACGAAAACACCCTCAACGCGGATTTTCACTGTTGGAACTGGCCATTGCACTGGCCGTGCTGGCCATACTCGCTGGCGGAGTACTGAAAGGACGTGAGTTGTTGAACAGCGCCCGCGTACAAGCCACCATCACCGACATCGCCAATCTGGAAACTGCGTTGTCAGCTTTTCAGGCACGCTATTCAGCATTGCCCGGTGACTTTATTGCGGCAAGCGCAGCAGGACTTTCCAACAGCGGTGGCAACGGCAACGGGTTGATTGAAGGCGATGAAACCTGCAATGTATTTACGCATCTTCAGCTGTCTGGCTTTATTCAAGGCGATTTCACTGGCGGCAGTGATGAATCGGGCAACTGCACTGCAAGCAGCACCATGGGCAACCAGTTCAGTGGCCAATACCTGCTCAGCAATCAGCTGCAAGGCCCCAACTCCCGGGAAAATGCAATGGCCTTGCTGATCGGCGAAACCATTCCGGTTGCCCAACTTGCGGAAATTGATCGCAAACTCGATGATGGCAACCCCTTGCGCGGTGCTGTGCAAGTGCTCCGTGGCGAAGAAGATCTGTGCACGACCGAAGCTGGTCAGTGGGACGAAGCCCAAGGCGCTGATTGCGCGGCGCTCTACATTATTCGTTAAAAAACCCGCTTAACGCCCCATGGACTTGCGGCCAAGAATGATGGCCTCCGCCAGGCTCAATGCATCCGGCTGACCTTTCAGCACCAGAATATCTCCCGACTCCAACTGCGTGTCGGGGGAAGGGTCTCCACCCCGAATGCCGCGCCTGCGAATCGCACTGACTTCAATATCCAGATCGAGAATACCCAACTCGGCCAGGCTTTTGCCCACGCCACTGGCCCCCGGTTCCACGAACACGGAATGCAAACGGACCCATTGGTTCTCAGGTGTGTCCGCCTCGTCGTCTACGCCACGAAACACCCCCCGAAACATTTGATAACGCGATTCACGAATGGCTCGAATTTGCTTGACAACCCGCGAAACAGGCACACCCAACAGCATCAAGGCCTGAGAACCCAACATCAAACTGCCTTCAAGAATTTCAGGCACCACTTCGGTGGCGCCAGCCGCGGTCAGTTTTTCCAAATCACTTTCATCGTAGGTGCGCACCACCACCGGCACGTTGGGCGCCAAGGCACGCACCGCAGTCAGCACTTTTTCAGCAGACTTGAATTCCGCAAAGGTAACCACGACACAAGAGGCCCGCAGCAAACCGGCGGCAACCAGTGTTTCACGTTTCGCAGCATCGCCAAACACCACCGAATCGCCAGCGGCAGTGGCTTCACGAATACGGTCTGGATCCAGATCCAAGGCCACATAATCCAGATCTTCACGGTCCAGCAACCTCGCCAGGTGCTGTCCACTGCGGCCGAAACCGCAAATCAGCACATGTTTGGTCGTCGCAAGGCTTTTCTGGGCAATTTGGTGCAACTCAAGCGACTTTTGCAACCATTCCTGGCTGGAAAAGCGCAATACGATTCGGTCTGCGTGTTGAATCATGAAGGGTGCCGCCAACATGGAAAGCACCATGCTTGCCGTAATGGTTTGTAACCAGGGGTCAGGTACCAAAGCAAAACCAGCCGAGCCCGTGTTGGCCAGCAACACGAAACCAAATTCACCGGCCTGCGCCAGGTAAATACCGGTTCTCATGGCGGTGCCCATGTTGGCACCGAAAATTCGAGCCAGTGCAGCAATCAACACCAGCTTGGCCAACACGGGAAGTACGGCCAGCAAAATAACCCAGTACCAATTCTGCATGACCACTTCCGGATTCAGCAGCATGCCAGTGGTCACGAAGAACAGGCCCAACAGCACATCCCGGAAGGGTTTGATGTCTTCTTCCACCTGGTGTTTGTATTGGGTCTCTGCAATCAGAATGCCCGCCACAAACGCACCGAGTGCCAGCGACAGTTCAGCCAGTTCGGTCAGCCAAGCCAGGCCCAGGGTAATCAGCAGCACATTCAGCACAAACAATTCCTGCGACTTGCTGCGGGCCACGAAAGTCATCCACCAGTTCATCATGCGCTGGCCAAACACCAACATCAGCCCCAGCACCAGCGCCGCCTTCACCACCGCCAGGCTCAAAGTCACAGTAAGGTTCTCGGCCCCCTGCCCCAGCGCGGGAATGATAATGAGCAGCGGCACCACGGCCAAATCCTGGAACAACAAAATTCCCATGATCTGGCGTCCATGGGGGGAATCAAGTTCAAGCCGCTCGGACAACAATTTGCTGACAATTGCAGTGGAAGACATGGCTGCTGCCCCCGCCAGCACAAAGGCAGTACTCAGTGGAACTTCCAGAAAATAACCAGCCAGCACACCCAGGCCCATCACGCCCAGCATGGTCAGCCCCACTTGCGCCAACCCCAGGCCAAACACCACACGGCGCATGGCATGCAATTTCGGCAAACTGAACTCAAGACCAATTGAAAACATCAGAAAAACAACGCCAAATTCAGCCAAGTGGCGGGTTTCGGGTGTGTCGGGCACGATGCCGAACGAATATGGACCAATCAGCGTGCCCGCAAACAGATAGCCCAGCATGGCGGGCAGCTTCCAGTGACGGAACAGCGAGACCGCCAACACGGCGACCAGCATGAGAATCAAAGACAGCTCTAGAGCGTTAGGCACGTTTAATGCTTAGGAAGTGGAGAGAATTGGCACGCGCTTTGCTATACTGCCCTGAAAAGAGCACAGCCTCAAGCACCTTCGTTGCTTAAGTCTATCAGGGTCTACCATGTCAAAAACACCGTCGAATAATGACAAACACGATTTTCTGGCCATGGCCAGGGAAGCGCTGGCCATTGAAGCCCAAGCGGTCTTGGCTCTGTCCGAGCGCTTGAATGATCAGTTCAGCCAGGCAACCACCGCAATATTGAATTGCAAGGGTCGAGTCATTTTGGTCGGCGTGGGCAAGTCGGGCCTGATTGCCAAAAAAATTGCAGCCACTTTTGCCAGTACCGGTACTCCCTCCTTTTTCGTACATGCCACTGAGGCGTCCCACGGCGATTTGGGCATGATCACCCAAGAAGACGTTGTTATTGCCCTGTCTAACTCAGGAAACACCGAGGAACTGGTGGCGGTATTGCCAGCCATTGCACGCCGCGGGGCAAAAATAGTCGCCATGACCGGCAAACTCGATTCAGCACTCGCCCGTCAGGCCGATTTGGTACTGGACTGCGGCGTTGAAAAGGAAGCCTGCCCCCTGAATTTGGCCCCAACCGCCAGTACAACAGCGGCATTGGCCCTGGGCGATGCCCTTGCCGTGGTGGTGTTGAAGGCGCGAGGTTTCAGCGAAGAAGACTTCGCCCTGTCGCATCCTGGTGGCAGCCTGGGCCGCAAATTGTTGACCCATGTCAGCGATGTCATGCGCAAAGGCGACCGAATTCCCACCGTGGCGCCATCAGCCAGTATTTCCAATGCCATTCTGGAAATTACCAAAAAAGGCTTGGGAATGACTGCCGTGGTCGGGGCCAACAACAAGCTGCTGGGCGTTTTTACCGACGGTGACCTGCGCCGCCTGATCGAACAGGGTCTGGATTTGCGGGGCTTGCTGGTGAGTGAAGTCATGAACAGTGCACCCAAATGCATTTCACCTGACAAGCTGGCCGTAGAGGCAGTTCGCATGATGGAGGTCAGCCACATTAGCCAAGTGGTGGTCACGGACGAGCAAGGTCATATCGTTGGCGCCCTGAATTTCCATGACCTGTTTGAAGCCAAGGTGGTGTAATGGATCAATCGACCGACCGCGAACCCACTGCTGCCCAAGCCGCAGCACAAATCAAACTGATGGGCTTTGATGTGGATGGAACCCTGACCGATGGCGGGCTGTACTTCGGCAATGAAGGCGAGGTTATGAAACGCTTTAGTGTGTTTGATGGCCAAGGCCTTCGACTGCTGATGGACCATGGCATCAAGGTGATCTGGATTACTGCGCGCTCGAGCACCATTGTAGAAAAACGCGCCAAAGACCTTGGCATCTACCAGTTGGTTCAAGGCTGTAAAACCAAGCTTCAAGCCTACGATGAAATTCGCCAACTGCTTGGATTGGACTGGATCGAATGCGGCTTTTTTGGAGACGATTGGCCCGATTACCCGGTGCTTCAACAGGTTGCCCTGGCTGCCACCACCCAGCACTCCCCGGCGGCCATGAAAAACGCAGCCAACTGGATTAATACACGCCCCCCCGGCGATGGTGCTGCCCGGGAATTGTGTGACTTCATTTTGAGTCATCAAGCTGGCTATCAAAACCCCTGGGAAGCATCGTGAAACCAGTGAGTGCTTTTTTCAATCTGCTTTCGCAGTTCATACCGCTGCTGCTGACGTTCGCACTCGCCGCCACCTCGTATTGGTTTGCCATTCAGTCTGAACTGAGCCTGTTTAGCGCCAGCGGCAAAAGCGACCCCACCAGCAGCGACTATTACTTGCGCAATTTCTCGGTACAAAGCCATGACCTGGCCGAAAACAAATATTCGATCATTCGCAGCAAGGAAGCCGAACACATCCCACAAGGCAACGTCTGGAACATCACCGAGCCCGAACTGGAACAGTTTGAATCAGGCAACGGCATGGTAAAAGGCAACGCCCAAAAAGGCGTTTACCTGCTCGACACCGACGAAATTTTCTTGCGGGACAACGTGGTGGTGACCAGTCAAAACGAAGGGCTACTGACCACCATGAAATCTGAAGAAATACGAATCGACAATATCACCAACGAAATTTCAACCGACAAGAATGTGCTGGTCACCCGGCCTGGCCAACGGTTTGAAGCACAGGGTGCCACACTGAACAACGACACTGGCGAGTTGACTGCCCAAGGGTCAATCAAGTTTCGCATAGAGGCCAAACGATGAAACGCTCCACCTGGATTTCCCTCGCACTGGCTGCGCCTGCACTGGCACTAGGGGTTTGCGCGCAAGCACTGGAATCTGACAAACAACAACCCACCACCATCGACGCCAACCAGATGACTTACAACGAAAAGTCAAACGTGAACGTGTTCACCGGCAATGTGCTGTTGACGCGTGGAAGTTTGGTGATTCGCGGCGACAAATTGACACTGACCGAACGCAGTGACGGTACCCAGTTCGCCACTGTGGAAGGAAAACCTGCCCGCTTCAAACAGCAGCGTGATTCGGAGAAGCCCAATGAAGTACTGCTGATCAACGGCACTGGCAACACCATTGAATTCGACGGCAATAAATCGATCGTGACATTGACCGGTGCAGCCAGCATTCAAAAAAGCACCAATGGTCAGCTCACTGAATCAATCTCGGGTACCAAAATTACGTACGAGCAAAACACAGAATTCCTGAATGTGGTGGGAACACCCAACAGCAGTGGTTCCTCACGCGTACAGGCAGTGATCAAACCAAAAACCCAAGAGACTGAGCCCGCGCCCAAAGGGGGCAGCAAGTGAGCAACACCCCCGCACACACCCTGACAGGACAAGGACGGCTTCAAGCGCTTAGCCTACGCAAAGCCTACCGCAGCAAACGCGTGATTGAAGATGTGTCGCTGCACGTGGACACAGGCGAGGTGGTCGGCCTGCTGGGCCCCAACGGCGCTGGCAAAACCACCTGCTTTTACATGATTGTGGGTTTGGTCAGTGCCGACGAAGGCAACATTTGCCTGGAAGGCCGCGACATCACCTTGCAACCCATTCACGAGCGCGCACGCGCAGGGCTTTCTTATCTTCCTCAGGAAGCCTCCGTGTTTCGCAAACTGACTGTGGAAGACAACATTCGCGCAGTGCTTGAAATCAATCCACCCAGAGACAAAACGGTGGATCAGGCTGTCGAAGATTTGCTGAACGACCTTCAAATTGCGCACATTCGCACCTCACTTGCCGCCTCGCTCTCGGGTGGCGAACGCCGCCGCCTTGAAATTGCGCGTGCGCTGGGTAGCCAACCTCGCTTCATTTTGCTGGATGAGCCCTTCGCAGGCGTAGACCCGATTGCCGTGCTGGAAATTCAACGCATTGTTGCCTTCTTGAAATCCAAGGGCATCGGCGTGTTGATCACCGACCACAATGTGCGCGAAACCCTGGGGATTTGCGATCGTGCCTACATCATCAGCGCAGGCCGCGTGCTGGCCTCGGGCAGTCCCGAGCAAATTGTAAAAAACGACGATGTACGCCGCGTGTACCTCGGCGAACACTTCCGGATGTAAAGCTGAACACCCATGAAACAATCCCTTCAGCTTAAAGTCTCGCAAAACCTCACGCTCACGCCGCAGCTGCAGCAGTCCATTCGCTTGCTGCAGTTGTCTACGCTCGAATTGCAGCAGGAAATTCAGCAGGCGCTGGCTGAAAACCCGCTGCTGGAGTTGGCCGACGAAGAGGCTGCGGAAGGCGAGCGCACTTTAAGCCTGGACAGCAGCAATGGTGAACTGCATGAGCCGCAAGGCGACAGCTTTGAAGCCGACCCCGACCCCCGCAAAACCAGCGAGCCGGTCAGCGACCAACAAGCCGAACAAGACAACCAGAGCGAAGAAATTGTTCAGCGCGAAACCATCGACTCCATTCAAGACAACTGGGAAGGCGATTGGCGCGACAACAGCGGCGCCGGCGCCGACGGAGATGAAGAAAAACCAGGCCTGCAACTGGCCGCCCCCGACAGCAGCCTGCACCAACACCTGATTGACCAGTTGCGCATGACGCAGGCCAGTGAACGAGACAAAAACCTGGTGCTGTGGCTGATCGACTACCTCAGCGACGACGGCTACCTGACTGTTGAACTTGAAGACCTGTGGGAAACCCTGCAGGACGAGCCTGACCTGGAGTTTGAAGAACTTGGCGCAGCCCTGCGCCTGCTGCAAAGTTTTGACCCACCCGGTGTGGGTGCCCGCAATGCAGCGGAATGCCTGTTATTGCAACTGGCACAACGCAAAGACATCACCTGCCAGCAAAGCCTTTACACACACTGCCAGCACATTATTCGTGATCACTTGGGCTTACTGGCCCAGCGCGACTTCACCAAGCTGAAAAAAGCGCTGAATGTGGACGAAGACATACTGAAAATCTGTCACCAGATTATTCGCTCACTTGAGCCATTTCCCGGTGCGCGCTTTCGCCGCATTGACGACGATCACGTTGTGCCCGACGTGATCGTGAAAAAACTCAGTGGTCAGTGGCATGTGCAACTGAACCCGGATGTGATGCCAAAAATTCGCATCAATGAAATGTATGCCTCCATTTTGCGATCTCACCGCGGCCAAAGCGCCCAACTCAGCGCACAACTGCAAGAGGCCCGCTGGTTGTTAAAAAACGTTCAGCAGCGATTTGACACTATTTTACGGGTTAGCCAAGCCATCGTAGAACGTCAAATCGGCTACTTCAATCACGGCGAAATCGCAATGCAGCCCTTGGTTCTGCGGGAAATTGCCGATTTGCTGGGTCTGCATGAATCGACCGTGTCAAGGGTCACCACGCAAAAATATATGTTGACGCCCTATGGGTTGGTTGAGCTAAAGTATTTCTTCGGAAGCCATGTTTCCACCGACTCAGGTGGTCAGGCTTCCAGCACGGCCATCCGTGCACTCATCAAGCAACTGATTTCTGCGGAGGACGCCAAGCAGCCGATATCTGACAGCCAAATCGCCGACCTACTCGGTCAACAGGGCATCGTGGTCGCAAGACGCACGGTCGCTAAATACCGGGAATCACTGAAAATACCCCCGGTGAACATGCGCAAGTCGCTTTAACTGTTAAAGCTTCCCCCCGCAGCAACGAAAGGAGATACCTTATGAACTTGAACATCAATGGTCATCATCTGGAAGTTACCCCAGCGATTCGAAACTACGTCATCGAAAAACTGGATCGGGTGAAAAGGCATTTTGATCACGTCATTGATGCATCGGTGACCATCTCGGTGGTCAAGCTGGTTCAAAGGGCAGATGTCACACTGCACGTTCGCGGCAAAGACATTCACGCTGAAGCAAGTCATGAAAACCTCTACGCAGCCATTGATGCGCTGGCCGACAAACTGGATCGCCAGGTACTGCGTCACAAAGACAAACTAACCAACCACAACCACACCCCCATGAAACACCAGGTGGTCGAAGAAGCTGAATAAACCTCTGTAATTTCAGGGAAAATCAAAAGGCGGACTTCCATCCGCCTTTTCTGTTTTTATGGCGTATAATCGGCCCCACGATTAGAAGCGGGTCTCAGGAATCAACAGCGATGAACTTGATCGCAAATCTACTTCCACCATCCAACATATTGTTGGACACACAGGTCACCAGCAAAAAGCGCGTGTTTGAACAAGCCGGTCTGGTCTTTGAAAACAACCAAGGCATCGCAAGATCCAAGGTGTTCGACAGCCTGTTTGCGCGTGAACGTTTGGGCTCCACTGGCTTAGGCCAGCAAGTGGCCGTACCGCATGGCCGCATCAAGGGCCTGCGCGAACCTATCGCCTCGCTGGTGCGTGTGCAAGACCCAATCCCTTTTGATGCCCCAGACGGCCAACCCGTCAAGCTGCTCATGTTTTTGCTGGTGCCAGAAAGCGCAAACCAGCATCATCTGGATATACTGTCAGAACTGGCTCAAATGCTGTCTGACAAAGATTTCCGTGAGAAACTCATGACAGAATCCGATCCCGGCGCCACTCACCAACTGATCGCCAACTGGGAGCCTTACCAACCCGCGAGTTAAGCCTGTGAAGCAACTGAAAGAACTGATCGAAGCCAACCGCAACAAACTCAAGCTTGACTGGCTGGCCGGTTTAAATGGTGGTGACCGCCACCTGGATCTTCAGTGTTTTGCTTCCTCTGATCTCGTAGGTCACCTCAACACCATTCACCCGGGTCGCATCCAGGTGTTTGGTCGACAGGAAATCGAATATTTCGCCCGCATCAGCGACGAACGCAAAAAACACCAAATCGACAAACTGATTGAAGGCGATCCGCCCGCTGTCATCGTGGCTGAATCATTTCAACCGCACCCACTTTTGAAAGCCGCCTGCGACGAATCCAACATTCCCCTGCTCGCCACACCCCTGTCGGCCGCCGAAATCATCGACTTTCTGCGCGTGTATATCAACAAATGGCTCGCCCCCACCACCATGATGCATGGCGTTTTCATGGATGTGCTGGGCATGGGCGTGCTTATTTGTGGCGAATCAGGTTTGGGCAAAAGCGAACTGGGCCTGGAATTGATTTCACGCGGGCATGGCCTGGTGGCTGACGACGTGGTGGAGTTCTCGCGCGTGGCCCCCAACTACATCGAGGGCCGCTGCCCGGAACTGATTCGCAACCTGATGGAAGTGCGCGGCGTAGGCCTGCTCGACATCAAGGCTATTTTTGGTGAAACGGCCGTACGCCGAAAAATGCGCTTGAAACTGATTGTGCACCTGGTGCGCAAGGCCTCGCTTGAATTGCACCAGGAACGCCTGGTGACCGAGCAGCAATTCCAGGAAGTGCTGGGCCTGCCCATTCGCAAAGCCATTTTGCCAGTGGCAGCAGGCCGTAACTTGGCCGTGCTTCTTGAAGCCGCAGTGCGCAACACCATTTTGCAAATGCGGGGCATCAATACACTGGACGAGTTCATGGTGCGTCAACAAAAGGCCATGCTCAGTGAGCTGGGCGGCATCGACCACCTCCAGGTTGATCCCGACACCGAAACGGACATCGGCCATGATTAACATGAAGGTGGTATTGGTCACCGGCCTCTCAGGCTCGGGTAAATCAGTTGCAATTCGTGCGCTGGAAGACTCCCACTTTTATTGCGTTGACAACTTGCCGCCTTCCTTCATTCCGCAAGTCATCCAGCGCTTGTCCTCCGAAGGCATCACCCAAATTGCGATTGCGGCCGACGCTCGCACCGGGCGCGACATTGTCGATGTACCCCAAATCGTCCAGGCCCTGAAAGCCGACGGGACCGATGTGCGCATTCTGTTTCTGGATGCCGACGATGAAACCCTGATCACCCGCTACTCGGAAAGCCGCCGACGTCACCCCATGAGCGCACGCCTTGGCGAACAGGCCACGGTGCAAGAATGTGTTGATGCGGAACGAGAAGCGCTCGAGCCGCTGAGAAACATTGCAAGCTGTATTGACACCTCAGCCCTGCAACCCAACGTGCTGCGCAGATGGGTGCTTGAAACTGTGGAAGAAGAATCGGCCAAACTTACCCTGGTGTTTGAAACTTTCGGTTTCAAAAAGGGCCTGCCTTCAGATGCCGACCTGGTGTTTGATGTGCGCTGCCTAAGCAACCCCTACTACGACAAAAGCCTGCGCCCTCTGACTGGCAAAGACGTGGAGGTTCAACGCTACATTCAGGCCGACAATCGCAGCGACCCGCTGATTAGCGACATCGAAACCTATTTGAGAAATTGGTTGCCGTCTTATTTGAATGAACAACGCAGCTATGTGACCGTGGCAATTGGTTGCACGGGTGGCCAGCATCGCTCGGTGTATGTGGCCGAAACGCTGGCAAAGCGTTTTACCAGCGAACCCCTACCTCAGATCGAGAGTGTTTTGTTGCGGCACCGCAGCCTGGGTTAACACCCGCACCTGGCCAAGCAGTTTGTGAACAATTTTGGGCACTGGTTTGTCACCAACCGAGTGGCAAGCTGCCCATGCGCCGGGCACTTTCAGGCGCAACACCTTGAAATGCATTTTGCGGTGGGTTAATTCATGCACCAACCAAGGCTGACCTTGCAACGCGCGCAACTGATGCTCAAGTTCAACACGGTGGGCCTGCAAGCCATAGCGCTCAACCCACACAGCTGCGATTCGGGTTAAGTTGTCAAAATCGTCTGCAAAACCGCCCTGGCTACCACAGGCCTCAAAAGGTGTAGTCCACAGGCCCTGCCAAACAGCTTTGTCCGTTTGCAGTTCAAGCAGCACTCCACCCCCCTCGTCTTCCACAATCAAGCTGACGAAATACAATTCGGGTCGAGCCTTTTTAGGCTTTGGTGTAGGCAACAAACCCACCATGCCTTTTCCCAAAGCCACACAACTTTGCATCAAGGGGCAGGCCGAGCAGGCTGGGTTGCGCGGTACGCAGCAGGTGGCCCCAAGGTCCATCAAGGCCTGGTTGTACACGCCGGGCTGCTGTGCTGGCACATTGGCATCCGCAATTTCCCACAGGGTTTTCTTGATGGTGGTTTGCTCGGGGTATCCCTCGATGCCGTAGTACCTGCAAAACACACGTTTCACATTGCCGTCCAGAATGGGGGCCGGCACTCCATAAGCCAGTGATGCGATTGCACCTGCAGTGGACTGACCAATGCCGGGCAAACTTTCAAGCTCGCTCACCGTGCGCGGAAATTGCCCGTCAAAACGGGCCACAACCTGCTTGGCACAGGCGTGCAAATTACGCGCGCGGGTGTAATAACCCAAACCTGCCCACAACTGCATCACATCCTGTTCCGGGGCGGCGGCCAAATCAGAAACCGTTGGGTAAGCCTGCAAAAAACGGGTGTAATAGCCCAGCACCGTTGTTACTTGGGTTTGCTGCAACATCACTTCGCTTAGCCACACCTTGTAGGCATCGCCTGTGTGCTGCCAGGGCAGGCTTTGCCGGCCGTGCCGCTTTTGCCACCGCACGAGCACCTCGCCAAATGCCTCTCCGGTCAAAGGGCTCATGGTTGCTTCATTCCTGACATTGCGCGCAATAAAACGTGCTGCGCTGGTTCATTACACGGCGTTTCACAGCGCCCCCACAGCGCTTGCAAGGCTGCCCCTCGCGGCCATACACATCACAATGCAACTGAAAATGTCCCAACTCGCCATCAATGGCTTGAAAATTACGCAGGGTTGAACCACCCCGCTCAATCGCCTCAGTTAAAACAGCAACCACCGCTGCATGCAAGGCCTGCGTATTTGCCCTACTCAGCCGCCCCGCGGCTTTACCGGGTCGGATTGCACTGCGAAACAGCGCCTCGCACGCATAAATATTACCCACACCAACTACAGCAAGCCCACTTAACAGCAAGGCCTTGATCGACACTTTTTTGCCGCGCGTGGCCTTGAAAAACGATTCGGGTGTGAATGCCTCACTGAAAGGCTCAGGCCCCAGTTTTGCAAACCGTATAAAACTGTTTTCCCAACCCGGCGCTTTTTCGACGTACTCCACACTGCCAAAGCGGCGCGGGTCGTTGTAACGCAGAACCTTCTCCCCAAAATTCCATTCAATGTGATCGTGCTTGTCCCACGGAGTGCTGGCGCTCACAATTTTCATGGAACCCGACATGCCCAAATGCACCACCAACACTTGCCCACCGAAATCCATCAACATGTATTTCGAGCGGCGCTCCACGCCTTGCAATATCTGCTTTACACAACTTTGCACTTGAACCGGCACGGGCCAACGCAAACGGGGTTGCCGCACGGTGCAAGCCAACAGGCGCTGCCCTGTGAAATGCAGGTCTACGCCTCTTTTGGTGATTTCTACCTCGGGTAATTCAGGCATAAGCTAAAGCGCGCACGCGCATCTGTTAATGTGATAAAAATAAACGTGGATTCACCAGTTTTTCATTGGGTTCAACAGTATGACTTGTTTTAAATGGACCATCGCAGGCCCGGTATTTTTTCTGGCAGCCAGCCTCACCACAGGCTGCGCCACCGTGCCGGCTGAACAGGGCGAACCGGCGCAACAGAAAATGTCTGCCGAGCAAAAAGCCTATGAGGCCCGTGTGGCCGACATGGTAAAACAAGACCCACTGTTTGCCCTGCTTACCGCTGAAATTGCCAGCCAACGCGGCGACACGTATTCTGCCACGCTGGCATACACCGAGGCGGCAAAACAACAGCGCGATCCCGATCTTGCAAAAAGGGCGGTCGAAATCAGCCTGGCTGAAGGCCAATTGGACCTGGCCTTGAGCGCAGCCCAAGTGTGGTCAGAATTGTCACCCGGTGACAAACAGGCCAGCCGCTCCATCATGCTGCTGCAACTGGGCACCAACCGGGTCGATCAGGCAATGCCTGCACTCAAGGCTTTCTTGGCCGATGTGCAAACCGCCGAGACCGCAAACCCGGGGCTTGGGGGTTCCAGCACCGAGAAAGTTGCGCTGGACATGCTTCAGCGCATTCCCGACAAAAACAAAGCGTACCAAACCGGTATCGAGCTGTTCGGCAACAATGCCGATGATCTGGAAGCACAAACCTTGCTCGCCCAGCTTGCCAACAATTCCGAGTTGTACCCACAGGCTGTGGGCCACATGGAAAACGTATTGCGCAAATCGCCACAAGAACGTTTTTATGTGCTGATGGCTCAGTTCATGGAAAAACGCGACGGCAACCTGGATGCCGCCATGCAACTGGTAAACGAGCAGGCGCTACTGCACCCCAACTGGTTTGGTGCGCGCCTTTACCTGGCTCGCAACCACACGCAGCTTGGGCAGTGGGCGCAAGCACGGCAACGGTTTGCGGAAATGATCGAGCTTCAACCCGACAACATTCCCCTGTATTCCAGCCAGGGCTTTGTACTTACACAGCTCAAAGACTACAAAGCCGCCGAGCAGCACTTCAAGATTTATCTGGACAAAACCACACCGGCAGAACGCCAGAACGAATCGCTGATACACGCCACGCTGTCTGACATGGCACTTGAACGCAAAGACTATGTGGCCGCCCTGAAGTGGTTGGACACCACGCCCAATGCAGCCGACAATCTGGATGTACAACTGAAAAAGTCAGCCTTGTTCGAAAAACAGGGCAATGCATTGTCCGCCAAGCGGGTACTGAATCAATTCAAACCCAAGAATGAAGATGAGTCTGTGCGACTGGCACTGGCGAAATCGCAATTGGCGGAATCGCAAAAAGCACCTGCTGAAGCCGCCACCGAACTTGAACTGGCCTTACTGAACTTCCCGGACCAACCCGACCTGCTTTACGAGCGTGCCATGGTGGCTGAGCGGCAAGACGACCTGCCGCGTGTGGAGCAGTTCCTAAAGCGCCTTATTGCAGTTCGCCCTGAAAACCCACACGGCTACAACGCTTTGGGCTACACCTGGGCCGAGAATAATATTCGGCTGGAAGAAGCTTACGAGTTGATTAAAAAGGCAGTGGAACTGGCTCCCAACGACCCCTTCATTCTCGATTCACTGGGCTGGGTACATTACCGCTTGGGCAAGCTGGACAGTGCTGAAGCAACGTTGCAAAAAGCGTTTGGTCTGCGCCAGGACGAAGAAATCGGTCTGCACCTGCTTGAAGTGTTGCTCAAGTCCGGAAAAAAAGAAGAAGCACGTCAACTCGGAAACAGCTTGACCGTTCGTTACCCAGACAGCAAAGCATTGAAAAAACTGGTTCAACAGCTTGAGGGAATTTAAGTTCATGGCTTTATCAACATTGCGCCTGGCCTGTATCGGCTTGATCGGCGCAAGCCTGGCTGCCTGCAGCACTTTGGGTCAAAACCCAAGCACTGAAGTGGATTGCAAGTCGATCCAGTCAAGCTGCCACTACGGACGTTTTGGGTTGATTTGGAAAGTTGAACAAGCCGACGGGAAAATTGAAGCTGATTCTATTTCGGGCACCTATGAATGGCGTTCGGGCCGCACTGGGCCAAGCCAAGCCCCTGAAATTGCCTACCTGGAAGTCAGCTCCACATTGGGCCCTTCGCTGGGCAGCGCAAAACGCTTGGGTAATTTTTACGAAGTCCGGGCCGCAGATGGCCGGGTGTATCTGGCCAAAGACTGGCAAAGCCTGTTCGATTTGATGTTTCCGGTTGAACTGCCTGCTGAAGCCTTGGTGCAGTGGATGGAAAACCCGAACCCCAATGAATTACCCACACTGCCCACCAACTGGGCTTGGGAAAACCAGAATGGCCGATACCGCGTGGTGTTTATTGAGAACAACACGTCAGGCCGTATCGACCTGATTCCGCAAGGCACCCTGGGCAAATAAAGCGTGAACGTTCCCAGCCCGGCCAAACTCTCGGCCTTTTCCCCTGCAAAAATCAATCTGTTTTTGCACATCACAGGCCGAAGGGCTGATGGTTACCACCTGCTCCAAAGTATTTTTTGCCCAATCACGCTGGGTGATCAACTATCCGTGTCAGTGCAAACCAATTCAAGCCGTGAATTGGTCATTCAGCGAAGTGGTGACCTTGTTCACATTCCTGAACAAATTGACCTGACAGTTCGCGCCTGCAAGGCCTTTTATGCCCATGCCAACATTGGAATGGGCTACGCAGTGACCATTCATGTCGACAAGCAAGTTCCGGAACAGGCGGGTTTGGGTGGCGGCAGCAGCAACGCTGCCACTGTACTGCGCCTGCTGCAACAGCACCACCAAAACCCGATTGAACCTGAACAACTGGCTGCGATCGGCCTGACGCTTGGGGCTGATGTGCCCTTCTTTCTTCAGGACAGCAGTGCTTTTGTCGAAGGCATTGGCGAGGCAATCACACCAATTCAGGGCATTTCAGGGCATTTAATTGTCTACAAACCGCCACTTTCTTGCCCCACGCCCAAAATATTTAGCGATCCGCAATTGACACGCAACTCAAGTGACGTCAAAATAGCGGTCTTCGATTCGGCCCGCCGAATGAATAGTGAGTTGATGGCTTGCCTGCAAGCCAACACACAGAATGCTTTGCAAGCTGTTGTGTCACGCAACTACCCGGAATGGGAACAGCAGTTTGGTGTTTTTTCAAACTGTGTTGCAAAGCTCAACCCGCAATTGATTCGAATGTCAGGTTCCGGCTCCGCCATGTTTGCTTTGTTTGCCAGCCCAAGCCAACTTAGCACCGCAGTGGCAGCAGTCGCCGATGCGCCTGAATTACAGCGTGGGCAGTTGTTTGAATGCAAAATCAAACCAAGCTGAATCGATAAAAGTTTTAGGGGAGTCGCCAAGTTGGTTAAGGCACCGGATTTTGATTCCGGCATTCGAAGGTTCGAATCCTTCCTCCTCTGCCAAAACCAAAGGGCCAGCCACCGGTTGGCCCTTTTTTTATTTCGCCAACGCACACGTCAAGCCCTGGGGTAAACAATGGCAACCGACAGCAGTCTAATGATCTTCACCGGCAATGCGAACCCTGCATTGGCCGAATCAGTGGCCAAACAGCTGAACATTCCGCTGGGCAAGGCTACCGTAGGTCGTTTCTCAGACGGTGAAGTCATGGTCGAGATCAACGAGAACGTGCGCGGCAAAGACGTGTTTGTACTGCAATCCACGTGCGCCCCCACCAACGACAACCTAATGGAAATGATGGTCATGATCGACGCGCTCAAGCGCGCATCAGCTGGCCGTATTACCGCAGCCATTCCTTACTTCGGCTATGCCCGTCAAGATCGCCGCGTGCGCTCTTCACGTGTGGCAATCACTGCCAAAGTAGTGGCCAACATGCTGCAGGTTGTAGGCGTTGACCGCGTGCTGACCATGGACCTGCACGCCGACCAAATTCAGGGTTTCTTTGACATTCCCGTAGACAATATTTATGCATCGCCAGTGTTGCTGGGCGATGTTTGGAAGCAAAACCTCGACAACCTGATGGTTGTGTCGCCCGATGTAGGCGGCGTGGTTCGTGCCCGCGCGCTGGCCAAGCGCCTGAATTGTGATTTGGCCATTATCGACAAGCGTCGCCCCCGCGCCAACGTGGCAGAAGTGATGAATATTATTGGCGATGTGAAAGACCGCACCTGCGTGATCATGGACGACATGGTCGACACCGCCAACACCCTGTGCAAAGCCGCCGCGGCCCTGAAAGCCAACGGCGCGAAAAAAGTGGTGGCTTACTGTACCCACCCCGTGTTGTCGGGTGGTGCCATTCAACGTGTTGAAGAATCAGACCTGGACGAACTGGTGGTGACCGACACCATTCCTTTGTCTGAGGAAGCCAACAACAGCAAAACCATTCGTGTTCTGAGTGTTGATGAACTGCTGGCCGAAACAATTCGCCGCATCGTTCGCTCTGACTCGGTCAGCTCGCTGTTTATTGATTAAGTTTTAGGTAACAAGTTGTTTTGGGCTTTTTTGCGGACGCCTTCAAGTGCCGCATAACTTGGTTTCACTGGTCGCGGTGAAGTCAAATTTGGAGAATCAACATGAAAGTAGTTGCAACATCCCGCACAGAGCAGGGTTCCGGAGCGAGCCGCCGCCTGCGTCGTGCTGGCCAGGTACCTGGCATTGTTTATGGCGCAAATCAGGAAGCTCAGGCTGTGTCAATTGAACACAACCCCCTGTGGCACGCAATTCAAAAGGAAAAATTCCACTCCAGTATTCTGGATCTGGAAATTGACGGCAAGTCACAGCAAGTGTTGCTGCGCGACTTCCAGTCACACCCTTACAAGCCACAGTTGCTGCACATCGATTTCCAGCGCATCGACGGTAACCAGAAGATCCACATGAACGTGCCTTTGCACTATTCAGGTCACCTGGAAAGCCCAGCAGTCAAGCTGTATGCCGGTCAGGTTACCTTCGTGGCCAACCAGATCGAAATCGAATGCTTGCCCAAAGACCTGCCAGAATTCATCGCCGTCGATTGCAGCGTGCTGGACGTGACCAAGCGCTCAATCCACGTGACTGATCTGCAGTTCCCTGAAGGTGTAAGCATCCCCAACCACGGTCAGCAAGACCTGTCACTGGTTACAGTGAAAATCAAGGCTGGTGCGGCTAAGGGCGGCGACGAGTAAACTCTCGAAGTCCAATTAGTACCGAAAAGCCGCTGCACCGAAGTTCAGCGGCTTTTTTTATGGGCACAATGTGGGCTCATTGATCAATCACACAACACACCTGAAGTGAACAACACACCCAATTTCGATGAATTGCCACTGGGCGATCAAATCAAACAAGTGATCGCGCAGCTGCCCGCAAGTACGGTCAGTCTTGGCGAAATTCTGGACCTGGTGGGCCGCGACGGCATGTTGCTGTTGGTGGCATTTCTCACGCTGGTGTTCATGGTGCCGGTTTCTATTCCGGGTGTCAGCACCATCTTCGGAGCAGCCATTCTGCTCATCGGAATCAGCAGGATTTTCGGGCGCACCTTGTGGTTGCCCAAGCGCTTCAAAGAGCGTGCCCTGCCAGCTGACAAACTGCGAAATGCACTTGAGAAAGGTTTGGTCTGGATTCCACGCCTTGAAAAAATCAGCAAACCCCATCGCATGGCCTGGCTAAGCACCGGGCGCGGCATGAATATCATCAATGACGGTGGCTTGATTCTGGGCGCTGTGTTGCTGATGGCCCCCTTCGGATTCATCCCGTTTTCCAACACCGTGCCTGGCATTGCCCTGCTGTTTCTGGCTGTAGGCCTTATTCAACGCGACGGTGCAGCGGTGCTCTTGGGGCATTTGGCCAATGTGGCCTCTATTGTGTACTTCGGCGTGCTGATTGGCGGCGGCGGCATGATGATTCAAAACATGCTGCAAAACTAGGCTTTCACGCTAGCCCACTGGTACTTCAGTTTTGTCCACCACCCGGCGCAACACAAAGCTGGTGTGCACGCCAGTTACCCCTTTGATGCGGGTAATTTTATTCAGCAGCAAATTCTGGTAGCCGTCCATGTCGGCCACTATCACCTTCAATTGGTAATCGGCCTGCTGACCGGTAATCAACAAACACTCCAGCACCTCGGGAATTGCTTCAATGGCACCTTCAAAACTAGCGAAGCGTTCCGGCGTGTGCTGATCCATGGAAATATAAATTAGCGCCATCAGGCTGTACCCCAGTTTTTTCGCATCCACCAAGGCGCGGTAACCGGTAATCAAGCCCGCGTCTTCAAGGGCTTTCACGCGGCGCAAACACGGTGAAGGCGACAAGCCAATGGCATCGGCCAGGTCCTGGTTGCTCATTCGCCCATCACTTTGCAGCAGGGTCAAAATTCGCTTGTCATAGCGGTCAAGTTCTTGCATTTCGCTTTTAATGCTCAATTTATCAATTCATACGCAATTATCTGCCAATTAATTCAAATAACCAAGCAATAAACGCAATCTTATTTCGCAGTAAAGCGCCTACACTGGTCTTCATCGATTCACCTTTCAGGCCAACGCAACATGTTGAAGAACCCCGCCAACAAATATCGCCCCGCTTACAAAGTGGACCTGCCCGACAGAACATGGCCCAACAAGGCCATTGAGAATGCGCCAATCTGGTTAAGTACCGATTTGCGCGACGGCAACCAAGCGATTTTTGAACCCATGAGCGTGGCCACCAAACTGGATTTCTTCAAGGAATTGGTGCGCATTGGTTTCAAGGAAATTGAGGTGGGCTTTCCTGCCGCTTCGCAAATCGACTTCGACGTGGTTCGGCATTTGATCAACAATGATTTGATTCCGGAAGACGTTACCCCCATGGTCATGACCCAGGCTCGTGATGATCTCATCGAGCGAACAGTGGAATCGGTGATTGGTGCCAAAAGCGCCATCGTCCACATCTACAACTCCACCGCACCCGTGTGGAGAAATACGGTGTTCCGCATGACTGTGCCTGAAGTCATCGACATGGTAAAAAAACGCGTGCAAAAGGTGAAAGAACTCACTGACGCACACCCCGAAACACAATGGGTTTTGCAGTACTCGCCCGAGTGCTTCAACATGACCGAACTGGATGTGGCCTTGCAGGCCTGCAACACCGCCATTGAAGCCTGGGAAGCCGGGCCGGGTAGAAAGATCATCATCAACCTGCCCACCACGGTGGAATGGAGCACACCCAATGTGTTCGCCGATCAAATTGAGTGGATGAACCGGCATTTAAATCGACGTGAACATGTGGTGCTGTCCGTGCACCCACACAATGACCGTGGCACGGGCGTGGCCACCGCCGAACTGGCGATGATGGCCGGCGCACAACGCGTGGAAGGTTGCCTGTTCGGCAACGGTGAGCGCTGTGGCAACGTAGATATTGTGACCCTGGCCTTGAACATGTACACCCAAGGCGTGCACCCCAACCTTGATTTTTCCGACATCAATGCCGTGGCCCGCGTGGTGGAAAGTTGTACGCAACTGCCCATTCACCCACGCCACCCGTATGTAGGCGATTTGGTATACACCGCGTTTTCAGGTTCGCACCAGGACGCCATTAAAAAAGGCTTCGACATTCAAAAGCCCGATGCTATTTGGGAAGTGCCCTACTTGCCGATTGACCCTGTAGATGTGGGTCGAACCTATGACAGCGTGATCCGCGTGAACAGCCAATCTGGCAAAGGTGGCATTGCCTACATTCTTGAACGCGAACATGGCGTGGTCATGCCACGGCGCATGCAGGTTGAATTTTCAAGTGTGGTGCAAAAGGTCAGCGACAGCACCGCAGCGGAAATGACTTCGCCCGCACTGTGGGCCTTGTTCGAACAAACCTATTTGCAAAATGACGAAAGCCAGCCGCGCTATATCAGCCACAAAGTATTTGATGCTGAAGGCGGCCAAGGCATTGAGATTACTGTGCAGCAACACGGCGAAATTGTACGCCTTGAAGGCGTGGGTAATGGCCCGCTGGATGCCGCGGTGCAAGCCCTTGGTGTGCCCATGGACATAGTTGGCTTCGAGGAGCGCAGCGTAGGCCAAGGCGCAAAATCAAAGGCCATGGCGATTATTGAAGTAAGCGTGCCCAATGTGCCTGGCAGCAAATTTGGTGTGGGCTTTCACGACAACATCACCACCGCCAGCCTGATGGCGCTGGTCAGTGCATGGCGCAGGGTTGAAACGCCCATGCCCGTCGAATTGAAATAATCACTGCGATTGTTTGGAATCAGCCGAACTATCAGCGAAAATACAGCCTTGTGATCCACAGGGCTGTATTTTACTTCATGTCCAGCAACACCCCCATCAAGTTAATCGTTGGCCTTGGCAACCCCGGCCCACAGTATGCAGACACGCGCCACAACGCAGGCGTTTGGTATCTGGAGGCCCTGGCGCGCAAACACAATGTTTTTTTGCAAAGCGACAAGCGTTTTTTTGGCGACCTGGCGCGCATCAAGTTTGCAGGTGAAGACGTGTGGCTGCTGTTCCCCACTACCTTCATGAACCGCTCTGGTCAGGCTGTTGGCGCTTTGGCAAAATTCTTCAAAATCAAGCCTGAAGAAATTCTGGTCGCGCACGATGAACTGGACTTGCTGCCCGGTCAAATCAAAATGAAAAAAGGTGGCGGCCATGCCGGCCACAATGGTTTGAAAGACATTCATGCACACATGGGCAGCAACGAATTCTGGCGCGCACGCATTGGCATTGGCCACCCTCGCAGCCTGAACCTGCAACAAGGTGTGGCCGACTTTGTATTGCACCGCCCCAGCAACGAGCAACAGCAAATCATCGACAAGTCAATCGACGTGTTGCTGAAACACACCGAGCTGATTTTGAAGGGTCAAATTGGCCAGGCCACCACGCACATTCACACGGAGTGCGCATGAGAAGCAGCATACAAATTATTTTGGGCGATCGCGCCAAAGCGCACATTGCCAACAAAGGCTTAAAGCCGGAAGACATTTGCGCCATTCCCGCCGCCGCAGGCGGCCCGAAAGGTTTGATTTTGCAGGGGCTTGATCAGTATTTGTTCAACGACTGGCTGGGGCCTGATCATCTACAAAAACGAGCTGAACAGGGGGTGAAGCCACTGCAACTGATTGGTGCCTCAATCGGTGCCTGGCGCATGGCCGCAGCCGCGAGCAGTAAGCCGGCAGCCACCTTAAAGCGCCTTGCCCAACAATATGTGGAAGCGCAAAACTACGACAAAGGTGTGGACAGATTCGAGATTAGCCGTGTTTGCAAAAACATGGTGCAGGCCGTGGTGGCCGATGAAGCACAACATATGGTGAAACCTTTGGGCAAAGAATTGCTGGTGTGGGTGAACAAAGGGTTGACCCCGCTGCACCATGCGCAACAGCAGCGTGCCCGCAAGCGTGGTTTCGCCAGTGCGGTATTGGCCAATAGCGTAAACCGCAATCGCCTTTCCAGCTACTTCGAACGTTGGGTGTTTCAAAGCCCTGGGGCGCGCACCGACTGGTTAAAGCAAGCCTTTGATCGCATTCCCACCAGAATTGAAGATCTGGATGCATTGAACATTCACGATGCTTTGTTGGCCAGTGGCAGTATTCCGTTTGTATTGAACCCGGTACACAAAATAGCCCATGCCCTGCGCGAAGATCACCCGGAAGTGAAATACCACGAGGGCCCGTTCTGGGATGGCGGCTTGACCGACTACCACTTGGCCTTGCCCTATCACCGACTCGATGGCCTGGTACTTTACCCCCACTTTGCGCCTACGGTTACACCAGGTTGGCTGGACAAGTTTTTAAAGCTGCGCAAAGCCAACCCGGATTGGATGAGTAATGTGATTCTGGTGTGCCCTTCGCCAGA
The DNA here is from genome assembly GCF_013004065.1 of Limnobacter sp. SAORIC-580. Taxonomy (GTDB): domain Bacteria; phylum Pseudomonadota; class Gammaproteobacteria; order Burkholderiales; family Burkholderiaceae_B; genus Limnobacter; species Limnobacter profundi. The sequence goes on from NZ_CP053084.1 coordinate 2,946,766, forward strand.
ATTTGTAAAGCGTTTACCCGCGAAGAAAATTCCAGACCGCAGTGATTTCAAGCGCTACAACTTTGACCACCGCATTCGCATACCGCTGTGGCAAGCGGCTATTCGCGAAAGCGAACGCATGGCAGAAGACTTTTCAACCTGGCTTGCGAACGTGAATCGCTAGGCGCGGTACAATTCACCCTATTCAATTAAGCACTTAGCGAATTCTCATGACCCTCAAATGCGGCATCGTTGGCCTTCCCAACGTCGGTAAATCCACCCTGTTCAACGCGCTGACCAAAGCGGGCATTGCGGCTGAAAACTATCCCTTTTGCACAATCGAACCCAATGTGGGCATGGTCGAAGTGCCCGACGCACGTTTGCAACAGCTTGCCGACATCGTAAAACCCGAACGTATTTTGCCCGCCACCGTTGAATTTGTAGACATTGCAGGCCTGGTGGCAGGTGCCTCGAAAGGCGAAGGTTTGGGCAACCAGTTTCTGGCTCACATTCGCGAAACCGATGCGATTGTGAATGTGGTTCGGTGTTTTGAAGACGACAACGTCATTCACGTCAATGGACGGGTTGACCCTCTTTCCGACATTGAAACCATTGAAACCGAATTGTGTTTGGCTGACATGGGCACCGTTGAAAAGGCCGTACACCGCTATGCCAAACAGGCGCGTGCAAATGACAAAGAAGCAGCAAAAATTCTGGCCATTTTGCAGCGTTGTGAGGCGCAACTGAACGAAGCCAAACCCGTGCGCGCATTGGGCCTGGATGAAGAAGAACTGTTCGCCATCAAAAGCTTTGGCTTGATCACTGCAAAGCCAGCCATGTACGTGGCCAACGTGGCCGAGACTGGTTTCGAGAACAACCCGTTCCTTGAGCGTTTGCAGGAATACGCAGCCAAGCAGAATGCCCCGGTGGTTGCCGTGTGCGCCGCCATTGAAGCTGAAATAGCCGACCTGGAAGACGCCGACAAAATGGAATTCCTGGCCGACATGGGCATGACCGAGCCTGGCCTGAACCGAGTAATTCGTGCGGGCTTCAAATTGCTGGGCCTGCAAACCTACTTCACCGCAGGCCCAAAGGAAGTGCGTGCGTGGACTATTCACATTGGCGACACTGCACCCAAAGCCGCTGGCGTGATTCATACCGATTTTGAGCGCGGCTTTATTCGTGCCCAAACCATTGCGTTCGATGACTACATTCAGTTCAAGGGCGAAAACGGTGCCAAGGAAGCTGGAAAAATGCGCGCTGAAGGCAAAGAGTATGTGGTGAAAGACGGCGACGTGCTGAACTTCCTGTTCAATGTTTAAACAAGCTGCAAGCCTGGTTTAAAACAAAGGCCCTTCGGGGCCTTGTTTTTTGCTTGTCGTCTTTTTGTGCTACGGTAATGTCAGTATTCACTCGCTGCACCAACCATGTCCAAAGCCCTGAAGTGGTCAATTCTTGCCTTTGTGATCGTTCTTACCGGCGTTATTTTTTCTCATGGCGTTGTAGTGCCGCGCTTCATCTGGGAACCCAAGCTGAACAGTGTTCGCAATCAGTACCCCGACCAGCGTATTGATGTAAAACGTGTGGTGCTTGCGCTTTCCCTGAAACCGCAATTGATCATTTCTGAAATAGAAGTGGATGACCCCACCCGCAAGGAAAACCTTCAACTGGCCTTGATCAGGCTGGGCATGAACGCCGTCGAGTCGATCAAGCAAGGCCGAATTCAAGTTGAGTCTCTGACCATCAAAGGCCTGGCTGCTCGAGCCGAGAAAGAAGCCGACTGCGGCCAACCCAGCTTGAGCTGTACACCCGTGCTGCCAGTGGCGCTGGCCGCACGGGCCTGGCAAAGCACGCAAGTGGCCAACCCCGGTTTTTTTACACCCGAACTTGCTTTGAATTCACTGGAACTTGAACAGGCACAGTTCACGGTGAACAACACTGAAGCCCAACAAGAGCTGAGCGGCAAACTGGAGCAGTTCAAGTTTAAAGTGGGCAACAGCACTCCAGACAATCAGTTCAACCTGGGTTGGCGCCTGGGTATTAAAACCCCGCAGGAAAACAAGCAACTGTACATCGCCATGAATGCGCAAACCGAGGCTGGCCCCATGCGCGAAGTTTCACTCAAACAATTGAAAGTAGACATTGACGGCCAATGGAACGGCTTCCCATGGACCGGCACTGCCGAGCAAGACCTGCTGGTGTTGCGCCTTGCGCAGGCCAACAAGGGTGAAGGTGCGCCTTTTATCAAGTTGCATGGTGAAAACCTTCGTACCTATGTGCGTCGAGATGACTTGCCTGAAACACACCAGGCCGCATTTTCTGCCCAACAATTTGAGGGTGGCCTGCCCGCGCAAAACTGGACCCTGAACAAAGCCGAATGGACCTACACCCACGAGGATGCCCAAGCCTGGACCTTCAACATGAACTACATGGCATCGGAGGGTTTGCTTGAATTACAACCCGAAACCATAAAAGGCAGCGAAGGCATTCCCGCTGAAGCACAGGTGCGTGAATTGAATTGCGATGCGGCTGAAACTGCCATACGCGAAGACAAGCCTTACTGGGCCTGGCAAGAAGGCTGGTTCAGGGTACTGAACGAACACCCACTGGAAAAATCAAGCCTGGTGTTGTGCCCGGTATTGGCCAATAAACCCTAACCAGCAACCATCGCCAAGTACTGTAAGGCCTTAATTTTGAGTGGTTTGGGTTTCTGCAATACGTCACGCTGAATGTCAAACACAACCGACTTCAATAAATCTGTTGTGTTCAGTTCGCTTTCACTCTCAAGACGTTGGAGCTCAACTTTCAGCTTTTCTGGCACTTTCATCGAAAGTCGCCTACGAGGAATCTTCACCGTATCGATCGTGTAACTCACCAATGAAAGCTTGTGGGCAGACAATAGCCTTTGAATTCCCTTGGGGTCGTGCGCCAAATCATGAATGTAGTAACACAAAAGGTCTTTACGAAAGTCTGGCGTCGAATCAGGCTCAACAGTGAATGCCGCCAAATCAAGCATATCGAGATAAATTGCCGGCAATCGAACTTCAATCGATCTCAGCGCTTTTCTTCGTGATTGTGAAATGGCGGGCGTTGATTGGGCTGGGATGGATACAACATGATCGCATTGGTCACACACACCCACCAAAATATCGTGTGCGAATCCTTTTTTGTCGCTGAACGGAACATCCCTTCGCTTAAAGGTTAGCGAAACCATTTTTCTGCAATGATTGCAAATGGCTCGACTTTGATCTCCATCGATGAAAAGTTTCATATGTGTTCCTGAATTTATTTATGAACGCTGATAAACCAGGCATCAGGGTCCACAAAATAAAACTTGATGTACCAATTTTTAACTTTAATCACATGCACCGTGATCCCCTTGACCACATGGTGAGGCGATTCCGTGTGCATACTTCCATCGCTACTGGCAATCAGTGTCGCGACTTCGATCGCCGAAACCTTACCGAGAGCAAGCAAATTCTTCACATCAATATCGCCACGAGACTCATGCTGATAATTTCCGTTCCGTAGCGCACGCAAGATTTCTTTTTTTGCTGATCTATAACCCACAGGCACGCTTAATGTACGACATACTTCGTACAAAGTCCAATTCAATAAAGGGTGAATTATAGAAAAAAGGAATTAAGCTGCAGGAACCTTGTTTGAAGAAACTGAATGCAGGGTTGCTTCTGGAATGAACTGTCAACAACCTTCGGTTGGGGCTGGTTTGGATGCCACCGCAGAATCACCCTCCGCAGAACCAGCAGGCAAATAGGGTGTTTTGTCAGGGTGCAGTTTGAAAAACTTGCCCAGCAATTGCTGCCGGGTGTCGGGGTGGGCCGGGTCTTTGGGAATGCATTCAACCGGGCACACCACCACGCATTGTGGCTCGTCGAAATGCCCCACGCACTCGGTGCACTTGCCAGGGTCTATTTCATAAATTTCTTCACCCATGCTGATCGCGCCGTTCGGGCACTCGGGCTCGCACACGTCGCAATTGATGCACTCATCGGTGATGATTAAAGCCATAAGTTCACTTTACTTGTTGATCACCTGCGGCGGGGTCAGCCCCAGCTTCTGGTTCAACCAATGTTCAACCGACGGAAACACAAACTTGCTGACATCGCCACCCAGTGAAGCAATTTCACGCACGATAGTGCCGGAAATAAACTGGTACTGGTCCGATGGCGTCAGGAACATGGTTTCTACATCGGGCAGCAAATAGCGGTTCATGCCCGCCATTTGAAATTCGTACTCAAAATCGCTTACCGCACGCAAGCCGCGAATAATCACATTGGCGTTGTTGTCGCGCACAAAGTCTTTCAGCAAGCCGCGAAAACCCTTCACTTCGACATTGGGATAGTGGCTTAGCACTTCACGTGCAATTTGCACACGCTCGTCCATTGAAAAGAAAGGCTTCTTGTTGGGGCTGTCGGCCACACCAACCACCAGTTTGTCGAATATTTTTGCGCCGCGGCGCACCAAATCTTCATGACCACGGGTTAACGGGTCAAATGTTCCGGGATATACAGCAATGCGCATCGCTGATCTCCATATCAAAGGGTTTTATTCGCGTGATACTGCTCTATCCCCGCTTTGTATCACACAGCAGGCAGGGCAAACAAATGGGCATGCACTTGGCCTGCTTTTAAATGTCGCAAAGCATCAATTTCTTGAACATTCAACGCCTTGCACAGCACGGCCTCGTCAGCAAGCAGGTTTTCATGCCATTCGGCATACACCAGCCCCTCTGGTTTCAACACTGCTTTGATCAGCGGCAGGGTGGCCAGCATCAAATCGCTTCGAAAAGGGGGGTCTAGCGCCACCAGGTCGAATTGCTTCCCCCCACTGGCCAAGCGTTTCAGGCAAGTGAGCACGTCACTGGATTCAATTTGAATGGAAGGCGGGCTGCCCTCTGCGGCGAGCCATTTCGACAACAGGTAGGCTTTGTTCTGCTGCAACTGGGCGACCACTTGGCGGTTTTGCTCCACCAGTACCACCTGGCTTGCCCCGCGCGAGGCCGCCTCGAACCCCAAAGCACCCGTGCCTGCGTACAAGTCGAGCACTTGCATGCCAGTGCAGTCTTGCCCCAACCAGTTAAACACGGTTTCACGCACCCGGTCGGGCGTTGGCCTTAGGCCCTCGACCGGCGCAATCGGCAGCAGGTGTCGGCGCCACACCCCGCCGATGATTCGTAACTTATTCAACGTGCTTACTCAGCCTTCTCACTCAGCCTTCTCACTCAACCTTTCCGCCCACCACCACGGTCACCAACTTGTCCGCTTTCACATGCTTGGCAAAGGCCTCGCGGGCGCTTTGAACAGTGACCTTTTCAATCTCGGCGGTCCAGTTGTCCAGGTAATCGAGAGGCATGTTGTGCAAGCCCATCATGGAGATATTGCCCAGCAACTTTCCATTGCTGTCGATTCGCAAGGGAAAGCCACCAATCAGGTTTTGTTTGGCTGCGTTCAGTTCTGCTTGTGTGGGGCCCTTCTCGATAAAATCCAGAATGGTTTTCCGCATAATTTGCACGGCTTGTGCTGTGGACTCTTTCTTGGTTTGCACGCCTGCCTGGAATGGGCCTGCATCGCCTGCTGGCATGAAGTAAGAATAGGCGCTATACGCCAAGCCACGCTTCTCACGAATTTCGTTCATCAAACGCGACACAAAACCACCGCCACCCAACACATGGTTGGCCACCAACAAATCAAAGTAATCCGGTGCACCACGGCGCATGGCGGGCAAGCCCATCAAGATGTGGCTTTGCGCAGCCGGGTGGTCAATTTGAATGATCTGGCCTTTTATGGCCGCCTGTAATTCTTGATAGTCGGCACCTCCCAAGGCGTTGCCTTGTAGCTCACCTTTGGGCAAGCCAGCGGTCAACTCGTTGGCAAGTTTCTCAGCTTGTGCGCGGGTAATATTGCCCACCAGCGAAACCACCGCCTTGTTACCCAGGTAACGGGTTTTGTAAAACTGCTCCACATCGGCCAGGGTAATCGCCTTCAGGCTGGCTTCCGTGGTGTGCGTGCCGTATGGGTGATTCGGGTAAAGCGCTGTGGCAAATGCCCGGTCAGCCAAGGTGTCGGGCTTGGTCAAAGCCTCTTTCAGGCCAGCCACACTGCGTGCGGTTTCACGCGCCAGAATGTCGGCATTGAACACCGGCTTTTGCAGCACGGTTTTCATCAAGGAAATTGCTTTTGAGAACTCAGGCTCGGAGGTCAGTGTGCGCAATTGCACCCCGGCAGAATCGCTGCTGGCACCGCCGGAAAACTGTGCACCCGTGTCGGCAAAACCGTCTGCAATGTCATTCTCGGAAAGGCCTTCTGCACCACGACCAATCATGTCGCCGGTGGCGCTGGCCAGGCCTTCTTTGCCTTTGGGGTCAGCGCGGCTGCCCGCGGGGAAGTCCACCCGCACATCCAGCATGGGCAGCGCTTCAGCGCACATGAACATCACTTTCGCACCACTGGCCGCAGTCCAGCTTTCAATCGGCAATGCGGCATTGGCAGGCGCTGCAAATACTGCTGCTGCGGTGGCACCCGCGGCAAACAAGCCGCGAATGAATACTTTGTTCTTGCTACTCAACATGGTTGTAAATCCCTGCATAACTTGTTGGTGCTCAATTGCTTACTCAATTGCTTACTCAGTTGCTTAATGAGTCAAACCCTTGGGCGGCGCATCTTTCTTGTTGGGGTCAATCGGCAACGGGAACAAAGTGCCCACTGTCAACTGGTCCTGGTCAAAAAATTTCTGCGCGGCGTACTGTACTTCCTGAGCGGTCACGGTTTTAATTTGCTCAATCATTCGATCAATGTCGCCCACCTCAAAACCAATGGTCACATTCTGGCCAATTTCAACTGCCTGCCCGTACACGGAATCGCGCTTGTACACCTGGCTTGCAATCAGCTGTGCTTTCACACGGGCAAGCTCAGCTTCGCTCACGCCCTCATCCGCCACCTTTTTTACCTGAGCCAACAAGGCCTTTTCAAGGGCCTCTACAGTTTGACCAGCCGCTGGTGAACCATCCAGATAAAACAGCGACGGGCCACGGCCAGTCATGTCGTAACTTGCGCCCGCCTGCAAGGCCACCTTCTGGTTTTGTACCAGCTCGCGATTCAAACGTGCACCGGAATAACCATCCAGCACAGCACTCAACACGGCCAGTGAATACGCATCACGGTCTTTCAGCACATCAGTTAACTTGGGTACTTTAAAACCCATGATCAAATACGGGTTCTCGGCTGGTGCCTTCACTTGTACACGGCGTATTCCCTCTTGCTTGGGCTCTTCCTGCGGCTTACGCTCTTCCAGCTTCTTGGGTTTTACCTTGCCATAGGTTTTTTCAGCCATGGCTTTTACCTGCGCGGGTTGCACATCACCCACCACCACCAACACTGCATTCTGGGGTGTGTACCATGTGTCATACCATTTGCGTGCGTCCTTGTACGTCATGGCTTCAAGGTCGCTCATCCAGCCAATTACCGGTGTGCGCGTGGGGTTGGCCTGAAAAGCAGTGGCCATGAAAGCCTCGTAAAGCTTGCCGGTGGCCTGGTCGTCGGTGCGGTAGCGGCGTTCTTCCATCACCACCTTGATTTCTTTTTCAAACTCGCTTTCGCTCAGCACCAAATTGGCCATGCGGTCGGCTTCAAGGGCCATTACCTTGCTTAAGTCTTTGGCCTGAAGCTGCTGAAAATAAGCGGTGTAGTCGCGGCTGGTGAACGCATTGTCGCGCCCACCCAGGGCAGCCACAATCTCGGAAAACTCGCCCACTTTCAGGGTTTTGGTTTCTTTGAACATCATGTGCTCAAGCACGTGGGCCACACCGGTGGTGCCGTTGTACTCGTCCATCGAACCGGCCTTGTACCACACCATGTGCGCCACGGTGGGCGAACGGTGGTCTTCCTTCACCACCACACGCAAGCCGTTGTTCAGTTTGTATTCAGTCACATCGCCATCAGCGGCATTCGCCGCGTTGACCATCAGCAATTGAGCACTTGCAATCAGCAAAACGCCAGCAGCCAGTGCCGCCCAACGCCGATTCAGTTGAAAACCTGTTTTTATCATTCAAGACACCTTTTACAGCAAACGTCCGTTTTAACCTCAATGGTAGAATAAGTCATTCAACATCTCGCTGTGTGACAGTCGTTCACACCGCTTAGTTTCCTCAATTGGAGTTTTACATGCAGATTCCTGGGCAGAGACAGGACTGGCTTGGTCGTTTGAAATCGGGTTTGACCAAAACCCGTTCCGGCCTTACCTCCATGTTCACCGGCGAAAAGGTCGATGAAGCCTTTTTCGAAGAAATGGAAGAACGCCTGCTGCTGGCCGATTGCGGCTTGCCCGCCACCGAACTGCTGATGCAGAAAGTGCGCGACACGGTGTACCAGAAAGGCCTCACCCGGCCCGAAGACGTGCGCCTGGTGCTGCGCGATTCGGTGTTCGATTTGCTGCGCCCCCTGGAAACCAGCATGGGCGTAGACCGTGCCCGCCCATTGGTCATGATGGTGGTGGGTGTAAACGGCGCAGGCAAAACTACCAGCATCGGCAAACTGGCCAACCACTATGCTGAAATTGGTTATTCCGTTCTGTTGGCCGCTGGCGACACGTTTCGTGCAGCAGCCCGAGAACAACTGGATGTGTGGGCCCAACGCAGCAATGTCGATGTCATTTCTGCCGAGGGCAGCGACCCCGGCGCAGTGGCATTCGACTCAGTACAGGCCGGTATTTCACGAAACAAACACATTGTGATTTGCGACACCGCAGGCCGCCTGCCCACGCAGCTTCACCTCATGGAAGAGCTGAAAAAAATCAAGAAAGTACTGGGCAAAGCCAAGATGGACGCACCCCACGAAATTGTGCTGGTGGTAGACGCCACCAATGGCCAAAACGCCTTGCAACAAATCAAGGCATTCAACGATGCACTTACACTGACCGCGCTGGTGGTCACCAAGCTGGACGGCACTGCCAAAGGCGGTATTCTGGCTGCCATGAGCATGAGCACCCGCGTGCCCGTGGCCTTTATTGGCGTGGGAGAAAAAATGGGCGACCTGCGCCCTTTCAGCCCCCGCGAATTTGCCAACGCCTTGGTTGGCATTGACACTGACGGAAACCAAACCGCATGATCCAATTCAAAAACGTCACCTTGAAGTACGGCACCCACGCCGCCTTGAAGGGGGTGAATTTTCAGTTGCCCAAGGGCTCGTTCACCCTGCTTGAAGGCCATTCCGGTGCTGGCAAAAGCTCCATATTGCGATTGCTGGCCACGTTTGAGCAACCCAGCAGCGGCGATATTCTGGTGGGCAAAAGCTCGATTGCGCGCCTGAACCGGCGCGAACGCGCACACTACCGCCGCAATGTGGGCTACACAGGCATGGACGTTGAACTGCTGCACAACCGCAGCTGCTTTGACAACGTGGCCCTGCCCCTGCGCGTGGTGGGCTTGAGCGATACCGACATTCAAAGCCGCGTGAAGGCCGCGCTGGCCCGCGTGGGCTTAAGCCACACCGACCGCATGCTGCCCAGTGAATTGTCGGGCGGGCAACAACTGCGTTTGCAAATTGCACGCGCGGTTGTTAATCGCCCAGCCCTTGTATTGGCCGATGAACCCACTGCCCAGCTCGATGATGAATCGGCCGCGCGCGTGGTGGGCTTGCTGGAAGAATTCAACCGCGCCGGTGTCACCATTATTGTGGCCACCCACGAGGCGCACCGTTTTAACCGAGTAACACATCGTTTGAAACTGGGCGAAGGCGCAGTGCTGCCAGCACCCGCCGATTTGTCGCACAACGGTGGCCGCGAGGCAGGCGTGCAAACTTTTTCCAAAGACTTTCTGAACAAGGCCTACGGGGCTTGATCCACTTTTAAGAGACAACACATGCGTTGGTTACGTTTGCAGTGGTTTTCAATTTCTGCCGGTTTAAAGCTGTGGCTTGATGAACCACTTGGTCACCTGTTCAACGCCCTGGTACTTGCCATTGCATTGGCCATGCCCTGGACCATTGCACAGGGGCTAAGCGCGATTGTGCCCAGCATGGACCGTTGGGTGGGCGACCCTGAAATCAGCTTGTACTTCAAACCGGATGCCACACTTGATTCCGTAAAAAGTGCAGCCGCACAACTGAAGCGCGATTTCGATTTGGACAGCGTGAATATCGTCACGCCCGAGCAGGCCATGGAACGTTTGCGCACGCAAAGCCAAACACCCGATTTGGCCCAAGCCCTGCCTGAAAACCCACTGCCCTACACCGTGGTGGTGGTGCTTGAAGTGGACGCCACCACCGATACCCAAGCCATCGAAGCAAAAATTGCGCAGTGGCAAAACTTCACAGGCGTGGAACATGTTCAATACGACGCGCAGTGGGTTCGCCGCCTTCAATCGGTATTGAACGGCACACAAATTATTGCCATGGCACTGGCTGTGTTGATTGCAGGCATGGTGTTGGTGGTTACCTTCAATACCGTGCGCTTGCAGCTGATTCGCAACCAGGCTGAAGTGCATGTGTTGAAATCGCTGGGGGCCACCGACACCGAAGTGGGCCGCCCCACCCTGTGGTGGTCAGTCAGCCTGGCGCTGGTCGCCTTTGGTTTGGCTTATGCCGTGGTAAGCGGTGCCATGGGCCTGGCCGACGATGCCGCCGGCACCTTCATTCGTGAATTTGATCGCGACTTCCGCTTCGAGCAACCCAGCGGAATTACCGCGCTGGGGCTGATTCTGGTGTGGGTGGTGCTGGTCATGGTGGGCGCTTGGGCTTCTGTGAAAAGCACAGTGCTGCGCATTCATTGAAACTGGCAAAGATATCCCTAACCACCTATATCACGACAAAGTTATACTGCTAGCATCACAAAACACGACAAAATTCGCATGTGTGCACAGTTAACTACTAAAAACGCGACAACTCTTGATAGCTCACTGATTCTTTACTCCGAGCTGAACTCCGCGCAAATTCGCGCTGTTCAGAGGCAATTGAAAGCCGGAAAACTCAAGCTGGTCGCCAAAGGTATTGCAAGCAATTTGTCGGATACAAGCTGGCCTGCACTACTTGCACGTGAACGAATCAGAGTTGTTTCTGCCCTGTTTCCGAATTCAGTCGTATCGTTTCGCAGCGCTTTTAACGGCGGCTTGCCAGAGCAGGGACTGCTGTACATTACATACACCAGCAACCGAAAAGTACAACTTCCCGGCTTACAAATAGTTGCAGTGAAAGGGCCCCCACCCCAACCCGGTGACATGCCAATGCAAGGGCGGGCAATTTACTTTCCATCAGAGGCGAGGTGCCTGCTGGAAAATCTTTCACCTAGCCGAGGGACTTTCAAAAAAGCTGTTGGGCGCGAGGCGGTCGAATCTCGCTTGTTGACCCTATGCACTGCGCGCGGAGAACAGGCTCTTGCAACACTTCGGGAAGCAGCGCGTTCACTTGCTCAAGCACTGAAGCTGCCGAAGGAGTTCCTTGTTCTTGATTCGCTCATAGGCAGCATTCTAAAAACTCGCCTCTCTACACTGACCACGACCCAAGGGCGCGCACTCACAGCTGCGCTTCCTTACGATGCTGACAGGCTAGAGTTGTTTGAAAAACTGGCTGCTGCGTTGCGATCACAACCCTTGAAACAAGCTGAAGAAGCGGCATGCACGCCCGAAGCAATGATTCACTTTGCTTTTCTTGAATCGTACTTTTCCAATTTCATTGAAGGCACTGAATTTGATATTGAGGAAGCGCGCAAGATTGTACTCTTCGGCAAACCCATGTTGTCTCGCCCCAAAGACTCGCACGATATTCTTGGTGTATTTCGTCAAGCAGTGACCCCGGCCTGGATGCATCAAGTATTGGCCTCAGGCATTCCCGCCGAAACTCAACTTCGCAAACGGCATTGGGATCAAATGCAAGAACGGCCCGAGGTAGAGCCGGGAGAATTCAAGTTAAAGCGCAACCGTGCGGGCAATACCGAATTTGTCGAACCCCAGTTAGTACGCGGCACTCTGGTTCAGGGATCCATGTTGCTGCCCACTATTCCTGCAGGTCTTGCGCGCGCATTATTCACCATGTTTCTTGTGTCAGAAATTCATCCATTCAACGATGGTAATGGTCGCTTGGCAAGATTAGTCATGAACTCTGAATTGTCGGTAGTGGGTGCGTGTCGAATTATTATCCCTACGCTTTTCCGGGAGGAGTATTTAGACTGCCTGCGTGAATTAAGTCGCGAGGGAAATCCGATTCCGTTTATTTCGGCAATGCAGAGAATTCAAGCGTGGACCGCTGCTTTTGTCTACGATGATCTTGATGCAGTGATTGAAAAAATGAAAAGGTGCAACGCATTTGAGCGTTCACTTGTTCAACATCGCCTGCTTGATCCTCAGCAGGATCTCAATAATTGAGCACAAAATTTCGAACACCTTTCGTCCACTCCGGTGGGTTTACGCGGAAGGTGTTCATTAACTTTGTGTTGTCCAACACCGAGTAAGCCGGGCGTTGTGCCGCAAAATTCATGTCGGCAGTTTTTACACGTTCAATGTTGGGCATGCGCTCAACAACGCCTTGCTTGTGTGCATGTTCAATCGCCAAACACGCATAGTCAAACCAGGTAGTTACCCCTGCCGCACTGGCGTGAAAAATTTCGCCACTGGGAATTTCCGAAGGAAAATCGGGCAGAAAAGTGGGCGCCAACTTGCCCATGGTTTTGTAGCGGTGCATGGCCACAACACCTGCCACGGTCAACCCCAATTCAGCCAACCAGTTTGCGGGTGTGGGCGCACCAGTTTGGTCGTCAACCACCTTCAGTGTGTCTCGCTCTTGCGCCAGCTTGATCATGGTTCGGCAAAAGTTATTGCCACGCTGACCGTACACCCAACCCGTGCGAAACACCACCCAATTTCCACCCACTTCTTTCAGGTATTTTTCGCCTTCCAGTTTCGATTTTCCATACGCGCTGAGTGGGTTGGTGGTATCGGTTTCTGTGTAGGGCTGGTTGGCTTTTCCGTCGAATACATAGTCAGTGCTGTAATGCACCAGCGCCACGCCCTGCTTTTTGCATTGCTCGGCCAAAATGCCCACCGCTTTTGCATTGATGGCGTGTGCAAGTTCAATTTCGGTTTCTGCTTTTTCTACGTTGGTGTAGGCAGCAGCGTTGATGACTACGTCGGGGCGTACGTCTTTCAGTGCATTGATCAGGGAGTCGGGTTTGGACAGGTCGGCTTTGTCGCGACCGTAGCTGATGCACGCGTCCATGGTTTCCATCAAAGCGGGCTTGGCATGTTGACCGATGGTATGGCCCAGCTGGCCTTGTGCGCCAAGCACGAGTACGCGAATTCCCAAAACGAAGTTCTCCTGAAAGCTGTTGCGATAGTTTAACTGAAGCGCGCTGGTGCGAATAATCACCGCGTTGGTTTGTACAGCCCAATCGGCTTGGGTTCCGATAACGCGCCAGTCTTTAACTGCCCGATCGGCTAGGGTTCCGATCTCTCGCCAGAAAACCTGTTGGTCCCTTGCTGAGCCTTCCGATGCCTGAGAACGACCCTCCTAAACTGCGGGTCGGGTCCGTTCTCTGCCGCCCATGCTGGGCAACACCGGCCCTGCTCGGCACGCAAGGGCAGGTTTTCTTGAAGGCGAGGCGATCGAAACACCGCCGCCGAATGGGCACTGAACACAGCGGTGACCCTTCAAGTTCAGCTCACCAATCACCGTTCAGCGGTCACTTCTGCAACCCAAGCCTGGTTTGCCAAATACCACTGCACAGTTTTTCGAATGCCTGTCTCAAAAGTTTCAACCGGCTTCCACCCCAACTCGCGTTCAATTTTTCGGGCATCAATGGCGTATCGGCGATCATGCCCGGGCCGATCGGCCACAAAGGCAATTTGTGTTGAATAAGAAATACCATCTGCACGCGGTTGCAATTCATCCAGCAAGTTGCAAATCAATTTCACAACATCGAGGTTGGCTTTTTCATTCCAGCCACCAATGTTGTAGGTTTCGCCCAGCACACCGGTTTCAAGCACGGTGCGTATGCCACGTGTGTGGTCTTCCACAAAAAGCCAATCGCGAATTTGCTGACCATCGCCATACACCGGCAGTTGCTTTCCGTTCAAGGCATTCATGATGCACAGCGGGATCAGCTTTTCCGGAAAGTGGTAAGGTCCGTAATTATTGCTGCAATTGGTGGTTAGGACGGGCAAGCCATAAGTGTGGTGCCAGGCGCGCACAAGGTGGTCGCTGGCTGCTTTGCTGGCCGAGTAAGGGCTGTTGGGTTCGTAACGGTTGGTTTCAGAAAATGGGGCGTCTTTTGGTTTCAGCGTGCCGTATACCTCATCGGTGCTCACATGCAAAAACCGAAAACCAGCCGTGGCCTCGCCTTGCAAACCATTCCAGTATTCGCGTGCACATTCCAGCAAACGGTAGGTGCCTACCACATTGGTTTCAATAAATTCGCCCGGCCCAAGAATGGACCGGTCCACATGGCTTTCTGCGGCAAAGTTCAACACCGCGCGGGGTTTGTGTTTCTCAAAAATAGCGCGCACGGCATCTACATCGCCAATGGAGGCGTGTACAAATGTGTGCTCAGGTCGCTTCAATACCGGGCCCAGGGTGCTCAGGTGGCCGGCATAAGTCAAGGCGTCCAGGCTTACAACGGGCTCAACGCTGTGCTCAAAATGCTGGCGCACATAACATGAACCGATAAAACCTGCGGAGCCCGTAACAAGTAAAGTCATGATCAATCAGTAAATTGCTTAGAATAAAACCTGAACTAAAAAAATACACAATAAGTCACAATATCAATTGTGCAGATCAGGGCAGTATTTCAATTATCACAGGCATCAGCCAGCTTTTTAATTTATTAGGGACAGAACATGACTATCAATGGGAAACTCATCACACGCTTGGGCCTGATTGCAGCGGCCTCTTCACTGGCCGCCGCATGCGTGGCCGTAGTACCAACACCCAATAACAATGAAGGCAATACCGCTGAAAACAGCGGCACTTCAGCCACTCTGTGCAACATCGAAGGCAAGCAGGAACAAGATTTGTCGGACGGCACCACCAAAGCCAAGGTGACACAGTCTTGCGAAGAAACCGTAATTTACGTTGAAAACCAACACAAAGAGCACCCCAAACGTTGCCGCGTGCTGGTGGGCGCACAGCTGACCGAACTGTACATCATGCCCGGTGAAAACCGCACACTGACCCAAACCGGCCCTGTGGCACGCAACACAGTGCAAGTGGGTTGCATCAACGACTGGAACCGCACCAAGTAAGCACAGCGTAAGCCATGGTTAACTTTGGTTAAAAGTTGTCATTAACATTTCATGCTGATTTAACATTCCACTGTAACAACCTCGGTGAAATGGGAAATCAGTATGAAAACGGTCTTGTTGCTTGATGATGCGCGCTCCATTCGCAGTGTTTATGCGGAAGTAATCCGTCAAGCCGGGTTTGACGCCCAAACCGCATCCAGTGCCGAAGAAGGGTTGCAATACATTGTCGACCACGGCACCCCCGACCTCATCGTGACTGACATCAATATGCCAGGCATCAGCGGCCTGGAGTTTTGTAAACGGGTGCGGCATGTGGCCAAGCACACGCCAATCATTGTCATGAGCGCCTTGTCTGACAAAGGTATGGTGGCCGAAGCAAAAACCGTAGGTGTTCAAGGCTGGATGTTAAAGCCCGTCGAGCCCGAGTATTTTCTCAACAAGCTGAGGTCAGTTCTAGGCGAGATTCAGGCTTTGTCCAGCTGACTGCGGGCCAATTCCACATTGCGTTCAGCGCCCAGCACATTGAGCAGCACGACAACGCGTTGATCACTTTTTTGGGCCGCAATTTTGCCCATCATGCCCTCGAACGGGCCCTCGGCCACACGCACCTCACCACCTATTTCAAGCGCATTCAATTTCAGCAAATCGATCACGGAATCGGAGTCGACCTGGTGTTGAATCAACTCAATCAACTCAACAGGCACCACTGAAGGTTTGCCGCCAAACTTCACCAAATCCACACAGCCTTTGGTTGAGCGCAGCTTGGAAAAATCGCTCACCCCCACCTCCAGGTGAATAAACATGTAGCGGGGAAAGAGGGGTTCAACTAGCTGCACAGTGCCCTGCCCCGCCTTGCGCTTTTGCACACGGGCTTGCGGAAAAAATACACTGTAGTTCTGGCGTTGCAGGTTTTCCAGCGCCACGGTTTCCTGGCGGGGCTTGGTGTACATCACATACCACTGGGCCATGGTGTTGCATTCTTCAAAATAAGGCACAGGCCGCATTCTAAACCCTTCAAAGCGCAGGATAAACAACAGTTTTGATAATTGATATTAGAAATGCGAGTCATTATCGTTTAGTATCCTATCTTCATAAAAATTCCAAATCCACCACAGCAATCATCATGAAACTCAAACCTGTTGCACTGGCCATGCTTGGCCTGGGCCTGCCAGCTTTGGCCATCGCCCAAACCACCAACAATCAGCTCGAAGAAGTTGAGGTTCAAGCCCGCGAGCAAGGCAGCTACTCCAGTAACGCCGTGCAGGTGGGCACCTTCCGCGACACAGCACCCATTGATGTCCCGCTCACCGTGAACTCGGTCACCCGCGAGGTGCTGGATGCACAATCGGCCACCACCCTGTTCGGTGCACTGCGCAACACCGCCGGTGTTACCCGCTCGCAACTAAACGGCTCAACCTACGACAACATTGCCATTCGCGGCATTCTGGTAGAAAACCGCGGCAACTACCGCCTCAATGGTTCACTGCCCATTATCAACCTGGTCGATGTGCCCCTTGAAAACAAACAACAGGTGGAAGTGCTCAAGGGCGCATCCTCCCTGTATTACGGTTTCATTCCCCCCTCGGGCGTGGTGAATCTTGTTACAAAACGTGCGGGCAACAAACCTGTGCTCAGCCTGAGCCAAAGTGTGAATGAACATGGCGGTGCCACCACGCACCTGGACTGGGGCCGCAAGTTTGGCGAGAACAACAACCAAGGCCTGCGCGTTAATTTGGTGAAGGGCGCTGAAGACATTGGCGTGAACAACTACAGCGGCGAACGCGAATTGGCCAGCATTGCCTACGATTGGAAAATCACCGATCGCTTAAACTTTCGCTTCGATGTAGAACACTATGAGAAATCAGTCAGCGAGCAGGCCGCAATTGCGCTGCTGCCTGCGGTCAATGGCAGGGTAACCCTGCCCCCAGTGCCCGACAACAAAACCAACCTGGCTGGCGAATGGCAACAATACGATGCCAGTGCACAAAACTACCTGGCTCGTGTGGACTATGTATTGAGCGATTCCTGGGGAGTGTTGTTTGAAGCCGGTTACGCCGAAACCACTCGCGATCGTGCCTTTTCTCAATTCCAAAACTACGACCTAAACACCGGCGATGGCGAGCTGCGAATTTTCTACAGCCGCGACCAACAATTCGACAACACCAACTACCGCGGTGAAGTTTACGGCGAAGTGGTCACTGGGCCAATTACGCACAACCTGTCTTTTGGCTACACCACCAACACCCGCGCCAGCAACACACCGGGCGTAACCGGCACACAAAGCCTGTTCAACCAAAACCTGTACAACCCCCGTGAAATTGCACCACAGAACGTAAGCTTCACAGGTGCATATTCCGCTGTAACCATTGATGACCAAGGCCTGTATGTATTTGACCGCATGCAGTTGGGTGAACGGTGGCAGGTATTGGCAGGCCTTCGCCGTGGCGACTACCGCACCGAAAACCTGAGTGTTCTGGCCGATGGTACACGCACTGTTCGTCTTTATAATGCACAAGAAACAACCCCTTCTCTGGCGGTAATGTACAAGCCACGCCAGGATGTGTCGTTGTACGCCAGCTATGTGGAAGGACTTGAGGAATCGGGGCAGGCACCTGCCAATGCGGCCAATGCATTCCAGTTGCTCGACCCCGCAGAATCGGAACAGCGTGAGGTGGGTGCCAAGTTCAATATTGGTCAAAACAGCTTGGCACAAATTGCCTATTTCGACATTGATCGTGCATCTACATTTTTACAACCCGCCCCAGCAGGCTCACCCCCCGGAACACCAGGTGTATTTGGCCTGAACGGCAAGGCAAACTACAGCGGGTTCGAGATGGCATGGACTGGCGAATTGAACAAGCAACTTTCGATTGCTGCCTCAGCCTTGTTGATGGATGCGGAATTACAAAACGACGGCAACCCAGCCACTGTTGGGCGTGTGCCTGAAAACACCGCCGAAAAAACAGCCAGCCTGTTTGCGGAATACCGTTTGATCAGCATACCGGGCTTAAGCTTCAGTGGTGGTTTGTACTACACCGGCGAGCGCGCTGTGAACGATCAAAACCAAGCGTTTATTGGCGGCTACACAGTGGCCTCGCTGGGCGCACGTTACTCGACTGTCATTGGCAGTACGCCCACGCAGTTTCAGTTGGTGGTCGACAACCCCACCGACAAAAACTACTACAGCACCGCAGGCAACGGCTTGATTGGTGTGGGCACACCCCGAACCATCAAGGCGATTGTCAGCGTCGATTTGTAATCAACTCAAGCTTGTAAAAGCCACACCCTGTTCGTCCTTGGGCGACAGGGTTGGCTTTGCAACACCAGCCTGCTTCAATGGCCAATCAATGTTCAACACCGGGTCGTTCCAGGCCATGCAATGCTCGTGCTCGGGGCTGTGGTGCTCGGTCACCTGGTAACTGGTAATTGCGGTGTCGGTCAGCGTTAAAAAACCATGCGCAAAACCAGGCGGTATCCACAGCTGAATATGGTTGGTGCTGCTTAATTCACAGCCATACCACTGGCCAAATGTTTCCGAATTTTCGCGCAGGTCCACGGCCACATCAAACACTGCACCGTGCACCACACGTACCAGTTTGCCCTGTGCCTTGGGGGCAGTTTGCCAGTGCAGGCCGCGCAACACCCCGCGCTTTGAAAGCGATTCATTGGTTTGTACAAACTCGGGCTGAATGCCTGCCACCTGCTTGAACGTTTTCGCATTGAAGCTTTCAAAAAAGTGACCGCGTGCGTCGGTGTAAACGGTGGGTGTAAGTAACAACAAACCTTGCAGGGGGGTTGGATTGCATTGCATGTTCACTGCCCCGCCTCCAGCAAGCCCAGCAAGTAATCGCCATAACCGCTGTTGCGCAATGGCTTTGCCAGCGCGGCCAACTGTGCCGAAGTAATCCACTGGTTGCGCCACGCAATTTCTTCAGGGCAGCTTACCTTTAAGCCCTGCCTGCGCTCAATGGTTTGAATGAAGTTGGCCGCGTCCAGCAAGCTGTCTGCGGTACCCGTATCAAGCCAGGCCTGACCACGGCCCATGTGTTGCACTTCAAGCTGCCCCATGGCCAGGTAGGTTCGTATTACATCGGTAATTTCAAGTTCGCCACGGGCAGAAGGCGTTAAACCTTTTGCAATGCCAGCGGCCTGCCCATCAAAAAAGTACAAGCCAGTTACCGCCTGCTTGCTTTTGGGCTGTGCAGGTTTTTCTTCCACACCAATGACTGTGCCCTCGGCGTTCAGCTCAAGTACGCCATAGGCTTGCGGGTTTGCCACCGAATATGCAAACACGGTGGCACCCTGTTTTTGCCCGTAGGCATATTGCATTTGGCGCACCAGGTTCTGGCCATAAAACAGGTTGTCTCCCAACACCAAGGCACAGGGTGAGCCCTGCAAAAAGGGTTCGGCCACGATCAGCGATTGCGCAACACCACCGGGTGTGGCCTGCACAGCGTAATCAATGCGCATGCCCCAGCGGCTGCCATCGCCCAACAATTGTTCAAATCGCGGTGTGTCGTGCGGGGTTGAAATCACCAGCACCTCCCGTACACCCGCCAACATCAGGGTGCTCAGGGGGTAGTAAATCATGGGCTTGTCGTAAACGGGCAGCAGCTGCTTGCTGACAGCGGCAGTGGCCGGGTACAGGCGGGTGGCTTGCCCACCGGCCAACACTATGCCTTTGCGGTTCATGTTTTCACCTTGGTTAACCTTGCATGTTTCATATCTTATGTGAAGTAGACAAGGAAAACCGCTTGGCACCTACAACAGCTTCGCCAACCGTGCCAAGGCATCCAGGCCTTTGCCCAAAACACCCAGTTGTTCGTTCGGGGCTTCCAGTTCAGCCAACTGCGTACGCATGGTTTTTACATGGCCAGCCAATTCGCCAAGTTCGCTTTTCGCCTTGGTGCTCAAAGCTGTATAGCGGGCATTCTCCGCATTCACAAAAGCAAGGTACGCAGCCGCCAAAACTTGCTGGTGTTGTTTGCGTTCCTCTGCGCTTAACAGGTCTACATCAATCAAATACAAAGCTGAAAACACGGCATGCACATCGTTTTGCAAGGCTTCAAAATCACTTGGGGTCATGGGTATTGGGCTCACGTTTATTGGCTGCCTGAATATTTGAATTGAGTTGATCAAAAACGCCCTGCAAGTGCTCGAAACTACCCTCGCCGCGCAGCACGTTCACCCAGGCTTGCTGCATGTCTATGCTGGCTGCTTTGGCCTGCTCCAACAGTTCAATGGTGGGCACCTGCTTGATGTGTTTCATCCAGGCATTCTTCCAGGTTTCGCCCAGCTTTTTATCCTCCACAAAAGGCTTCAATACTTTCTCGCGGTATTCAACCTGGCGGGCCAATTCCTCGCGTTGCGTAATCCACTGTATTTGCTCTTGCAAAATGTGCTGGTTCAACAACAAGGCGTGCGCCACTGGCTCGGCGCTGCGTATCAATTCTTCGCGCACTTGCGCACTGTGCTTCCAACTGGCCACGTGCCCAGCCAGGCCTGCAACCGCCTCTTTGCTCACACGGGGTATGCCGCCTACATCGGGCGCTTTGTTCAATGCCTCCACCAGCTTTCGCAAAGCCCGCGTAGTGCCCGTGCCGGTGTCGCCTTTGGCCAGTGCACTTAGCTCGGCAAAGTAAAGCGCCTGCGTATCGAGGTAATTACTCGTGGCTTGCAGCAACTCAGCCCTTTGCTGCATGGCTTGCGTTTGCGTCAGCAGCGTGGTGTTGTCGCGGGGCAAGTTGGGCAACAAACCGGCAGTAAATTCAAGGGTGTGGTCTAGCGCAAAACTGTTCACTTTCTTCAAGGTGGTGGTGTACTGCTTGCCCGTGGTGGCCAAGCCCTCTGCTTGCGAAGGGGTTTTACTGGCGCACGCCGCAGTAAGTACCAATGCAATACACACCGCGATACGCGGAATTGATTGAAGCAAGAAAACCTCCAGTGCCTGAAATTACGTTGGGCACTCAAAATACGTGGAAACTTTCCAGGGTGAGAACCACCAATTTGGGTTACAAAAACCAGGGGTAACCCATTTAGACATTGCCTGCCCGCCTCATCACCACTTATGCTTAGTGCAAATTACTTATTGCTCTATCTCATTGCTCTATTTATGAAAGCTGAAGACCCACACCAACTCACCATTCTGCGTGAGCAAACCAAGCTTCTGTTCGAGCACCTGCCTTTTGTTTTATACGGTGTCATGGCTTCATCGGCTGGCCTGGTGGCTGTGCTTTGGCACACAGGCCAGGGCAACGCGCTGCTGCTATGGCTGTTGGCGGTGTACATGCTAACCGGCTTGCGCTGGTGGGTGCGTCGGCATTTCAACAAGTTGGGGGCACATTTCGACCCACAACACTGGATACAGGTGGCCGTTCAGTTCACTGCGGCATCGGGTGTTTTGTGGGGCTTCGCGGGGGTCGTGTTTTTTTCAACCGACCCCATGGTACTCATGGTACTGACCACTTTTCTGGCTGCCATGGTGGCCGGTGCAGTGTCCTCCCATGCCTGCCACACACCGGCTTACGCTGCGTTTGCACTGCCAGCCTCCATGCCTTTCATCGCTCGCTGTTTTTGGGAAAACACACCCTTCTTCTGGGTGCTGGGCACCGTGGCATTTGTGTACGTGTTGATCAATGTCAACTATGGCCGCAACTTGCAGAACATGGTGATTCAGTCGATTCGTTTGCGCTTTCAAAATGCTGAACTCATTGGCGAACTCACCTTGCAAAAGCGAGTGGCCGAGCAAGCCAGTATCGCCAAAACCCGTTTTCTGGCTGCGGCCAGCCACGATCTGCGGCAACCTGTGCAGGCCATTGAGTTGTTGGTAGATGCACTGGGCGAAGACCTGGCCAACCACCCCAGCAAAGGCTTGCTGGACCGAATTCAGGAGGCAGGCTACGGCTTGCGCAACTTGCTGAATGCCTTGCTGGATTCTGCAAAAATAAACGCTGCCGCCATTACTGCCAAGCCACGCCATGTTCAACTGGCCCCTTTGCTCAAACGCATTTGCAATGAACTGGCTACCCAGGCACAACACAAGGGCCTTGATATTCGCGTAGCAAAAACCAAAGCGTGTGTTTACACCGACCCCGCCCTGCTTGAACTGATTCTTCGCAACTATGTTGAAAACGCGATCAAGTACACACCTGAGGGGCGCGTGCTGATCGGGTGCCGCAAACAGGGCGGGCAAATCCGGATTGAAGTACACGACACCGGCATCGGCATACCCGCCAGTGCCCAGGAAACAGTGTTTCAAGAGTTCTACCAACTGGGCAACCCCGAGCGCGACAAAGCCAAAGGCCTTGGACTGGGCCTGTACATCGCGCACAGCTTGGGCAAATTGTTGAACCACGACATTGGTGTGAATTCTACGGTGGGCAAAGGCTCGATGTTTTACGTGACTGTACCGCAAGGCGATACCAGCCACTTGATGGATGAACCCAGCCGCGTGCAGGCCGGTGGTAAAACCCCATTGACCGGCAAAACCGTGTTGTTGATTGATGATGACGATTTGGTGCGCGCCAGCGTGACCGAAATGCTCAGCCGCTGGCAATGTTCAACCATTGCGGCTGAAGACGCTGAAACCGCCCTGCGCATTTTAATGGCCCGTGGCCGAATGCCCGATGCCATTGTGGCCGATTATCGGCTGCGCAATAAAAGCACAGGTGTACAGGCCATACAATCATTACAAGCACAACTGGGAAATGTACCGGCTGTAATATTGACTGGGGATACAGCCCCCAGTCGAATTCAGGAAGCCAGAAACTCCGGTTTCCTGATCTTGCACAAACCGCTCAGTGGTGTGCAATTGCGAAGTACATTGAGTGAGTTGATGAGTGCGAAGGTGCGCGGTTAATTATCCTGAATCAGGCTCGCCCGTACACATCGTCAAAACGCACAATGTCGTCTTCTTCCAGGTAATCGCCACTTTGCACTTCAATCATCACCAGGTTCAGCACGCCGGGGTTGACCAGGCGGTGCTTGTTCCCGGCAGGAATGTAGGTTGATTCATTCTTGCGCACCAAAAACACATTCTCGCCATTGGTTACCTCGGCAGTACCACTGACTACTATCCAGTGCTCGCTGCGGTGGTGGTGCATCTGCAAACTCAGCGATGCGCCCGGCTTTACTTCAATGCGTTTAATTTTGTAACCAGCGGAATCTTCAAGCACCGTGTAAGTACCCCAGGGGCGGTGCACGGTGGGGTGCACATTCACCAACTCGCTGCCTTGCGCCTTCAGGGTTTCAACCACTTTCTTTACATCCTGGTGGCGGCTTCTGTCGGCCACCAGCAAAGCATCGGGCGTGTCAACAATCAACAGGTTTTCAACTCCCAAGGTGGCCACAGCCCGGTTGCTCAAGCGCACATGGGTGTTGTTGCTGTCAATTGAAATCAGTTGGCCTGCGCCTTCTTGCTGCACCGTGTTGCCCTGTGTGTCGGGCGTGCATTGCTCAGCCAAGGCAGCCCAACTGCCAATGTCGCTCCACTGAAAACTGGCAGCCACCACCGCCACATTGCTGGCCTTTTCCATCACGGCGTAATCAATGCTGATGTCGGGCAACTTCGCAAATTCATCTTTGTTGAAGGTGAATACGCTGCCGCTTGCCTTGGCGTTTTTGCTTTCTTTTGCACTGGCCCAAACAACATTCGCTTGGCTGGCCACGCTGGGCTCGTTGTTCTCGAGCGCCTGCAACAAGTCGCTTGAACGCAGTGCAAACATGCCCCCATTCCACACGTACTGGCCGCTGGCCAAATACTCCATGGCCAGTTCAAGCTTGGGCTTTTCAACAAAACGCTGCACAGCAAACGCACCGTTAATTTCGTCGACAGGCGCACCTTGTTGTATGTAACCAAAACCGGTTTCAGGCGTGCTGGGCGTAATACCAAAACAAGTTAACCAGCCCTTGCGTGCAGCCGCCACGGCTTGCTGCGCAACACGCACAAACTCGGCAACAGGGTTGATTAAATGGTCGGCGGGCAACACCAGCAGCACCGGGTTTTCGCCGGGGTAGCGTGCTTGCGCCCACTGCGCGGCCAGGGCAATGGCAGGTGCTGTGTTGCGGCCTTGCGGCTCCAACAGCTGATGCAGGGCCATATTGCCGCCCTCGCTGTTCAACACAGGCATGCATTCGTCTTGCAGTAAAAATTGATAGCTTTCATTGCTCACCAACAACACATCGCTTGAATCAGCAGCTTTGGCCACCGCAGCAGCACGCCGCACGGTTTGCGCAATCAGGCTTTCAGCACCTACTTTCAAAAAGGGCTTTGGAAAGTTTTTGCGTGACAAGGGCCATAGGCGTGTGCCCGCGCCGCCGCACAGAATGACGGGGATTACTCGGTTCATGCTTGTCTTAGTCCTTCCATGTTATTCAAAAACCAGGCATAGGTTTTATTCAAACCGGTTTCCAAATCAATGCTGTATTGCCAACCCAAATTCTTCAAGCGCTCCACATTCATCAACTTGCGCGGGGTGCCATCAGGCTTTGTAGTATCGAAAACCAACTTGCCTTCAAAGCCAACCACGCGCTGCATGGTTTCTGCCAGTTCACGAATGGTGCAATCCACACCAGTGCCCACATTGATGTGGCTGAGCATGGGCTGTGTATTGGCTTTGTAGGTTTGTTCATCCAGCAATAACACATGCACACTGGCTGCGGCCATGTCGTCGACATACAAAAACTCACGCATGGGTGTGCCGGTGCCCCACACCACCACTTCAGAATCTCCACGCAATTTGGCTTCATGAAAACGGCGCATCATCGCCGGTATCACATGGCTGTTCTCAGGGTGAAAGTTGTCATTCTCGCCATACAAATTGGTGGGCATTACGCTGCGGTAGTTGCGGCCATATTGGCGGTTGTAACTTTCACACAATTTAATGCCCGCAATTTTTGCCACGGCATAGGGCTCGTTGGTGCATTCCAAAGTACCGGTCAACAAGGCGGTTTCTGTCATGGGTTGTTCGGCCAGCTTGGGGTAAATACAGCTTGAACCCAGAAACAACAAATGCTGGCAGTTGTTGGCATGCGCTGCATGCACCACATTGCATTCCATCATCAGGTTTTGAAAAATAAATTCGGCCGGGTAGGTGTTGTTGGCATGTATGCCACCCACCTTGGCTGCAGCAAGTACCACTGCGTCGGGCTGCTCAGCTGCAAAAAACTCATTCACGGCAGCCTGGTTGCACAGGTCAAGTTCGGCGTGGGTGCGCACCACAATATTGCTGTAACCCATGGCGTTCAAGCGGCGCACAATGGCGCTGCCCACCATGCCCCGGTGGCCCGCCACATATATTTTTGAATTGAAGTTCAACATAAATGGCAGCCTTTACTCGCGGCTTACTGCAACGCTGTAACCGTGTTGCTTCAGCAGTGCATGTTGGCGTGCGGCATCCAGGTCTACCTGCACCATTTCTTTCACCATTTCATGTACGGTAATTTTCGGTGTCCAACCCAGTTTGTTTTTTGCTTTGCTGGGGTCGCCCAACAGGGTTTCCACTTCCGCAGGGCGGAAGTAGCGCGGGTCAACCTGCACAACCACATCGCCTTCTTTCAGTGCGGGTGCCTTGTCGCCTTGCACTTTCACCACAATGCCTTTTTCATCCACGCCACTGCCTTCCCAGCGCAGGCTCACACCCAATTCAGCCGCCGTCATTTCAATAAACTGGCGCACACTGTATTGCACACCGGTGGCAATTACAAAATCGTCGGGTGTGTCCTGTTGCAGCATTAGCCACTGCATTTCAACGTAGTCTTTCGCATGGCCCCAATCGCGCAGTGCGTCCATATTGCCCATGTACAGGCATTGCTCCAGGCCCACTGCAATGTTGCTCATGCCGCGTGTAATTTTTCGGGTTACAAAAGTTTCGCCACGGCGCGGGCTTTCGTGGTTAAACAAAATGCCGTTGCAGGCATACATGCCGTAGCTTTCGCGGTAGTTCACCGTAATCCAGTAGGCGTACATTTTGGCCACAGCGTAAGGGCTGCGCGGGTAAAAGGGCGTGGTTTCCTTTTGCGGAATTTCTTGCACCAAACCATACAGTTCAGAAGTACTGGCCTGGTAAAAACGGGTCTTCTTTTCAAGGCCCAAAAAGCGGATCGCTTCCAGCAAACGCAGCGTGCCCATGGCATCTACATCGGCGGTGTATTCCGGGCTCTCGAAACTCACGGCCACATGGCTTTGTGCGCCCAGGTTATAAACCTCGTCGGGTTGAACCTGCTGAATAATGCGGGTCAAGTTAGAGCTGTCAGTGAGGTCGCCGTAGTGCAATTTAAAACGGGCGTTTTCAACATGCGGGTCTTCGTAAATGTGGTCTACGCGCTGGGTGTTGAACAGCGATGCACGGCGCTTGATGCCATGCACTTCATAGCCTTTGCTCAACAAAAATTCAGCCAAATACGAACCATCTTGCCCGGTTACACCGGTGATCAACGCCACTTTAGTCATTGCAGGGGTGCCTTGCTGTAATTGAATTCAAAACGAAAGCTTAAAGTGCTCTCGTTAAAACCGAAAGCAGGCTTGATCAACTTTTAGTATGATAATCAAGTTGATTTCCTAAATATTGCAATAATGACTGAAATACCCAACAATCCAAATGAGTATCCATTACTTAAAAATCAACTCGACCTGGCCACTTTGGTTCGCACCCAGCGCCTGCAAGCAGGCCCCAAAGGCGGGAAAATGACCGCTCACACTTTAGCTGACCTAGCGGGAGTTAGCCGCGACACCATTTTTCGCATTGAACGCGGTGAAGACGTTTCATTTTCCACCGCCATGGCTGTGCTGCGGGTGTTTGGCTTGGGGCTAAGTGCAGCACCTGTGGAATGGCCCACCCTGAACACAGCGCAACAACATTTCAAAACCCTGTGACGACCCCCCAACAAATTCAAACATTGCAAGTGTTCAACGGCGGCAAGCCTTGCGGCTGGCTGGGGCAAACAGCCACGGGCTTTTGGTTTCACTACGCCAGCAACAATCCAAAGCAGCACTGGGTCAGTTTGCTGATGCCACCCCGCATCAATTTTTATCAGCAAGCCGAACTGTTTCCGGTGTTTGCTCAACACCTTGGTGCGCCTGTCGGTTCCGAAGCCGATGCGCTCAGCCAACTACACCAGCTCAACGGTCAACAACTTGGCTCGCTTAGTTTTGCCAACCCAGACAACCCCGTGGTTACACCACCACCGCGTACCCCACCGTGGCTCGCGGCCGGGCAACGCGCACTCATCGCAAACCCAAACACTTCCACAGTTCGCCGCCCTTTTGCCGACACCATGGTGCACCACCCCAGTTGTTGGCCGCTTGTTCAAACACTGCAACAACTGAAAAAACAAGCCGACCCCAGCAATCGCTTACACGGCTTGCGCTGGGCATTTCAAGCCCAACTCAATGGCCAATGGGTACAACACCCACGGCCCGACCTGGCCCCTTATCAGCAACACCTATATGGGTTTGAAGCTGTACATGCAGTGCTCAACTTGAGCCCTCAACAATTCAACGCACTTGCAGAAACCAACAACAAATTTGAGCAGGTGCTGCATGAAGTAGCGCGCACTTACTGCAAAAACTTTTCAGCGGAAATTGAGCTGCTTCAACTCTTGCTGCCCTATATTCAGCAGGGCCTCTTGAGTGCGTACCTTGTATATGAACAACACCCAAACGGCAAACCTACTGTTATTGGGGTTGAATGCCTGCCCACAAATTTTTTGTTGTAGCGAAAAAGCCCGGCTTGAAGTCAGCAAGTCGGGCTTTTTTACAATGCAAAATTAGTAGTACCCTAAATACGTGACAAATCCCGAAATGGCGACTAAATCACTGAAAATTTAATAAACCCCTCTAAAAATCTACTTCATAATAAACAGCAGAAGGTAAGAATATGCCTGACAACACCACTAGACATTTTTTAACATTTACTAATTCGGGTTATTGCCATGACTATTATTGCGATTGCAGCAGGGTTTCTTGCTGCGCTATTAATTGGCCGGCAAATATTGCAAGGTGGGCTGTTGTTAAGCAATGGTGACAAGTTTATGACGCACAATGTGCGGTTCAAAAAACTGCCCACAGGCGAACTGCATTTGAAGGCTACTGGCGGTTTGTTGACCGACAAATTTGACATCAAGCTGCACACCAGCGACATCGACCTGTTTGCCTTTGCCATTGGCCACAGGCCCATGAATAAAGGCCTGGACAGGGCTGGTTACAAGGTTTACCGCTTGGTGCATGTGCAGCGCAAAGCCAGCCCTGAATTTTTGCGCACCACGATCGGCGACTTCACCTTAAAGCCCCGCGCACAAAACAAATTTCAAAGATTCACCAGCCAGTTTGTTCAACTGGAAAAATCAGCCGCTTAATAGGCTGTTTAATTAGCAGATTCGCTTGTCATTAAAATCAAAAAGCCCTGTAAATTACAGGGCTTTTTTTCATTAACTACAGGCGCAAAAAAATTACCGTTTTGATTTATTATCAAAACAAGCTATAAATCAATCCACTCTCGCTTCGAACTTAATACTGCTTCCAGGTACACTTAATAACAAATAGATCCATGGCTTACAACTGCATTGGCAGTTTTTATTCCCACTCAGCATTCTTGGCAATGTAACGCCCCAATACCTGGTAAGAAACCACATACAACACAGCAGTTAGTACAAAGCCCATCGCTGGCGTGCCCAAAGAATCGAAATACAAGGCCATGGCCACCGACACAGCGGCGAACAACCACAAGAAAGGTGAGGCCTGGGAGTTCACGCAAATGCCCAGCGCACCGCCACTCTTGCGGGCCATAATTTGCAGGCTGCGCTGAAAGTACTGGTGAAAATGCGAACGGTCGGGCTGGCCTGGGTCGGCATTTACAAGCTTTCGGCGCAAAATGGAATACATCACTTCAATTACCGGGTAAGCCAGCACAGACAGCACCGCCCAAGCATTCACTTCGTTGTAATTGGCTTGCAAGAGTACAGCCAACACTGCCAAAGCGAAGCCCAGAAAGTACGCGCCGCCATCGCCCAGAAACAAGCGCCCCACCGGGAAATTGAATACCCAAAAACCCAGCACAGCCGCTGTAAGCAACAGCGAATACAAGGCCATGTCCATGGCTTGGTGTTGCAAACCCAACAGACCCAAGCCAAGTGCCAAAATACAAACCACGCCGCTGGCCAAGCCATTCAAACCGTCGATCAGGTTGATTGCATTGCTATAGCCGCTCATGGCAAAGGCTGTAAAGCACCAGGCCACCGGCGCAAAAGCCAACAGTTTGTCCACTGGCGCCAAGCTGACCGAGGTAATTACCGCACCCAAGGCGGCGCAGGCCAAAAAGCCACCGAGAAAGGTGGCTTGCAAACGCAACTTGACTGAAATTTTCTTGGTAATGTCTTCGGCAAAGCCAATCATGAACACTGGCAAACCGCACACCAGCAGCAGCAAGTTCACCTCAAACAAAGGGTGGTCCCGAAACCACATCCACGCCACACCAGCGGCCACCGCCAGGAAAATTGGCAAACCGCCAATTCGGGGCACAGCAACCCTGTGCAGCTTTTGTACCCCATTCAGGTCATTGTCAAGGCTAAAGCGGGCGTGCCATTGTTTGGTCAGCAGAACGGAAGCACAGGCCAACACGCTAACCCCAAACAGTCCGCCAAACAATAGAATTGGGCTTGTGCTTGAGCCGGTCAGTTTTATTTGGCCAGCAATGTGAATGGTTCCAAATAAAACCAGAGCCACAAATACAGTGAATGCGCTCCACACCCAAAGGCGTGAAGTGAACACCAAGCTGATGCGCCCATCAATGCCGGGCGCCTGTGTTTTTATCGGGGTACTCATGAAGCACCTGCCCCTGTTTATTTGGCCAATACCTTGCAAACAAGGGGAGTAAACACCCCTTATTCCCGGTATTGAAAATTTCGCAACTCAATAAACTGCAATTGTTCTGGTCAATACAAATAGCCCAATTTGCAGGAGTAAAAATATGTTGTTTAACGGCTTACTCGCTTTGAGCAAACTTCTGGGCCACAACACCAGCACCGCGCAATTGAAAATTAAATTGGCACGCTGGGTTCAACCAGCCTAAATATTAGTAGTAAAACCGCCCACACAGCACCCCATGAATAGGGGGTAGCGCCACAAATTATTGCACTAGCGTACTTCTAAATCCATTGCAAAACAAAGGCTTTAGAGGAAACACTCCAGAAATATATTGCATTGCACAAACAGACTAGTCTGTTTGCACTAAGTGCATGCACCAAGCCGGCCTGTACAAGGCTTACTGCGCTGCCGGGTTTCGGTAGGTCAACAACCTTGGGTCGCGGGCATTGGTGAAGTCGTAAAGCTCTACGCTGCGGCTCAGCTTTGCACCACCGTCTCGCGTTAGCGGGTTGAACACCAGGTTGGCCGTGCCAGCAACGCTTTGCGTGAAAAAAGCATCAAACGGCAAGGTGACATACACCCCCTTGTCAAAACTTCCTTCACCAAACTGTTCAGCACTTACGTTGGTACGGGTAAAAAACGCACCCATTTTTACACCGTTGTCGAATACACGGCTAAGGTCTACGGTGGCGCCTTTGTCGCCAGCCAGGTACTGGCCCACACTGGTTTTCACCAAAATGTCTTCAAAACCAGTGTCCCAATACAGGGTGGCGTGGCCCGTGTTCACCTGGTAGTCGCGCAGGCCAAAGTCTTGCTCAAAATCGCGTTGCTTTACGCTGTTAATATCCAATCCCAAAGCCACCGTGCTGTTCATTGGCCTGTACAGCACCTCACCACCCACACCAGCAAACATGTCTTCCAGCAAGCCGCCATACGCGGTGTAAAACACATCGCTTCCCAGCTTGCCGTAATGGGTTAACTGCAGGTTTGGAATGGTGAAATCGGATGTGGTGGCGTATTCGCGCTGGAAAGTGCGTACCCGTGGCAAGTTACTGGGCGCGGTAAACGTAAACTTGTCGAAGTTGTCCAACAGCGCCGCGCGCACGCGGCCACTGGCCACCGTGCTTTCGGTGAGCTCGTAACTGACATTGCCCAAGGCTGAAAGCTGGTAAAGAATAAAACCATCGGGCCCACCCAAAATTTGGCGATAACCTGCGCTTACGCTGGTTTTCCAGGGATTTTGTGGGTTGTCAAACAAAGTTTGGTAGGGGTACTTAATGCGCTCACGCTGCTTGGTGGCGGGCATGTCCCGCCAAGCATTGGGCAACAAGGTGGTGCGCTGGCGCACCCACAGGTTGCGATCAACAATGTGCTGGCTAATTTTCTGGCCCTTGGCCTGGTACTCGTAATTGAACCAGGCGTACTCAGCGGGCGCATGCTTGTGCAACACAGCGGTTGCGCGGTCTACGGTGTATTGCCAATAACCTGCGTCGGCTTCATCAATAATCAGCTTCAGTTCGCCTTCGTCACCCTGCACTTTGGTGGCTACCCAGCCCGTTTGCTGCTTCAATTCTTCCAGCACTGCAGGCCAGCTTACTGGCCCGGTGGGCGGTGCTTCATTCACTTTGGGGCTGGGCGGGTCGCTTAGCTTGGGTGTGCCAAAAGTATCAAGCCTTTCATGAAAGCTAAGGGCTACCATTACTTCAGTGCCGCGCTCGTAACCCAAGGTAAAGTCCATGTAATCGTTTACACGGTGCAGCAGGCCCACGTTCACATTGGTACTTTGTTCCAGGTTGTTACCAAAGGGTTCGCTTTGGTAATCGTTGCCTTCTACTTCCAGCTTCAGTACCCAGTCTTCCCAAGGCAATTGAACTTGTGCGCCACCGAACAAGGCGGCGGGGCCTTTGAAAAATGTGTTGGTATCTACAGTACCGCCGAGGCCAACTGTGGAACCGGGGCGGTTCTCGAAAGAATCACCGATCACTTTAAAGGGGTTGCTAATGCCACCACCTGCGCCCAGGCTACCCCAACCCACGCCCAAACTAAAATCAACCGCGCCCACGCGCTTGCTGCCCACCACATATTCACCGCTGAACAAACCCGTACCAGCTACGTCGCGAAAGCCAACAGACAATTCAGGCAAGTGAGCACTTTCCTGCAATAAGCGAAACTTCACGTCGAAGTTTTTGTCTTTAAAGCTTTGATCCAGATTGGTGGTTGAAACGCCAAAACGCCGGTTGGTCAGGTTGTTGTATCGAAAGCCCGCCTCCATCCAATCGAAGGGTTGCAGCATAAAGCTGTAACGGCTGTAAGGGCTGGTGCGGCTGAAGGTGGCGCTGTAGCTGCCCGCCTGGCGCATGCGTGCTGTGGGGGTTTGCAAAAGGCCCACAACACCCCAATCGCTGCTGCTGAGGTACCAAGGCTCGCTGGTTTCAAGTGGCTTGGGTTCGGCTTCATCAAATTCGGGCAGTAAAGTTTTTTGTTCGATCGCGACAATACTGTGGGCTTGTGGTGCTTGAACAGCCTGCACAAACTCGCCTTGCGTGGCCAAAAAACCGGCAATGGCTTCGTGCTGTTTTTGCTCGCCTTCCACTTTGCGGCTGGGTGCCCACAACCAACTGCCGGGTGCAAAGCTGCCCTGGGCTTGCTCATTCCAGCCATTCACGGCCAGTTGTTCTACCTTGCCATTGGGGTTGGCGACCCAAGCCCAATCCATGGACATTTCAATGCCTAACCAGCTTTTCCAGGCACTTTGCTTGCCAATACACGCTTCAATGTAGGCTTTGGCAGAAGCGGCGGCCTGGTGTGGCACCACACAGGTGCCAAGGTCGCTAAGTACCGTTACTGTATTGGTGGCCTGTGGCAACACCACGGTGTAGGTGCTATTCAGTACCGGGTCAAATTCAGGGCGTGCTTGCAGATAGTTGGCATCGGTGCTTTCAAGCTTTAAACGCCCATTCACCGGCATGGCGCCCACACCTTGCAACACCTGCTGAAGTGCAGCGTTGTTGCGGTTGTTCAAACGCAAATTTTGAATGGCCCTGTCACGGGCCATTTGCTGCTCAATGGCATCGGCACTGCTTGGGGCCAGCACCAGCAAACTGCTCAAGCGGTATTGCTGGGCATGCAATCCCGGCAACCAGCCTTGGCGTACCAACAACGCAGACAAACGTTCTGTACCCTGCGGTTTGGCTTGCAAGGCTTCAATATTGGGGCTTGCTGCAACTGCAATGGCGGGCATAAAAGCCACGCTGACCAGCGATGCTACTACGGTCAACACAAAGGGAATTCGATTAGGCTTCATTGGCGGTGCCATTCCAGGCAATAAGTGGGGGCCAGGCATTGCTTGCCATACACGGCGGGGGGTAGTTCGCTTGCATTAATACCTTCCGGTAAGGCTTGCGCAAAACCATATATGGCTGGTGGCAAGCCTTCCAGAGCAGCGGGTAGGGCTTTTGAACCAACGATTGTTTCGCTGTACCAGTAAAGTCCTTTTGTCGCGCTGGCCATTTTGGCCAAATTACTTTTGGGTGGTTCAGTGGGCTGCAATTGCAGGGTGGCCTGTACGTTGAACAAGCCAAGTTCAGGCACATCAAACCTAGCATTGGTTTGCGGCGCCTGTGCGCCCTGCGTGTATTGAACATTGGCCAGGTTTACATTCAAGCCAGTGGTGTCTAAAAGCCGGTTGCCTTGCAAACGCACCACTTCGCCCTTGGCGGCGTACCACACCTGCAAGTTGGGGTATTGGTAACCCAACACGGTTAGCGAAGCTGCACCTGGCACTTCAACCTGCATGTATTGGTAAGCGGGGTTGCGGGGCACCGCCTCAAAGTTGCGGTTGGGGCCTTGGTAGGCTGCCTGCAAGCTGTTAATGGCAGCTTGGTTCAGGCCCGTGCAGGCGGGCAATGCCAACAACGTAGCAGCACAAAAGGCAAGCAGCGAATATTGCCGCAGGCCTGGCTGGTACTTAAGCCAATTCCGCATGTGGGTTTAATCCAGAAAAATAAAACTTTTAAGGCAAATAAGTTTGCACACGTTGTGCATAGGGCACGAATAAAAAAGCCCCTTTCAAGAAGGGGCTTTTACAAACAAAAAACCCAAATTACTGGGTTGTGCCTGTTGTTCCTGTGGTGTTGTTGTCGTCGTTAGAAACGGCAATTACTGTACCCAAGGCAGCGGCTACGCCAACGGCACCCGCCACGCCCAAACCACCAGCGGCTGCACCAGCACCTGCTGCGCCAGCACCGGCACTTGCGCCAGCGCCTGCACCAGCAGAACCACTTGCACCACCAGCACCTACGCCTTGGCCGCCAGCGGCGCCGCCAGAAGCTTCAACACCGGTTGGTGACTGGGCAATTGCTGCGCCAGACAAAGTAACCATGGCCAACATTGCCAAGAATTTTTTCATGATAAATACCCCCAAAGAATTTAACTTCACTTAACTTTATAACAAAAAACAGCAACTACGCCAGTTTTTTTCCATTACATTTTAAATAAACGCCCGTGAAAACAAAGGGGTTTACAAAAAACCACTACAGCAATGCCCTTAACTTGGGCAACCACAAATCAATCTCGCCTTCCAATACTTTCAAACAGGCATCAAATTCAGCCGGGCCTTGCCCAATCGGGTCTGCTACCTCACTTTGGCCATTCCAGTGCCCCATTAACCACACCTTGCCTGAATAGGCTGGGAAGTTTTGCACAATCCACTGCTTGTGCCGGTTTTCCATCACCAACATTAGCTGGGCAGCATTGGCCTGTGGCATCAACAATTGCTCGGCCCGTTTTTCTTCGCCAATTGAATAGCCAGCACGCTCCAAGGCGCCCAATGCTTGTTTGTCGGGCCGCTTGCCAGTTAAGGCCTGCACACCACAGCTGTTCACATTTATTTTTATACCTGCGGCATCAGCCTTGGCTTGCAATATGGCTTGGCCCATGGGGCTGCGGCAAATATTGGCAGTGCAAATTACGGTTACCAGTGGCGTGCTCATGCTGTTTTATCCTGTCAGGCCTTTTTACCGTGCACAGGGTCACCATAAGTGCCATAGGCATTCTTGTACCCATACCCGTAGCCATAACCGTAGTAGTAGCCAGACCTGTTTGCGATAAAGCCGTTGAAAATAAGGCCATTCACACGCACGCCAGCCTGCGCCAGGCGTTTTTGCGAATCGCTTACCTGGCGAACATTGCTCGCACCGTAGCGCGCCACAATGAATGTGGCGGAACAGTGCTGGCCCATTACAGAAGCATCGCTAACCAACAACACCGGTGGGCTGTCGATAATTACATAGTCGTATTCCACATCGGCTTTTTCAAGCAGGGCAATAAAGTTGGGGTGCAGCAGCAATTCGCTGGGGTTGGGTGGCACTGAACCAGACACCAACACATGCAAACCTTCCAGCTCGGTTTTAATCAGAGCTTTGTCAAAAGCCACTGTGCCCGCAACCACATCGCTTAAGCCGGGGTGTTTTGCGTCGCCCCGTTCTTCTTGAATGAAGTAGCGGCTGAGAGTGCCCTTGCGCATGTCGCCATCAATCAACAACACCCGCTTGCCAGCCTGGGCCATAATGGCCGCGAAGTTTGCAGAGACGAACGACTTGCCAATTTCAGGCACTGGGCCAGTAATTAGTACCCGCTTGTTGGGCGAATCGATGGTGGCAAACTGCAAGCCTGTGCGGAAGCTTCGCAGGGCTTCAATGGAAGGGTCGTTGGGCGCAGAAACCGCAAGTAACCCAACTTTGTCGGTACGGCGGCGCAAGCCTTTTTCAGCAGTGGTTTGTTGCTGGCTAAGCGGCACAATCGAGTACACCGACAAACCTGTGGCTTGTTCTAATTTGGAGGGGTCACGTACTGCACTGCGCAGCATGGCCAAGGCTTGGGCGGCCAATACGCCCAAGAAAATACCCGCTAAAATAGCCAAGGCAAGTACCTGGCCTTTCTTGGGTTTGAAGGGGCGCTTGGGTTGCTGGGCGTAATCTACAATTGCCACATTGCCCACCGTGCCCGCTTTGGCTACTTTCAATTGCTGCGCACCGTTTAGCAGTGAAGTGTACAAAGCCTGGTTCACCTCTACATCGCGCCGCAGGCGCAAATACTCTTGTTGCACTTCCGGCAAGGCCTGGGCCTGGCTGGCCACACCGCCGCGCACACTGCGCAGCTGTACAAGCTGATCATCAATGGCCTGTATTAAAGGGTGGCCAGGTTGAAAGCGCTGTAGCAGCTTTTCGCGCTCAAGCCCTAATTCAACACGCTTGGTTTCAAGCTCAACGTCTTGCCCTAAAATTCGCTGTGTATCCAGCGTAGGGTCAATGGTGCCTTTGCTTTGAACAAATACGTTCAGCGCGTCCTCAGCCTTTCGCAGTTGTTCTTTAATGCTGGGTAATTGTTCATCCAGAAAAACCAACTGCTGCTCGGCTTCCTGGCCTTTGCGTTCTACGTTTTGGCGCAAATAAGCATTGGCCAATTCATTCAAAAACTGCACGGCAAAGGCAGGGTTCGGGCTTTCATAACTTACCCGAATCATGCTGCTGTTGCGGCCCACCTCACCCGCGCTTAGTGGCCCAACCAAACCATTGTGCAAGCTTAATGGGTGCCGGCGCACCACATTGGCTTGCATGCCCGGGTTGGCTTCGAATTGAGAAATGGTAATGCTGCCACTGCCATATCCAATTTTAAAAGTAAGGGGTTGGCCTACCGTGCCTTGGCCCAGTAGCTCTTCAAAAGGGCTGTAAAAGCTGAAGGTATTTCCCTCGCCTTTTACGGCCACAAAAGGCTGGTCTGTGAACTCGGTGGGTACACTAAACTGGGCCAGCTTGATTTGTTCACCACCCCATGCGTATTCATTCAAACCCATGAATGGTTGAGCCAAGCCCAAAGCGGCTTCATGTTGGTTGGCCAGCCACTGGCCGAATACCGGAAAATACTGTGGAGTAATCGACTGCGCCAAACCCAATGTTTGGGCCACACTTTCTACCACCGTGCGGCTTTTTATAATTTCAAGTTCGCCTGTTACATTGCTGCCACCAGCGGCAAGCACGCCGCTTACGTCTTCCAGCGCTGCCAAACCACCGGTTTGCTTGGTTTCCACTTGCAACAACACGTCTGCAGAATAAATAGGCGTGGCCACAGTTGCGTAAAGTAGGCCAATTGCGGTGGCCACTGCAACTATGGCTGCGGCCACCCATTTGAAATCGAGAAGGTTGTACCACAGGTCGAGCAGGTTGATTTCAGCACTTTCGCTGGTTTGCTCCATGGGCTGGCCCAAGCCAAGGGCTTGGGGTTGGGTGCTGCGTTCGTAAGGCATATTCATTTGGTTCACGCTATATTTCTCTGTTTATTCGCCTTCCAGCACTCGGATATTGGACCGCACGGCAGGTAAAACTTGCAAGCTAGGCAATATAGTACCCAACAAACGATTGATACGAACCAACCTTACAGGGTCTACGTACACTACGTCTCGCGGCTGCATTTCAAACTGGTCGGCGTACAGCACGCTAGTGGGGCTGGTTGAATCCAAATGGTATATGTTCAGCTTGGGTTGGCTTGCGGCATCAACTACGGCCTGGCGTATAACATACACCTGCTGCGCGTTTGCGGTGTTTTGGTTTATGCCACCAATGTCGCTTAACACTTCAGCCAAGGTTAATTTGCCCACCGGCATGATGAAGGACGATGGCTGCACAACCTCACCCATCAAAAATACCTTGCGCAAACGCCTGTCTGGAATATTCAATACATCGCCGTTTTTAAGCAATATGTTTTGCGACAAATCGCCTTGATACAGCAAGCGATAAGCATCCAATACAACAGTTTGATTGTTGCGCTGAAGGGTTACGTTGCTCAGGTCAGCTTCCTTGCTTAGGCCTCCAGCCTGCGCGATTGCATCACTTAGACGCGTTGGTACATCGGTAATCGGGAAAAAGCCTGGCTGGCTTACCTCTCCGCTTACATAAATTTTTTGCGAGCGAAACCCGTTGGGTTGAATGTATACATCAACCTGCGGGCTGCGAATAAATTTTTCGAGGTTACGGGTCATCTCGACTCGTATTTCATCGGTAGTGCGCCCGGCTGCTTTTACTTTGTTCAAAAAGGGAAAGTAAAAAGTACCGTCGGGCAACACCACCTGCCCTTGCAATTGCCCAGTGGTGTTGCCTGCGGGGTTGGTCAGCTCGGGGTGATCCCATACTGTAATACGCACTAAATCGCCCACACCAATCAGGTACTGGTAAGCCCCGGCTTCAGGGGTAAATGTTGCTGGCACAAGTTCGGCTTGTGCTGAACTTCTGGAGGCCAAAGCGTTCAGGGAAACGGCATCAATCGGCGTTAAGGTGTAGTCCACACCATTGGCAGCAACCTCTTGAGAGTTGCCTTTTTCTGCATCAATGCCGAAATACTGGCCTGGATAGGCACAAGCCCCTAGAAGCGGGATGCATAGAAACGCACCAATGCTGAACTTTCTTGCAAAAAACATTTGAAATAGTCTTCCTGTCGGGAGATCAGTAAAAAGAATAAAGAGAATTTACGCTGGCTATAGCTATACTTTACCGACTAACGCACAGCCACTTGTTTTGGATGCAGCAAAAGCCAGCATTTAATGCATTTGAAGGCATATGGATGAGCTCAGGTTTTGCGCTTTAGCACCAAGACCATAGATTTGGCCAACACAGGAATACGGCCAACTCGATGCACTCGAGTTACCTCCAGCCCAACCTCCTCGAACAGTTGAGTTAAAGTTTTTACTGACCAAAACTTGATATGCCCATGATCCCAAAGTGCTGTGAAATGGGCGTCCATTTTACCAGTCAGTGACATGACTAGGTTTTTCCAGTAGCCATGGTAAGGGGTTGACACAATTGCGACTCCATCGTCTTGCATTAGACTAAGCAGCGTTTTGGCGTAATCTCGAGGAGCATAAACATGCTCAACCACCTCCAGACTGTACACCAGCGGGAATCGACCAAACCTAGCCTGCAAATCATCGTAGGCGGAACCTGTATGCAAATCTATTTCAGGGTCTTTCTGTCTAGCAAACTTAACCCCCTCGGCCGAGGGATCAACGCCGGATACTTCCCAACCCCTAGCCTTCATCGCTCTGGCAATAGAGCCATTTCCACAACCGAGGTCGAAAGCTCGGCCAGCCTCCCCCAACAAGTCTACCTCTTGAAATAATGCAGGAAGCAAGTAATCGTGAGAATCACAATGCTCACCGTCTAACCATTGATAAGCCATGCCTTAACGCTTCCTCAAATTTGTATATCCAGAATTTTGCGTATTGCAACTCGAATATCAACATTGTGTGTGCGCATATATAATTTGACTTCGTAAACTTTGCAATCGACCAAATAACGATACCAAAACCCCTGAAGGATATGAAACATGGCGCCTTCTTTGCCGTCCAGAAAGCCAAGTCGAATAACATATCTGTATAAAAAATATGCCAACGCCCTAAGACCTGAAGGCAGGCGAAAATAGATTTTCTCTTTTAGCCAACGCTTAAAGCCAGCCTGTGAACCATCGATAGCAGAAGCCACGGAATCATGCGTCATAAAAGCAAATTCTAAATTCAGTAAATCAACAGCTTCTCGGGAAGCATATTTGTTGTGCTTTTCTGTCCACCAAGTGAGTGAATTCAAATTGTCATCAATCAACTCGCCCTTTAGAACGATGGTGTCACCCTTAACCTTAATATGTTCATCCATCCAGCGGTCTTCAATCTCCCCTTGGCCCAAGCGAACCAATCGAAGCATGTATGCGGGAAAAATACCGCCGTGATTGATCTGACGTCCCATAAATGCCATGCGTCTGGGGAAGTATGCACCGTTAATATGCTCTGGGGGGTTAGATAAAAAATCTCGAACAGAGGCTCTCAACGTCTCTGTAAGATACTCATCTGCATCAAGTCTCATGATCCATTTGCAAGAGGCCGATACATTAGACACGCCAAACTTAAACTGACTGCTGTAATTAACCCACGGGTTTTTAATAAACTTAGAGTTGAAGCACTTAGCAATTTCAACGGTCGCATCGTTAGAACCGCAGTCGACAATAACAATTTCGTCTGCTAAATCTGCGATAGTGCTCAAACATCTCCCAAGGTGAATCGCCTCATTCTTAGTCAGAACTACTACGGACAAATTCACTCGTAAACACCTTTCAAAACACGTTTTTTGTAAGACTGCGCGGGATAACCTTTAGCGACCGTCCAAGGCTTGATATCTGAGAACACACTTGAGCGAGCATTGATAACTGCTCCTTCACCAATTGTTACGCCTGGGCCTATAAACACGTCCGCTGTAACCCAGGCATAATCCTCAATAACGATTGGCGCAACCATCAATTGCATGGAGGGATCGTTGTAATCATGCGTAGCGGTGCAAAGGTGACTATACTGACTCACAGTAACATTTTTCCCAAGAAAAACAGGGGCGACATTGTAACAAATTACGCCGTGACTAAGGCAAGAATGATCGTCCATGATCAAGTTCCACGGGGCCCAGATTTTTGCAGACGGATA
Organism: Limnobacter sp. SAORIC-580; assembly: GCF_013004065.1. GTDB lineage: Bacteria > Pseudomonadota > Gammaproteobacteria > Burkholderiales > Burkholderiaceae_B > Limnobacter > Limnobacter profundi. The sequence goes on from NZ_CP053084.1 coordinate 2,987,359, forward strand.
AGGATGCGCACCTTTTCCCACCACAGCGCCGAATAACCTAAGCAACAAGCGACGCCACTTATGAAAAGGTGTGGGACTAAATCTATAAAGAAGTGTAGATATAATTATCCACAAAACTCGAGTTAGTTTATTTTTAGTATCGATTGTACTGGAAGTAAGCTTAGACATCTTGAGTAGATTTAATTATCGTATCTCGGTAGACAATCTCAAAATGAGTGGCGATTTTAGACCAAGAAAAACTGTTTTCCATCCAACGTCTACCGCGGAATCCCATTTCAAGTCTCTCAGTACTAGAAAGTTGCATCATTTCCTCCAAACCCTTTCTGAGAGGATATTCACCAACTTCAACCCATTTACCGCATTTGAACTCATTCAACCCTTCCCAGGGCGCGCCTTTCGAAGAAATCACAGGAACCGCACACGCCAAACTCTCGGCAACTGTTATGGCAAAATTATCACTCAGTGTCGGCAATACAAATATAGACGCTGAGTGATACTTATACCATTTGGCATCACCGAACACCGCACCGGAAAATACGACTCGTCGAAGTTTCATTTGCATTGCAAGGTTTTTCAATATCTGGAGCTCTCCTCCATCGTCTGGACCAATAATCTCTAGCTCCCAATCGGGAAAGCTACTTTCTAAAAAGGACCATGCAACAAGCAAATTCTTCAACCCCTTCTTCTTGTGTACTCGGCCAAGAGTGATGACCTTCTTTAGTTCTGGCTCAACATTTCTAACAAACTTTGGCACGACAACACCGTTTGGAATTTGAACTACAGGAATATCAAGTCCATACGTCATGATATCAACCGATTCTTGGTGACTTGTGGAGTGCATCATGGACGCATTAAGAAACACGTCATCTTGATAAAGATAACTAACAATCCGCTTTTTAATAGAACCATAAGACAACGCCACAGGAGCAAGCATGCCGTGAACCGAGATGATGTAAGGCCTCTTCGTGACCCTATGCCAATCGAGAACCGCCTTCGCGGGATACATCCAAGCACCGTGCAGGTGAACTAAATCTGGATTTAATTCAACGAGAGTGCGAGTCAAATTCTTAGCATAGCCAAACTGCTTTGGGCCGATTGTGCTAAAGGGGATAGTTTCTATATCACTCCATTGTGAAGACTCATTCGCCCAACAGTCATCTACTAGGCCAACTACCACTACATGGAGAGATGAACCAAGGTTCTGATGCCGTGACAACTGATAAACAACCTCGGTTACGCCAGCACCAGAAGATGTCAAGCTAGAAGAAACATGTGCAACTAAGAAACTATTTCGTTTCATACAATTTTCATTCATACTAGCTCAAATTATTATATATATATTTTCTTGATACAAACCACAAAATAATTCCCACAAAAATAATCGGCAAGCCGGTTCTATTAAAAATAATAGCTTCAAAAAATGACATCGCAAAAAAGGGAAAAACAATTATCGCGCTTTTTTTAGAGGAACGAACCAATCTAATACCAATAATAGAAATTGAAATAAGCGTAAGAAAAAATCCAACTAAGCCAGTTAACTCTAATACAGCTACATAAGAATTCTCAACGGGCGAAAATCGAAGACTAGAAAGCGAACCATAAATTGGACTTTCTAAGAATCGCATAAAGCTAGAAATCAAAACCGCAGTTCTGGTATCTTCCCCGTAAGTACCGTAGATCCAATCAACACCAAATACAATAATTATCAAAATCAATGAAGAAATGGCAAGATAAACAAACAATAACCTTAAAGCCGACCCCATAAAATTCAAGCAAAAAAACAGAATTGTGACTATCACACCCAGCAACCCAGTTCGCGAACCGGTTTCTATCAATAAAAATAATGAAATCAGCAACATTATTATAATTCTCGCATTGAATTTTACATAACAAACGTAATAAAAAGAAAGTGAAAAAATTAGGGAATAATATACAGCAGCATGATTTGCATTCGAAAACGTACCAAAATATCGATCCAAATGGTACAACTTAGGAAAATCACCCAAGAAAAAAACAAACAATAGAAATAATTTAGATACAAAAAATGCCTTGCAAAGGATTATAACAAATTGCTCAAATCCAAAACAATCCAAATACCACACCACAAAAGAAACCAACCCTACAATTACAATGGGTGTTAATAGGTATAAAAACGATTCGAGTCCTGCATTAGCCAATAATGAGTTAACGAAAACCACAAAATAAATTAGGGCAAATGGAAATACAGGAAAAACTTTTTCATATAATCTAGAAACAAAAAACAATCCACAAATGGAAGAAAGAAATAAAACAATTATTTTAATAATACTAAAAAATGCCAAACCCTCGAGAACTAAATAATTTGGAGCGATCAAATATCCATCATATGTTGAAAACGGAATAAGTAAGAGAACCAAGAAAAAGAGTCTCTCGCTCATGACAAGCGAACTTTTACTGTTAAAATAATTTGAACTCAAAGCGCGATTCCTGGCCTAAATTAGATTTTTGTCACATCACAATGTAGACAAACAACATATTCTTCATAAAATCATTAATTATCTGCCCCACAACCCTACTTTGTTCTCAAAAAGACTATTCTCGCAAGCAAATAAAAGGGCAAAAGAAAAAATAGTTTATATTTATCAAATTTCACGTTCGAGAAATGCCTAAGCTGGCTAAATGCAATACGAACCACGACATATTTGTAGAGGGGTGTTAACTTGTAGCGAAACAATATCGAAGCAATGCCTCGACGAGTACGCAAATCCCCACTTGAATCATTCGATGTAATCTGGTCTTTTCGACCATCTTGATTCCAGACTGCTACTAGAGTATCAACGAACACACCGGTTTTTAAGTACATCAAATCGATATGAAATTGGGTATCTTGAAATTTAGGCAGATTTTCATCGAAAGAAACAACGGCAAAACATTCACGACGTATTAACGTTGCATTAGTATGGATCGTATTAAACAAGATTGCGTTTATCTTCCACCCTATAAAACGATGAAATCTTACTGGAACAAACTCTTTACCAATTCTTGATCTACAAACAACAGATCCAAAAGCATAATCGAATGCTTTGTTATTCAATAGTGGAATTAATAAATATTCAATCTTGGTAGACATGTATTCATCATCGTCGTCTAAAAAACAAATATATTCCCCACTTGAAACTTTTACACCATAATTGCGTGCTGCAGCACCACCAATGGATTTTTCATTTCTTTTCACCAAAACGACAATATCTTCAGGAATCTTTATATCAACAAAGAATGGCTCAATAGATGAATCATCTATAATGACTATCTCTATGTTTCGATACGTTTGATCGAATACCGATTTTAGTGCACGAATACATAGTTCGCGTCTATTTTTTGTTGTAATAACAACACTGACCAAAGGATATAGCATCGCATTTGTTTTAATCCACATGACCAACTTCTCGCTCGAAGTACTTGACCTCACATTCATATTTTTTTAGTTTTACAGCTGGCACGCCACCATACAAACAACCCTCGTCAAGAAGACTTGAATTAACAACAGATCCAGCAGCAACTACTGACGCATTGGCTATAGAGACACCGGATAAAACAATTGACCCACTACCTATAAAACAGAAGTCACCAACAAAAATACCTTTACACTCTTGTTTCGATTTATAAATATTAATGGAATGAGTGAGTATTTGCGTTCTGTAACCAGCAATAGTTACAAATTCACCAATAATCACCTCATCAGTACAATCAATTATGTGTTGATTAGTGATAGATGAGTTCGATCCAAGAATTAAGGCCAATCTTCTCTCCTCTGTAGCATAATGCACTTTTGAACGAGGAAATCCATTTATCAAATTCAATGAGCCTATAGTTGAATATTCACCCAACTCTAGGTGCTCCAGCTTTTTAAAATAGTTAAAATTTCCGATAGAAGATTTTTTCTTCATCACTAAAACATCAGGAAAAACCCAAGACCAGCCAATTCTTGAGCTATTTTCAATCTTATATCCAAAAAACTTTATTAGAATTAAACGCTTTAGCATCCATGGCAAGAAAACAATAATTAATTTTGTCAAAAACAGTATTGTGTTCATAATTTTAATTTTTAAGTAGAATATTGATTATCAATTATTTAATTATTTTTAATAGCTCATCCTTGTGACACATAAAGAAATTTCTTATGATTGAAAACTTAACTTCCTGCTCTCGGCTGGTAAATTTTTCGGCAATTCCACCGTAAATTTATTCAGAGTCAGGTAATTCAAAGCAGAGTATAGTCGCATCAAACTACTATCCTGCGTACAATCTTCAAAGATCACTCGTGCTTCTTAGCTGCTTCGAAATAACGCCATGGATAGGCATTCATCCTCAATTTTACCTCTGAGGCTTTCATTAGAACCGTTTTATCATTGCTTGCCATGATCAATCAGTACACTTTCTAGATTTTCCTGTCCGGCCCATTCCGGGCGCTTGATAGTAACGACTGGGGGGCCGTTGTCATCCTGAGGCGTCTCGGTACGCCGCACACACCAACCAGTTTATTTAGGGCATAAATAACTCGCCTCGAACCAATTCCATCGGGCACACCGATTGCGGAATATTTCCAAACATATTCGTTCACAACGGTCAGGAACTTGATGGCTTGAGCGTCGGCACAGCCATAATGAGAAACTATAGCTCCAACAAGTGCTCTATTGATCCAATACCTTAGGTCGCTGCCCAACGCGTCGGTATCAGAGCTACAATTAGCGTCTTACGCTAAAACATAATATTTAATTGCTTAGAATTAAATATAAATTAATTTCTATTAATGAGCATAAGGAATACTTATATAACCTCATTCAGAAGGCAACTCCAGGGCATAATCACTTTAAAAATGAATCCACCAATATATCCCACCGTTTAGCAAATTTATCTGAAGTAAAAGTCTCATCAAATTTGACTTTGTTACGCTGACCCCAACGAGAATTTTTTGTTAGGGTTTGTAAGGCTTTATCAATTGCTGAGGCAAGTGCAACAGAATCTGCGTCATAACATGGAATAACATCTGGGAGGTCACTCAATTGATCTACATTTCCGCCAACCGCGGTCATCACCATTGGCTTTCCATGAAAAGCGCACTCAAGCGGAAAAAGATCATAGTAAGCAACTCTATTGGGTATGACAATCACATCCGCAGAACGTACCAACGACTCCATATTAGACTGCCAACCCAAGTCTGTTACACTTGGAAACGATTTTCGCATGGGGCCGTCCCCAGCTGTCAGAAAGCGAACATTAGGATAGTTTCCTACTATTAACGACGCAGCCTCGCAAAATAAATCGTACCCTTTATGAGAAACATACCGACCTGCAAATAACACAAAGATCTCATTTCTACTCCTTGGTCTGTAATTTAAAGCTTCATTATCCCTTTCACAATCCATGTGAACGCCTGATTTAATGTAAAAAACCCTTCGATTGCTAATAACAGTACCAAACTTACTTTTATACTCTATTGCAGCACCCTCCGATGGAAAAACTATAAAATCGGCGCTAATAAAAAACTGCTTTTCCTTGGCAAGTATCGATTTATATTTTCCCTCGGCGAAAGAAATCCCATTCAATTCTCTTAACATTTTATATTCATCCGCCGCAACTGAAGGACTATGAGGCATATACCCAATTCTCTTATTATTTTTCTTTGAATATTTAAGTAAATGTAAATCCTGAAAACCTTGGAATACCACAATATCAGCAGAGTCAATCATCAACTTTGAGGTATAAATATTTGAAGATAAATAGTTATGCAAACCTAACTTGTATACAAGCCGATCCAAAAATACTCTTAGGTTTATTTTTTTCTTAACTTCACCTGTTGATTTATTTCGCTCTAAGGATATATCACCACTAAATTTAAATTCATGCTTAATCTCTCCAGATTGCGCAGATATTTCACATCCTCGAAGCAAGTTATAAACATAGCCTGGAGGGCCACCTCCAGGCTTGATTTCCGGAACAACGAACAGAACAGTGTATTTCATCGAAATCTCAAAAAACTTTTATTTAAACGACTCACTAAACATCCAACAACTACAATAAATAATTACACTATTTATAAAAAAAAATGGTTTAAATAGTTAAATTTAATTCGCAAACTCAAGATTATCTTTACAAAAACCTACAGACTACGCCATTCTTTTGACTTTTGAGATCGAACAAAAAAACCCAATCTTCCATAAGTATGCTGCCATAGATAAAGTAACAAACAACTCCACAAGGAGCGTATTAATAGCGGCACCCTGCTCATTTCTTAAAGATATCAATGGAATAATCATAGATAGACTAAGTGCTCCCGCCACAGCAAGAATCCCATTAAATTCTTTCGTCTTATTAATTGGCAATAATATCTGAATACCAAATATATTCGATAAACTTATAATAAAAGGCAAAGGAGCGAGCAACTGCAATACTGGAACAGCAGGTCTAAAATCTTCTCCGGCGAAAGTAACAACAATAAACTCCGAGAAAATCCATAAAGAAAAACTGCTAGACGCAGAGATTGCTAATATTAATTTAGAAGAACGCAACAAAAGCTGTTTTGCTTTTAACGTATCATCATTAAAAAGACTACTCATACGAGGAAATAACGACTGAGAAATTGGCGCAAGCAACGACTGCGCCAATTGCCGAAATCGATCAGCGAGAATATAGTATCCAGCTGATGCTTGACCGGCGACCACACCTAAAACAACAGGTGTTAACGTGGTGTATAAAGTTATCCACACTGATGATGCAAATACTGTAGCACCTTCTTTGATTTCAATAAAAATTTCCTTAAAGGTTGGATATCGCCAATTGATATCTAAATTATGGAATATCCACCAAATCGTAGCGACACCGCTTGTGAGGCTTGTAAAAGCTCCAATCGCTATCATTAAATACGCATCACTAGAACTCTTAACGAAGATAAATATGAGTGGTAACGATAAAACCCTGGAACAAATTTGTATTATTGCAGATTGCTTGATACACTCCATCCCATTTAGAAACCACACAGGAAGCATTATATTTCCGACAATAATTCCTATGCCAAGCAAATAAAAATTTTTATAACTCTCGAAAAACGGAATAAATACAATCAACAAAATTAAAACAATAACCACCACAAAACCTAAGATCAATTGAGCTGCCCAAGCCGCAATAAATATTCTTGAACGATAGTTTTTATCCGTTCGATGAGCAGCAATTTTACGGGTACCACTCATTCCAAATCCCCAATTAGTAACCAAATTAAAGTAACCAATGATGATTTGAACCAATCCTACAGTTCCCCAAGCGTCAACACCTATAGTTCTAGTTACATAGGGGAGAGTTAGAAGTGGAATTAAATAACCAAGAAATTGTACTGAGCCAAGTGCCAGTACATTTGTGCGTAGCCGAGGTAAAGATTTCACCATTATTAACTTATCTTAGTTAGCATCAGGATTAACTTCATTTTTAAACAACTCTTTTCCTTTTATTAGACTAAAATATTTCCAGAATTCGCTCTGTAAATACAATAATTTAAGGCTCAAAAAATTTTATTAACCCGCCCTATTATTTGTTAGAAGGTCATTAAATTCAAATAATAACAATTAAACGGGACTTACACAAAAGGATGGCATTTTGTTATTTCTTTTTTGACAGTCCAAGTATGCGCGAGCGGCTTGCAGAGCCTCCTCAATAGTTATATGCATATCAAGATAGCGATAAGTCCCCAATCGTCCAACAAAAGTAATGTTCTCTTCTAGCTCTGCGAGCTCGATGTACTTTAGTAATTGACCTTTATCATTGTTCAGCCTTATAGGATAATAAGGTATATCTTCATCTCCGCACAGCCTGCTATATTCTTTATAGATGATTGTTTCTTTGTGCTGCTCCCAAGGGGAAAAATGTTTATGTTCAGAAACTCTTGTGAAAGGAATATCTTTGTTCCCATAATTTATAACCGCATTACCTTGATAGTCTCCACTATGATACTCCTTCTTAAAATCAAGGGTTCGATATCCAAGACGTCCATGTGACCAACCAAACCATGAATCTATTGGTCCACTATAAAATACGTGATCAAATTCAATTGACTGTTCGCGTGAAAATTGAATACCTAGAAGCACAGTTATATTTGAATGTTCAAGTATTTTTTGAACTATGTGCGTGTATCCGTTTTCAGGAATCCCTTGGAACCTGCTCGAATAATAGTTATCATCATAATTGAAGCGTATTGGCAATCTCTTTAAAATACTTGCTGGCAATTCACGCGGACTTAATCCCCACTGTTTTTCTGTATAACCTTTGAAAAAAGCTTCATATAAATCTTTTCCAACAAACCGAAGTGCCTGCTCTTCAAAGTTTTGCGGATTATGTATGGCTTTATCACTTATCGAGCTGATAAATAGCTCGGCCTCTTTAGGATTAAAATTCTTTTCGAAAAATGTGTTTATCGTCATAAGATTAATAGGTAACGAATACACTCTCCCATTATAAACGGATTTTACCCTATTCACAAAAGGCTGAAACTTATCGAATTGCTGTACATAGTTCCATACATACTCATTGTTAGTGTGAAATATATGAGGTCCGTATTTATGTGTCATTATATTTGTTTGCTTGTCACGCTCAGTATGGCAATTTCCTGCAACGTGGGTTCGCGAATCAAAAACCGTTACTTCATATCCATTCAATGCCAATTCTCGAGCTATTACAGCCCCAGAGAATCCTGCTCCCACAACCCCGATTTTTCTCATATCGTTTTCCTCAGCCACGCCTCTACCAATTTAAACAAACAGACCTACTGATATTATTCTTACTTACACTAAAATCGTATAAATTAACAACTAAGATTATTAATCTATTAATCCACCAGTTTTTTTCCAAGAAAATTTTTTTATTTTATTTTATATTACACCGCAGTGAGCATATCATTCACAAAAATTTCTACTAATTATCTTTTAATATTCCTTACCTAGATTATCATTAAATTAACCACACTATAACCTTTCAACTCCATTAAGAAGCATGTAAAATCTTTTTATATTATTCTTAATTTTCAATATTGCGGGAAAGATACAAACAACTGCAACCTTAAACTTTAAATATCTAATTCTTGTCTTAAAAAGAAGCTTAAGCCCTCTCATCTTTGCTCGTATTTCAAAATTTTCTTTAGATGCTGAGTATGCGGTAACAATTCCGGTGCAGATCACCGACTGAATAAATCTGTTTAGAGGCATATCTATAGCTTTATTTTTATTGGATACCATCTCCTTTATAAGTTCTTCAGCTACTTTGAAATAGCCATCCACATGTTTATCATTTTTTATTTTTGTCATTATTGAGTTCGGTCTCACTCTCCGATGATAAAATCGATCTGGCAAGCAAATTGCTGCGGCATCTGGATACTTAATAAGTAATTTTGTAGTAAAAAGATTATCTTCGTGATAAATACCAGGAAAAAATTTTTCCTCTTTATACAACTTTGCTTTATAAATATAGAGACAGGCCGAAACTATATACTCATCTGACTCAATAAACTTTTCAAACAATAGACAAGCTGAAGTTTTTCGGTTTTCTAGTTCTTTGGGTCGATCGTAACTGATTCTTTCTACCTCAAATTCAGAAACCCCATCGGCAAATGCATTAGCATTAAAAAAAACAATTTCCACATTTTTTGATTTTGCTTCTGCCATACATTTTTCTATCGCGTCTTTCTCGATCCAATCATCGCTATCAACAAACACTATATAATCACCCGACGCCTTATCTAGCCCAACATTTCTCGCACACGACAGCCCATTATTTTCAGTTTCTATAAGAATTATTTGATCATGATTCTTCATAAAATTCAGGATCAAGTTTCTACTACCATCAGTTGAACCGTCATTTATCAATATAATCTCAGTATTTTTATATGTTTGATTTAGTATTGACTCTAGGCATTCAGCAAGATATCCCTCCACATTATAAACAGGAACAATTACCGAAACTTTAAAAGTTTCCTCTTCTTTCATAATTATTAGCTCCGTTTACTACTATTTTCTAAAAGTTTTTATTTTTATTAATGACTTGCTTGGTGGAATTATTCCATTCTGTTACACAGTGTTTTTTAATTAAATCCGTCAACTAGCTTTAGAAAAATTTCATATTCTTTAAGATTCGAATGACTTTCACGTTAATTTTTGAACTTAATTTTGCCCACATCTCCACTTATAAGGAGAAGAATCAAATAGATTCTATTTAATCACCACCAAACAAATCGCGTGTATACACTTTGTGCTCCACATCAGCCAGTTCCTGAACATGCCGGTTGCAGAGTATTAAGTCTGCCTGCTGCTTGAATTGCTCCAGGTTATTCACCACCCTGCTTCGGAAAAACTCAGGTTCTTGCAGCACCGGTTCATACACAATCACCTCAATGCCCTTGGCCTTAATCCGCTTCATGATTCCCTGAATAGCCGATGACCTAAAGTTGTCGCTTCCTGCTTTCATCACCAGGCGGTAGATACCCACCACCTTGGGGTTCTTGGCGACTACGTCTGCTGCAATGAAGTCTTTGCGTGTGGTGTTGGCATCCACAATGGCCTGAATCATGTTCTGCGGCACATCGCTGTAGTTGGCCAGTAGTTGCTTGGTGTCTTTGGGCAAGCAATAGCCGCCGTAGCCAAAGCTTGGATTGTTGTAATGGTTTCCTATTCGAGGATCCAGGCTTACACCATCAATAATTTGGCGTGTGTCTAGCCCGTGTGTTGCGGCGTAGGTATCCAGTTCGTTGAAGTAGGCCACCCGCATGGCCAGGTAGGTGTTGGCAAACAGCTTGATGGCCTCAGCTTCGGTGCTGCCCGTAAACAGGGTGGGTATGTTCTGCTTAATGGCACCTTGCTGCAGCAATGCTGCAAAATGTTGAGCCCGCTCGCTTTGCTCACCCACCACAATGCGGCTGGGGTACAAGTTGTCGTGCAGGGCTTTGCCCTCTCGCAAGAATTCCGGGCTGAATATAACTTGCTTGGTGTTCAGCTTCTTGCGCAGCTGTTCGGTGTAGCCCACCGGTATGGTGCTTTTAATCACCATGGTGGCTTTTGGGTTAATGGTCAGAACTTCTCCCACCACCGCTTCAATCGACTTGGTGTTGAAGTGATTGGTTTCGGGATCGTAATCGGTGGGGGTGGCAATAATTACAAAGCTTGCACCAACATAGGCTTCTTCCTTATTGGTGGTAGCTTTGAAGTTAAGCGTTTTATTGGCCAGGAAGTCTTCGATTTCCGCATCGTGAATAGGCGACTTTTTCTGGTTCAGCAAATCAACCTTGGCTTGAACAATGTCCAAGGCCACCACTTCATTGTGCTGGGCCAGCAGCATTGCGTTGCTTAAGCCCACGTAACCCGTACCGGCAATTGCTATTTTCATTGTTTATTCACTTCCTGTTCAAGCTCTTCAAGCTCGGCCTTCATCAATTCAAACTCTTGCCGCTTACGCACCAAAAACCTTTTGGTAATCGCAAGTTTGTCGGCTACACCTTTAGGAGTTAACAAATAAATGTATGCAAGTTTGTTGTCGCTACGCATGAAATTACCCACCTTAATCAGCCCTCTTTCTTTCAACGCCTTAAGTTGGTAGTTGATTTGCCCAAGGCTTACGCCCAGTTCATCAGCCAACTCACGTTGCGAAATTTCAGGGTTACTTTCGATTAAGCGCAGCACGCGAAAGCGCACTTCCTCACGTTGTTGTTCTAGTCGATCAGACACTGTATTGGATTGAACCTTTGGGCACGCTACCGCCGTGTTGTGCGCCGATCAACAAGCGGGTATGCGCATTTAAATGGAAAAGGGAAAGGCTATGTTCAATATTGAACACCTTGCATATTAAAGCGCGCCCCGTTACATGTCCATGACATTGCTGCACCGCACATACCGAAGAAAAGGGACAAAAGGACTAGCCCCCGCATTTGCGGGGATCAGTAAATTACTGATTATTGGTTAGTTGCCACTTGCTTGCTTTCCCACGCCCAAGCGTGTTGAACAATAGTAGAAAGATCCGCCAACATGGGCTTCCAACCCAAAGTGGCCTGCGCGGCAGATGAGTCTGCCACCAAACGCGCGGGGTCGCCTGCCCTGCGGCTGGCGTACACCACTTCAATATGTTTGCCAGTTACCGCTTTTGCGGTATCGATAACCTGTTTTACGGAGAAACCTTGCCCGTTACCCAGATTAAAGTTTTGGCTAGCACCACCCTGCTGAAGGTAGTGCAGTGCCAACCAGTGTGCCTCGCAAAGGTCTTGCACATGAATGTAATCTCGAATGCAAGTGCCATCGGGTGTATCGTAATCGGTACCAAACACGGAAATGTTTTTGCGGCGCCCAGAAGCAGCTTGTAGTACCAAAGGAATCAAATGCGTTTCTGGTTCATGGCGTTCACCTAGTTTGCCATCAGGGTCAGCCCCCGCAGCATTGAAGTAACGCAAGCACACCGACTTCATGGCATAGGCATGGGCAAAGTCGGGTAGCGCTTGTTCAATTAGCCACTTGCTGCGGCCATAGGGGTTGATGGGTTGCTGCGGGTGTTGTTCGTCAATAGGGGTGTATTGTGGTTCGCCAAAAGTGGCGGCTGTCGACGAAAAAATAAAATGCTGTACCTTAAATTCAGCCATAACCTGTAACAGGTTAAGGGTGTTGGCAACATTGTTTTGGTAATACATGGCAGGTTTTTGAACAGACTCGCCCACCTGTATGTACGAAGCGAAATGCATAACTGCATCAAACTGATACAGCTGGAACAAATCACGAAGTGCTTGGGTATTTGAAAGGCAACCCTGTACTAAGTTGCCGCTCAACACGGCATCGGCATGACCGCTTGAAAGGTTGTCGAAGGTCACAACGTTGCAACCTTTGGTGCCTAGCATTTTGACCATATGCGAGCCAATGTAACCTGCGCCACCACAAACAAGAATATTCATATGCCTACTTTTTAATCGGATAATCTGTTTATTGCAGTGAAAATTAATTCAACTAACTTTTAATTACATTGTAAACAAGAGGTCGCTACCTGATCACAGAACGTCAATCATTTTTTCGCTTAGCAGTTCTAAAATACGATTTGACCAGACTGCCAACCCTAGGCTTAAAGAACGCTGCTGATAGGTGAATCAGCCCCTAAAACAGCAATGGACTCAAAACGAGTGGCTATTTTTTTAACGTTGAGATTCGGAAACAAAAGTTCAGGATTTACGCTTACTATAAGCATTCGATAATTGGAGGATGAATGTGGCTCACTACTTGATTACTGGCGGCGCAGGTTTTATTGGCTCACACCTAGCGGAGCTGCTCAGTTCATCAAACCACCGAATCACAATTCTCGACAACCTGAGCAGCGGCCACCTGCACAATATTGCAAGCCTCTTAGGGCCCAATGTTCAGTTTGTTAACGGAGATATTCGAGATCGCGACTTGGTATGTAGCTTGATGACAAATTGTGACGGCGCTTTTCATCTGGCGGCTCTTGTTTCGGTACCGCAGTCTATTAGCCAACCTGAGGATTCGTTCGCCATCAATTTACAAGGTACGCTGAATTTATTTGAAGCAAGTAGAGTTCAAAAGCAACAAAAAATTGTGTTCGCAAGTTCAGCAGCAATTTACGGCGATGTACAGCAACAACCAATTAAGGAAGAATGCAGAGATGTTCCACTATCCCCTTATGGCTTGCACAAATGGATGTGCGAAGAGCATGCGAATCTATATTGCCAACTTTATGGCGTAAGCTCCGTCGGATTACGATTTTTCAATGTATTTGGTCCTCGGCAAGACCCCTCCTCTCCGTACTCCGGCGTTATCTCTATATTTATAGATCGCATATTAAAGGAACAGCCTGCGACTATTTACGGTGACGGAACCCAGAACAGAGATTTTGTCTACGTAGGCGATGTGGTCCAAGCTCTGATCAAATCAATGAATTGTACAAACTCGGGGTTTAAAGCGTACAACGTCGGCCGAGGGTCAAGCATCACGGTTTCCAATCTTTGGGGAACACTTTGTGAAATTTCTGGGGTGGATCTTGTTCCGAATTATGGACCTGCAAGAAGTGGTGAAATTCACACCTCACTTGCAGACATCTCCGCCATATCCAGAGACCTCGGATACAAGCCGGAGACAAATCTGGAAGAAGGCCTAAAGAAAGTGCTGCAATATCAAAGGTGAAGTCATTACACTCTTGCAAGTGTTAGACATGTTGCCAACACAATAATCATGCAAGGTCGCTCGGCCATTGGATGGATTTTAGCCAATGTAAGAAATTGTAATCTTCGCAAAATTCACTCTGCTATTTTCCAAAAGCATTGATTCAAATTGCATGCAATTTATTCATTTAATTTCGCTTACGGAAGATACCCACCATGGCACTGAACAAGAAAATTTTGAGTTTGGCAGTAACCAGTCTTTTCGCCTTTACAGCTACGGTGGGGTTAAATTCCCAGCAAGCGGCAATGGCTGCAAACAACCCGCTAAGCACGGTAACCGCGGTCGAAATTGTAAATGGCCAACGCGTGCAGTACTTCGACCTTACCTTGAACGTGGATTGGGATTATGACAACGCCATGGACCGCAAACGCATACAGCTTGGAACAGGCACGAACAGAGGAGGTACAGGTGATGGAGCACGCCCTGCCGTAGTGCTTGACCGCACCTACGTGACCAACTTGGTAAACCAAACCGCGCGCACACTGTTCGTAATGACCAACGGGCAGCACCGCCTGCGCAATGTGTATGTATTTAAGAATGGCAAGTTTGGCCAGAACGTGGACATTCGTGTATTGAACGTACCTGGCCGTGCCAACGCCTCCGCCCCTGGTTGGCTATCCGATGGTGGGCTAACCACCAACAACTACATTACAAACTGCAATGCACAAAACCAGCCCGACGGTGAATGCGCGGGCGACGAAAACCTTGACCCAGAAAACTTTGTACAAACCGGTGAAGTAATTGCGCATGAATTGGGCCATTACCTGTACGCGCTGTTTGATGAATATGTAGACCCGACAGACTGCAACCCGGATAACCCTTCATCGCCCTGTAAAGACGACGTTGCACGCCCCACCGCCATGAACAATCAGGCTGCAGCCTACAGAATTTCTACCACGGGCGATTACCCGCAAAGCGACTTTGCGAGAACAGCACACGGTCGTGCCTATGGCGAGAGCGCTTGGCAAACCCTTGTGAAAAGCCCTGCGGAGGACAGCGACACTGCCAAAGAGGCACACGGAAACCGCCGCATACGTTTTGAAGCATTCAACGGCGTGCCAGTACCAGCCATTGGCGACTTGAAGAACTTTACCGACATGGCCAATAACCGTGACGATCGCTTGGCTCGCCAAACTGGCGATGGTGCTGAGGTTGCAACCTTTGCAGGTTACGACACCCGCCTGAAGGTGATTTTCGAGGGTGATGCTATGCAGCCAGCCCAGCCACGCAATGTACTGCTAATCGACCGCACCTTGCCTGCCGCAACCTTCGCTGAGGCGATTACCGCAGCCAAAGGCCTGGCAGACCGCGCACCTTCAAGCACGCGGTTTGCCATTGTTACCGTACCCACACAAACCAACGGCAACCTTAGCTTTACAAACAACATGGAAGCTGCCAACAAGCAGGCGATTAAAGCAGGCCTGGACGCATTAACACGCGTTAATGGAACCCCCGACCTGCAAGCCGCTTACAACCAGGCCAGAGTTTTTGTAACTGGTGCACGCCCCACTCAAGGCGAAACAGAGAATGCCGCCAACACCGACACGCTGACACTGCTAACCCTGAACACGACCACTGTACCAAGCACCCTGGGCAGCACGGCGCGTGGCGACAAAATTGCATTTAACGTGCTGGGTTTTAAAGCCCCGGCAGCCATGGCTGCGGCGGCACCCGCCCCAGCACAAAACCTGCAAACCTTGGCCACTGCCTCTGGCGGTAGCAACAACACCGTGAAAAGCGCGAATGAGGCCATTAAAGAGGGCAATGCTGCCTTGATGGATGCAATGGGCGCATCGGAGGCACTGATGACGGCAGATTTGTCTGACGATCCATTCGTGGCCAGCGAACCATTGTCAACCACATTCACCGTGAACAATGCAGTAGACGGCGATGTAGTGGTGCGCTGGTATTACAACACTGAAGATGATTCAAAGCTGAGTTTTACCTGCGCAGACGGCAGCGAAGTGACCAAAAGCGATTTGAGCAATGAAGAACGGCTTGCCACCTGTACCATCAAAACCGATGGCAGTAAAACCGTAATGGTTCAAACTAATGCTAACGCGGGTGCAGTGGAAATAGAAGTGGTTTCAACCTCGCAGGGCGCCGCAGTAGAACTGAGTGCGATGATCGATGGCGGCACTGTAGCCAGTGGCCGCCCACCCGTTTTAATGGCCAAGTTGGCGGGTAGTACTCCGATTACAAGTGCAACGATCAAAGTGTTGATATTCAACGCTGACAGCGAAAGTGAAACACCGGCTATTCCAGAAATTACTTTGAATGCGCAAAACGACAACGGCACCAATGGCGACAACCGTGCCAATGACGGCATTTACACGCTGAACCTGGCTGGTCGTTTGCCAGCGGGCAACTACTTTGTGTTGGCAGAAGCTACAACCGATGGCAACTCAAGGTTCAGTTCACAAGGCGTAATCAATGCTTCTGGCAACACACCCGGCACCAAGCTGGTGGGTGCGCCAATTCAACGGCAGTCCGAGGGTGAATTTACGCTTGATTCCGGGGCACCTGGTGTAACCACAACCGCACGAGCCAGCAACGGTGGTGGCGGCTGTACAGTGGGCAATGGCAGCGACGGCGGCCTGTTGGTGTTGCTGTCGCTGGCCGTGCTGGGCTTGATTGGGCGCGGCTTTAAAGCACTGCGTGGCCGCAGTGCGCGTTAAACACTGTTTGCTTTCAGGCCTGGCACCGCTGTTGGTGCTGGCCTGCGCGCAATCTGCCAATGCTGAAGTGATTTACAAAACCGTGGCTGGTGAAGAAACCACCTTGTCGCTTACCAAAAGCGACAAGCTGTGGACTTTAACGGTGAGTAACCAGTGGGGTAAATGGCAGCAAGTGAATTTGCTGCCATTGCACCACCCTTTGGACAAGCGCCCCCCACACCACCTGAAAATTGAACAAGAAGCCAACGGATTTGCTGTGCATGCCACTTACCCAGTGCGTGAATTTTATGAACAAGTAAGCCTGAGTTTTGAGCACAGAGAGATTGCACTTGGGCAAGACTGCCCGTTGCACTTAAGCCGATTCAGGAAAGAACAGCGCTATGCAATTTCAGATGAATTGCGATCGGGCGTTGTTGCCGATTACAACGCAGGTGTGGCGCGAATTTTAACCATAGAGGGGCAAGCACAAGGCACACCTTCATGGCCCATTCGACTGCTACCCCAGGATAGAAGTTTTTGTAACTTACCCTCGGTGCTCGACTTCATACCCGCACTGGACATACCCAAGGTGCACTAAATGTTCAACCAAGTGCGCCACTTTGAACTTGCAATCATTTTTTTTGTGATTTTACTGGGTGGCCTTCTGGCCCACCAGTTGGGCTACGCATTACGGTTGAATACAGCCTGGCATGCAGTACTTTTTTTGGCATTGGCACCCTTGCTGGAAGAGTATGTGTTTCGGTTTCACTTGCAGCAATGGATTGCTGATCGCTTTCGTGCTCCCCGATTCGCATTGCTTGCCAGTTCGATTATTTTTGCAATGTGCCACATACCCTGGATAGGATGGGTTGCCGTGGGCATGCTGATACCGGGGCTGATGCTGGGCCTTTACTGGCTACGCTTTAGGAACCTGTGGTGGAATGTGGTACTGCACAGCGCAATGAATGCTGTTTTAGCATTAACGACGTGGGTACTCGATGACTACTTTTTAATAAGGTAAAAGTTATCATCCCCCTCAATCGATATACAGCAATCGGATGTATTGGGCGAGTTTGACAAAAGCAAGCAGCTTGTGTCGTCTAGCGGGGTAATTTGAATTCCTGAAACCCCATTCGTAAAGTGGGCTTGTTTTTCGGTATCTAAATCTGCCCAATATCCGTCTGTTGCAATAATCAATTTGTCTTGCCTGGGCATAGGGCCGGGTGTAATTTCTACTTCGCAAATTCGGCCTGGTCTGAAACTTCTCGTAATAGTGTGGCGACTTTCGTGTTTTGCAAGGCATTCATCTGAAATATCCTCCACCGCATTAGCAAGCGTATGTGGTCGACTAAGCCATTCAATTTTATTGCCTAAACCGACTTGGCCCAGGCGACAGTCGCCAGCATGTATCGCATAAAATGCTGCGTTCCCAGCGTCGAGCAAAACTAAAAAACTGAGCCGCCCCTCGGGATAGATAGTTTTAAACTTGTCAGAAAGCGCGTTGACCAAAGCACTCAATTGAGCAGCTGTATCGAACCCAGCGTTGATGACAAACTGATCAGCCAGTGCTTTTGAATACTCGCACGCCAATACACCGCTTTGGCTTCCTTTCGTTGATCCGTCAACTACGACGTAAATAGCCTTGTTGCCGCATAAAGCGACTGCGCAATAATCTCGATTTTCCTGCGTCAACTTGCCTTTTTGTGTAATCCATTTTGCGCTGTAGACCATCCGTCAAGTTCCGCTCAATGCTTCAATGGCTTCAAGACGATTGAAGACAACTTGTTGACGAGCGGCACCACCGACCACCATGCCTTGAACTGCGTAATCAATCATTTCATCTTTTAACAGTGCAGCTATTTCTTCGGCAATGTAATTACGAACTTGTGGATCTGTTGCTTTAAGGTCGTTAATTAGCTCGGGCCTGCCGTCAACGATGTTCAGAATATCTTCAATATCACGACTTGCAAGTAGGTCATTTTCCCCTCGACCTTTGTAGGCCTCCAGCTTGGTGGCAATAAAATATGGTGGGCTTAATAACCGGATAATCAGATCATCGGTCAGTTGATAATTTTGTGTATTCGCAAGTGCCTGTTGGTACCAACGATTGCTAAACCCGAGTATTTTTTCATCATCGGGCATAAAGTCAACTTTCAAGTCGCCCAAACGCAGGCGACAAATAATTTCGTCTTCCATGCTGGTACTAAAACCTTTTTTCAGCAAACGATTTTGAAAATCGCTCCAACCCGAATAACCAACAACATTAACGATTAGGTCAACATCATCCGTCGCACGCACGCCGTCGAGTGTGACTCGGTCACTTATCAGCAACCCTGTGGTGCAACCACCCACAAAAGCAACCTCGGCAAGTAACTCGTCGCCAAGGGCACGAGCGACTTTTTCGATCATTCCCCTTAATTTATCGAAATCTTTAGCCATCGCTCATCAACCTTTTCTCAAACATATCAGCGGCAAGGTTTGCCTCGCGGGGATTACCGAGACGAATAGCGTCTATCAGCGCTAAATATTCATAGAGACGGTCATCTTCAAGCGATGCATTTGGTACCGATTTAAAAAGAGGCTGAATAGATTGCCCTTTTTGGTAGCCTTCGGCATAGGGCCAAACATAACTGTAATCACCGATGCTCATTAGTTTATCTTGAAGCATTGGCGCAGAAAAAGCTGTGGGTATCCCCCTTACAATTTCAGCTGGCTTGGCTGGAAACACGTATTTAAGCCCGTGCACAACGAACTCCAGAAGCGCCTTTTTATTGGCTTTCAGGTTTCCAGACTTTCGATCTTTGATGGCCATACCAATGTT
This sequence comes from Limnobacter sp. SAORIC-580, assembly GCF_013004065.1. Lineage (GTDB taxonomy): Bacteria > Pseudomonadota > Gammaproteobacteria > Burkholderiales > Burkholderiaceae_B > Limnobacter > Limnobacter profundi. Next base: position 3,007,056 of record NZ_CP053084.1, read on the forward strand.
GATGCTGCGCCAGATTGAGGCATTTACTTCTGTTTTACTGACTCCCAAGGCGGCAGCAAGTCCTCTGACGGAATATTGATCTACCATGCTTTCGATTAAGCTAGAGTGAGACGATGGACCTTGCTGCAAACAAACCAGCTTAAGAAGTATGTAAATGTCTTGGCTTTTCATGACCTGTTTTACAAAATTTTACGTGCTACTAGATATTAAAAAAGTGACTCAGTCGTCCCTTGTCCTAGGACTAAGGACACTTATACTACCAACCATAAGCTTAAGCAACCTTACTGTTCTTTTTAGAATGAAATAACACTATTTAAAGCAGTGCAAAATAATTAAGATGATTGCGACATTAAGCACCAACGACACCCGCAAAATTGCGTCTATGAAAATTTCAATTATTACCGCGGTGTACAACCGCGCGGGCACGCTGAACAGCTCGATCGATTCAGTGCAATCGCAGTGCTATGCCAACACCGAACATGTATTAGTTGATGGCGCTTCGAGCGATGGGTCTGTTGAATTGATTCAGCAACGCATGCGCGCGCACGACGTGTTTGTGAGCGAACGCGACGGCGGCATTTACGACGCGCTGAACAAGGGCTTGAAACTGGCCACTGGCGATGTAATTGGCCTGGTGCATTCAGACGACTTTTTAGCCGATCCGCATGTGCTTCGGGACGTGGCGCAGGCCCTAAGCCAACCCGGTGTACTCGGGGTGTATGGCGATTTGCAGTATGTGTCGAAAGACGACACCAACAAAGTGATTCGCCATTGGGAATCGGGCCAATACCACCCCAGCAAACTAAAGCACGGGTGGATGCCACCGCACCCTACCCTGTTTTTAAAGCGCGAAGTAATTGAGCAGTGGGGCGGCTATGACACCAGCCTGCGCATTGCAGCCGATTACGACGCCATGCTGCGCTACCTGCACAAGGGGCAAATTCAATTGGCTTACATTCCACGCGTGTTGGTCAAAATGCGGGTGGGCGGCGAGAGTAACAAGTCGCTTAAGAAAATTATGCAGAAAAGCCGCGAAGACATGACCGCCCTGCGCAACAACGGCGTGGGCGGTTTTGGCACCTTGGTGTTTAAAAACCTGAGCAAGATAAAGCAGTTTTTTTAACTGCGCGCGAGCAAGCCTTGATTTGCCTTTCTGGTTTCGTCTAACTGCTTGGCGATTAAGGCGCTGGTTTCTTGGCTTAAACCTACCGCCTTGGCCAAGGTTTCAAACTGAGCAAGGGCATGAACGGTGTGTTCAACAATTTGCCTAGCTTCGCCCCAATTCGCAAAACCTGCTGCAGCTGCCAGGCCCTGAACGGCCTTCAACGGCGGCGCTTTGCCAAAACCTGCAAATGCCGTGCTGTGCTCACCGTGGGGGTGGGGGCTAAAGGTGACATCGTAAAAAGGTGCAGGCTGCCAGTGGCCTTGGTCGTTCTGCAAAAACGCCCAGTTTTTGCTGTGGTCGTCTTGATTGCTCGCCAGCAAATTGAACACAGCGCGCCGAAATTGAAGCTGAGCTGCCGCAGGCGATTTACACAAGCGCCGGGTTGCTGAAATTAGCGTTTGGTAATCCAGACTGGGCAAGCGAAAGTCTGCACCCAACAGGCCACAAGCACTGTGCATGTGCAAGCGGCCGGCGGGGCCTGCTTGATTGGAAACCCAGTCAAAACGCTTGAAAGCCAGCCAAGGGTACTCACGATTGGCATGGCCAGGTTGAACCAAGGTGTGTTGTGCCGGCTCAAGCTGAAGTTGCTCGGCAAGCTGCAAGTACACCGCTTCGCAAACACCTTCCTCGTGGCCCAAGGGCAAACTTGCGGAAGTAAATTTAACCAACCAGGCTTCATCGCCCGCCCTGGGTGCCGTGCTGCAGTTGGCCCAGTTGCCGGGTTGCGCATATATCAAGGCCTTGGGCCTTGCACCACCCGAATTTCCGCTGACCACCAAGGCTTGCAGCACCTCCCCGGTTTGCCCCTCGAACACGGCTTGGGCTTGTTGACCCAATTCGCAAAGGTCAACATTGCCCTGCGTTATAGCTGCATATTGTGAATTGGGGGCGTACGCCAAGGCACCCACTGCACCCTGCCCCACAAAGGCCAGGCGGTCCATTTGCGTGAGCAGGTTGGGCAGTATGCCATGCTGGCGAAACACGCGGTCTTGAAGCAACAGCCCCCAGCTATCGGGCAGGCTATCTGCAAACACACCATGCAGGCCTTGGTGGGGGCCTGCTGGGGCTTGCTGAAGGGCCAATGTGTTATTCAGCGCGTAAGGCGACAAATTGCCGAAACGACCCAGGTAATGGTCATGGTACTGAAAGTAAACGCCTTGCCTGTTTTGCGCCAGCGTGCCCACTTCTACTTGCTGGCCAGTTGACAGGGTGCGGCTTACATTCAGTTTTTGGATGGGTTTAAAACTCATCGGCCAGCACCTGTTCGATGGTTGTTGGGTGGGCTAAGGTGTTGTTGTGCCGCTGGTTAAGCAGCATAGCCAGGCGGTCTATGTTGTCCAAGCACTCCCAAAGCAGCAAAAACTGGCGTAGCGATATCTGGCCGGTGGTTTCAAACTTTTTGATGGTGGGCGCTGGCACAGTGCTAATTTTTTCCAATGCCTGACGAGACAGCTTTTGCTGCTTGCGTAGCCGCTGAAGGTGCTGGGCCAGCTGATTTTGCAGGTTGGTTTCAGTAGACAAACTGATATTCATTTTAGATACAATAATATCCATCAATGCCAATTATAACATTTTTGGATATTATTGTGTCTATTTTCTAGGTTGGTATAAGTGCGTTTTAGTGGGCACGCCTGCGAAAGAAAATACCCAGCACCAGCATGCGGCGGTACAAGCGCACATAAGCCACTACGCTGAAGCCCAGCCATGCCAACACCATGCCCAGGCTTTCAGGCCAGAACACGGCGCCCAGCATGGGCACTGCGGCGTAAATCCACATGAGCGGCGAAGTAGCGGCATTGCGCTGCCAGGCAGGCGCATAAGGCAATAACTTGCGGCTTACCACGCGGCGGTACACAAGGCTGTGCAGGTGGCTTGCATCGGGAGTGCCAGGGTTGTGCCTGCGTTTGCGGGTGGTGCGGCGGTACACGCTAAAAAGCGTTTCAATAACCGGGTAACCACACACCAGCAGCATGGCCCAAGGGCTTACGTCGATGGGGTTGCGCATGGCCAGCATAACAGCCAGCATGGCCACGTAGTAGCCAAGGAAGTAGGCACCAGCATCGCCTAGGAACAAGTGGCCTTTGGGGTAGTTGATGAACAAAAAACCCAAGGTAACCGACACACCCAGTAGCGCCAGCTGAATAATGACAAAGTCGTCGACCCGCCAGGCAATGGTGGCCAGCGTAAGCAACATAAGCACCACCACGCCGCCGGCCAGGCCATGGAACCCGTCCACAATATTCACACTGTTGGCAATGCCACCTACTGCAAAGGCGGTGAATATAAGGCCGATTGGGGCAAGTGCCAGCAACAGGTCTACGCCCGGTACATTCACAAAACTGACCCAGTAGCCGGTAAGCAGTGCGGCGATTAAACCGCTGGCAATGGTAGCCAGAAGGCGGGCTTTCACGCTGATGCGTTTGGTAATGTCTTCGGCCAGGCCAAAAGCAAAGGCCGGCAATGCACCCAATAACAGCAGGCCTAGCAGGTGTTGGCGGTTGCTGCCCACCGGCAGGAAAGACCAAGCCGCAATTAAACCCACGGCCAGCGCTATACCGCCGATGCGGGGCGTTGGAATGGTGTGAAATTTCTGGATGCCCTGCGGGGCATCGAGTGTAAGGCGGCCATGCCATTTTTTAGTTAACACAATAAACAAGGCCACTAGAAAGCTACATGACAGCCCTACCATGGCCGAAGGCCAGTTCAAGCTTAGTGCCGCTGCTGTTTGCATGATGCTCCACACACATGAAACAGTGCTTGCGGGCAGGCAAGCACATTGTTTTATTTAAGTAATTAAAAATGCCCGAAACGGCAAATTGCTACAGGTAATATTTCTTAATTATTGCACCTGCTTCATGGCAGGTTTGTGACACAGCACCTAAGAGTGAAGTATACGCCTGCCTTTGTTACACGTGTTACAGCCTTTTGGATTCAGCCTAAGGCGATTAAATGCTAACGGGCGAGTGGGGAATTGGTTGGCACGGCGAATAATTAACAGAGCTTTATTTTGCAATGCCAAGGAATACCGCCAGGGCGCGTTCAATCTCAATAAGCCCGGTTGCATCAAGGCGCCCAAAGGCGGGGCCGACCTTTTCTTGTTTCACTGTGATCGCTTTATCAATCATGATCTGGGATACTTTTTGCAACCCATTCTCGGAAGTGGGGTGCACTGTGACACGCAGCAGAGGCGCAGAAACGAGCGTACCGGTTACCGGCAATACTGTTAATGTGGCGTGCTCTTGGAACAAGTTGGATTGAATAACCAATGCAGGGCGAGGTTTACCAAAATCGCCCTGCGTTGCGATTGTTACGAAATCACCTCTCATTAATCAGTCCAACCATCGATGTCCCGTGCCGACTCGTTTAACAAGTGCTCAATCGCTTGATCTGTAGCATCACTCTGCGCAACAACACTTGATTGGCGCGCACATTCGTCGGCGAAACCCGGTTTACGGGTATCAGGCACCCAAATTTGAATTGGTCGTAACCCGGCCGAACGCAAGGAATTGCGATGCTTTTGCACACGAGAATTTACATTGCTATTTGCCATCAGTTTCGCCCTTCCTGTTACATGTAACAGCTTACGCGATAGCAACACCACCTGCAACCTAGACAAGCCGGTCACCTTCCAACCAGTTGAATGGCCTGTTTGGCCATGGTATTGACCGACAGGTGCAGCAGGTTGAACACCCAGCGAATGGTGACCACTGAGGCATCGGCCACAGTGTGAGTTGCGCGCCCCAGGTAAGCCATGACGGCGTTGAGCATGCCCGCTACCTCTTTGGCCTGTTTGTGGCTGGCTTGGGCGTAGCGGGCGAGTATTTCGGCCATTTGATCGAGCACCGTGAATGCGCCTGTGCCGTAATGGCCCACACTGAGAAGGCTTTGTGCCCCTAGGCGAGAAAGCATGTCGTGAATGGCTTTGTTGATCAGTTTAAGCAAACGCCCACTGAACATGGCCCCAGGCATTTTGGCGAGTTGTTCAAACTGCCCTGCTTCCTTGTTGTTGGCGGGGTACAGGGAGTTTTCCAGCTGCTGTTGTTTGCCTTGTGTAAGGCTTTGCATTTGCTTCCAGCTGCCGTTGACCATACTGCTGTAGCCAATGGCAAGCTTGTGCTGCATAGGGTTGATTTTCAGCATGCCGCCTTCGAACAAGTAGGTGCCGTGCACATAGGGCGAGTGCACAAACGGATAAGTGGGCAGCATAGTGACGACATCGGCTTCATTGGCCACGCGGTACACATGGGCGGCTTTCATTTTTTTACTGAGGTGCTCGGCATACGGCACCATGCCCACGCGGGGAGCGGCCACCGTGTACAGGTAAGAATTCAGGCCCAGTTCAGCGCAGGCCGCCGCATTGAGGTTGGCTAGCGCGCCGCCCAGGCTGTGGCCCATGCAGTGCACTGCGGTGGGTTTGAAACCCAGATTTTGTTGCCGGATGAATTCATTGAGTTGCTGAACGTAGCTTTTGAAGGTGGTGCCAAAGCCTTTGTGAATGGCGTGGCCTGTGGGGCCGAGAGTGGGGATTGCGTTGATGTCGGTGCCGTAGTCTTCACGGCAGTGCGTAGTTCCACGGGTAGCGATGACGATTTCGCGGGAGCGACCACCGTTGAGTTGGGCCATGAAACCGAAGCCGCTGGAGACGGGGGTGATGAGGCCGGAGGTGGCGGTGATGATTCGCAAACTATCAATATTTACGAAAGGCAACTCGATATCCAACTCTCTCCTAAGCAATACAGAATCCCCTTTCTTCGTCGTGTATGCATTCTTGGAAAGTTGAAAAATTTGACCAGGATTAAGCTCATTCATATTGTTGTACTCCATTGTGTTTGCAGCGCACGATTCTTCCGTAGGAGTTTTGTTCGTACTTAGACAGATCGCACTCGATATTCAAAACCCCACCCTTCGCCTCAGTCCCGAGTTCAAAGTTTTGCTTTTGAAACGCCCAAAAGGTGTGAGGCTGACCGTCAAAATAAACCTCAAGAACTTGCGAAACATGGGGATTGGCAGACAACAAGTCAGGCCTTAAGAATCGACGTTCAGCCACAGTTTGGAACTGAAAGCGACCCTCTGAATCGGTTTGAACCTCGTCTTGATATTCATCATTCTCGAATCCACCACTTCGCAACAATCGAGTTACCTTTAAATTGGCCAGCGGCTTTCCCTGCCAATGAATAAAACCTTCGATAGGCGAGCAATACACAACTTTTCTGAACACAAAGGCCTCCGAGGGAACGGGAGTAAGGGGCAGCAGCAAGACCAGGGCGAACAAGATGCGGTACATGGTTGAAGCCTGCACGTATTAAACAAACGAGCACGCTAGCACTGGGTGGCATGGGAGGCAAAAACTGGGCTGGCTAGGTAATCAGGATGGGGGGCATTGCTGCTGGTTGTTGCTTGAAAATACCAAGCTAGATAAACTAGTCAGATAACTAGTCAGATAACTAGTCATTTAGGATAAATTTATGCGAACATGGCCCGTACAGGATGCAAAAGCCAGATTCAGTGAGTTACTGGACATCTGCCTGCGTGATGGCCCACAAGCGGTAAGCAGGCGTGGCCAGGAACAAGCAGTGTTGGTACCCATGGCGGAATGGTTGCGGCTTACCCAAAAAAACCAGCCGGGCGTGAAAGATTTGCTACTGGCCGAGGAGGCCCGTACGGAATACCTTGTACCCCCGAGAGGGCAGCTTAAGCGCCGAAAAGCCACCGGACAGGAAGGCTGAACCATGTACCTTCTGGATACCAACGTTATTTCCGAACTACGAAAAGCAAAACCCCACGGAGCCGCGTTGGCGTGGATCAAGAACATTCCCGAGCATTTGCTTTACCTTAGCGCATTTACGCTGGCTGAAATTCAAAGCGGAATCGAGAGGACTCGAGAACAAGATGAGGACAAGGCCAAGGAAATAGAACTGTGGCTAAACAAATTGGAAGCCACGTTTAAGGTGCTGCCCATGGATGCAAAGTGCTTCCGAGTATGGGCAAAATTAATGCATCGGGAAACAGACACAGCATTGGAAGATGCCATGATTGCAGCCACGGCCCTTGCCAACAAGTTAACGGTGGTAACCCGCAACACGAAAGACTTTACCCGGTTTGATGTGCCGCTGCTGAACCCATTTTCGAGTTAAAGGCTGACCGTGAATGCAACACTGTGCGCAGCGAAGTAAAGCGGCAACACTTTTATGCGCCCTAAAGCCTGATACTGCACACACTAATATGTACACACCTAGGGGTGCCAATGGCTTCACCTGTTTCTACTACTCGGGTTTTCAACAATGGCAACAGCCAAGCGGTGCGCATTCCAGCCGAGTTTCGCTTGAATACTGACCGGGTTCAAATTAGCTGCAATGAACACGGCGACCTTGTTATTCACCCCATACCTGCCGAGCGCGGGCAGGCTTTGTTGCAGGCACTGCAAGCTTTGGGTGAAGTTGACGAGCAATTTATCGCTGCACTGGAAGCCGAGCAGGAGAACAGCCAACCCATGCGAGATCGCGAGGCGCTGTGATTTACTTGCTTGACACCAACATCGTGATTTACCTGATCAAAAACCGGCCACCGACCATTGCGCAGAAAGTAAATTCGCTACCCGCAGATGCAAAACTCGCCATGAGTTTTATTACTTGGGCAGATTAATCGCTACCAAACAAATCGCGTGTGTAAACCTTGTGCTCTACATCGGCAAGTTCTTCAACGTGCCGGTTACAAAGAATGATGTCGGCTTGCTGCTTAAACTGTTCAAGGTTATTCACCACCTTGCTTCGGAAGAACTCGGGTTCTTGCAGCACCGGTTCATACACAATCACCTCAATGCCCTTGGCTTTGATGCGTTTCATGATTCCTTGAATGGCCGATGACCTGAAGTTGTCGCTTCCGGCTTTCATCACCAGGCGGTAAATGCCCACCACCTTGGGGTTCTTGGCAACTACGTCTGCAGCAATAAAGTCTTTGCGTGTGGTGTTGGCATCCACAATGGCCTGGATCATGTTCTGCGGCACATCGCTGTAGTTGGCCAACAGTTGTTTGGTGTCTTTGGGCAGGCAATACCCACCATAGCCAAAGCTTGGGTTGTTGTAGTGGTTTCCAATACGTGGGTCCAAGCTTACGCCATCAATAATTTGGCGTGTGTCTAAACCGTGTGTGGCGGCGTAGGTATCCAGTTCATTGAAGTAGGCCACGCGCATGGCCAAATAGGTGTTGGCAAACAGCTTGATGGCCTCGGCTTCGGTACTGCCCGTAAACAAAGTAGGTATGTTTTGCTTGATGGCACCTTGCTGCAGCAATGCTGCGAATTGTTTCGCTCGCTCGCTTTGCTCACCCACCACGATGCGGCTGGGGTAGAGGTTGTCGTACAGGGCTTTTCCTTCTCGCAAGAATTCCGGGCTGAATATGATTTGCTTGGTGCTCAGCTTTTTGCGAAGCTGTTCGGTGTAGCCCACTGGTATGGTACTTTTAATGACCATAGTTGCATTTGGATTAATGGCCAGAACATCGCCCACCACCGCCTCAATCGACTTGGTGTTGAAGTGGTTGGTCTCTGGGTCGTAATCAGTGGGGGTGGCAATAATCACAAAGCTGGCGCCCGTATAGGCTTCTTCCTTATCGGTGGTGGCTTTGAAGTTCAGGGGCTTATTGGCCAGGAAGTGTTCAATTTCAGCGTCGTGAATCGGCGACTTTTTTTGGTTCAGCAGATCGACCTTGGCTTGAACAATGTCCAGCGCCACTACTTCATTGTGCTGGGCCAACAACATGGCGTTGCTTAAACCCACGTAACCCGTGCCTGCTATTGCTATTTTCATAAGTAACCGGGCCTTACGCCCTTCAAATGTTGAATGGCTTTAGAATACCGGATTGCACCAACGGCTAGAGCGGAAGACAAGCGAATGAAAAACAGAATATTGGTAACTGGCGGTGCCGGCTTCTTGGGTTCGCACCTGTGCGAACGTTTACTGGCCGAGGGCAACGAAGTAATTTGCGCTGACAACTATTTTACGGGCAGCAAAGAAAATGTGGCACACCTGCTGAGCAACCCCTACTTTGAGCTGATTCGGCACGATGTAACCTTTCCGCTTTACATTGAAGTGGATCAAATTTACAACCTGGCCTGCCCTGCAAGCCCGGTGCATTACCAGCATGACCCTGTGCAAACTACCAAAACCAGTGTGCACGGTGCAATCAACATGCTGGGCTTGGCCAAACGCGTAAAGGCGAGAATTCTTCAGGCCAGCACCAGCGAAGTGTATGGCGACCCGGAAGTACATCCCCAGCCCGAGGAGTATTGGGGCCGTGTAAACCCGATTGGTATTCGCAGCTGCTACGACGAAGGCAAGCGCTGCGCCGAAACCCTGTTTTTCGATTACCACCGCCAGCACAACCTAGATATTAAAGTAGCCCGAATTTTTAACACCTACGGCCCACGCATGCACCCCAACGATGGCCGTGTGGTGAGCAACTTTATTATGCAGGCATTGAAAGGCCAAGACATTACGATATTTGGCGATGGCAGCCAAACCCGTAGCTTTTGCTATGTAGACGACTTAATTGAAGGCTTTATTCGCTTGATGAACACAGAGCCTGGTTTTACTGGGCCAGTGAACTTGGGTAACCCCGGCGAATTTACGATGTTGGAACTTGCGGAAAAAGTGATTGAATTGACTGGCTCAAAAAGCAAACTGACCTTTATGCCGTTGCCTCAAGATGACCCCAAGCAACGCCAACCCAATATTGAGTTGGCCAAAGCGAAGTTGGGTTGGGAGCCGAGGGTGAATTTGGAAAACGGGTTGAAAAAAACGATCGACTACTTTAAAAATTTGTCTGCATAACATTGATGACCCGAAGCCCAATATTATTTCTGATCTTCAACCGCCCGGACACCACCGCCAGAGTCTTCGATTCCATCCGCAAGGCCAAGCCATCGAGGCTTTATATTGCGGCCGACGGGCCACGAGACGAACGCGCCGGTGAGGCAGACCTGTGTGAAAAAACCCGGGGAATAGCGCAAGCGGTGGACTGGCCTTGCGAGGTGAAAACCCTGCTGCGCCATAAAAACCTGGGATGTAAAAAAGCCGTAAGCGGTGCTATCGACTGGTTTTTTGAGAATGAGCTGGAAGGAATAATTCTCGAAGATGATTGTTTGCCCGCACCGGATTTTTTTAGATTTTGCGATGCGCTTCTCGAGAAATATCGCGACGAACCAGAGGTTGGCTCAATCACCGGGGACAATTTTATTTCCTCAACTTGGACACCTGAAGAAAGCTATTATTTTTCAAAGTTCAGCCACATTTGGGGCTGGGCAACTTGGCGACGCGCTTGGAAAGAATACGATGTCTCAATGACGGATTGGCCGAAGTTGGGCTTGCCGTTTCTTCAAACTCAAGTTTTTGAAGACAATCGAAAGGCAGCAAAATACTGGAGTATGGTTTTTGACAAAGTGTACCTTGGCGACATAGACACCTGGGACTATCAATGGGCATTTACTTGTTTCAAGAATAATTGGCTTAGCTGTATTCCAAAAAGTAACTTAGTCACCAATATTGGCTTTGGCCCCAATGCTACTCATACCACTAGTGCGGAGAGCAAACTTGCGAATGTGTCAACGGGCATACTAGATTGGCCAATAAAACACCCTCAGGAAACAATCATAGCGACTAAGGCCGACGAATGGAGCCTTAACCATGTATTCGAAATACAAATGCATTTTTTGACGATAGAAAGACTTTGGGCATCATTTAAATATCGGATTTCTTTATTCCTTAAACTACTTAGTCGTCACAATAGACATTAGACTCAACGGGCACCAGTAAATCGGATACATAACGACAACCCAACCAATCTAATCAAACGATAAATTTCTCCAAAAAACCACTTGAAAATATACTAAATCAATAAATATTTATCTTAAGAGTCAAAAGCCGAAATCCATGAAAATAATACTCAGAAAGATTTATGATTTCATATCAAAAATTTACATTTTCGCATTCGCACGCCCTTCTACTCAAAAATTCAACAATTTGATACTTCAACTAGCCTTACATGCTAGAGGATATAATAATCATGGTGATTTTAAAACCACTGGCGAATTTATCTTTATAAACCACCTCGCCAAAATGAAACCTAAACTCTGTATAGATATAGGAGCCAACAAGGGAGCATATTCAGAAATATTGCTTAAAGCCACTGACTCATATGTAATTGCATTTGAGCCTTTGCCTGAAGCATATGCAATAGCGCGAAAACTTGAAGATTTATATCCTGGGCGGTTCATTGCGGAGAATTTTGGGATTGGAAAAGAGGATGGAGTGCTCGATTTGCACTATGGAGAAGGAGATTCAGAGCTCGCCAGTTTCAGTTCTGAAGTAAATGAAATTGCATATGTGAAAGCATCAAACACAAGTGTTATGAAGGTTCCGGTTATAAAATTGGATTCATACTTGGAACGGATATCCAAAGACTTTAAATTTATCGACTTACTAAAAATAGACACTGAAGGTTTTGAGTATGAAGTGTTGTTGGGCGCTCAGAGGATAATTGCCGAGTTAAAACCAAAATTCATTCATATTGAGTATAACTGGCATCAGTTATTTCGGATGCAATCTCTTAGATCACTTGGAAAACTGATACCTGAATACAAGGTATATCAGCTACTTCCCTATGGCGATGGACTTGCATTAAGGAATATCGATCTACCTGAATCGAATATCTATCACTATTCAAATTTTGTTTTTGTAAGGCCCGACATCCCCCTTAGTTAATAAACTATTCACAGATAAATCTTTGATTCAATATAAAATTTAATGCAATCAATTAAACTCAGAAATGATAATTTCCGAGAGATACACATTCATCAAAAAAATGGCTTATATTTACATTGCACAGGCAAGCTCTAAACATTACTAGTATTTTTGTTCACTCAAAATAGTACCTTATCGTCGCGACTAAAAACGTTAACTCTTTTTAGTTAAGTAGAGGGTTAGATCGATTAGATCAAGTTGCACTTTGAAAACCAAAGTAATTTAACTGAATTTGGAGACGAATACTAATTGAAAATTGTGCATCTTTCATCGAGCGACTTAAATGGTGGTGCTGCGAGGGCATCAATGCGATTGCACAAAGCATTGCTGAAGATTGGGGTAGATTCTGAGCTTTGGGTCGATGAAAAAATCTCTGATCTATCGACGGTCTTTCAATCCGAAAGTCGTCTCGATAGGATTTTGACTAATATTCGCCCCTATCTCGGTCAGCTACCAAAGTTCTTTTCCAAAAAGCGTGAGCGATCATTTCTTTCATTTGCACTGTTACCGTCTAAATGGGTAAAAAGAATAAATAGATCTAACGCAGACTTGGTTCACCTTCACTGGATTAACAGAGAAATGCTCTCGATCCGAGACATTAGTGCGATCGAAAAACCAATCGTTTGGACTTTCCACGATATGTGGCCATTCTGCGGCGCAGAGCATTATTCGGAAAACAACGACTGGGAAACGGGTTATTCAACAAAATTCAACTTATCTGTATCAAGTAGAAATCATGCACTTGATCGTTGGGTTTGGAACAGAAAAAACAAATATTGGCGTGACAACATCACGATTGTTGCTCCTAGTAAATGGTTAGCTAATTGTACTCAATGCAGCCCATTGACCTCAAAATGGCAGACCAAAATAATTCCGAATGGACTGGATACTACATCATGGACCCCGATTGATCGCGTCGCTGCAAGACAGATATTGAAGCTACCGATCGACAAGAAGCTTATTTTGTTTGGTGCGCTTGGCGGCCACGCAGATAAAAGAAAAGGTTTCTCACTATTGAAAGATGCACTAGAACACTTAAGGGAAAGCGGAAATGAATATGAACTTGTGATATTTGGGCAAAGCCGACCGTCGCAGGAAGTCATTCAAGGATTCATTACGCATTATATGGGGCCTCTTCAAGATGATGTTTCATTACGTCTAACATACAGTGCAGCGAACGTAATGGTTGTACCATCCAGACAAGAGGTATTCGGGCAAACAGCAACTGAGGCTCTTGCGTGCGGAACACCTGTAGCCGCATTCAGTATTGGAGGTTTAAAAGATATCGTTGACCACGGCAAGAACGGTTATCTTGCAGCTCCGTTTGATACACATGATTTGCAAAAATGTATTATTCAAGCGATTGCGTTGTCGCACCTTCAAGAGTCTCAAACTTGTATGGCCAACTCTATCCGAGACAAGATATTGGACACTAACGTCGCCCGCCTTCACGAAAACCTTTATCAGAGAGTCATTCTGAATTCTTGCCACCCAAAGAGTTAGCTGCGCTTGAATTTAGTCGCCACCATCTAAGCAGACTTAAACCGGAAACTAGACTCAAAGCTGAAACCTGGGCAATGAAAAAACGACGAGAAACGGGGTGACATGCATTAATCAACACACAGGAAACAAGCTGGGCAATCAATGTGGCCCAAGCAGCACCAGAGACTCCATACACTGGAATTAGCAAGTAGTTCAATCCAATATTAACGATCGCACCCAGCGCGGTTGATATCAATACAAATCGTTGCATTGACATAGCGACTAGCCAGCGACTACTTAGCAATCCTGAAAATACAAACAGTGAAGACCATATATGAATGCTCAATACCGGAGCTGCTTCAAGGTAATCGAGCCCGAATAGATATGAAACGATGTTTATCGAAAACATTGATACCGCGGCAGCGACCAGAAGTGACGTTACCGCAAAACCAAACAGCAGCATATCTGTAGCTCTATTGGCACGATCTGGATTACTCCGCATTTCAAGTAAAATTCTCGGAAATACTGAACTGACAATAATGCTGGGTAAAACATACCAAATTTCAGTGAGTCGGACAGACGCAGAATATATACCCACGGCTTGCTGACCCAACATGGACGCCAACATAACCTGATCCGTCCGCATATAAAGCATCGTAGCCATCATGGCCACTGTTAATGGCCATGCCATTTTTAAAAGTCCAACAAAACTATCCCGCACAAAAGCTAGTTTTCTGACATCAAAATTTTTGACGAACAACACTGCAAATGCAACCGCAGTTAAGAAAGCCTCCAATACAAGTAGCCAGATAAAATACATCAACGGCAATGCCGTAACTACAAATACGATTCTTAATAGCACAATCAATGAAAATACAGCTCCTTCGAATATGACTAACTGCTTCGACTGCACTTTGGCCTCAAAGTAGAATCGAATCGTGTCTGCAAAACGAAATAAATTGATTGCGCTAAGGGATAAGACAGCGACCAAAATATTGTCTTCGTGGTCGTGTAGGAAAATCGCAATTACGATAGCAGCCAGTACCGAAACTACTCCTCCGATGAATTGGAGAACGAACGCACTTGTCAGTGTTTCACCGATTTGATCTGGCTTATCAATTAACAATTGAACAACTACGCCCTGCAATCCAAGCGCAGCTAATACTGAGAATAAAGCGGTAAAGGCGATAGCATAGTTGTACACCCCAAACAATTCTGGCGCGAGGTAACGGGCCAACCACAGCGTAACAACGAATGAGACGCCCAACCTGAAAACACGATCGAATGCCAACCAGCTGAGGTTGCGCAATGCAGCCATCAAATTCGGGCGCTCAGACAAACCTGTTAGTGTTTGCTTAATTTTTCCAAACATTGCGCACTGCCTTAGGGTTACGATTTGCGCGCAGATACTTAAGGAATGTGGGCAACAAGCCCAACCTTGCATAAGAATACAAACGAATTAGCTGATGCCTGAACGGTGCGTTTTCATGGACGATATTGCCGACAACCCGATTGCGCTCAAGCGCCATCGCTTCGCTATTCGCACCGCTGACGGAATCGGGTCGAAGCCTGAAACCCGCGACAGGTGCGCCGATGAGAATACGACCCTGCTGAGGACATGCCATTAACTGACGAATCAGCTCATATTCGAATGCATACTTGTTCTGCTCAGAGAATTGACCAAACTTGGCCCAAGCCTCTTTTTTGAAGAATAGGCTTCCCGTAAAACAATTGCTATGCCCACGGTAGCCAAAGGGAGGTTGAGGAATCCACGGCAACAAGTAACGCATGGTTTCTCCGTTTTCAGCCAACATGGCGCATCCGCCAATAACAAACTGAAGACCGTTTTTCATTAACGTTTCAGCCACCCGAGACAACGCGTTTTCGCACAAGTATCGATCGTCGGAATTAAGCCAGCACAAAATATCGCCAGTTGTCTTAGAGAATCCAATATTCAGGGCGTTTACTAAACCTTTGTCACTCCTTGAGACAATTTTTATTCGAGGGTCTCCAATAGATTCAAGATATTCCAATGTGCCATCGGTTGAGCCCCCGTCGCACACAAGTAATTCATAGTTGTTGTGTGTCTGGGCCAGCAAACTTGCAATACATTCTTTGATGTAACGCATGCTGTTCCAAGTAGGCATCACAATGCTGACCAGGTAATTGCCACTTGGCATCTTCATTTCCTCACGCAGCTCGAAGCTTGTTCGATATTTTCTTCAATTGGCCAAAAAACTTGGGGAACCGCCGGAGAGAAAGCCTGATCCATGTGAGTACTGAAATTCCCAATACGCGCTTGGACATGTGTTCATAATACTGAACGTTGTCGGTCACAGCAGCGGGCTCAAGGCCTGTGTTTATTTGCGATGCCACCTGTAACCGTTTTATATATTCCGGATCGCCTCCAGAGGTGTGCGTTGCATCGATGCCGAACCCAATATTACGAACAAGATTGTGGGCGGGTGTAACGCACAGCGCTTGGTTTTCCCAATGCGCATAGGTCCACTGATGATCCCAGGTTGAAATCTGATTCTTGTGGGCCAGGTCGAAAACAAGCTTCCAGTACGCGGCGTGAAGCCCTTTTCGGGGCATACATTTCAGCAAACTTTGCCCTGTTTTGGTAGCGGGCCAACTGGACATGTTGACATCGTACTGCTGCCAAGCCCTTCGCCAACTGGCCCACCCCCACACAAAAAACACTTTTGAGAAAAAATAGCTTTCTGGGTGTTGGTACCAGGGTTCTACCAGGTTGTTGCCAACAACCGAGAATACGCGCTCGTCGTGTTTGTAGCGCTCGAGCATGGTGTCGCAGTAGCTGAAAAAAGCGGGGGAAGGCAGTACGTCGTCCTCAAGCACAATACCCTGCTCTTCCTTGCTGAAAAACCAGTCGATTGCACTTGAAACGGCATTTCGGCAACCCAGGTTTTCAGTTAAAAACCGGGTATGCACTTCGCAAGGCCAGTCAACCTGCTTGAAAACCTCGCGCACCTTGGCTGTTGTCTCCTCATCCTGCGACCGACCAGGCCGCGGACCGTCCGCCGCAACATACAGGCGCGGGGGGCGAGCATTGCGCACAGCCTGAAATACTTGTTCAGTCACATCGGGCCGGTTAAATACCAGCATAAGGACTGCATTTTGAGTTGTCATGGAATGAGCGGGTAATTTAGAAAGCCTGTTGATTTTACTTTGATTCAATGTAACGCTGCTGCGCCCGTTTTGGTTTCAATAGAAGTGAAGTGAATTATCATCGAGTGATTTACCGAATACGCCCATTTTGATCAAAGGTTAATTTGAGATCTGAACGTTTAATCGGCCTACCCCGGTGGGCAAAACAAATGCTGGTGATGTCCGTGGACATTGCCATGGGCATTGCTGCCACGTGGCTGGCCTTTAGCCTGCGCATTGATGGCATGCACGTGCCCAGCGGCAATGAATGGATCCCTTACTGGTTTGGTCCATTGTTGGCCTTGCCCATATTTATTCATTTTGGCCTGTACCGTGCCATATTCCGTTACACCGACCTGGCTGCTATCAAGCAAATCGTGAAGGCAGTGGCCGTATATGCTGCCCTTTACACAGCGGTTGTGTTGGCTTTTTACATACCCCCCAACCCCCGCTCTATTGGTGTTCTGCAACCTTTTATCCTGAGTGCTTTTATTGTTGGCGTGCGCATGTTTGCCCGGTTTTGGCTGCTTTCAAGCACCATCGACCCTAGGCTGAGGGTACTGCGCCGCCGCTTGCTGATCGTGGGTGCAGGCCATGAGGCAGTGCAACTAGCCAATGCACTTAGAAGTTCGCCCGAGTACATTCAAATTGGCTTTGTAAGCGATGACCAACAGCTGGTAGGGCGCAATATGGCTGGCCACCGGGTGTTTGCTTTGAATGAGCTGCGCCGGGTGATTGAAAACTATGAGGTTTCAGACCTGGTGATTGCCTTGGAAAGTGGCGCACAAGGTGCTCGCCGTCAAATTATTGAAGAATGCAAGGGTTTGCCCGTGCACATTCAAACCGCCGGCTTAACGCTAGACAGTGAACATTCTTCCATTCGGGAACTGGACATTGATGACCTGTTGGGTCGCGACCACGTGCCCGCGAATGTAGAGTTGCTGAATTTGAAAAACCACCAGAAGGTGGTGTTGGTAACCGGTGCAGGCGGAAGCATTGGATCGGAATTGTGCAGGCAAATTCTAGCAACTCGTCCTAGCCGCTTGGTTCTGTTTGAGAACAATGAATACGCGCTGTATGCCCTGCACCACGAGCTGCAACAAAAGGTGAATTCTTTTTACCGAGAGGTTCAGCTGTCGCCGGTATTGGGTGATGTGCGCGATGCTCACCGCTTGCGCGAGGTGTTCAAAGCAGTTAAACCCCAAACCGTGTACCACGCTGCAGCTTACAAACACGTGCCACTGGTGGAGTTAAACCCGTTTGAGGGCATACGCAATAATTTCCTTGGAACCCGCCTGACTGCCCAAGTAGCCAATGAGTTGGGGGTGGAAGACTTTGTACTGATTAGCACTGACAAGGCTGTACGCCCCACCAATATTATGGGGGCTAGTAAACGGCTTGCCGAATTGGCACTGCAAAGCCTGGCAAATGAGCCCGGTGTAACAACCCGATTCAGCATGGTGCGGTTTGGTAATGTACTGGGATCAAGCGGCTCGGTAGTACCCTTGTTTCGCCAGCAAATTGCGAAACTTGGGCCGGTTACCATTACCGACCCCGAAGTAACCCGGTTTTTCATGACCATTCCAGAAGCAGCACAATTGGTGATTCAGGCTGGCGCGATGGCCAAAGGTGGTGATGTGTTTGTGCTGGACATGGGCGAGCCGATACGGATTATCGATTTGGCAAAACGCATGATTACCTTGGCGGGCTATTCAGTGAAAGAACCTGACCAACCCAACGGTGATATTGAAATTAAGGTGACTGGTTTGCGCCCCGGCGAAAAGCTTTATGAAGAGCTGCTGATTGGTAACGACCCGAAACCCACGGAGCACCCGCGCATTATGAAAGCCAATGAGAAAAGTATCAGCGTTCAGGAACTAGACCAGGAAGTTGAAGCACTGCAAAGTATTTTGCAGACGAGGAACGTGCCTGAGCTAAAGAACCTTTTGCTGCGCCTAGTTGATGGTTACCAGCCAGAAAATGAAACATTTGATGCTTTGGCCAACGCCGGCAAGCCCGCGGCCTGAAACGCTACTTCAAGATTGCAAGAAAGGTGCGGGCAATAATTTGAATGTCCAGCCACAGGCTTTGCTGCTGAACGTACTGCACGCAGTAAGCCAGTTTGGCCGGCATTACTTCCTCGATGTAAGTTTTTTCCGGGTTGCTGCTTTTACCCAGTAACTCGCTTTCACTTCGATATTCAATACTTGCCAAATCGGTAATGCCAGGCCGCACGGAAAGCACAATGCTTTTTGTGGGCTCGGGGTACAAGGCAACATACTTGGGCACTTCTGGACGGGGCCCCACCAGGCTCATGGTGCCTTGAAGCACATCGATCAGCTGCGGCAGCTCATCAATTTTGTAGTGCCGCAGAAAGGCCCCTACTTTGGTGATGCGTGCGTCTTGCCCCACTGTAATTTGCATGGCTGTACCGGGTTGCGCCACGGTCATGGTGCGAAACTTGTGAATGCGAAAGGGCTTGCCACGCAGGCCAATGCGCTCTTGCCGGAAGAATACCGGGCCCGTTGAATCGCGTTTAATCAACACCGCAATAAGGACCAGCAACGGGCTCAGCAATAGCAAGCCTGTGAATGCAAGCACGACATCAAACAAACGTTTTATCACGAGTTTACTCAGGCCAAAATGGATTGAACTGTATTGATAACACGATCAATTTCAGTCTGTGTCATTTTTGAGTACAGGGGAATCGACACCATGCGCTCATACGCTTTTTGGCTGACCGGGAAATTTTCAGTTTTCAGTTGATAAGTATCTCGCCAATAAGGCTGTAGATGAAGCGGTATGTAATGCACACTGCAACCAATGCCCTGCGCGTACAACGCTTCAACAAACTGATCGCGCGTGAGTGGGCATTGATCACTTAAACGCAGCACATACAGGTGCCACGAATGCAAGCCGTGGGCAGCCGCACCCTGGGGCAAAACAACTGGTAAATTTTCAAAGGCTGAATTGTATTGATCAACTATGGCTTGGCGTTTAGCCCGGAAAAGTTCTGCTTTTTTCAGTTGATGAATACCCATGGCCGAGGCGAGATCTGTGAGGTTGTATTTGAAGCCGGGGGCGACTACTTCGTAATACCAACTGGGCGCCTTGGAGGTGAAACGATCAAATACATCGCGATTAATGCCATGCAAGCGCATGGTTTTGCAGCGCTTGATGATTTCGGGATTGCGAGAGACCACCATACCACCTTCACCAGTGGTGATGGTTTTGTTGGCATAGAAACTGAATACTGCTGCATCAGTTTGCAGGTTGCCCACGGCGACACTATCAACCACACAAGGTAAGGCGTGTGCTGCGTCTTCGACTATCTTCAAACCATGTTCTTGAGCGATCGCAACGATGGCCGACATATCGGCAGCCAGCCCCGCGAAGTGAACTGGGATGATGGCCTTTGTTTTGGCGGTAATGACAGCACGAACCAACGCAGGATCGATATTCAAACTGCCCGGCAGTACATCGACAAAAACAGGATCGGCACCCAGGTAACGCACCACTTCGGCAGTGGCGGTAAAGGTGTGGGTGGGCACAATAACCTCATCGCCCTGGCCGATGCCAATCGCTTCCAGCGCAAGGTGCAAACCCGCAGTCGCTGAGTTAACAGCAATGGCCTGCACTGGCTTATTACCCGAAGCCACACCGCCGCCTGCTGCGTTTAGCATGGCTTCGAAATCAGTTTCAAATTGCCGGGTTTTGGGGCCTGTAGTCAACCAGCCCGAGCGCAGGCAATTGACCACTTCCTGAATTTCTTCCTCGCCAATTTCTGGCAAAGCAAATGGCAAAAATGGTTGAGTGCTCATGCGTTTAACTTGATCAAATATCGGTTGAGTATACGGCCATGCGGTCGCTTGCAGGTACCTGCAAGCTTAAACCCAAGCTTTGTATAAAAGTGATTGGCCTTGGTATTGTCGCTTTGGTCGGTTGTTAAGTACACGGCTGTTGCACCGGCAGTTTGTGCGTGGGCAAGAAATGCGGAAACCAGTTGCTGACCTATTTGCTGCCCCTGCGCTGTGGGCTTTACACCCAGGCTGCTGAGCAAGGCCGCATTGGGTTGATCGGGCAAAGACTCGCCCCTGTAAAACAAAGCTGACCAAAGTTTGACAAACACCAGACCAGGCTTTTTTAACAAGGGCCACAAAGAGGCCAAGGCAAATGCAAGCCAACGCTGCCTGAGCAATTGAGAAAAAAAACCCTGGGGTTGGGTTGTACCCACTACGAAACCGATTACTTGGGAAGGCTTGGCCTTTGAGCACGCCACCAATGAAATGCCAGTGGGGTGGTTTAAGAACCCGCTGTACAAAAGACGCAGAAAACGGGGACCCATGAGTGTGAGAAAGAAACCGGGGAAAGCCTGAATGTGTACCTGAACAATTTGAGCAATGTCGTTGGCTTGCGCGGGGCGAATTTGGATGGGCTCTAGCTTTGTCATGGCTTGTGCCCTTGCAGTGTTTGTTGAAAAAATTCGGCATACTGCGCGCACACTTGGGTTCGACTGTAACGCTGCTCCAGAAACTGCCGGCCCTTTGCACCAAGCTCAAGCGCGTTTTGCGGGCTGGCAAGAAGTTGCTCTACGGCGTGCAACAGGGCTTGTGGGTTACCGGGCTCTGCGACCAAACCACAGCCAGCCTGTTGCACCAGGATACCGGTTTCACTATTGGCGTCGACACTAGCCACAACGGGTTTTGCAGCGGCCATATAACCAAGCACCTTGCTGGGCACCGAGAACGTTCCCTTACGGGGCAACAAACTAACCATGGAAATGCTTGCGCAGTTTTGTACAGCGGGCAAAAGCTCCCTGGGCTGAAAAGGGAGAAAGTGCACATTGGGCAAACCTTGCGCCAAGTGTTGCAAGGTGGGCAACAAGGGGCCTTCCCCGACAAAAAGCCAATGAATTGTTTTGCTTGAGTTGTGTTCTGAAGCAAGCTTCGCAGCATGTAAAACAACTTGCGCGCCCGACACATGACCAATCGTTCCAGCATATAAAACTACTGGGGCGTGGGCTGGAATGTTTGCCATGTCGCGAATCAACTGCCCCTTTTCAGGCTGGGGTTTTATTTCGTCGATGTCGATCCAGTTGGGAATAACCTCAACTGCGCCTCGCGCACCGTGCTGCTCGACATGATTTTTGAAACCCTGACAAATAACTGCCAAACCGTCTGCCCTTCGATAAGCAGTTTGTTCAATCCATTTCAAGGCGTTGATCACTGGTTTGCTTTTGATTAAACCCAAATCAACCAATACATCGGGGTGTAAATCCTGAACATTGAAAATCAGTTTGAAGCCGCGTAATTTGGCCAACAGTGCAAGCGTGGCACCAAGCGGCAACGGCTGCAACACGGCAAATACCAAGGCTGGCTTTTTGCAAGTGAGCAGATACAAAAAACTGCTGCCAACGAAGCTCAGGAAATTAAGTGCACGGCTTAGAAAACTGCGCGTTTCAGAGGTATACAGCCACAAGCGGGTAACACGAACCGGGCCCAAGGTTTCACGCAAAATTCGTTGCTTGACATACGGTGCCTGTACCTTGCCACTGGGGTGATTGGGAAAGCCGGTAACTACTTCAACGTCCCAACCCTGAGCGGCCAAATTCTCAGCGAGCTCTTTGAGCATGTAACCCATGGGTGCATGCTCGGGCGGAAACCATTGGCTTAAAAACAGCACTGAACGCGAATTCATGATTCTTCCGTGCGATAAGCCAACGCAGCCAAACCGAGTACAAAGAACACACCTTCGGCGAAATCATAGTGAAACGAATTCAGCAGATTGAGCAACACATAAGCCAATACAAAGCCATGCAGCAGCAACAGGTGCCGCGAGTTGTTCCGCAGCAAAACCATGGCTACAAAAACCACATACAGCGCCAGGGCTACAACACCACCTTGTACAGCAAACAACAAGTACTGGTTGTGCGGGTTATTGAATGCGAAGGTGAACCCGGATGCGTGCGCATGCGGTGTAACGGCCGCCTCAAAACCACCCATGCCGTAGCCAAACCATGGTGCCTGGACAAATGCCTCAATTGAATGAAGCCAAAAGCTTAGCCTGCGACCGTTACTGGTTTCTTGCGCAATTGCTTGCCCGTCGATCCACTGCTGAACTTCGGTAAACACGGCATTGACCCGGGTGTTGAAGAAGTCAGAGCCAAAATACATGGCAAGCAGGATGAGCAGAACCGCAAACGCTGCGATGATCGATCCCTTCAAACCAATACGTTGATAGGCGATAACGACAGGCAACACGGCCATGGCCACCCAGCCTGACCGCCCTTCAACCATGAAAAAGAAGTTGTACAGGGCCAGACCCAATGCCAATAAAACCAAAGCCTTGATTGCAAGGTGAGTTTGCGACCATACCGACTGCAGGCGATAGGCCACGTAGCCGGTGGCCAAAGCGATGAAAAAGTTGTGCGTGATGTGTAGCTTGAATAGCAGTGGTGATTCCGAACCCTCGGGCCATGGGAAAAACCCCAGCGCCACAGCATAACTGCCGAGTACGCTGACAAACACGCCAACACAAAATGCATCAAATACGGTGGTGCCGTCTTGTTTGGTCAAGAATACTGCAGCCAGAATTGGCAACAACAATAGGCGAAGATATTTGCTGAGATAGTCGCTGGCCGAATCGAAATTACTAGTGTCGAAGGAAAGCGTAAACACCAGCCATGCCACAAGCGCATACGCCGCCACGGTTATAGGATGCTTGAACAAACCGGCCAGTCGATTGCGAGTTTGTGGATTGATCAACACAAACACCAAAGTAAGCACCAACAGCAAATTCACCGGCGCCGGCTTAATCGGCAAAAAAAACGCCGCCCCTGCCAAAAACCAGGCTGGGTTGATTCGCTGAAGAAAACTCAAACCCACCCCCACCGTTGCCAGTGCATTTTCAGGAATGCGTAAGTAACCGGCGCGGTAATCAGCCCTGGCAAGCCAAACGCCACTTCGCCCAGAATGATGGCGATGAGCATTTCGGGCACGCTGGCGCGCACGTTGCGGCCAATGATGTAGCCGTTCACAAAGTATTCAAGCTTGTGAATGATGAACAGGTAAAGCACAGACCCCATGGCCACAAACACGCCGTAGCGAATGGTAAGCACCAGAATAAGGGTGTTGGCCATAATGTTGCCGGCCGCGGGAATAAGGCTGGCCACGGCGGTGAACATGAGCAGCAATTCCCGGAAGGGAAGCACCACATCGAATGCCGGCAAAATGCCGTAAATAAAAACTGCCGTGCAGAAGGTGTTCCAAATACTGACGTACACCTGCGCTCCCATAAGCAAAGTGAAACAGCGCACGTACTTTTCAAGGGTTTGCAACCAGGCGTCGGCCAAGGGTTTGGCCGGGCCGCCCGCCACAGGGGCTGGCACCATGAGCGCCGCGGAAACTCCAAGAATGAGGGCGAATACAAACTGCAGGAAAATGAAGAAGCTGGCGCCGCCAAAACTGCGAATGTAGCCCACGAAGTCGCTGTCGTCTTTGCTGATCATGCGGAACAGTTCGCTGGGCTTGCCGGGTATGTGTTCTTTAATGGCTTGGGGCAAGCTGGCGGTAACTGAATTCAGGTTGCGCAGTGCCTCCTCAACCAGTTGTGGGCCTTGCTGGGTCATGGTGGCCAGCACAAAGCGCACTCCGCTGTTTAGGCCAATACCCAGCAACACGATGGCTGCAGCCACCACGGCCGTGGTTAAAAAGGTGGGCAACCAGCCAAACAGGCCGCGCATGAAAGCGCCATTGAATTTGTTGATGTGGGGTTGAAGCAGGTGCACAAAACCGCGGCGGGTAAACCGTGTAAGGGCAAAAATGGCGAGGCCTGCAATAAGCCCGACCCCGATTTTTAGGCTCAACATGCTGACCCAGATGGCCAAAATGCCAACTACGGACGCATATTCCCAACGAAGGGTGGTGTTTTCTTGATGCTGCGGTACTGGGCTGGGCATTTGGATTCTTGGCTGATTGTTAGTTGGGGTATGACCAAGTGAATCCCGATTCTATCCCAACTTTTTCAGGCAACCCCAAGCCTTTGCCGCCAAACCCCCAACAGCATCAACATACCTAGCATTCCTGCCAATCCCAGCACTCCCCCACCACCACCACCGGAACTGGTGGCCACTGGAGTTGGGGCGGAAGTGCCTGTGCCTGACCCACCTGAGCTGCTACCGCCCCCACCCGCACTGCTGGGGGTGAAGGTTCGCTCGTTCACAGACACATTGGCCAGGCGGACCACGCTGGTGTTGCTGCGGTTGGTGGCGGTGTCGGTGACCGTGAGCGCGAATTCAGCAATATTGCCCGCCATGCCAGACTGCACCTGCAGGGCGCTGGTGCTGGTACCTGCCAACGCCACCGGGTTGCCAAATACCTGTTGCCAGCTGAAGGTGAGATTGGCACCGCCACCGGCGCTGTTGGTGGACAACGCCGCATCCAGCTCAAAGGGACCATTGCTGGCCACCACCGCCGACTGCTGCACATTGGCCACAGGCAAGGGGTTACTCAGGGCCCGGGCAGCCTGGACTGCGCCAAGCACATTCAGCAAACCAACGCCACAACTTGTGGGTGTGCAGTCCAGACGGGCTCCCACCAAATTTGTAGAGTTGCTGGCGTTGGCGGGGTACGGGCGCGCACTGTTGCGCAACAGGGTGTCAATTTGACTGGGTGTAAGGCTGGGGCGCACTGCCTTGAGCAATGAAATGGCACCCGCCACCATGGGGGCGGAAAAGCTGGTGCCTGCAAACAAAAATGCAGTGCTGCCATTAGCATTGGGTGTGGAACCACCTGTGTTGCTGGCCCCCACATACAAGCCATTTGAATTGCCTGGCGCGTGCAGGGTTACAAAGCCCGTGCCTGCACCCTTGGCGGAGTAATTGGCCAATTGACCATCTTGCTCGGCTGCGCCCGCCGCAATGGTACCCGCGCAGTTGGCGGGGTATTGCACATCCCCGCCGGAATTATTGCCAGCCGATATCACCACCGACACATTGCGCGCCCTTGCATCAGCAATGGCCAATGCCACCATGTCATTTGCAGCGCAACCGCCGCCAAACAAAGGTGTGTCGGTGGCGAAGCTGAGGTTGATTACATTGGCTGGGTTGGGGTTCACGCCAATGGTGGGGTCCACACGCCCGGAACCGGTGGCCCAATAAAAGGCATCCACAATATCGGAACTGGTGGCAATGCCACACCGCCCAGAAACACGCACTGGCAGCACCTTGGCATTCCAGTCCATACCGGCGAGAAACTGCCCGTTGTTGGACTGCGCCGCCGCAACGGAGGCCACGGTGGTGCCATGCCAGGAGCTGGTGGTTGAACCATCGGGGCAATTAAAACCTGAGGGTGGCGCATCACCGGGATCGGAGGGATCGGGGTCTCGGCCATCGCCGTCGTTGGAACCCGAGTCAACGACTGTGCCATTTTCCTGAGTACCGGTGGGCGGGGTGACTCGGCTAACAAAATCATACCCGGGCAACAAGCGCCCTTTCAGTTCAGGGTTTTCAAACAACACGCCAGAATCGAGCACAGCAATCACCACGTTGCTGCTGCCACGGGTTTGCTCCCACACGTCCTGCATGCGCAGTGAGGCATACGCGCCGGTGTGCATGTAACTGGCTTGGTTTACCGCATAGGCGCCATCGTTTGGGGCAGGCACTGCCGTGCGTTGCAATTGAATGTCGGGGCTGGCAAAGCGCACACCCGGCAGGGCCTGAAGCGCCGCACGAATGGCTTGGGGTGTTTGCAAACTGCCCAGCACAGGCAGGCTTTGCATTTCAACCAGGTAGCTGTTGGGCTGCAACAGGGGGCGAACCATGCTGACAGGAACCCCGAGGGTGTTTTGCAAAGTTTGCAACATACCGGCGGGTGCGGTGCCCTGCGTTTGATTGCCCATGTTGATCACCCAACGCATGGGGGTGGGCGTGGCTGTGGTGGTAACCACATTCGAAGCCTGCGCCAACCCGATGGAGGGAAGCGCCCAAAGCGCCACTGCAATTGCCCTGCTGAATGCTGCTGCCACTGAAACTACTCCGAAAAAACCGGTTCAATTCAATTGTACCCACATGCGCCTTGCATGGATTCAAATTGAATTCTGTCGCACCGTGTCATCGACAGACATGCGACTAAAGCAATCACTTTCCCCGTTAATTTTGAAATTTTTATGACATCGCGGCCATATGACGGTTTGTCACATTTCTGCATACAAAACGCGATTAGATACGCCTGCTTTTTCAAATAACCTATTCGATGAGAGTTGAGAGATGTCATACAAACTTGAACCAGAAGACATTGGCGTAAATACCGCCAAAGAATTGAGCCTGACCGAGATCGTTGAACGCGCGATCAAGGTGAACCAGGGCCGTCGCAATGTGTTGAAAAGCGGTGCCGGCCTAGCGGCGCTGTCAATTTTTGGTTTGAATGCCTGTGGATCGGATGGTTCAGTGGCAGCAACTGCCCCCGCCAACACTGAGGTGGCCTTTGCAGCCGCAGCGGCATCTTCGGGAAGCGAAGTGGTAGTACCCAATGGTTACGTGGCTGAAATTCTGTACCGCTGGGGTGATCCCTGCGTTGCCGGCTCACCCGCATTCGCAGGTGACTTGAGCGAAACATCTGCGGTGGCGGAACAGCAAAGCGGCGACAACCACGATGCGATCAACTTCTTCCCGTTCAAGAATGCAGATGGCAGCGAACGCAGCGATGTTGGCCTGCTGTGTATTAACCACGAGTACCTGAACGCTGAGTATTACTATGACAAGGTGGTCAGCGACTCCACAGTCACATTCACTTTTGAAGATGCACGTAAAGGCCAAGCCGCCCATGGTGTATCTGTGATCGAAGTTATGCGAAACAGCAACGGCACTTGGACTGTGAACCGTAACTCAACATTCAACCGTCGCATTCACGGCAACACGCCTATCGATATTTCTGGTCCTGCACGCGGTAATGTGTTGATGCAAACTGCAGCAGACCCCACAGGCACACGTGCACTGGGCACGCTGAACAACTGCGGTGCCGGCCAAACCCCATGGGGCACCTACATTACTTGTGAAGAAAACTTCAACGGCTATTTTGGCTGGACTGACACAACATTTACACGCAATGCGCTGGAAGCCCGCTATGGTTTGAGCCAAACAGGTTTTGGTTACCGTTGGCACGAAAGCGACCCCCGCTTTGACATTAGCGCAACGGGTAACCGCAACGAACCCAACCGCTTTGGCTGGGTTGTAGAAATTGACCCGTTCCGCCCCGCAAGCACACCCAAAAAGCGCACTGCCTTGGGCCGCTTCAAGCATGAGAATGCCGAATTGGTAATTGACCCAACCACCAAAAAAGTGGTGGTGTACATGGGTTGTGATGAGCGCTTTGAGTACGTGTACAAGTTTGTTTCGGACGCGGCTTACGACGAAAACAACATGGCAGCCAATGCCGACATTCTGGACGCGGGTACTCTGTATGTGGCCCAGTTCAATGACGATGGCACAGCTGGCGACGGCGTGGGTGTTGGTGTATGGATTCCGCTGGTGCATGGCCAAAACGGCCTGACCACTGGCAACGGTTATATCGACCAGGCCGATGTGTTGATTCGCACCCGCCAAGCTGCAAGCACCGTAGGCGCCACCCCGATGGACCGCCCAGAGTGGCTGGCTGCAAACCCCAACAAGCCAGGTGAGGTGTTTGTAACATTGACCAACAACAGTGCCCGTACAGCGGGTCAGGTGAATGAAGCCAACCCACGCGCCAACAACATTTACGGCCACATTATTCGCATCAATGAAACCAATGCAAACGCTGTAGGTACTACCTTTGACTGGAACATCTTCCTGTTGGCAGGCGAGCCTGGCCAGGAACTGTTCAACAGCCCCGACGGTTTGCAGTTTGACCGTTTGGGCCGCTTGTGGGTGCAGACCGACGGTAACTTCAGCAACACGGGCGCCTACGCAGGCCACGGCAACAACCAGATGCTTGTTGCTGACCTGGATGCAGGCACAGTTCAGCGTTTCTTTGTGGGCCCGGACGGCTGCGAAGTAACCGGCGTGACATGGACACCTGACATGCGAACCATGTTCGTGGACATTCAGCACCCAGGCGAAGTTGGCCGTCACCCCAACGCCACCAACCCAGCCACGGGTATGCCATACACCGAGGCTGAATTGATTGCCAACCCCACCGCGTTTTCAAGCTGGCCCGATGGCGCAACTGCCAGCCGCCCACGCTCGGCAACCGTGGTGGTTCGCCGCACAGACGGTGGCATTATTGGCACCTGATAAGCGCATAAGTCATTGATTGTTTGTGACTTCAGTTGACAAAGGGCATCTTCTTCGGAAGGTTGCCCTTTGTTCTTTTCGGACTTGCAAATGCGCCCGATTCGATGCAAACTCAAAACTCGATTGTTTGCACAGGTAGTTCGCAAATGCCAAGTGACAGTTCTTCCCGCCCCCCTTCCAGCACCAAACAAAAATTCAGGTTTGACAAAGAAAACAGTTTCAGACAGCGAATATGGAAGCTATGGCTGGTAATTTTTGCTGGAGTTTTAACTGCGGCCTTTACCACCAGCATGGTCCAGGCTGACGAAGCCAGCGACCGCAAAGAAACCCGAGCAGTGATTGAAGCCCAACTCGAAGCCTTTAAACAAGGCGACGGCCCCAAGGCCTTTTCCTACGCAACCCCCAATATTCAAACCATGTTTGGCGATGCCGAGACTTTCATGAAAATGGTTCGTGAAGGCTACGACGTGGTGGTGAAGCCCGTGACAGTGCGCTTCGTGAAATTCGAGACCGATGGAATGAATGCACTACACGCGGTGCAGATGATCGACCGCCAGAAAACGCTTTGGAACGTATACTACGTATTGCAAAAGCGCCCGGACGGCACCTGGAGAATTTCCAGCTGCGAGACCGAGAAAGCGGAAACCAACCTGATTTGACATGACCACTGAAGCAGCAACACCCACTTGTAACATTGCCCTGACCGACGCGGCCCAAGAGCGAATTCTGGATTTGCGGGACAATATGCACAAACCGGCCATGATTCGCCTGTATGTGCAAGGTGGCGGCTGCTCAGGTTTTGAATACAAAATCGACTTGGCCAAGGAAACGGACGAGGACGACATACTGGTGCAAATCAACCCCTACATTCACATTTATGTAGACCAGGTCAGCGCCCCCTACCTGGAAGGCACCACCATCGACTATGAAGCCCACACCTTGGCTTCACGTTTTGTGTTCAACAATCCACAGGCAAAAAGTACCTGTGGCTGTGGGTCGAGCTTTTCGGTGGAATAAGCGATAATTTGTTTCTGGTTGTATACAAAATTCTATTTTTGTATAGAATGAGAAACACTATGCCAGCCAAATTCAATTTACAAACTGCCACACCGCGAGATCAATTGCTTGCTTTGGGCAAACAATTGAAGCAATACCGCAAGGCCAACAAATTAAGTGCCGAGGCGGTGGCCACTGCCGCAGGCCTTTCACGAACTACTCTGCACCGGATTGAACTGGGGGAGCCCTCTGTAGCCGCGGGCGCCTATTGGGCTGCTGTGGCCGCACTGGGCTTAAGGTGCGGAATTGTGAGTACTTGCGATGATAGAACTGCACCGATTCCTGAAGTGATCGCTTTGGGCAACTACCCTCAATTGAAATCGCTTGCCTGGCATGTGCAGGGGGCTGAATCGATTACTCCCCGGCAAGCCTGGGATATTTATGTGCGCAACTGGCGGCATATTGATGAAACGAAAATAACTGAGGATGAACAACAGTTGATCGAGCGACTGCAGGCGAAGTTTGAACCTGGTTCGAAGGACGGTGCCTGAATGTTTAAACGCACACACCACCAGGCGATTGAACAGGTGCTTCGCTTGATGAATGCCGACTTGCTGAAAGTACACCAGTGCTACTTTGGCGGAGGTACGGCAATTGCGCTGCGACATGGGGAATACAGGGAGTCAGTGGACATCGATTTGATGGTATCTGACCTTGCCAGCTACAGGGCCTTGCGTACATTGGTACGAGAGTCTGGAAGCGTGCTGGGGCTTTTCAATGAAAACACCACTTTGATTTCGCAACTTCGAGAAGTGCGTGCAGACCAATACGGCATTCGCACTGCAATTGGACTGGGCCAACACAACATCAAATTTGAAATTGTGCTGGAAGGCCGAATAGAGTTTGAGATGCCCAAACCTACTGATGAAGTGTGCGGGGTTGCCACGCTGAGTGTTGTTGACTTGCTTGCAAGCAAATTGCTCGCGAATTCCGACCGCTGGGCGGATGAAGGTGTGTTCAATCGCGACTTGATTGACCTTGCCATGATGAAACCAGGTTTTGACGTGTTTGCAAAAGCGCTTGTCAAAGCTGAAACAGCTTACGGCCAGAGTATTCAGCAAGACCTTGATAAAGCAATTGGTAAATTACTGGACAAGCCCGACTGGCTGGAAAAATGCATGCGTGCCATGGGTATGAGTGACACTGCGCCAGCCAGTCTTGTCACAGCAATACTTTCGCTTCGCGGTGTATTGCGGAAACTCAACGGCATTTGATTTCTTCTTTGAACTCGTCGTATTTGGCCTCTCGCTTCACCTTGCATTCGCCATCGCGATATTCCTCTTTCCAGGGTGCATCGGCCACAGGCGAAAAGCCATCTTCGCACTTCACTTCTTTTTTGTATTCATAGGGCTTGGATTCAATTTTGACCAGGCACGGGCCATCCCAATACTCTTGCTTGCTGCGTTCCCAATAGCCATAGTCGCCGCCACCCCAAGCCAAGGCAGGTGCGGTGAATGCAAATGCGGTCACGGTTGCGGTTAAGGCGATGAACGGCTTCATGGGTACTACCTCGAGGTGTTTGCGGTTGAGGTAATAACGGGTGGGTCGAAGGGGGAGTTGACGGGGACTGATTGCTTTATTGGATTTGGACGTTACTTACATGTTGGGATTGACTAATGAAAAAATCACTATCGAATACATGGGGCAGTTGGTTCGAAGGCGAAAAAGTTTCTGAGGACTTTATGGAAGAAAGGGAGCAGGATATTCTCTCAGGGGAGTATTTGGAAAAATACGAATACAATTTTTCTTTGACCGATCTGGTGCAAACAGACACCAAACGGCATTCAATTTCAAATTCAAACTCCTTAGTAATATTGACTAGGAAATTCTGATTCTCCTCGAGAAAACCCGTATCAATCTCGTAAACACCGGGGACTTCACTTAATGACTTCAGCGTTTGGGTTTTCAATCCAGAATGCTCAACAAACCCTCCTAATGGCTAACGAAATTCACTAATTGAAGTGACCGCGCCACTGCCCGGGTCAAAACTTAATTGCAAATCACCGTCATTACTTGAGGCAAGAAAAATCGCTTCAGATCCTCGAAGAAATATGTCGTAGTAACAGAATTGAACATCACCTTTATTTTTCGGTAGATCAGCTATCCGATGGCCATCGGCAGACAATACATATGCTCGATTCTTCTTGATTTCGTAAGGAGCTTCGATCACAAAAATATTTGATTGAAAATTTTTAGCTACTAACCCATCTGAACACTCAAGCGAAAACTCCACTCCATTAAAACTCCAAACAACCTTTTTTGGGAGTCGCTCTCCAACGCTTAGGCCCAAGGTGTTAGCCCCCGACATGTAAGGTGCATAAATCTCTTTTAGTTCAAAATTTTCCATACTGACCTCAATTAATTGGCCTCGGTTCACCAATAGGAATCAACTTTGCTCGATCAGAATAATTCAAAATTTGCACTTGACTTCCGCCACCAGCATAAACAGTACCTTCGAAAGTTTGAGGTCCCACTGTACCTCGTTGTATCTGAACACCCTCCGGAATCAGAAACTTTTGCACAGTCCCCACCTCTGGTTTAAATTCTGGTGTCACAGCCAGCTCGTTTCTCACGTAATTTACATTTGGAATATTATCTGTGGTTGCCCACCCTCCAGGGCGGGTCTGTCCGGGCGACATCGCCATTTCTATCATCATTCCACCCTTTGGTCCTGGCTCTGATATTAGAGGTGCACCAGGCATCCAAGGTTCTGAGTTTTTGGGTGCTGGCAATGCCAGTACCTCTGTCCCCTCTTCGCCCTTCAACCCCCACGGATCCACCCAGGTCATGGGGTTCGGCGCGTACTGGTAGGCGTTCATTCCACCCAGCAAACCGATTGGGTCTTGCGTGGTGAACTGCCCGCAGTTGGGGTCGTAGTAGCGGTGCCTGTTGTAGTGTAGCCCCGTTTCTTCGTCGTAATACTGCCCTTGAAACCGCAGTGGGTTATCCACTTCGTTCACATGCGCAAGGGCCAGCGCACCGTAGGTTTTGAAGGTGCTGGACCACACAACTTCGGCTTTTGCGTTGGTGATTTCTCGCGGAGTGCCGATGTGGTCGGTGTGGTAGTGGTAGACCTGCCCGTGTTGCACCAAGGCCAGCGGTTTGAAGCTCAAAGGTTCAAACAAATAAGAGCGGCTTGGTTTGGTACTGCCATCACTGCTGGTGTTGCTCACACCCTCATTGATTTCACCCAACAGCACATCACCATTCCAGTAAAAGGTGGTGGTGCCCTGCTCAGTGCTTTTTGAAATCCGCCTGCCCAGCGCGTCGTAGGCGTAGCGGGTTATAACCCCCGCCACGTTCACTTCAACAAGCTGGTTTTGGGCGTTGTAGCGGTAGCGCGTTACCTGCCCTTGGCGTGGTCCGCGCTCAACAATTTCTTCTACGCGGTTGCCGCGATCGTCGTAATTAAAGCGCCTGTTGCCTTGGCGCTTTAACCTGTTACCCGGGGTTTGTTGTGGCGTTGGGGCCGTTAGCTTCTGGAATGACCTCGCACCAAAGTTTACTTAAGTCGTTTGTGCAAAGCGTTCAAAAGACTCAGATAAATCAAGCAACAAATCGAACACTATATTTGGACGTGTTATGACGAATGTCCTCAGCCAATATTTTCAAATATTTTTGACCCTCTGATTGATACTTCTCGATCTCCTCTTTACTCAGTTTAATCTTAGCCTCGAACATACCTACCCCCCCGCATAAAACACCAAAAAAAAGCTCTCCAGACTCATTTTCAAAAAGTCGATAAGACTCGTAATAGTCTAAAAAAATATCTTTCTCTTTCATTATGGTTTAACTCCAATCGTATTTGCCGAATAGCCGCCGATGGGGAACTGATCCACAACTATCTCTGGCATGCCTCCCTTTGTATATCCGCCCCATTTAAATAATTCATTAGCTCCACGCTCAAAACCAGACGGAAACCTAGCGTTATGCAAAAGAGGATTGTGAACATCAACTCGCATAAGTTCTTCATTCCAAGCATTTTCGGGGATACTTAGTTCCTTTTTAATAAAATCCAAGCTTCCATTGGCTTTACCTAATAACTTATCCATTGCCGATTTAGTAGTTATAAATTGACCTGTAGGATCTCCGGCCATAGGTTTGCCTGCTACGAATCGTTCATAAGCACTTTTGGGGATCAAATAGGAACCTCCACCTCTGAAGGTTTCCAAGTGTGAAACAACACCAACTCTCTTGTCTGACAACCAAGGGCTTGTTCTAGAATCTCCAGAGAATTCAGACTCATTTCCTTCCTTACAACTCAACCCCCACGGATCCACCCATGTCATGGGGTTCGGTGCGTACTGGTACGCATTCATTCCACCCAGCAAACCAATGGGGTCTTGCGTGGTGAACTGCCCGCTGTTGGGGTCGTAGTAGCGGTGCCTGTTGTAGTGTAGCCCCGTTTCTTCGTCGTAATACTGACCTTGAAACCGCAGTGGGTTATCCACCTCGTTCACATGCGCAAGGGCCAGCGCACCGTAGGTTTTGAAGGTGCTGGACCACACAACTTCGGCTTTTGCGTTGGTAATTTCTCGCGGGGTGCCGATGTGGTCGGTGTGGTAGTGGTACACATGCCCGTGTTGCACCAAGGCCAGCGGTTTGAAGCTGAAAGGTTCAAACAAATAAGAGCGGCTCGGTTTGGTACTGCCATCACTGCTGGTGTTGCTCACACCCTCATTGATTTCACTCAGCAGCACATCACCATTCCAGTAAAACGTAGTAGTGCTGATGGTGCTTTGCTGTGCACCGGGTTCGGTGGTTTTACTAATCCGCCTGCCCAGTGCGTCGTAGGCGTAGCGGGTAATAACCCCCGCCACGTTCACTTCAACAAGCTGGTTTTGGGCGTTGTAGCGGTAGCGCGTTACCTGCCCTTGGCGTGGGCCGCGCTCAACAATTTCTTCTACGCGGTTGCCGCGATCGTCGTAATTAAAGCGCCTGTTGCCTTGGCG
The DNA here is from genome assembly GCF_013004065.1 of Limnobacter sp. SAORIC-580. Taxonomy (GTDB): domain Bacteria; phylum Pseudomonadota; class Gammaproteobacteria; order Burkholderiales; family Burkholderiaceae_B; genus Limnobacter; species Limnobacter profundi. The sequence goes on from NZ_CP053084.1 coordinate 3,041,943, forward strand.
CTTTAACCTGTTGCCCGGGGTTTGTTGTGGCCTGCGGGCATTGGGGCTAGCAGGCTCTGGCAAGGCACGGCTTGCTTGTGCATCGGTGGCCTCTTGCCCCTCCAGCGCCTCAAGCAAATTGCTTGCGGGGTCGAATAAAAATGCTTCCGGTGTGGGGCCTTCCACCACGCGCAAGCGGTCCAGCAGATCGTAGTGGTAAAGGCTGGTGCCATGGCCTTGGTCGTCAATGCGTACCAGTTGGTTGCTCTGGTTGTAGCAGTAGCGCCGGCGGGAAACGGTGGGGGAAAGTTCATCCCTTCGTTCGGTTTTAGAACCGTTTGCTCTGCGATTTACCTGCCCCACCAGCCTGCCCTGTGGGTCGTACAGGCTTTGGGTGTGAACCTGGTTGCCCAGCTTGCGCACCACTTCACGGCCCAGGGTGTCGCGCTCGAACTGCGCCAGTAGTTCACCGTTGAAGTTAATTTCGCTGAGCAAACCCAAGGCGTTGTACTGGTAGGCCAAAGCACCCGAAGGTAGCCCACCACCCATTGCGCCCCAGCTGGTTTGCTTGAGCCAGCCTGCCGGGTTGTATTGGTGATCAATTCGATGCTGGTCTTGACGCTCGGCCAGTACGCGGCCTTCGGCATCTACCTCCCATTGCAGGGTGCGGTGCGCGTTGCTGGCTTGAACCAACTGGCCTTGCGGGTTGTAAGCAAAGGTGGCTTCTTCACCATCGCTTTGCCGGGCTTTCAACAATCGGCCCAAGGCATCGCGCTTGTAGCGTGAGTAGGCCAGTGGCTGCTTGGGTATTTGATCCAGACACAGCCCGTTTGCGGCACCGTGTAACACGCCCCATTCCTGCTTTTCAAGCAGGTGGCCCACTGCGTTGTACTGGTAGGTTTGCACCCGGCCATCGAAGCCGCTTTCTTTGGTTAAGCGTTCGGCAAGGTCGTATTCAAAGTGGCAGCTTTGACCGTTTTCGTTTTGCAGTTCGATCAAATTGCGTTCGCTGTCGTAGCGGTAGCGAAGGGTAAAACCTTGTGCATCAATGCGTGCGGTGGGCTGGCTTAATTTGTCGGCATATTCGTAAACCGCGCTGCGGCCGGTGGGGTCGGTAATACGTTCAAGCTGGCCCAGTGGGCCGTAGCTGTATTCGGTGCTTAGGCCCTCGTGGTTGGTGGCGCGGGTGCATCGACCCAGTAAGTCGTAGGCGTAATAGGCACTGCGCCCCAGCGGGTTGCTTATGCCTGCCAGCCGCCCCCAGGCGTCGAATTGGTAAGTGTTGCTTTGCCCCAGTGCATTGGTTTGCGCTTGCAGCTGGCCTTGCGCGTTGTACAACATGCGCGTGCTTTGGCCCAAGGGGTTTGTTACTTCACACAACAAACCCAGGTGGTTGTAACGGTAGCGAGTGGTGGCACCTGTGGCATCGGTGTGGCTGGCCAGCAAACCTTCGGCTGTGTAAGTGTTGCTGCGCACATGGCCTTCAGCATTGATGTGCTTTAACACCTGCCCCTGTGCGTTGACTTCAAACCTGTGCAGCTGCCCAAGCTTGTTGGTGTACGCCACCAAATGGCCTTGGCTGTTGTACTGAAACTGCTCTCGGTGGCCCAGCGCATCAATGCGTTCCAACACTTGCCCATTGCTGTTGTAGGTGGTGCGTGTAACAGCGCCTTCAGGGCCCTTTTCAAGCACGGGTAGGCCTTGGGCATTGAACTGGTATTCAGTGCGTGCACCGCGGCTATCCATGGCAACGTTGGTAGCCGTGCCGTGAATATCCCATTCAAACCGGTAGTGGTAGGTGGGTTGACCACCCACAGGGTCGCCCCACTGGCGCACGCAGCGGGAGTGTTCGCCCGCCTGCTCCCATTCAAAGTAAATGTTGTAACCGCTTTTTAGCGTGCGCTGAACCAGCACATTGCGTTTGTTGTAGGCGTATTGTTCTTCAAAGCCCGCAGCATCGCTTACGGCCACAAGCTGGCCCTGTGCGTTGTAGCGGTATTGCACCAGTATCAGTTGATTCAAACCCAATTGGTTTTGTTCAAGGGCGGTGTCGGTTTCGTCTGCTGAACAACCTTTGGCCAGTTGGGCAATTTGTGCAAGCAAGCCTTGTTCGTTGTAACCCAGTACCCAACTGCTTTGGCTGCTGTAGAGGTGGGTGGGAACGCCGTGCGTGTAGTCGATAGCAAGTGCATTGCCAAAGGCGTCTTCAATGCGAACCAGCGAGAAGCGCTGTGTTTCGTTTTGCGTGGGTTCGCTGCCCTGCGCCAATTCAAGATGTTCAAAGTGCCAGGCCAAGCCCAACCCGTTGCTGGCTTGCAGACGGTAGGCTGTTTCTGCGGTGCGCGTCAGGGTTAAAAATTCACTGGTGTTGGTGCAGCGCTGGCCTACCTTCAAGGGCTTGAAGTAAACCGTGCGGCCTTCCTCGTCGATGTAGTTCAGGCTGCTTTCCAGTGCACCCGCCTGGGCTAGCAGGTGCTGGCTTAAGGGGTGCGCCCAACCGGCCCCAAGCCCTGCATTGAATCCTTGTTCTGCAAGGCTGCTGCGGTAAGTGCGCTGCCAGTTCAAGCCCACCAGGCCGGGCATTGAGCAATCGAGCAATTGCAGCAGTTCTTCACCGTTGATCATGCTGATGGGTTCACCGGCTGTTTTGGTGTCGGCCACTTTGGGTGTGTTTGCACCTTGTGTATTGCTCGCTGCCGGCTTGCCGGGCTCAGCAGGCTTTGCCGCTGCGGTGGTGGTGGTGCTGTTTTTTGAAGATCGGTTGCCAGAGGGCGCACCATCGATTGAACGCAGTTTGGAGGCCTGTGCCTTTTCAAGCGCCTTGGCGTAATTGGCCAGGTGTCTAATTGCAGCCTGGGTAAATGGGCCCACTTTGCTGGCACCGTTTGCAACCCTGGCACCCACTCGCGCTGCGCCCACGGCAAGGCTTCCGCCGAATGTGGCCAGTGCCAGCAGCACTTCAATGCCTATGGCCACCACCACCGTGGCTGCATTACGCAAGCGCCGCAGGTGGGGTACGCTTTCAGAATATCCGTCCAGAAATTCAAACAGGCCTGTGCGCAACAGGCGATCTGATCCAATCAGGTTGAACAGGCGCATGCCTTCCTTCAAGGCCGCGATCATTTCTTGCGCGGTGTTGTAGGCCGCCATGCCCGCACCCACCAGCATTTGCTGAATTTGCGCAAAGTTGGAATTGATCAGCGTCTCGAACCCAGCGCAGGTGGCCTTTACTGCATTCACAGTGAACTCAACACTGATCTTGATCAGGCTCCACAAACCTTCGATAAAGCCCATGGCTGCAGCGCCAGCGCCCTGCCCAACGGCTTTGCCTTCTTCCCACAGTTCATGAATGCGGTGTTTCACCTTGAACTCAAGGTTTTGTGCATCGTGTTCGCGCCAGCGGGCCAGCAAAATAGTGGCCATTTCAACCAGTGCTTTTCCGCGTTCGTATTCCGTGCTGCCAGCTTGGTGTGCAAGCAGTTTGGTTTCACTGGCCCAGTAAATGCTGTTGGGGTTGAGCAGGTCTTTTTGCGGGTTGGCTGTCAGCGGTATTTTTATCACCAGCAAATCGCCAGTGAATGCGGCTGTGCGTTGCCTTTCGCTGCGGCCCACGAAAAAACCATCGGCATACATATCGCCCTGCACCAGGCCAAAGTGGGTAAGCACTTTGCAATCGACGGTGTCGCCGGTGCGCGTGCGCGGAAACCCATGCAGCATCAGTTCATCGAGTTCGGTGTCGTTGATCGACTCTCTGTGCAGCGCCAACCAGGGTGACAGTTCGGTGCGTTTGTCGAAAAACGCCCAATAGTTGCCGCGAAAACGCAGCCCCAAACCAGACTTTACCGATTGACCAAAAACGGGAAGTTGAACGAAATCCATAGAAGCGGTGCTGGCGAATAACCGTGCGAAGTTACTTGCCAGCCTGGATTTCGGCGAATTGAATCAGTTTGGGTGATGTTTACCGGGTGATGGGGTGAGCACCCGGCTTTGAGCTTGCCCCTAGTTAAACGATTTTTGCGTTTCTAAAAAGCTGGTCAACAGTGAGGCGAGCCAGGCTGCTTTCATCGCGAGGATCGGTTGAGGAATACATGCTGACCTGTAGCGCATCAAGCACGGCGAACAGGCGGTTCACGCTGATCGACCCCGGGTTTTTCTCCAGAGAAGACACCGTGCGCTGATCTATACCAAGCCTCTCGCCCAATTGTTTTTGGGTAAGGCCCAATTCTCGCCTGCGCGTGCGAATCAGCACGGTGACATCACTCAGATTTACTTTTTTCAGTGCCATAGTATTTTGAATCTACTCGGTAATTACAACTTGATGACCGCCATTTTTTCCTGCGTCATGTCGTGCATGGTGTGGCCAATTCCGCCAACCCCGTACCCCGACTGCCGACGACCGGCAAATGGCATCCAATCAACACGAAACGCAGTGTGGTCATTGACCATGACCGCGGTGGCATCAATTTCACGCACACAGCGCAGGGCCACTTTCAACTTTTGGGTAAACACCGCAGCCTGGAATGCAACCGGCAGGCTATTGGCCTGCGCAATTGCATCGCTCAGCGATTCGGTACCGTATACACACACCACGGGACCAAATACTTCCTGGGTACTGACCTTGGCATCGAGGGGTGGGTTCAACAACACGGTGGGCGCATAACTTGTTTCGCCCAACTTTTGGCCACCACACAACACCTGTGCGCCGCCTGCTACGGCTTCATTTACCCACTGCTCAACGCGCTTGACTTCATTCGGGTTGACGAGTGGGCCGCATTCGGTATCGGCCAGTATGGCGTTGCCTACTTTTAGCTTCGAGGCCTTGTCAGCAATGGCTTGCGCCAAGGCGGTGGCCATGTCTTCGGGCACGTAAACCCGCTGCACGCTGACGCAAACCTGCCCGGAATGATAAAAACCACCCTTGACCAAGGCCGGGATCATGGCCTCAAGGTCGGCACAGTCGTCGACAATAACCGGGGCCACACCACCATGCTCAAGCGCACAACGCGTACCCGGCGCCAATTTGCTTTTTAGCCGCCAACCAACTGCACCTGAACCAATAAAACTGAAAAATGCCACACGGGGATCGGTCACCATTTGCTCGGCCACGTCGCTTTTGCAAGGCGCAAAGCGGCACCATTCTTCGGGCAAGCCTGCCTCGTACAGCATGTTCACAAAAGCCAGGCAACTCAGGGGGGTGGCACTGGCCGGCTTTACCAACACCGGGCAGCCCGTGGCAATGGCGGGGCCCACCTGGTGAACAATCAAGTTCAAGGGGTGATTGAACGCAGACACGGCAACCACCGGGCCAATGGGCTCGCGGGTGGTGAATGCCATGCGGCCTGAACCCGCAGCGGTCAAGTCCATCGGAATTTCTGTGCCAGTGAGGTGACCCAATTCTTTGATGCACAGTTCAACCCCGTCGATTGCGCGTGTTACCTCAACCTTGGCATCCATCAAGGGCTTGCCGCCCTCGTTGGCAATTTGAAAGGCGAGTTCATCAAACCGGCCTTGCATCAGCTGTGCCGTTTTTTTGAGAATGGCGATGCGCTGGTGCATGGGCAGCCAGTTGGCGCGGGTTTTGTGCAATTGGCTGGCGGTGTTCAACCAGGCATCGATGGTGGGCCAATCGACCAGCTTTACTTCGCCAATCGGCTTTAGATCGAAAGGGTTGACCACCTCCAAAGTGGCGTTGTTCATTGAGTTATTCATATCAAACACACCTTTGCGGCCAATTCGTCAATCAGCACACGTTTGTTTTCAGAATAGTCCACGGGCACGTCTACGATGTGCACGCCCCCGGCTTTGAAGGCCCGGTCAAAGGTGGGCACCAGTTCCGCAGCGCTTCCCACACGGTGGCCAGTTGCACCATAGGCCTCGGCGTACTTCACAAAGTCGGGGTTGCCAAACTCAAGCCCCCAATCAGCAAAGCCCGCGTGCTCTTGTTTCCAGCGGATCATGCCGTACGAGCTGTCGTTCAAAATGGTAACGACCAGGTTCAACTTCAGGCGCACAGCGGTTTCAATTTCCTGCGAGTTCATCATGAAGCCGCCGTCGCCACAAATGGCCATTACCCGGCGATCGGGGTACAACATGGCGGCCATCATGGCCGAGGGCAAACCGGCTCCCATGGTGGCCAGCGCGTTGTCCAGCAACACGGTGTTGGGTTCATAGGCTTTGTAATTGCGGGCGTACCACAATTTGTAAATGCCGTTGTCCAGCGCAATGATGTCTTTGGCGCCCATGGCACGGCGGGTTTCAGCCACCAGGCGTTGGGGAATGATGGGGAAGCGGTCGTCGTCTGCACCTTCTTTGATGTGCAATTCAATTTCTTCGCGAATGCGCTTGAAGTAGGCGAGGTCGCACACCACTTTGCCACCTATTTTTTGGGTCAGCTTTTGCACAGAGCGGGCCACATCGCCCACCACCTCACACTGCGGAAAATACACCTGGTCTACTTTGGCGGAACGGTAATTCACATGGATTACTTTCTTGCCACCATGGGCCATGAAAAACGGCGGCTTTTCAACCACATCATGGCCCACATTGACAATGAGGTCGGCACGTTCAATGGCGCAGTGCAAATAATCGCCGTCTGACAATGCCGCGGTGCCCAGAAAATGGGGAGAGCCCTCATCCACCACGCCCTTGCCCATTTGCGTGCTGAAAAACGGAATGCCGGTGGTTTCAATGAATTCTTGCAAAGCCAGCCGGGCCTGTTTGCGGTTTGCACCCGCGCCCAGCAGCACCAGCGGCATGCGGGCAGAGCGGATCATGGACACCGCTTCGTTCAGCACCACATCGTCGGCCACGGCATAGTGCCGCTCGCTGCGGGGAATGATGGCCGCGGTGGTTTGTTCAGCGGCAATGTCTTCGGGCAGCTCGAGCAACACTGCACCGGGGCGTTCTTCTTCAGCAATCCGAAATGCTTCGCGAACCAGGGCGGGAATGTTGTTGCCATGAACGATTTGCTTGCTCATTTTGCAGATGGGCGCAAACAGATTGACCACATCGATGATTTGAAATTGGCCTTGCTTGGACTTCTTGATGGGCTTTTGCCCTGTGATCATGATGAGCGGAAATGCACCCAGGTGGGCATAGGCAGCGGGCGTGGTGAAGTTGGTCGCCCCAGGGCCCAAAGTGGCCATGCACACGCCGGCACGGCCTGTAAGGCGACCATAAGTGGCGGCCATAAAACCCGCCCCCTGTTCGTGGCGGGTTAGCACCAGCTTGATGCTGCTGTTGCGCAGGCTTTCGACCATGTCCAGGTTTTCTTCGCCGGGTACAGCGAATATGTGCTTTACGCCTTCTGCTTCCAGGGCCTGAACAAAAAGATCCGATGCTTTGGTGCCTTGGGTCGACATGGTCGCTCTCCTTTTTTGGGGGAACGACCAGTGTCTGCCTGTTAGATTTCAATATCAATACCTTTATCCATTCTGGATAGTACTGAATGTGCTCGATCAGGCCGCCTTGATTGCCATCAAACCGGTGCTGATGTGGTCTGTCACTTTCGGCTTCACCGTTTTGCCATTGCTGGCCGTCAGCACATATTCTGCAGGGTTGAAACGAGCAATTCGCATGCGATATTCAGCGTTCAAGCCAGGGTACAAAGTGTTGTTGCGGCCATTGGGGCTGAGGTACCAGCTTGCGCAACCGCTTTTCCATACCGTGTGTTCGCTGCGGAAGTCCATGGTATTTACAAACTTCTGTTCCACCTCGGGCTTCACAGAAATGGCTTTCAGCTTGCGCTTTTGGCGCAACTTGATGGCCTGAATCACATAGCCAATTTGCGCTTCAGCATAAGCGATAACAGACGTGTGGCCAGGGCCAGTGAACGGGCCCACGAGGAAGTACAAGTTGGGGAAACCCGCAGTTGAAATGCCCTGGTAGGCCTCCGAGCCGTCTTTCCACTTGTCGTTCAAGCTTGCGCCGCCAATGCCTTTGGCGTCGATTGGCGAGCCAGTGTGGCGCACTTCATAGCCTGTGGCGTAAATGATCACGTCGAGTTCATGCTCTACGCCATCGGCGGTGCGAATGCCTTTTTCGGTGATGCAATCAATTGCATTGGTTTCCAAATGCACATGCTCTTTTTGCATGGTGGGGTACCAATCGGAACTGACCAACACGCGCTTGCAACCGAACTTGAAGGTGGGCGTCAGCTTTTTGCGAAGCTCAGGGTCTTTCACCTTGCGGGCCAGGTAGCTGCTGGCCATTTTCTCGGGCTGGGCCTTGAACATGTCGTACTTCAAAATCAAAAACGGTGCAGTCAGTTCGTTGAACCAGTACACACCCAGGCGGTTCATTTTCATGTTCAACGGGGTTTTGCGATTCAGTGCTTTTTCAGCTTCTTCAATGTTGCGGTCTGGGCGCGGCATGATCCAGTTGGCCGTGCGCTGAAACACCACCAGGTTTTTGACCTTGTCGGCAATGGCGGGGCCAACCTGCACGGCCGTGGCGCCAGTGCCAATCAAGCCAACACGCTTGCCTTCAAGTTCTACGGAATGGTCCCAAGCGGCGGTGTGCACCGTTTTGCCTTTGAACTTTTCGGCACCCTTGAATTCTGCAACCTTGGGTGCGCTGAACGGGCCCACTGCTGTAACCACATTGCGGGCCTGAATGGTTTTGCCATCGGCTGTGGTGATGTTCCACAAACCAGCTTGCTCGTCGAATACTGAACCAGTGATGCTGGTGTTGAATTGAATGTAGGGGTACACACCATACTTGGTGGCGCAGTGGCGCAGGTACTTGTAAATTTCGCCCTGCTTGGCGTAGCTGTTGCTCCACTCGGCCCAAGGCTCGAAGGAATAGCTGTACAGGCTGCTTTTAACATCGCAACCACAGCCGGGGTAAGTGTTGTCGCGCCAGGTGCCGCCCACATCGTGGCCTTTGTCGAAAATCTTGAAATTGGTTTCACCTGCCTTGAGCAATTGAATACCCATGCCCAGGCCTGATACGCCTGCGCCGACGATTGCAACTTCAAGAATGTTTTGTGCTTCTTTTTTTGAGCTGGCCATGTGGTGTGTCTCGTGTTGTGTTGGTTTTCGATGAGATGCAGTGTAGGGGTTTGGGTGCAACAGGCGTGAGTGTGAAAAGTGACGACTTTAGAGTCAATTTGGGCCACAAACTCACCCCACTGATGCACAATCAATGCTCGAAGTAACTTTGCAGCAGGTGATGTATGGAATGGTTTCAAGCACTGACAACCTTGGCCCTGGGTGGTTTATTCGGCGGTATTCTGGCCTTCTCGGCTTTGTTTGCTCCGCTGGTGTTCACCAAATTGCCAATGGAACAAGCGGGGCCATTCATTCGCGCCGTGTTCCCTTGGTACTACTTGTACGTGATTGTATTTGGCTTTCTCAGTGCCATTTTTGCAGGGCTTTCCGGTGGCGGCTTTTGGGTGTTGTTTCCATCGGCGTTGGTCGGCTTGGCCAGCGTGTACACACGGCAAATTCTGATGCTCCAAATCAATGAACTTCGCGACCGGGAACTGGCTGGGGACAAAGCCGCAGGCGCTGAATTCAATACCAAGCACCGGCTTAGCGTGATCATCAACAGCGTGCAACTGCTGGTCGCGGGAGCAACCCTGGTTTACTGGGCATGGAACTGAAAGACCTGCCGCAGCTTCGGCTGCTGGAACAAGCCACGGTGGCACAAGCCTACCCGCTGTTTTTCGTGAACTATGCGGTGCAACGCGGCTTTGAGGCCGATCAAATTCTGGAACACAGCGGGCTGACACTGGCTCAGTTGCAAGTGCCCAACAGCCGCATCGCCGCGGCCCAGCATGGCATCATCGTGATGAATTTGCTGGCACTGTTTCAAAGCGAACACATTGCCATCGACATGGGTTTACAAAGCAGCCTGACCAAAGCGGGCATGATCGGTTTTGGTTTGATGAGTTGTGCAACCCTGCGTGAGGCCATTGAGCTGGGTATTCGCTTTTTGCCCACCAAAGTGCCCTTCTACACCATAGACACCAGTGAAGACGAACGCACCCTGACGTGCCACGTGCGCGAAGCCATGCCGCTTGAACCCGTGCGCAAATTCGCGATTGAAAATTTTGTGATTGAAGTGTGGCGGCTGTTTGAAAGCCTGTTCAACCCCATGGGCAGCAAGCGCGAGGCCAGCGGAATTGAATTGTGGTTTGACTGGCCTGAGCCGCCTTATTATGCGAGCTATGCCAGCAGCCTGCCAAAGTGCCGTTTCAATGCGGCTGGCAATCAAATTCGAATTCCCGGCAGGTGGCTTGACCTGCCCTTGCCCACCGCCAACTCCACCACTGCACAAATGGTGATTCAGCAATGCGAGCAAGAATTGATTGCTCTGGGCCTAGGCGACAATTTAAGCGGGCGCGTGAAAAACCTGCTGATTTGCCGGGATGGCCGCTACCCGCAACTTGAAGACATGGCAGAAACCCTGCACATGTCGGTGCGTACATTAAAGCGCAAGCTACAGAATGAAGGGCGAAGCTTTACAGATTTATTGGGCGAGGTGATTCAACGCGACGCCTGCCTGTTGCTTGAGACCAGCAAGCTTAATGTAGATGAAATTGCGCAACGTGTGGGTTACCAGGACCGCGCCAATTTCACACGTGCATTCAAAAAACTGACTGGCAAAACACCCAGCGAATACAGGGAGTGGGTAAGCTACGTCGTCAAGAAATGACTGACCAAACCTTGCGCATCGGTATCGTGTGGCAGGCTGACATGGTCGGTGCCTTTCACTGTGGCCACCAGGGGCTTCACAGCGAAATGCTGCATCAAGCGCAATGAGGAATCGTGGGGTACCACCTCATCATTTTCAGCCAGCAACACAAAGGTGGGGTTGCGTACATTCGCGGCACATTCATTCGATTTGAACTTGCTGCGCAACAACAGCGACACCGGGGCCAAAGGCACTTTCTTTTTGGCAATGCTGATCAAGCTGTCGTAAGGGGTAAACAACACCAGTTTGTGCACTGGTGTGCTGGCGGCCAACTGCATGGCAACCCCTGTGCCCAGGCTGCGCCCGATGACAGAAATTTGATTGCGGTCGCACCAGGGTTGTTCGGCTACCCATTTGTAAATGGCACGTGCATCGGCCACCAAATTTTTCTCCATCGGCGTGCCTTTGGAATTGCCATATCCCCGGTAATTGAAAAACACCAGGGGCAAGTTTTTGAAGCCTTGTGCCTCGTTGAGCAACCAGCGCACGTCTTCGCTGCGGCCACCGAAATAAATGGCGCACGGTGCCTTGCTGCCTGCACCACCCATGCCAGCAGGCATGCGCACCCAACCTTCCAGTTCAATGCCGGGAGCCACTTGCAAACGCAGTTCAGTGAATTCGTGTGCGTGGTGGGTCAGCACCTCATGGTGCTTCAACGCAGGGCTGAAAATATGCCGGGTTTGGCTGAAGTACAGGTAAGTCCAGTACGCAGCAAAACCCATGGAGGCAGACAGCGCCATGCGGGGCACCAAACGCGACTCGGGGTTGCGCACTACTTTCTCTTGAACATACTTCATGGATGTACTTCTTTACAAAATAGTTACAGGTCACACTACACAGTGTATTGAAACCAAACTGTCACAAAGGTTCAAAGTGCTTGCAGAAATGGCGTTAAATCAACGTTTGGAAGGAATTGCCCACATGACCTGTCACAATGACAATTCATATTTCAGGAAATCTTCCCGGGACAAAACAGGGAAACTTCCATAGCGTTGAACGATTAGAAGGGAGAGGACAAGAACATGAAATTCAAAACAAGCGCGATTGCGTTGGGTTTGGCTGTGGCTTTGGCGGCCTGCTCCAAGAAAGAGGAAGCAGTTGCCCCGGAAGCAGCAGCCCCAGTTGAACAGGCTGCACCACAAGCAGTGGCCTACGTAACCCACCAAGACGGCCCAGTGACAATTTACTCACTGGCCGACTACACCAAGATCGGCGAAATTAACGTGGGTGAAGGTGGCCGCGGAGTAGGCTTGACCGAGGACGGCAAGCTACTGGTGGTGGCCGTAAAAGAAACCAAAGATTTGGCCATTGTAGATACCGCCACCAACCAGGTGGTACGCCGTGTGCCTGTGGGCATTAACCCCGAATTTGTGCGCGTGTTGGGTAACCTTGCATTTGTAGCTTACGAGCCTGCCTCCAAGGGCGGCCCTCCGCCAAAGCCCGGTTCAGCCGAAGCCAAAGCCATTGAAAAAGAACGTGAGGAAGGCGACGAGCTTCCCGCACAGGTGGCCATCATCGACTTGGTGAAGGGCGAAAAAGTCAAGGAAATTACGGCGGGGTTTGAGACCGAAGGCATTGAGTTTTCTGCCGATGGAAAACACATCATTGTGACCAATGAAGCCGATGAAAATGTATCGGTACATGACATTGAAACTGGCGAGAAGATCAAACAGATCGATACCGAAAGCTACGGCATTCGACCACGCGGCGTGAAACGCTCGCCCGATGGTGAGCAATTCGTGGTCACACTTGAGTACGGCAATAAAATGCTGATTCTGGACAAAAACTACAATGTGATTAACGAGGCTGCCACCGGCGAAGTGCCCTATGGCGTCACCTACACCCGCGATGGTTCCGAAATTGTGGTGGCATTGGCACGTGGTAAAGCGATTCAGGTATTTGATGCAAAAACGCTTGAGCTCAAGCGAGAAATGCCGGTGGGCGACCGTTGTTGGCACTTTAGCTTTACACCCGATGACACACAGTTGATTGTGGCCTGTGGCCGCAGCAACAACATTCTGGTTTTGGACTACGCCACTGGCAACGTGATCAAAGACATTCCCGAAGGCAATATGCCGTGGGGCGTGATGGTGTCGCCGAAGTCTGTAGGGTCACTGGACATTCCTGGTTGATACAAGCCCGAATGGGTATTTTTGATTGTTTGTACTCCTAAACGAATTTTCCGCGTTAATCAATAAAACGGTTGCCACCATGCAACACTTTGATGTGATTAACGTGGTTTAGGAGTTACCTATGAGACGCGTATTTAATGTAATCGACAGAGGCATTGCAAACAGCCCAACGAACACTGAAACCGCACCAGACAATAGTATTGAAGCCATTCAAGGCACTTGGGCGCAAGCGCTTCGCTGCGACTTTGGCCGTACTCGCGATGCCATGCTGTGTCGTTTGGCTGAAACTACACAGGAACTGGCGCACCAATACCCGAATGACGCAAAGGTTCTACTTTGGAACGGTATTGTGCTGACAGGGTACGCAAAATCACTGGGAGGACTGTGTGCGCTGCAGTTTCAGGCTCACGCAAAAGCTTCACTTGAACGTGCAATTGCATTGGCACCAAACGATGGGGCAGCCTACCTTTACCTGGGCCTGCTGTACGATCACTCCCCAGCAGCCCCTTACGGCTTTGGCGATGAAAACATTGCCAGGTCGCTGCTTGAGCAAGGTTTGAAACTGACCTTGAATTCAGCCGAGCAACTGCGCCGCGCATAAAAAAAGGAAAGCCAACTCTGCTTGGCCTTCCTTTTTTATTGCTGCAACAACCGAAAAAAATTAACGGTTTGCAATGTACATGGTGATTTCAAAACCAAAACGCATGTCTACAAATTGTGGGGTGGTCCAGCTCATGTCTATTTCTCCAAAGTGTTGTAAAAATCAGCAAATGCCTTTGCCGTTGAAATAAGCTTATCCCTACTTCTTCAGGAATTTTGCCCGACTTCACTGCGTAATTGAAGGACTAGTCAGCCCCCAAGCAATCGCAAGCTTGGTGAGTTCAATGTCATTGCTCACCTGCAGCTTCTTTTTGATTTGATAGTGAATGTTGTGAATGGTTTTTGCACTTAAAAAAAGTAGCTCGCCGATTTGCTCGGCCGACTGACCAGCTACCAGCAAACACAGCACTTCGAACTCGCGGCTGCTCAATTCATCAAGCCCGCCCCGGTTGTCGCGCAAGCGGGAAAGTGCCATCAAACGCGACAAGTCAGCACTCATGAAAGTGCGGCCCGCCAACACTTCGCCAATGGCGCGCAACAGCACTTCGGGCCGGCTGCTTTTGGTGACATAACCTTTTGCGCCAGCGTCCATGCACGCACGCGCCAGTTCGATTGAGTTGTGCATGGTAAACATCAGAAATTTCACCTCAGGCCAACGCCCCAACACCCGCTGAACAAGGTTCAAGCCCACCGGCTCTGGCATGCTGATGTCGCAAATCACCAGCGCAGGCAAGTCTTTCTGGCAAGCGGCATAAGCCTCCTGCGCGTTTTCAGCCTCACGCACCTGCTTGAAACCACCTTGTGTTTCCAACAAATGCCGATAACCGGCGCGCACCACGGCGTGGTCATCCACCAGCAAAATACTGAGGTCAGCGTTGTTCATGAAGTACCTTTTTGTTGAAAACGGGCAGACACCACAAACCGGTTTTCTTCAACCTGGGCTTTGAATACACCACCATGCACCCTCACCCTTTCAGCCAGCAAGTTCAAGCCCATGCCGCCCGATGGCACCTGCGTTTCAACCGGTTGGGGCAAGCAATTTTCCACACACAGTTCAAGCACACCGGCCTGCAATCCCAAGCCCACATTCACGGGCGCCCCCGGCGCTGCGTGCCGCCGCACATTGGCCAGGCACTCTTCCACGGTACGGTAAACACACAGGGCGCGGTCTTGGTCCAAACTATTCAAGGCGGCAGGTTCTAGACTCAGGTTCACTGTCCAGCCGCTGCCCGCATTAATTTCCCAGCGGGTACACAGGTCTTGAATGGCCATGCCAAGATCAGCCCCTTCCAACACAGGCGGGCACTTGTTCACCAACACCGCCCGCATACGCTCGAACGCGCCCTCAATTTGCAGCTCGATTTCTTCCAGCTTTTCTTGCACCTCTGTATCGCCACCTTTCAGTTGCGCGCGCAGCTGGGCGCAATTCACCGCGATCAGGCTCAGGGACTGACCCAAATCTGCGTGCACCAAGTGGGCCAACTCCCGCCGTTCATCTTCCTGCACATTGAGCAGCTTCATCATCAGGTTTCGGCGGGTTTGGGTAAGCCGCCACAAACGCTCGTTCAAGCGGTTTACCCCTTGCGCAATACGACCAAACTCCCGTGGCTGCACATCGGGAAGTTGCGCGGGCGGCGGGCTGTCCTCGGAAATGGCAATCGAATCGATTTTTTCGACCAAGGTTGCGGCCGGCTGCAAGGCGCGACCAATAACCACATAGGTTAAGGCGGCCAGGCTGGCCACGATCAGGGTGCTAAGCAACAGCAAGTCGCGCAGCGTATTCCAGAATTTGGCCAGCACCAATTGCGGATCGGCAGTGATGGTCAATTCGCCAAACGGTTGACCCCACAGGCCAACGGGGCGCGGCTGCGCTTCAATTTGTACACCCAACAGGCGCATCAACTGGGCCTCGACAGGATGGCGTACCAGCTGCTCACAACCCTCTTGCCGCACCTGTCCGTTCCAGCCCTCGTAACGTATGCAATAAGGTGCCAACAACAAACCGTAC
This sequence comes from Limnobacter sp. SAORIC-580, assembly GCF_013004065.1. Classification (GTDB taxonomy): domain Bacteria; phylum Pseudomonadota; class Gammaproteobacteria; order Burkholderiales; family Burkholderiaceae_B; genus Limnobacter; species Limnobacter profundi. The sequence goes on from NZ_CP053084.1 coordinate 3,057,360, forward strand.
TGGCTACCCACCAGCACAGGCGAGCCCTCGATTTCGGGATTAATTTGCCGCTTGTACATGGAGTACTCCACCATCTCGTGCAAGCGCGTGGCATCGCTGGCCAAGGCATCATCTACCTCATTGGCTGTGCGCAGCACCACATAGGCGGAAATTAACACCCAGCACAACAGGCCCAGGGTGATCATCCGCACCAGCAAATAGCGTTTCAGGTTCATTCAAACAGTTTAATCGGCGTTTGGCTGCAAGTGCGCCAGCGCGGCCTCCCCATGCAGGCGGGCCGCCAGCTTTCTCGCAACCGAATAATTGCTTACCGCCTCGCCACGGTTTTGAACACCCAGCCGCCCAAAGGCTTCCTTGATGTGGGCATTCACCGTGTCGGGACTCATGCCCAGTATCTTTGCAATTTCCTTGCCTGTTCTACCAAGGGACACCTGTTCCATCACCTGTGCCTGTTTGATGGTCAAAGGCTTGGGGCTACCGGGCATTTGAATCAGGCTTTGAAACTCGTTCCGTTGTGAAATTGAATTCAGGTTGACTGAATCACGTTTCAGGAAAGCTTGAACCTGAACCATTAATTCTTTGTAATGCTGGCTTTTGGAGAGCAGCAGCGCACCCGAATTGGCCACCTGCCTTTCAATTTTCGCATCGCCCAGAGCGGTAAAAAAAATGCGAAGTGAGCTGGAAAAACGTTGTGACACCATATCGATTACCTCAGCAGGTTTGCTGTTGGGCAACACCAGGTCGGAGACCACCAGGTCTACATCCGCTGGCTCAATTTGCTGAAGCTGCTCAACAGAATCAACCACCCGAGCAGTTAAGCCCGGCACGACAGCAGCAATAATTTCCTCAACGACCATGGCCGAGGTCGGATGGTCTTCCAGTATCAATAAGTTCTTCAAACCCTTTTCCCCAAAAGTGTGGTTGTCGCTTGGCGTTTTCAAATAATTTTTTTATGAATAGTTAGTGCGATTATCAATTGAAATGTTTAGTTATGTAAAGAATGCAAACAGGCTTACAACTCTGTCAGCACTTTTTGAATAGCTGCGTTTCAAGTGAATGGGCGCAATTCTCGAGGCGACCACAATTGACAGGGGAAGTAAAATGTCACACACAGACGATGAGAAATTAAAAGCAAGAAGGGCCATGCTGGCCAAAGTGGGTTTGGCCGTGGGTGCGTTGTATGCCGCGCCTGCCATGGTGGGCTTGGCCACGGCACAGGCGGGTAGCCGTTCCAGGCCCAGCCGAAAGTCGCGCCCATCCCGGTATGACCATTACCACACACGCTATGGCCGGGGCTACCGTTTTTCCCGGCCCTCACGCCCAAGCAGATATTCACGATATTCCCGCTACTCGCGTTATTCCCGGGTAAGCCGCCCCTGGATTTATATTCGCTTCTAGACAATGAACGCAGTACCACAACAAAGCCCCGCCTGCCTGTTGCTGAGGTTCGAAGGCACGGCAGGTGAAGTGTGCGTGCCCAACGAGCCAGCATTGCTCCAGGGCCTCACACAGCTTGTTCCAAGCTGGAAATACACCTGCACACCAACACATGGCAAAGCCTGTGACATGCCACACAACTGCATTACGAGGATTAACAACAGCCAGAACACCCCCTACACTTTTGACATTGAATCTGTTTATCTGGACGAGCCATTGCTTGGCTTGCCCGCCGCCAGTGCACTGTGCGCACTGCTGGCCGATGTGCTTGAAACCCACATTGAGGAAAGTCCAAACCCGATTGCCCTGCATGCCGGGGCTTTTGCAATCGGGGGTCGGCTTATTGCGGTTACAGGCCCGCGACGGGCAGGCAAAAGCACGCTGATTGCAAGACTTTGCGCCGAACCAGACCTGCAAATTTTCTGTGACGATGTATTGCCCATCAGCCCTCAGGGGGAGGGTGTGGCGCTGGGTGTAGCACCACGTTTGCGCCTGCCCCTGCCCGCCAAGGCGAGCATGCATTTCAAGCAGTTTGCCAGGCAACACATGGGGCCACACGACAGCCGCTACGGTTACCTGTGTGCCAGCAACGTGGCACTGCACGGCGTGCGCCTGCCGCTTGGCGCAATCGTGGTACTGGACCGGCAAACCGACACCCCGGCATGCCTTCACACCGTGAACGAAGACGATGCCCTGTTTTACACACTTGAACAGAATATGGGGCAGTTCAACTCGCCCGGCGAAGCCTTGGCAACAACGCAAGCACTTCTGGGCAAAATTACTTGCGTTCGACTGGTGTACGGCAACCTGGAGGAAGCCGTGCAACTGCTTCGAAAAGCTTTTGATGGCAAAGAGGCCATTAATCCTGATCTTCAGGTGAAGCCTGCACAGGGTTGGGTGCCGCCAACCCCCGAGACCCATACGCTTGCAGACACGGGCCGCGTATTCAAACGAGCACCTACCGCAGCCTTGCGCCGCATCGGTCAGTCCGCCTTCCTATGGCAAGCTGGCGAACACACCCTTTGGCGCCTGAACACCGAGGGGCAAGCCGTGTGGGCGCTGCTTGAAATGGCGGGCAACGCCAGGGAGCTGGCCGAAGCATTGGCCGAGGTATTTGTAGAAGTGCCACAAAAACAACTTGAGCACGATGTCCTGAAGATGCTTGGCAAAATGTGGGCTGAAGGTTTTTTGATCGAGCAATAAAGCGGCAAACTCGGGTAGTGACATATTTTCAAGCGAACCACTATTTCAATTTAATTGATAATGATTCGCATTATTGTTACTATTAATAAATCTTTATTCCGATCACTCAAACATCCCCCAGAACCTTGCCATGCAAAAACCCCAGCAACCCTATGCCCTGTTACACCTACTCATCGTCGCTGCCCTCAGTGGGCACACAGCTGCCTTCGCCAACACAACTTCCCCGGCCGGACAAACATTGCCCGAAGTGAAAGTGGTAGAACAAACCCCAGCCCAGGAAAATCCTGCCGGCCCTTTTGAGGGCTATGCTGCCAGCCGCAGTGCCACTGCAACAAAAACCAATACAGCAATCGCTGAGACAGCCCAAGCCATTTCAGTGATTGGTCGCGATCAACTCGAAGATCAAAACGCAAACGATTTGGGCCAGGCATTGCGCTACACGCCCGGTATTCAGGGCGAGCCATTTGGAGTGGAACCCCGTTTCACCTTTTTCAGAATTCGTGGCTTTGATGCGTCCACAACAGGGCTGTTTCGCGATGGCCTTAAACTCAGCAATCCCGGGTTTTCAATCAGCTATGGCCTGGAGCCCTTTGGTGCTGAGCGAATTGAAGTGCTACGCGGCCCCTCCTCCGTGCTGTACGGGCAGGCCAGCCCTGGCGGTTTGGTTAATTTTGTGACGCGCCGGCCTAGCCAGGAAACACACCGTGAATTTGGCATTGAAGTGGGCAGCTTTGACAGAAAACAAGCCACTTTGGACATTGGCGGTGCGCTTGAAAGCAATGATGAATTCAGCTATCGCCTGACCGGTTTATTGCGAAACAGCGACACACAGGTGGATTTTGTGCACGACGACAGAATTTACATTGCGCCAGCGATCACCTGGAAACCCAATTCTGACACCAGCTTAACGCTACTCACCCACTACCAGAAAGACGACACCATTTCTTCACAGGCCTTGCCTGCTGCAGGTACGCTTCTGCCCAATCCAAACGGACCAATTCCACGCAACCGCTTTTCGGGCGAACCCGGTGTGGACAAATACGAAAGGGAGGAATTTTCTGTTACCTCGCTTTTGGAACACAAGCTCAACGACTCCGTCACACTTCGACAGAACACGCGTTACTACCAAACCGATCTGAACGATGTGGTGGTGTTCAGCAACTCACTTCAGGCTGACCAACGCACAGTGGACCGTGCTTACTTCAGCAGCTTTGGCAATTTGGCTTCCCTGACCCTGGACAATCAGTTGGAATACCGCTTTTCCCTGGGGGCTGCAAAGCACACCTTGCTGAGCGGTGTCGATTTCCAGAATGTCGAGCTTGATTCCATACAAGCCTTTGGCGCAGCCCCTTCGCTTGACATCTACAACCCAGTCTACGGATCGCCGGTCAATATTCCCGCGCCGTTCAGAAATGACAGCACTGAGCAGCAACAGTTGGGTTTTTACCTGCAAGACGAAATTCGCTACGAGCAATGGATAGCCACCCTGGCGGGCCGCTATGACGAAGCAAAAAACAAGGTTAACGATCTACTAATGAATAGGCAAAGCAGGCAAGACGACAGCGCCACAACCGGGCGCGCAAGCTTGATGTACCAATTCGTCAACGGTGTGTCGCCATACCTTAGTTACACCGAGTCTTTCCTGCCGGCTTTGGGCACCGATGCGAACGGGCGGAATTTTGATCCCGAAACCGGTCAGCAATTCGAGGTGGGGGTCAAGTTTCAACCCAACGCTGCCAGCCAGTTCAATGTGGCCTTGTTCGACTTGACTCGCGAAAACTTCCTGACCACAAACCCAAACACATTTGCTCAAGAGCAAACGGGCGAAGCCCGATCCAAGGGCATTGAACTTGAGGCACTGACGGCAATTACCGACCAACTCAACCTGATCGCGAGCTACACCTACACCGACGTTGAAATTACGCGCTCAACCGACCCAGCGGAATTGAATCGCCGCCCGGTTCAAACACCAGAGCATTTGGCCTCATTGTGGGCTGATTACACCTTGCGTGGCGATGTGCTGAATGGCGTCGGTATTGGCCTGGGCGCACGCTACCTGGGTTCTACCTTTGCAGACGCCAGCAATACCTTGAAGGTACCCAATGCAACAGTGTTTGATGCAAGCATTCACTATGACTGGAAACAGGCCCGTTTTTCCCTGAATATTCAAAACCTGTTCGACCGCGAGTACGAACCCAGCGCCTACATTCGCGGGGGAACGCCGTTCACGGTTGCAGCACAAGAGCGGACCGTTCAGGCGCAAGTCAGTTATCGCTGGTGATTCCAAGGAACTTTTCCGGGTGATTAGCACTCTTTCGCAGGGAGTGCTAAAATTAACTGGAAATTGGTTCATTAATTCGGAGAACACCGCAATCATGACCACCGCATTGACCCTTGCTAACCCACGCGCCGCTGGCAGCAGCCTTGCTGTGCGCGACCCATGGGCACTGGTGGCCCGTGGCCCGCTTGGCAACCTAGATGCCTATATTTCAGCCACACACCAAATTCCCATGCTGTCGCCCGAGGAAGAAGTTGAACTTGGCGAACGCCTGCAACGCGACAACGATCTTGAAGCGGCCCGCCGCCTGGTGCTCAGCCACCTGCGACTGGTGGTTGCAGTGGCACGCCAGTATCTGGGCTATGGCTTGCCCCACGCCGACCTGATTCAGGAAGGCAATATTGGTCTGATGAAAGCCGTGAAGCGATTCGACCCCACGCGCGGCGTGCGGCTGGTCAGCTTTGCGCTGCACTGGATCAAGGCAGAAATTCATGAATACATTATCCGCAACTGGCGCATGGTGAAAATGATCACCACCAAAGCGCACCGCAAGCTGTTTTTCAACCTGAACAGCTTCAAGAAGTACGGCCAAACCCTGTCGCCTGATCAAATCAACGAGGTGGCCAGTGAGTTGAATGTACGCCCCGAAGATGTGTACGACATGGAACGCCGCATGGCGGGCCATGAATTCAGCCTGGACCCGGTGGTAGACGTGGACAGCGAAGAAAACAGTTACAACCCCGTGCGCTATTTGGCCGCCGAAGGTGCCGAGCCCACCGAGGTGCTGGAAGGTGTCAACATGGAGCGCCTGCACAGCGAAGGTCTGGACCTGGCCTTGGCCAGCCTGGACGAGCGCAGCCAGCGCATTATTTCCAGCCGCTGGTTGGCCGGTGACAACGCCAAAACCCTGCACGACCTGGCCGCAGAGCTGGGTGTGTCGGCCGAGCGGGTTCGCCAAATTGAAACCCAGGCCATGAAAAAAATGAAAACCGCTTTGCTGAAATATGAACAGGGCGAGGTTTAAAACAGGGCTGTAATCATTTTGGGTGAAAACTAACCTACACTAAGGGCTTGGCAACAAGCCCTTTTTTACGACCATGATTGAAGTACACCACCTGGAACACTCGCGCTCGCAGCGCATTATCTGGCTGCTTGAAGAACTTGGCCTGCCTTACAAGGTAACCCGCTATGCGCGCGACGCCAAAACCTACCTGGCCCCACCCGAATTGCTGAAAATTCACCCCCTGGGGAAATCGCCTGTGATTACGGATGGCGACATTACCGTGGCCGAGAGCGGTGCCATTGTGGAATACCTGATCGACAAGGCTGGCGGCAAATTTCGCCCTGCTGCAGGTACCCAGGCACACCGGGACTACACCTACTGGATGCACTTTGCCGAGGGCACAGCCATGCCCCCACTGGTCATGACCCTGGTGTTCAATAAAATTGAAAATGCCCCTGTACCCGCTTTGCTCAAGCCAATTGTGCTGCCAATTGCACGCGGCATTTCCAAGCAAGTCAAAACCAGTTTCATCAACCCCAACCTTGAAAAGCAGTTCGCTTACATTGAAAGCGTGCTGGCCAAGAATGAGTGGTTTTGCGGCAGCGAGATGACCGGCGCTGACTTCATGATGAGTTTTCCACTGGAAGCAGCCATGAGTCGCGCCGAGAGCATCAACAGCATGCCCAAAATTGCAGCTTACGTAAAACGCATCCACGCAATGCCCAGCTTCAAAAAAGCACTGGAAGTGGGCGGTCCTTACAATTACGCTTAATTTCGCTGAATAACGCATGAACGCAGTAAGCACGTCGATAGAACAACAGGCAAAAATCACCAAAATCAACGGCAGTGTGCAGTTGATTCGGGATGGTTTCTTCCTGCCCGCGCAAGCAGGCATGGTTCTATTGCCGGGCGACCGTGTTCTCAGCGATGCGGGCGGCAAGGCAGTCATTGAGTTCACTGGCGTGAAAGATGCGCTGATTATTGAGAATGGTGCAGCCGCCACCTTCAACCTGGAAGTGGTTGAAATGGACGAAGCACCGCAGTGGATCGCCACCGACCTGTATGGCCAAGGAGTGTATTTCGACGGCCAACAGGCTTCCGAGTACAACGCAGGCACTTCGGACAACCCGGACCTGTTCGGACTGTTTGGCACCACCAACGCCAATGGCGAGTCGACCGGCTACCCGGTGCTGGAAAGCCTGGTGTTTTTAGGTGCCACCGCAGCCATATACAGCGACAACGAAGACAACACAAACACCACTGAAACCACCAGCACCACCGAATCGGGCAACAACGACTCAGGCACCGGTGGCAACAACAACCCGCCACCCGCCCCTGAACCGAATCCCAACCCGGAACCTGAAGAACCTGCTGCCAGCCCCCTGGACGCCGTACTTTCCCCGGTGACCGATGCACTGGACGGTTTACTCTCCACCCTTGGTGCGCCCTCCCCTGTGGGCAGTTTGGCCGTACCTTTGCAAGCAAGCAGCAACAGCCCCGATTTGCCAAGTTAAGACCCTGCCACTTGAACACTCGAAGGGTTGGCCTGTCCTCTCGATAGGATATGACCCGTTAGTAACTTAAGAGACAATTCCTTTGCGGATCGAGCGAAGCTCTGTTCTGCACAACGGAATTAGCTTTGTGCATAGAACTATGCGTGACGAGAATACACTCATTCACTGAATAAGATGTGAATTGAGTTTGGCAGCAAAGGACCTTTTTTTATGAGCGGTAACACCAACTTCGGACTCGATTTTTCAGAGGCCAAATCAATTGTCAGCACTGGCAAACCTCTCGAATTCACCACAAACCCCAAATTCGATTTATCAACCCTTTACGCGTTCACAGCACCTGAAGGTGTACAACGCGCAAGCGGCCCCTGCGCCCTGGGTACCATTTTGCACCACCATGAAATTGGCTGGAACCACCTGCCCAAAGACCGGCACGGCCACCCCTTGAATGACCCCTACATTCACGAAATCATGCGCTGGGCCGAATGCCCAGACTTGCTTGGTGGCAGTATGGGTACCTCGCCCGCGACCATGCTGAAGGGCCTGAAAAAGGCCGGGCTTGTTGCCAACTGGTACGCAGGCAACAAGCCACAAGCCACACTGAACCTGATCCGTAGCGAACTCTTTGAAGGCAGACCCGTGATTGTACTAATCAATCACGGCCCGGAAGGCGAACCACTGTTGCTGGAATGGGAGGTGGTGTTCAACATTGAAAACGACACGGTGAGCTCGAAACAGACAAGCATGGCGCAGCGGCACAAAAAGCGCAGCATTGCAGAATTCACGGCTCAAATGGCCATGAACCTGCAACAGCTCAGTTGCAGCGTAATTACTGCGAGAAAAGACTAGTTACTTGCCGTCGAGAATTTGTTCAACATCGCTGACCACGGGTGCAGAATCTGCGTTGTGGCGAACCAGCAAACGGGCGCGACCTTGCTGGTCGAACACATAGCTTGCGGAGGTATGGTCCATCAGGTAGTTGTCGGGCCTGCTGCCTTCCACCTTGCCGGCGTACACCCGCAAGCCAGCCAACAGGGGCTTCAATTCTTCGGAAGATTCCGCGGTAAGTGCATCAAAGGTAGGGTTGAACTGGGGCACGTACTTTTTCAGCAACTCGGGCGTGTCGCGCTCTGGGTCAACAGACACAAACAGCACCTGCAAGTTGTCGCCCTTCTCGCCCAGCTTGGCTTTCACCTCGCTCCATTGCTGCATGGTAATGGGGCACACATCGGGGCAATGGGTGTAGCCAAAAAACATGGCCACTACTTTGCCTTTGTAGCTTTCCATGGTGCGCTCTGTACCCGACAAGTCTTTTAACTTGAAGTTGGCCACCAAAGAAGAACCCGTGATGTCTGTGTTGATAAAGCTGGCAGGGCCTGCACTGCAGGCGGCCAACAGAGCCACCGCGCCGAAAGCCAGCCATGTTTTTACCCAACGAAACTGTTTGAAACTGCCCATACTGCTTACACCGTTACATAGTGATCGACCAACAAGGCCGCGAACAAAAACGCCAGGTAGGCGATGGAATAGGTGAATGCCTTTTTGGCCAAGGCATCGCTGTAGTTCTTCCAGATCTTGTAGCCATACCCAATGAATATGGCGTTCAGCACCACAGCGCTGAGCAGGTAAATCAGCCCGCTCATTTTCATGGCGAAAGGGATCAGCGTGGTAGCCGCTAGCATGATGGTGTACAAAAACACATGGAACTGCGTGAATGCAGCGCCGTGGGTGACAGGCAACATGGGCAAGCCCGCGCGCGCGTATTCTTGCGTGCGGTACAGGGCCAGCGCCCAGAAGTGCGGCGGCGTCCACACAAAAATAATCAGGAACAGTACCAGCGCTTCAGCCGAAACACTGTTGGTAACCGCTGCCCAGCCCAGCACCGGTGGCATGGCACCCGAGGCACCACCAATCACAATGTTTTGTGGCGTGTTGGGCTTTAACAGCAAGGTGTAAATAATGGCGTAACCCACAAAGGTGGCCAGTGTCAGCCACATGGTCAGCGGGTTCACGAACACATAAAGAATCCACACCCCAACACCGCCCACCATGCTGGAAAATACGAGTGTTTGAAGCGAATTCAGTTCACCGCGGGGCAGTGGGCGCGCACGCGTGCGCGCCATTTTCGCGTCAATTTGCTGCTCAACCAGGCAATTGAAGGCAGCCGCAGCGCCTGCCACCAGCCAAATACCCAAAGTACCCGCAATCAACACCTGGGCATTGGGCAAACTGGGTGTTGCCAAAAACATGCCAATGACCGCACAGAATACGATCAAGGCCACCACGCGTGGCTTGGTCAATGTCCAGTACTGTTTGGCCACGTGAGAAAAACTACTCACGGCTTTTGTTTTTTCAACGGATGGCATGTGGAGCCTTATGAAATTCGATGGCGATTGCCCGCAACCCGATAGTTTACCAAGATCAGGGTGACCAACAACAGCGCTGCGCCCCCATTGTGCGCCACGGCCAACCACAAAGGCAATTGAAACACCACGTTGCCAACGCCCATGGCAATTTGCAAAGCCAGCACGGCCACCAGTTTAATGGCCAGGGGCTTGGTGCCCGGGTTGCGCCACAGGGCAAAAGCGAGGAAGCCCAAAATGCCGGTAACCACCAAAGCGCCAATGCGGTGAATGAAATGAATGGCCGTCAGCGATGCCACATTCAAAATTTCACCTTCTGGTGTTTCACCCAAATGACGAACAATGTGAAATGCATCCTTGAATTCCATGTGCGGCCAGAAGCTGCCCTGACAGGTGGGAAAGTCCGTGCACACCACCGCAGCATAGTTGGTGCTCACCCAACCACCCAGAATAATTTGCGCCGCCACGGCCACAAACCCCACACGCGCCAGCACACGCAACCCGCTGAGATCGCGGGGCGGCGCCACGGTACGGGCCGGGCTGGTTTGCCGCAGCCACAGCCAGGTCAGCATGCCCAAAATGGTCATGCCACCGATCAGGTGACCAGTCACAATGGCCGGCTTGAGCAGCATGGTAACTGTCCAGGCACCAAAAGCACCTTGTAAACACACAGCGAAAAACAGCCAGGTGGCCAAGGCGGGGGACTGTTTCAACTCGGCCCGCTTTTTCCAGGCCATCACCATAATGCCGATAATCAGGAAACCCAGGAAAGTGGCCACATACCGGTGCGCCATTTCCTTCCAGGCTTTGGGCATTGAAACCGGACCGTGTGTTCCACCTTGAATTTCAACAGCTTGTGCAATTTCTTCGGCCGCATGCGTGGGGGTCAGCTTGCCATAACAGCCCGGCCAGTCCGGGCAACCCAAACCAGCGTCTGTCAGGCGTACAAAAGCGCCCAACATAATCAAAAGGAATGTAAGTACTGTGGTGAATGCGACCAAACGCTTGTAACTGCTCATGCTGCTCTCGTTTTATCCGATGTTTGAAGCCCACAACAGGCGGCTAACGTCTTTGCGAAACTTGTCGAACTGAAGGGTATTGTTGGGCGGAAAACGCATCATCACGTGGCCCAATGGGTCGGCCACAAACACGTGGTCGCGCACAGTGCCAATGTCGGCACTGCCTTTGTTACCCACAATGCCTTGCTCCAGTGGCAACCAGCTTTTCAACTGATCTTCGCTGGCGCGCACAAAATGCACATCGGGGAATTGGCGCAACAGCAGGGTTTTAAGGGGGCCGTCATCGGTAACAAACACCACACGTTCAATACGGCCCTGCTCTTTGCCTTTTGAAGCACGGGCCTGCCGCTGGAAGTACATGGTGTTTTGGCACACTTCGTCGCAATTGCTGCTGATCACCTGAATCAGCACCCACTTGTCGGCCACCTGCTGCATGGTGAAGTCATCACCATTGATGTTTTTGAACACATCGGTCGACACATCGACCTGTGGATCAAGAATGGTGCCGTAATTGTTGGTGCCTTCGGGCTTGTCGAAAAAATACAAATAGAAAGCCGCCGCAATGGGCAAGGCACAGGTGAGGAACACCAGCAAAATGGTGATTCGGCCTTTGTTCAGCTTCGCGGGTGCGCTGGCTGCGTTCATCTTTTATTCCCTTTGTAAAACTCGCTTCGAAAAAACTCTCGGTAGACAAAAAACAGAGTCAGCAACACCAACACCGCCGACATGGTAAACCACTGAAAGGCATAACCCCGATGCTTGGCCACTTGTTCTTGCAGGGGCACTGCCAGGTGATAAAAACCACCTGCAATACTCGCCTGTGGCTGTTGCCCAGTGGTTTGCGCCACGGGCTGCTGGGTTACCACAAAATTGCTCACTGGCTCGCCAGTACGCTTTTCAAATTCATCCACACTAAAATTCGACCACACCTCAAAGCCATTGCTTTGGGCCATCACAATGTTCTCGGCATCGCCCAAGGCAATGCCGCGCAATTCAGCAGACTGGGCAAAGCGCGGCAAAATGGTGCCCTGTAAATTGAACATTTCACCGTCCCGCATGGCCCCAGCTGGCATATTGGGCGCAAGCCGTGGCTCGGCAGGGTTTCGCAGCAACAAGCCCCGATCAACTGGTATTAAAAAGTTTGCACCCTCTGGCCGAAAACCCTGCACCACTTGAACGGCCGGCCTTCCGTTTACTTGACGATTGTCTATATATATCAGGGCTTTGGCCTCGAACCTACCCCTCAATTCAATTTTCCGGTAGGACAAATTGTCCAAGTCCAGCCGGGCACTGGCTGGAGAGACAGGCTCGGCCGCCAATGCGCGCGCTTGCGCGTCAAACAGGGTTTGTTTTTCCTGCGCCCGCCCGGTTTGCCATTGCCCCAAACTGAAGGTGAGCCACACCAGTCCAGCCCCGATCAACAAGGTGAAGAGCAGCTTGACTTTGCCAGGTGTTTTCACTGCATTAACCATGACATACTTCCACTTGTGTACTGTACACGGTTAGTTTTTGAAAGGTGTTCACCATGAAGTTGATCATTGGCCTGGCGTTCCTGGGCATTCTGGCAAGTCTGGGTTCGGCTTTTTTCTTTCTCATGAAAGACAAAAGCAAGTCCAGCCGAACTGTAAATGCATTAACCATGCGCATCGGTTTGTCCATCGCGCTTTTCCTGCTGATTCTGTTTGCCTGGTACATGGGCTGGATAGAGTCAACTGGCATTCGATAAGCTCAATGTAAGCTCGATATCCAAAAAAAAGCCACCGGAGTTTTCCAGTGGCTTTTTTCATTGTGTGTTTTACAGCCTGCCGGGAAAAGCCCGTGTTACAGCCAGTAAACCACCACGTACAAGCCCAACCACACCACGTCCACGAAGTGCCAGTACCAAGCAGCAGCTTCAAATGCAAAGTGGCTGTCTGGCGTGAAGTGGCCCTTGATACAGCGAATCATGATGAAGAACAGCATGATAGCGCCAATGGTCACGTGGAAGCCGTGGAAACCGGTCAGCATGAAGAAGGTGGAGCCGAAAATGCCAGAAGTCAGTTTCAGGTTCAAATCGCGGTAAGCGTGAATGTATTCATAAGCCTGGAAGCCCATGAAGATTGCGCCCAACAACACGGTTAGCGCCAGGCCCCAAATCAACTGTGAACGCTTGTTGGCGATCAGCGCATGGTGCGCCCAAGTCAGGGTAAGGCCTGAAGTAAGCAGCAAGGCGGTGTTGATGGTTGGAATTGGCCATGGACCCATGGTTTGAAACGCATCCACAGTGCCTGCCGGACCAGTGTTGGGCCAGTTGGCGGTGAAGTCGGGCCACAGGAATGCTTTGTTGTCGATGTCGCCAAGCCACGGCATTGCAATTTGACGGGCATAAAACAAGGCACCGAAAAACGCTGCGAAGAACATTACTTCAGAGAAAATGAACCAACCCATTGACCAGCGGAAAGACACATCCACGCGGGCGCTGTACTGGCCACTTTCAGATTCGCCCACCACATGCTTGAACCAGCCTGTGAGCACATAAATTAGAATTGCCATGCTGAGTGCAAACAGGTAAGGGCCCGATGCAGCGCCGTTTACCCACTGGGACATGCCCAGTACAAAAAAGAACATGGCCACTGCGCCAAGCACAGGCCACTGGGACAAGCCGGGCACAAAGTAATATGGTGCATTCGCACGCATGGTGGTTTCTCCTATTTCTTTAATTTAGATGCTTCAATACTGCAACAGCAAATTCCGTACGGCTTAAGCGGAACTCACCACAAAATTTACCAACACCAGCAACCCGATTACAAAACCCGCGGCTGCCAGGAGGCCCACGACAATGACGTGAACCGGATTTAACTTTTGCATGTCTTCAGAGTGGTTTTTACCCTTTCGGACACCGAAAAACGACCACAAAACAGCTGACAGGGTTTGCAGAAAAGTGGCGGTGCTCGCTTTACGCGATGCGGCCTCTTTGATGTCTTTCGACATTATTCTGCTGCCATGGCTGTTGCGCCGGCCACTTCAAAAAACGTGTAACTCAATGTGATGGTATGTACGTCTTGTGGCAACTTGGGGTTGATCACAAACACCACCGGAAACTCTTTGGTTTCACCCGCTTTGAATGGTTGCTGCTTAAAGCAAAAACATTCCAGCTTGGTGAAGTGCTCAGCCGCTTTGCTGGGCAAATAACTGGGTATGGCCTGGCCTGCAGTGTCGTTCTTCAGGTTGTTGTACACCACATAATTCATGGTAACCAATTCGCCGGGGTGAACCATCATTCGATTGGTCTCGGGCTTGAACTGAAACTTGCCCCGCTCATTGGCATCAAAAATCACTTCAATGCTTCGGCTTTTGTCCACCTGGGTGTTCTTGACGATTTCTTCCGCATTCTTGGTTTGCGGTGTGAGCACGTTGATCCCGGTGATTTCGCAAATGGCCTTGTAAATAGGCACCAGCGCGTAACCGAAGGCAAACATGGCCACAACAATCACCACAAGGCGCACAACCATTTGTTTGTGCAAACCGCTTGTTTTCTGACTATTTCCGTTGGCCATGCTGCTTTACCTCTACTGCGAATTCATTAAAACCTAGTTCACCAAACTCAAGATGCTGGGTTCCATCACCTTGCGAATCAGAATGCCGATGAAAAACACGGCAGCCACCGACAGCAAAATCAAACCAGTGCGCTTGTTTTGTTTGGCTTTCTCTTTTTCCTCAGGGGTCACGCTTACTTCCTTGCTGAACCAATTCGTTGTGTAAAAAAGCCTTGTGTGCCTAACACCTGCACAAAGCCGCTTTACGCAACGGGGGGTTGGTGAATACCAAACCCCCATTGTTAAACCCGTGGGTGAATTACTTCACTGTGGGTGGATCTTCAAAAGTATGGAATGGCGCTGGTGATGGAACAGTCCACTCCAGACCTTCTGCACCTTCCCATGGCTTGGCAGGTGCTGCTTCGCCTTTCTGGAACATCCATGCGCGCAGTACACACCACAGGAAGATCAACTGGGACAAACCAAACCAGAAAGCACCGATGGTGGCAATGGCGTGGAAGTCAGTGAACTGTGTGGCGTAGTCGGCGTAGCGACGTGGCATACCGGCCAAACCCAGGAAGTGCATTGGGAAGAAAGTGACGTTGAAGCTGATCAGTGAAGACCAGAAGTGCCACTTGCCCAATGTTTCGCTGTACATGCGGCCAGACCACTTGGGCAACCAGTAGTATGTGCCTGCAAACAAGGCAAACAGTGAACCCGCCACCAGCACGTAGTGGAAGTGAGCCACCACGTAATAAGTGTCTTGCAGCTGAATGTCAACAGGAGCAACAGCCAGGATAAGACCGGTGAAACCGCCCATGGTGAACACGAAAATGAAACCCACTGCAAACAGCATGGGGGTTTCGAATGTCATGGAGCCTTTCCACATGGTGGCCAGCCAGTTAAACACTTTCACACCAGTGGGCACCGCGATCAGCATGGTTGCATACATGAAGAACAACTGGCCGGTTACAGGCATGCCGGTTGTGAACATGTGGTGCGCCCAAACAATGAAGGACAGAATCGCGATGGACGCTGTGGCGTACACCATGGAGCTGTAACCGAACAGTGTTTTGCGTGCAAAGGTGGGCACAATGTGGCTGATGATGCCGAAGGCCGGCAAGATCATGATGTACACCTCGGGGTGACCGAAGAACCAGAAAATGTGCTGGTACATCACGGGGTCGCCGCCGCCGGCCGCATTGAAGAAGGATGTGCCGAAATGGCGGTCAGTCAACACCATGGTGATGGCACCGGCCAACACAGGCATCACTGCGATCAACAGGTAGGCAGTGATCAACCAGGTCCAGGCGAACATCGGCATTTTCATCAAGGTCATGCCGGGAGCGCGCATGTTCAGGATGGTGGTAATGATGTTGATGGAACCCATGATCGATGAGGCACCCAGAATGTGCATCGCGAAAATGGCTGCATCCATGCCGGGGCCCATTTGCACAGACAGCGGTGCATACAGAGTCCAGCCAGCAGCAGTTGCGCCGCCGGGCATGAAGAACGATGCAGTCAGGATGATCGCTGCAGGAACCATCAACCAGAAGCTGAAGTTGTTCATGCGGGCAAAAGCCATGTCAGAACAGCCGATTTGCAGCGGAATCATCCAGTTCGCGAAGCCCACGAATGCAGGCATTACCGCACCAAACACCATGATCAAACCGTGCATGGTGGTGAGCTGGTTAAAAAACTCGGGCTGAACCAGTTGCAGGCCAGGTGCAAACAGTTCTGCACGCAGCATTAGCGCCAACACACCGCCTTCCAGCAGCATGATGAACGAGAAAATCAGGTACATGGTACCGATGTCTTTGTGGTTGGTTGCGTACAACCAACGGCGCCAACCATGCGGATGGTCGTGCGCGTGGTCATGGTCGTGACCATGGCCGTGGGTTAAATCTGCCGCGGTAGTGCTCATGTAAATCTCCTAAGCAATATTAACGTGCAGCCGTAACAGCACTTGGCTGAACAACCGGGTCGGTGCCTGTGCCAGCGTTGGCCCAAGCGTTTCGTGTGTAAGTGATCACTGAAGCAATTTCAACATCGCTCAACTGTTTCCAGGCTGGCATGCCAGCACCCTTGCCATTGAGCAAAATTGCAATTTGATCAGCCTGTGGACCCACCACCGAAGGTGCAGCCACCAGTGAGGGGAATGCGCCCGGGATGCCTTCACCAGAAGCCTGGTGACAAGCCGCACAGTTGGCGTTGTACACCTGCTCGCCACGGGCAACCATGTCTTCCTTGGTCCATTCTTTGGTGGGGTCGTCTTGCTTGGCTTTCATTTCGTCAAGCTTGGCCTGAACCCACTTGGAGTAATTTTCTTCGGACATCACTTCAACCACGATGGGCATGTAAGCATGGTCTTTGCCGCACAACTCAGCACACTGGCCACGGTAAATGCCTTCTTTCTCGGCTTTGAACCAGGTGTCGCGCACGAAACCGGGAATCGCGTCCTGCTTCACGCCGAAGGCGGGAATCATCCAGGCGTGGATTACGTCGTTGGCAGTGGTTACCACGCGAACTTTCTTGTTCACGGGCACCACAACGTGGTTGTCCACTTCCATCAGGTAGTTTTCACCGCGTGCCACAGCCTGACCTTGGTGGTCGTCAATTTGGTCGCGTGGTGTAGTGAGCGTGGACAGGAAAGCAATGCCTTCACCTTCACCGGCCAAGTATTCATAGCCCCACTTCCATTGATAACCAGTGGCTTTGATGGTGAGGTCGGCGTTGGAGGTGTCTTTCATCGCAACCACTGTTTTGGTTGCGGGCAAGGCCATGCCGATCACGATCAGGAACGGAACAATGGTCCATGCGATTTCAACTTTCACACTTTCATGGAAAGAGGCTGACTTGGCACCCTTTGACTTGCGGTGTGCGTAGATTGAGTAAAACATCACGCCAAACACGGCAACGAAAATGACCAGACAGATCACCAACATCAACGTGTGCAAATCATAGATTTGACGCGCGATTTCGGTAACCGGTTCAGCGAGGTTGTACTGCAAAGGTTGCCCAGAAACATTCTCGGCAAACGCTGCACCTCCGAAGGATGTCATCGCAATTGCAGCGGCCGAAGCAACAGCTTTGCGAATACCCAAGGACGACTTCAACATGGCGATCCTCAATCTCAAAAAAAATATCAAACTGGTGGAAGCCGCATGCCTATACCGCACATGCTGCCCTTGCCAGTGCTGCCTTTAATTCCCGGTGCAGCGCTGACTTGTCTTTTTCGGCAATAAATTTGCCCATTTTTACTTGTTGGCCCCTGTGACTGAACAACAAAGGCGCTTTGTACTTTCCGTTGTAACTTAATTTGGCCCATTGGGGTGACCATTCAAGCTGGGTTAGTTTGGTGCCGTCTGCCATAACCAGAATAAGCTGGTTGGGCTGCAGTTCGATCATTTCGTAATCGGCCGCATGCCTCGCGTAAATTACAAACGCCGTTCCCACCAACAACAACTCGATTCCAGCGAACGGCAACACAATCCAGAAACCTGCCAGCAAAAAACCGGTTGCAATCACCAGGGTGATTGCACACAAGCTTAAATACCACTGCAAAAGCTGCTTTGGACTAAGCGAACAATTGCGCCGGAACACCCACCTATTGCCCTGCGGCGTGTAATGTTGCCCGCCGCCGCTGGTGCAAGGTGTGCCACTTGGTGCAGTAGCTGAACTTGAATTTTCTGGAATCATGCCCATTTACCTCTTAGAGAGCAGTCATTCAGACCCAATGCACACCCAAAAGAGTGCATCAAAACCTTCGAATTATAGGCTCAAGGCTCTAAAGCAAGCAATAAGACAGGTGCAATCCGCGCCTGATTTCCCCGAAATAAGTTAAAAACAATGCGCTACATTTGAAAATGCTGCGCAGCAGCACGCTATTTCGAGCCTTTGCGCCCCTTGATGTCTGAAATTTTTACGGTGGCCACGTCGGTTTTGGTTTTTCTTTTGACCTTCCAGGCGTGCCCATAGACCAGCTCCAAGGTGAGAGGAATGCGCCCTGTTTCCGGATCGCGCAGCCGCTCAAGACAAAGAATGGCTTCAGAAAACTGACGTGACGTTCGCAAACCCTGCTTGCGCGTTTCCAGGTGATTACCGCACAGGGCGCGCCAATCCTCAAGCAACTTGGCTGGCGAGCTGTAGGTCAAGGTCAGCTTTTCCATTTCCATGACCGGGTCAGAAAAACCCTGCTTGCTCATCAGGTCGCCAAGGTCGTGCATGTCTGCAAAATCGGGAAAAGATTCGCCCATGGCCTGCGCAAAACTTTGCAATTCACGGGCTGTATCGGGACCAAAACAGCTGAAAAACACTCCGCCTTCAGGTTTTAATACCCGCAGCCATTCGGCCATGCATTGACCTGGGTCGGCCACTGCATGCAACCACAAGGGCGACCAGACCATGGCCTGGCTTTCGCTGGGCAAAGGCAAAAGACTGTTGGTTGGCAGTGCGATGGTCGAAGCGGGCTTGGGTGCCGCCCGGCCGGGCCAAAGCTTGGCCAAAAAAGAAGCGGCGGCCTGCTCAAGCTGCTCTACCGGCAAGTGGATTGCCTTGGGCGCAAACACAGCAAATTCACACCCAACAAACAGGTTTTTTACGTTGGGCAAGGCCGCAGGGTGTAACCAGCCTTGATGCACCACCCCTCCCTCGACCGGGCGCATAATTTGCGCGCGATTCACCATGCGTTGGTTTACCTCTTCGAGTATGAACGGCAATGGTTTTGCTACGCGCCGGGACCATTGTTGCGCCAAGGCGGTGTTTGATCGGGGAATTTTCCAGAACTGCGAGGACATTGTGGGGCTAGCTGTTTCAGCAAAAAGGTGGTGCAGTCTATTCTATAGAACTTGCCAGTGTATGGGCGACGCCATGGTGCCGGGGCGCTGCGTGGCCTGCCAAATGCCGATGCAAAACAGTACTTCCGGTTTTAGGCGCTTTGTGTGCAGCCACTGCGAGCCCCTGATTCACCACCGCGAGGCTGTGCGCTGTAAGCGCTGCGCACTTGCACTTGGTCCGCGCCTCCAAGCGTTTGGATGGACGCATTGCAGGCATTGCAAACCCATGGTTGAGCATGGCGCACAAGCGCCTTTGGAATGCGTGGTGTGCAGTGATTACCTTGCTCCGGTTGATCAATGGATTGCTTTGTTGAAATACGGCAATAACCATGGCATGGCCCGGTTTTTAGGCCACTGGCTGGGAACAAGGGTACTGAAATTGGGCATGGACCTGCCCGATGTATTGGTGCCTGTGCCCGTGAGCCCGGACAAATTAAGGCAGCGCGGCTATAATCAAGCCGCTTTGATTGCCCGGCATCTGGGACGGCACATTAATAGGCCAGTGACGACTGATTGGCTGATCAAAACCCAGGAACTTGGTGCGCAGGCGACCCTGGGCCGAGAAGATCGACTGCAGAATTTGCATGGGGCTTTCAGGGCCACGCGTCGCATCCCTGGCAACATTCGGATCGGCCTGGTTGACGATGTGATTACCACCGGGGCCACCATTCAAAGCTGCGCTGCTGCGCTTCGCAAAGCAGGCGCTGAATCAATTGTAACCATGGCAGTGTGCAGGACCCCAGAATGATTCATGTGGTATTGGTTGAACCGGAAATTCCGCCCAACACGGGCAATGTGATTCGCTTGTGTGCCAACACTGGCGTGCAGTTGCACTTGGTTGAGCCTTTGGGTTTTCCACTGGAAGATGCCCGTATGCGACGCGCCGGACTTGACTACCATGAGTACGCCAACATGCTGGTTCACCCAAGCTGGCAAGCATTTCTCGACCGTTGCCTACCCGACCCGCAACGCTGTTTTGCGATGACCACCAAGGGGAAACATTCACCTTTCGATGTGAAATTCCAAGCGGGTGATTACCTGATGTTTGGCAGCGAAACCCGGGGGCTTTCTGAGGACGTGCGCAACTGGTTTGCCCGTGAGAACTGGTTGCGCCTGCCGATGCGCCCTGAGAGCCGGTCGCTGAACCTGTCCAACTCAGTGGCGGTGATGGTGTATGAGGCTTGGCGGCAGCTGGGGTTTGAAGGCGGAAGCTAGGGGTTATACTTGCAGGGCACCAGTTTGCTTGGGCTCCGATCTCTCGCGGCGCGTTAACTGCCCGATCGGCTTGGGTTCCGATCTCTCGCCAGAAAACCTGTTGATCCCTTGCTGAGCCTTGCGATGCCTGAGAACGACCCTCCTAAACTTCGGGTCGGGTCCGTTCTCTGTCGCCCATATTGGGCGACACCGGCCCTGCTCGGCACGCAAGGGCAGGTTTTCTTGAAGGCGAGACGATCGAAACACCGCCGCCGAATGGGCGCAGAACACAGCCGTGAGTCGCTTGGAGGTGGAGATTCGGCCGGTGCCGGTTTAAGCCAACTCGGCAGTGGGATTGCTTGGGGCGCACTTCAAGAAAACCGCCCCGTTTGAGTTGATTCGCAGCGCTCGGCTTCATGCCGACACCGAGACTCGGCCCGCCCTTTTGCCGAGCGAGGTGAGCAAGAATCCATTCAACAAGGGATCAAGCGGTTTTCTGTGCGGAACAAGCAACCCATGCCGAGTTGGCCAGGAACCAGTCCGATTACTCAGCGTCTTCAGACCTGGCTTCGCGCGACAGCAGGCGCATCACGCCTTCTCCGGGGCTCAAACCCTCGAATAGCACAGAATTCACCGCTGCCGTAATCGGCATATCAACCCCCAATTCCGCGGCAAGCTGCTTGACCACCGGCGCACATTTCACACCTTCAGCGACCTGACCCAATTCTTTGAGAATGGTGTCAAGTGACTTGCCCTGTGCCAACATCAAGCCCACGCGCCGGTTTCGCGACAAATCGCCAGTGCAGGTGAGTATAAGGTCACCAAAACCGGAAAGCCCATTCAGGGTTTCCGCCTGGGCACCCAAGGCCACGGCCAAGCGCTTGATTTCGGCCATGCCGCGGGTGATCAGCGCTGCACGGGCATTCAGGCCCAATTGCATGCCATCGCAAATGCCAGTAGCCACCGCCATGATGTTTTTAACCGCGCCACCCACTTCAGCGCCCACCAGGTCGTCAAGCTCGTAAACACGCAAGGCAGCATGGTGAGCAGCACGCACCATGGCTTGGCGGGTGGGCTCGTCCGCGCTGGCAGCAGTGAGTGCGCAGGGCAAGCCACGCGCCACTTCGGCTGCAAATGAAGGGCCGGTGAGCGCACCGCCATAGTGCCTGCCCAACACCTCCTCAACCACTTGATGCGGCATTTGGCCAGTGCCCACTTCAAAGCCCTTGCACAACCACACCAGCGCAGGCCATTGCTCCATGGGCGCAATTTCAAGCAATTGCAACAGTGTTTGGCGCAACGCGCCCATGGGCGTGCCCAGCACCCAAAGTGCGTCGGGTTGGCCAAGCGCGTGCCGGGCTGCGGCCGAAAAATCAGCCTGTACTTTCAGTGTGGGAGAAAGCTTGATACCCGCGAGGTAACGCGGGTTTTCGCGCTGGCTGGCAATGGATTGCAGCACAGCAGTATCGCGCCCCCACAACACCACATCATGCACATAGGACATGTGGGCAGCCACTGCGGTGCCCCACGCCCCTGCACCGAACACGGCGATGTTCATGCGCGCCGCCAATTACGCTGTGGTAATGATGCCGGAACCGTTTTGCTTGGCGGCCTGCTCTTGGGCTGCTGCCAAACGCTGCTGGTAAAACTGTTCGAAGTTGATGTCGGACAAATGCACAGGTGGAAAGCCGGTGCGGGTAATGAGGTCGGCTACATTGGCGCGCAAGTAGGGGTAGATCATGTTGGGACACAAAATGCCCAACAGAGGATCGAACTGCTCTTCAGGCACATTTGAAATTTCGAAAATACCGGCCTGCTTGCACTCCACCAGAAAAGCCACTTTCTCGTCGATTTTGGCGGTCACCGTTACTGTCACTTCAGACTCGAAAATGTTTTCGGCCAAGCGTTGTGCGCCCACATCCACAGCCACTTCAATTTTGGGCGGGTTTTTCTCGAGGAAAATTTGCGGTGCGTTGGGCAGTTCCAAAGAAGCGTCTTTGATGTAGACGCGTTGCATTTGAAACACTGCTTCTGAATTCTGTTCGGCCATTTGCTGGCTCCTATGGATTGAATAAATAAGGTTTGAATGAAATTAGCCGGGCTGCCCCAACAATGGCAAAAGCTTACCAGCACGGTCGAGGTCGAACAGGTCATCACAGCCGCCCACATGTGTGCTGCCGATATAAATTTGCGGCACAGTTCGGCGGCCGGTTTCGGCCATCATTTTTTCTTTCTGGGATGGGTCAAGATCAACCCGGATCTTCTCGATATTCTGCACACCGCGCTCGTTCAACAAGCGTTCAGCACGAACGCAAAAAGGGCACACCGCGCTGGTGTACATGCGAACAGGGGCTTGAATATTGCTCATGTGAATTCCTTGACTACTGAGTTTGCTGCAACTGGGTTTGCTTTTACTTGGCAACCTGCTTGGTGGCCTTGGGTGTTTTGGTTTTGGGCGCAGCATCTGCGGCGTCTTGAACCTTTTTAACCGGCAAGCCTGCTTCTTTCCAGGCATTCAGGCCACCGTCGAGAACAAACACGTCGGTGTAACCAGCCGCTTTCAACACGGTGGCGGCTGCGCCAGAACGTGCGCCGGTTTGACACAACACGATCAAGGGAGTTTCCTTGGTTTTTGCCAGGGTGCCCGCCTTTTCTTTCAGGTCTTTGATGGCCATGCGCCTGGAGTTGGGCACAACGCCCGAGTTGTTGACGAAGTCATCGTCTCGAATATCAACCAGGACCGCCTTCTTTTGATTAATTAAAAGTGTGGCTTGGGGCACGGTGACGCGAGTGCCACCACCTTTGGTCAACATTGGCCAAATCAACATGAGGCCAGAACCAAAGGCCAAGGCGATAAGCCAACTGTTTTGAATCAGAAATTCCTGCGACATAAATCCTGCAATGAGTGGGTCTTGATGGATTGGTCATTATATCCCCTTGAATCGAGGCTAAAATGGAGGTTTGCCTAATTAGACAGCAACTTAAAGGCCACAAACATGTACAAACTCGTATTGATGCGCCATGGCGAAAGCCAATGGAACCTTGAAAACCGCTTTACCGGTTGGGCCGATGTGGACCTGACAGACAAAGGCCGAGAGGAAGCCCGCAAGGCAGGCGACCTGCTGAAAGCCGAGGGCTATAGCTTTGACGTGGCCTACACGTCTGTTTTGAAACGTGCCATTCGCACTTTATGGATTGCCCTGGACCAAATGGACCAGATGTGGCTGCCCGTGGTGCACGCCTGGCGCCTGAACGAGCGCCATTATGGCGACTTGCAGGGCCTGAACAAATCAGAAACTGCTGCCAAGTTTGGTGAAGAACAAGTGTTGATTTGGCGACGTGCCTACGCCATTGCACCCAACCCTCTGAAAGTGGATGACCCCCGGTTTGCCGGCAATGACCCCCGCTATGCCAGGCTGAAACCCGAGGAAATTCCACTCACCGAATGCCTGAAAGACACCGTTGACCGCGTAATTCCTTTGTGGAAAGACGGCATTGCCCCAGCCATCAAAGCTGGCAAGAAGGTATTGATTGCGGCGCACGGCAATTCATTGCGTGCGCTGATCAAGTACCTGGACAACCTGAGCGAGGAAGACATCTTGCAGGTGAACATTCCAACCGCACGCCCCTTGGTGTACGAGCTGGACGAAAACCTGAAGCCTATTCGCAGTTACTACCTTGGCAACCAGGCCGAAATTGAAGCGGCCATGGCTGCCGTGAAAAACCAGGGAAAGGCCAAGTAAATACAGGTGCGTAACTATTCAAGGTTGATTTGTTCTACCCGTGGGGGGCTTGGCCTTGTGCTGGCCATGCTTGCCCTGAATGCCAGCGAGCCCGCCTGGGCGCAAAGCAGTGTGCGCGACCCGGCAGGTGTGAAGCAGGAACGCGACGAAGTACGCCGAAAACTGGATGCATTGAAAAAACAAATCAATGAAACCAGCGGTGAGAAAAAACAGGCCGCCAAAGCGCTTGGCCTGCTTGAGCAACGGCTTGAAAAAACCCAGACCCGCCTGAAAGCCCTTGACCAGGATCGGGATGCGCTGGAAACAGACATCCGAAAGTTGAGCCAGGAAGAAGCCCAGCTCCAAAAAGACCTGGAAAGCACCCAGGCACGCCTGGCTGAAGTGATGCGCAACCAGTATCGTCGGGTAGAAGTAAACCCGACACAGGCTTGGTTAGCGGGCAAATCGGCCAGCGAAGCTGCGCGCGAAAGCTATTGGTATGAGCGAATTTCTGCGGCTGAACGCGACCTGGCAGCGCAGCAAGCAGCGCAAGCTCGTGAACTCGAGTCCATTCGATTGGGGCTTGAGAAAAAGCAGGAGCGACTTGAAAGCACAATTGCGGATCAAAACAAGAGCCAGCGGGAATTGGTGGCTCAGCGCGAGGAGCGCAACCAGTTGATCGCTGACTTGAACTCGAAGCTGAAAAACCAGGAGCTTGAGCGCAAGCGCCTGCAACGTGATGAAGCACGGTTGAGCAATGTAATCACCGAATTGACCCGCGCCATTGAAGAGGCAAAACGCAAACAGGCATTGGCCGCGCAGCAGCAAAAACAACAGGCTCAGTCTGGCTCTTCACCCAAATCAACGGGGAAGGCCCCCAGCAAACCGGATTACTCCCCCCCTCCCCCCATGCCCAGTACGGGTGAGTTTGCAAAACTGAAAGGTCGGCTGGTGCTGCCAGTGCAAGGCACGGTGGCAGGCCAGTTTGGGCAAACGCGATCAAAAGACGGGCAAGGCCCGTCCTGGAAGGGGATTTTTATTGCCACCGAGGCGGGGCAAGCGGTTCGGGCGGTTGCGACGGGGCGCGTGGTGTTTTCGGAATGGCTGCGAGGATTCGGCGAAATTGTGATTATTGACCATGGCGACCAGTTTTTGAGCGTTTATGGCAACAATGGTAAATTAATGAAAAGATCAGGGGATTCCGTGAAAGCGGGTGACACCATTGCAGAAACTGGTAACAGCAGTGGTAATCTTGATACAGGTTTATACTTTGAACTAAGGCATCAGGGACAACCCTTCGATCCTATTTCGTGGACCAAAGGTCGGTAGGAATTATGCGTCAAAAATTGCGACAAATCAGTTTGGTATCAGTCGGTGTAGTGGCCGGCGTGTTGGTCAGCGTGGGTATTAGCGCGGTGGCCCAACGGCAGCAGCCCGAGGCCTTGCCATTGAGTGAGCTGCGTCAGTTCACTGAGGTATTTGGCGCAATCAAGAGTTTTTACGTGGAACCCGTGGGCGATGACAAGTTGTTCAACGGTGCCATCAGCGGCATGGTGGCCAACCTAGACCCCCACTCCAGCTACCTGGATGCAGAAGCGTTCAAAGAACTGCGCGTGGGCACGCAAGGTGAATTTGGCGGCCTGGGCATTGAAGTAGGTACTGAGGACGGCTTTGTCAAGGTGATTTCGCCGATTGAAGACACCCCCGCCGCGAAAGCTGGCGTGAAGGCCGGCGACCTGATTGTGAAAATCGATGACAAGCCCACCAAAGGCATGAGTTTGTCCGATGCGGTTAATTTGATGCGTGGCAAACCAAAAACCGAGATTCGCCTGACCTTGCTGCGCAAGGACGTGGAAAAGCCAATCGAGGTCAAAATTATTCGCGATGTAATTCGGGTGCAAAGCGTGAAATCCAAGATGCTGGACGATGGCATTGGTTACGTGCGCATTACGCAGTTTCAAGAACACACCGGTGAGTACCTGGTAAAGGCCATCAACACCCTGCAGGCCAAAACACCGATGAAAGGCTTGGTGCTGGATTTGCGCAACGATCCGGGTGGCTTGCTGAATGCTGCAGTAGGCGTTAGCGCCGCCTTTTTGCCCCAAAACACCTTGGTGGTATCTACCGATGGACGTACCGAAGACTCCCAACGCAAGCTGGTGGCAGGCCCTGAAGATTACCTGCGTGGCCGCGAGAAAGACTACCTGAAAGAATTGAGCCCGATTGCGAAAACCGTGCCCATGATTGTGGTGGTAAACGGCGGCTCGGCCTCTGCGTCGGAAATTGTGGCAGGTGCACTGCAAGACCATGGCCGCGCCAAGGTGTTGGGCACACAAACCTTCGGCAAGGGTTCGGTACAAACCATATTGCCTTTGAACAACAACACGGCGATCAAGCTGACCACGGCACGTTACTACACGCCAAATGGCCGCAGCATTCAGGCCAAGGGCATTGAACCTGATTATGTGGTGACCGAAACTCCCGAAGGTGACATTGTTGAGCGTGTTCGCGAAGCGGACCTGACCCGACACCTGAGCAACGACAAGGGCGAAGAAACACCGAGCTCCAAGAATTCGGACAGCAACAAGAACGCAGACATGAAGCCGATTGTGTTCGGCGAAAAAGACGATTATCAATTGCAACAAGCCCTGAATTACCTGAAAGGCAAGCCCGTGGTGCAAAACCGCAAGGCTGCACAAACGGCCAAGTCAGCCAAGTAAGCCGCCCCGAAAACGGCTTGAACGTGGAACTGAGAGACTTGAATGACGAGGAGTTACTTCGGTACTCCCGTCACATTCTTCTGGATGAAATCGGTATTGAGGGCCAATCGCGCATTGCCAGTGCCAAAGTGCTGGTAGTGGGTGCAGGTGGCCTGGGTTGCCCCAGTGCGCTGTACCTGGCCAGTGCGGGCGTGGGCACAATTTATATCGCAGACGACGATGAAGTCGACCTGACCAACCTTCAACGCCAGGTGTTACACACCACCGCGCGTGTGGGCATGGCCAAGGTGGAATCGGCCAAAACCCACTTGAATGAACTGAACCCGTGCAGCACGGTTGTGCCCATTGCGCACCGCCTTGAAGGTGAAGAACTGGAGCAGTTGGTTGCGAAAGTGGATGTGGTGCTGGACTGCTGCGACAACTTCAAAACCCGCCACGCCGTGAACCGTGCCTGTGTGAAGTTCGGCAAGCCACTGGTTTCTGGCGCGGCCATTCGGTTGGACGGCCAGTTGGCCGTGTTCGAACTGAATAATCCGCAAGCGCCCTGCTACCACTGCCTGTTCCCGGAAGGGGACGATGTATCAGAAGTGCGTTGCGCCACCATGGGCGTGTTTGCGCCGC
This sequence comes from Limnobacter sp. SAORIC-580, assembly GCF_013004065.1. Taxonomy (GTDB): domain Bacteria; phylum Pseudomonadota; class Gammaproteobacteria; order Burkholderiales; family Burkholderiaceae_B; genus Limnobacter; species Limnobacter profundi. Next base: position 3,084,781 of record NZ_CP053084.1, read on the forward strand.
TGACAGGCGTGATTGGCACGCTGCAAGCCAGCGAGGCGCTGAAAATTTTGGCTGGCTTTGGACAACCCATGTACAGCACCCTGCAAATTTACGATTCGCGCAGTTGCGAATTCACGAAAATGAAAATTCGCAAAGACCCCAAGTGCACTGTGTGCAATGCCTAGAATTTTGCGGTGCGTATGGCTTCAAACTGCCGAATGCGGTGTTTAACCTTGCCGGTGAGTTGCCGGGGCTTGAACCCCAAACCAGGAAAGGTGATCCAGCTGGTTTGAATGCCGTGCCTGGCGGCTTGCTCCAGGTGCCCAAAGGTGTCGTCTACCAACAAAGCCCGCTTGCCTTTTAACTGGGTTTTCAGATTTGGCCACAAAATATTGGCTGGTTTGGGCCGCCAGGTTTGGTGAACCACCATGTCTTCAATCGCAATTACGGCATGCAGGTGCCGGTACAAACCCATTTCCTTGCACAGTGCCACAGCGTAAGCGCGGGGTGCATTGGTCAGCATAATGCGCAGGCCAGTCAGTTTGCCCAGGCGGTGGGGCACGCTACCATGGCGAGAACTCAATTTTTTCAAGCCCTCGAAACGATGGGTACTGGCCAAAAAGTGGTGCGGGTTGGTTTGATGATGGCGCATCATGCCCAATAAAGTTGCACCATAGCGAAGCCAGTATTGGGTACGCAACTCGCTGGCCTGCTGGGGGTCCAACGCCAGGTGTTCAGCCAGATAGCGTGTCATTTGCCGGTTGATCTCGGGCAGAATGTGGGTGGATGCATGGTGCAGGGTGTTGTCAAGATCGAGTAAATACACTTTGCCGGACAAGCCCGCATGGGGACGACGAATATAACGAATGCGCAAAACGAATGGACCTGAAGTTGAGTTTTCATCCCGAATTTTGTCAGGATACCTTGTGTCATTCTGACACCGCACTGCGGTGCGGTCTAGACAACACTTGCCCGCCAGAGCTGCTTGAAAACCTCAGCAGGCTTTCTGCTTTGCTGGGTGATATTCAAAGGTCCCTGAATATTCGCAGTGGTGCGTTAAAGATTAACAGTGGTTTCAGGGCACATGCCTTGAATGAGAAAGTGGGCGGTGTGCCCAACTCGCAGCACTGCATGGGGCTGGCGGCCGATTTGGTATGCCCCGAATTCGGCAGCCCCTGCGATTTGGCATTGGCCATTGCACAATTGCCATGTGAATTTGATCAACTGATTCTGGAGTTTGGCAAATGGGTGCATGTGTCTGCTGCACCACTGGGCAAAATACCCCGGCGAGAGTGCCTCAGCATTTTCAACAAAGACGAAGGTTATCTGGAAGGTATTGTGAAGCGATGAATGTAAGCAAAAAAACAATGATCAAAATCAGCGCTGCTGCCCTGCTCAGCCTGAGCAGCGTGAGTAGCACTTGGGCGGCAGAGACCACTTGCAGAGGCATGGGCAAACAGGTCATTGATTCAGACCTGCGGTTCTCACTGACGCACAGTCAAATTCCGGGTGAACTGGCCATTAGTACTCACAAAATGCGGGTGGCCGGTACGCAGTACAAACTTGAATCTACTTCACAGGCCAAAGGCTTTTTGGCTTTATTGTACTCGGGCCAGTTAACCCAGAAAAGTGAAGGGCTGGTGGATGCACAATTGGGCTTAACCCCCCTTTACTACGCCGAGCAACGTGGCAAAAAGCCAGTGGCTGAAAGCATGCTGAATGCGGAAACGCAGCAGGTGCTATTCAAGCGCAATGGCGAGTCTGCACCCTATGAAAAAGGGCTGCAGGACCGAATCAGCATGATTTATCAGATTGCTGCGCGTTTGCGCTGCAACGCTGACCTGAAAACGGGCGAAACATTGCCCATGCGGGTCATGAGCACCGGGCGCGTGGGCAATGAGGTTTTTGTTCTGAAGAAAACAGAAGATTTAACCCTGGACCTGGGCAAAGGCGAACGCCGGGTGAGCACCCTGCAATTTGAAACCAAACCTGAGGACGCAGGCGATGAAGTTGTGCGCATTTGGTATGCCAAAGATTTGAACTGGCAGCCTGCAAAAATAGAAATTCAGGATGCCGACGGCAAAGCCTTGACCCAAACCCTGATTGGCACGGGCACTTAACTGCTGGCAGGCACGCGGCGCAGCAAATTGGGATCTGCTTCAAGAATAGGCAAGTTGACCTGATGACGCTGCCCGCTGCGACGCATGACTGCGAAGGTTGGACCTACTTCCTCCAGCGTCCAACCGTTGGCCACTTCATCACCCACGCGCTTTGATTGCGCGGGCTGCCCTTCAATGGACATGACGGCAGCCCCCTTTCCTTCGCTGTTGGCAAAAATGCCCAACAAATTCACAGAGGGCGGCGTAAGACCGCCCGCGGTTTCAACGCCCATCAGCCGCGCTTCAGGCGACTGGTCGATTTGATAATTCGCCGAGGCCTGAGCAGGCATGGCAGGTGCAACCACAGGCGCAGGCGCGAACAACTTGATCAACACCCACACAGCCAGCCCCACTGTGCTCAACCACAACACCATTCTCAATCCCTGAACAAGTCTTGGTGACAAGCTGATCTGGGCAACGGGTTTTTTCAATGCAAGTTTCATGGGGCGAAGGGAAGTGACTCACTGGAAAGCATCATAACCCGCAAGATGGGCCAGATTCAAAAAAAAACCGGACAACCCGCGAGGGTGACCGGTTTTTAAGCCATGCTTCAAGGGTTGTCGGCAACTTGAGTTGCCCACATCCGAAGTATGCGCACGCAAGAACACCTAAGAAAGACCCTATTTACGTGACAAAGGTAAAGGTTTTACTGATTACCCGAAAGCAGGGGGATTTTGTGCGGCTTGCAACGGTGGTGCGGGCTGCTGTCAAATATTCATAAAATGGGTGTAACCTTCAGCAAGGATAATTCTGGATCTTTTCTACGGTTGTTTATGAAAAAACTAAATTCGCTTCAAGGCAAAAAACAAAACAAGGGCTTTACCCTGATTGAAATCATGGTGGTTGTAGTCATTCTTGGTATTCTCGCTACGCTGGTGGTGCCAAAAATCATGGGACGTCCCGACGAGGCCCGCGTGGTTGCGGCCAAGCAAGACATAGCTTCGGTGATGCAAGCACTGAACCTGTACCGCCTGGACAACAGCCGCTACCCGACCACCGAACAAGGGCTGCAAGCCCTGGTGACCCCCCCGACCACGGAACCCGTGCCACGCAATTACAAACAAGGTGGTTATTTGTCGCGCCTGCCGGTTGACCCTTGGGGCAGCAACTATCAGTTTTTGAGCCCTGGCATTAATGGCGAAGTGGATGTAATGAGCTTTGGTGCAGATGGCAAAGCCGGTGGTGAGGGCGTGAATGCCGACATTGGTTCCTGGAGCCTCTAAGCGGGGGTTTACCCTGCTTGAATTGCTGGTGGTGATCGTCGTATTGTCGATCGCCGCCGGCCTTATTGTGGTGCGCGGCACACCCGGCGATTCCAATTACCTGGAATCAGACGCCAAAAAACTGTCGCAACTGCTGCGCATTGCCCAGCAGGAATCTCTGTTGAAATCCAAAGACATTCGCTTTGTAGCCGGTGATGAGGGCTACACCTTCGAAGAATTCACAGGCAGCCGCTGGGTACCAGTGACTACGGAACCCTTGCTGCGCCCCCGCCTTTGGGACAACGGCCCCTTCAAGGTGACCTTGATCAACGAGGGCCTTGAAAACAAGTTCCTGACCCTGGAAAGCAGGACTGGCCTGAAACGCCAGGCGATTGTGCTTCAACGCAACCGAGTGCAGGTGGTGCTGGAAAGCCAAGCCAGTGGTGTATTCAAGGTCAGCAAACCCAGCACCACAGTGCTGAACAGGGCCAGTCAAAGCCTATGAAGCAGCAGCGCGGTTTTACCCTGATTGAAGCGCTGGTGGCCATGACCATTATCGCGGTGGCCCTGATTGCCTGCCTGAAGGCAGCCGGCAACTTGAACATTCAGCAAGACGAGATGATCAAGCGGCAGTATGCGCAGTGGAGCGCAAAGAATGCCGCCAACTACATTCGGGTTTCCGGCGTGTTTCCGAGTGCGCAAACCGCGCAGCAATCCTGCCCACAGGGCAATTTCCGGTTTGTATGTCGGGTGGAAATTTCCAACACTCCCAACCCGAATTTCAGGCGGGTGGAAATTCAGGTGCTGGACGCCTTCGAGGGCGACCAAGGCAACCAGCTGGCTCGCTTGGTGATTTTCTTGAGCAGCGCGCCATGAATAAAAATGCCAAGGGTTTTACGCTGCTGGAAGTTCTAATTGCATTGGGCATTGTGTCGGTGATTTCGATTTTGTCCTGGCAGGGTTTGCAGGAAGTATTGCGTTCGGCCAACCGCGTTACAGAGGTGGACGAGCAGATTCAAACCGTAGCCGCTGTTTTTTCACAGTTCGAAAAAGACCTTGGCGCGCTGGAGTTGACGCTGGACACGCCCACCCCGGAGAGCGATTTGATTGAAGTGACCGGCAATGGGCTACTGATTCAGTTTACCCAGCGCAACACCAGCGAACCTGCCTACCGGGAGCGTGTGGAATGGGTGCTGGACGGCACCAATTTGCTTCGGATTGCACGCCGCCAGCCAAACCCGGAGCAACCCTCGATCAGCGACCCGATTGCCACCCGGGGCCTGCAAGTGCGCCTGTTGCGTGAACCCGGCGGGTGGAGCAGCCCTGTGACATTCGGCAACCATGTTGTTCAAGAACGCACAGACCTTGAGTTGCAAGGACCTGCATTGCAGCTGAACAGCGGTACACCGGCACAGCGCCCGCCAGAAAGCGGCGAAGGTGAAACACCGGGCACACCGGAAACAACTGAAGGACAAGCGGTACGAAGCCTGGTGCGGGCGGTTGAAATCAGCTTGACCCAACCCAACAACCAGGTCGTGACGCAGGTGTTTTTAACGGGTGGGGTGTACTGATGAGATCAACGCGAATTCGACCACAACAAGGCGCGGCCGTGGTGATGGCATTGTTCATCGTGGTGCTGTGCACATTGGCAGTGAGCCCTTTGATCTGGAACCTGTTTGCCACTGCAAAAACCATTTCAGTTGCAGCAGCACGCGACCAGGCCGATGCGGTTAGCCGCAGCGGTGTGGATTGGGCCAGGGTTATTTTGCGCGAAGACGCAAGAGTGTCCACCACCGACACATTGACCGAACCTTGGGCAGTGCCCTTGGCTGAAAGCCGCATCAACGAAGGCTTGATGCGCAAGGAAGAAAATGCCACCGACAGTGATGATCGGGAAGTAGTATTGACCGGGCGAATTGAAGATGCACAAGGGCGATTCAACCTTCGCAACCTGGGTGCTGACAACCCCCGCCAACAAGTGTGGCTGGCAGGCTTTACCAAACTAAGTGACCTGCTGAGCGTGCCCGCAGACCAGCGAAACTTGTTGGTTCAAACCTTGAGCACCATGTTCATGCCCAAACTGGTCAACCCTGAAGAACAAGGCATTGATCCGAATGCCCCGCGCATTGAGCCCGCTTTGCGGTGGGAAGAGTTTCAGGGCAAATACGGCATTACTGAAGAAACCTGGAACCAGCTGCGGCCCTATGTGGCCATTTTGCCCAAAGCCAGTGCGGTGAATGCCAACACTGCATCTGCCGAGGTGCTTTACGCAGTAGTAGAGGAAATGAGCTTCAGCGATGCTCAGCGATTGCTGGCCCAACGTGAAAGGGTCACTTTCCGGAATGTGGCGGATATTCGGGCTGCACTGAATGCAAATGTGACCATAAACAATGATTTAATAACCGTGAGCAGCAATTACTTTCTCGTAGAAGGCACTGCGCAGGTAGAGGAGGCGTTGATTCGGACCCGGGCTTTGCTTGAGCGACGAGACCAGCGCGTGTATGTGATGTGGAGACAATAATTGAATAACAACCAACCCCTGTTGGTGATTTGGTGGCCCAAGGCCCTTGACCAAGCCCGTGCGGAAGAGGAGGGCCGCATGATTAGACTGCGCTATGAAGTGCTTGCCCGAAGCGGCGACAAACTGCATGGCGGCGAAGAGGCCCTGAACAAACTACCCAAAGACCTGCCTTGCCTGGTGTTGGTGAACCCCACCGAAGTGGGGCTGTTTGCTGTGGTGCCTCCCAAGTTGACTGGCAACAAACTGAAAGAGGCGCTGCCCTTTCTGGTTGAGCCTTACCTGTTGAACGAGCCCGAAGAAAACCACGTGAGCCTGTGGCCCAACCTGCCCAAGCACTTGGGTGGGGCAAAGCTGGCTGCCGTGCTGGGAAAAACACGTGCACGCAGCATTGTCAGCAGCTGCGCACAACAGGGCTTGAAGCTGGCAGGCCTAAGCTGCGAGACATTGCGGGAACGCACTGGCAACGAGGGCGCTGCATGGCTGAGCGGGCAAGACTTTATTTTGGTAGATGGCATTGATACGCCCTTGCTGACACCCACTGCCCAGGCAGCCGTGTTGAAAGTGATGCTGCAACGTCGATTGCAGCAAGCCGGTGCCCCCGTGATTGAATTGAACAACACAGACTACACCTGGTTGAGCAGCCAGGTGGACGGGGCCATGGGCGAGAATAAAATACGCGCCAATACACGTGCACCCATCGAGCCTTTGCCGAGGCTGTTGAACAAAAGCCTGCTGAGCGCAGACGAACTTCGAAAGATGGGCATGCGCCCAATGGCCAACCAAGCTGGCTTGCGCAAGCTGCTTACCCCAGCCTTGGCCTTGATGGCCGTTGCGGTGCTGGGCCTGAATGTACTGGCCTTAAAAATTGAAAGTGCCAATGCAGCCATTGAAACCCAAATTGCCGAGAGCTATGCCCAGGCCTTGCCCAACACGCCCATGGTGGCCGACCCCTTGTTATTGATTGAACGAGAAAAACGCAATCTGAACGCTGGGCTGGACACCAGCAATGCCCAGGGCGCAAGTGCCCTGCTTCACGAGGTGGGATTGGCCATGGAGCTGGCGCCCTTTAACAGCATGGTCGATTTTGCCTGGGCTGAGAACACACTGAGCGTGCGGTTCAATGCCAATATTTCTGAAGACCAGCAAGGCGCCGCCTTGCAAAAACTGAAAGCCCGAAGGCTGGATGCCAAGTGGCTGATCGGCGCGCAATCCAACTTGCCTGTGCTGCAAGTGAAGAAGGGAGCGGCGCGATGAAACCCAATGATTTGCTGAACAAAGCACAGGCCCAACTGGACCAGCTAAACAGCAGGGAACGAAAACTGGTGACGTATGGCGGCGCATTGGCAGCGGTGCTGATTGCCTGGTTTGTACTCATTGAACCTGCACTCCTGACCATACAACAAGGCCCCACCAACCAAGCCGCGCTGGTGGACAAGGCAGGCCAGGTGATGCGCGCTGCGCAAGACCTGGAAGCCCTGCGAGGTGCACGATCGCGCGTTGTAGTGCCTGAAAGCGATTTGCAGGCACGCCTGCAACAGCTACTTGAAGAACAGGGCATAGCCGAGCAAGCCACACTGGTGCGCACCGAGGAAGGCGACATCCGGGTGGAATTCGACAATGTCCCAGCCAGTGGTTTTCTGGCCTGGATGGCGCGCGCCGAGGCCATTTCCAGCATCACCTTGAACCAGGCCGAGGTGGAGAAAGTGCAAGCCGGTGTGTTGAAAGGTTACGTTACCTTGTTGCCAGCCAGCCAAGGAAACACAGGCGCCCCCCAATGAAACGTTTGCGTGGGTTGTGGCCGTTTGCCTTGATTGCCCTGGCTGTGCTGGTGTGGAACTACCCGGTGTATGCCGTATCGGGCAGCATTGAATCTGCAAGCGGCGGCAAGGTTCGGGTGTTGAGCAGCCATGGGTCGGTGTGGGCTGGGCAAATGCAGTTGGGCCTGTCCGATGGCGCGCGGGTATATGCCATTCCAGAGGCTTTGGCCTGGCACCTTCGACTGGGTGGCGATGCAAGCTGGCTGGGAATTGAAATAACACACCCGAAATTCGTACAGCCTTTGCATCTGGGATTCACCGGCGCAGGTATTACTGTGAGTAGTGGCGAGCTTCGCATGCCCGCAGCCTGGCTGGGGGCAACAGGTGCGCCCTTCAATACCATTCGACCCGAGGGCCTGTTGCAGTTAAGCTGGCTTGAATGGCAAAGCGGCAAGAGCATAAATGCCACGCTGAAATGGCTGGATGCCCAATCGGCGCTGGCCAGTATTCGACCCTTGGGTGAATATGTCATCACCGTGACAGGAAATCCTGATACAAGATTAGACATGACACTGGCGACCAACAAAGGCCCCTTGATGCTGGAGGGAAGTGGTCAGTGGACGAACGGACAACGATTTGTATTCAATGGGTATGCCAGTGCGCAAGAACGCAGCAAGGATGCGTTGACGGGCCTGCTCAGCCAGATGGGACGACTTGAAGGCGATCGCTATCGCTTGGGTGTATTTTGATGAAAGAAGCAAAAATAAAAGGAACAGTGAGCTTGAACACTGCACGCATGGGACAAATGAAACGCTCGCTTTTGAGCATTGCACTGGCTTCGATGGGCTTGGGACTGGGCGTTGCAGGCCATGCACAAAACCTGAACCTTCAAAGCACAGCGCGGGTACAAAACAGCCAGGAAGACAAGTTCGCATTGAACTTTGTGAATGCAGACATTGACGCCGTGGTGCGTGCCATTGGCTCGTTCACCAATCAAACATTCGTTGTAGACCCTCGCGTGCGCGGTACGATTTCGCTGGTTTCGCCCCAACCCCTGAGCGCGGCCGATGCCAAGAATGCCCTGTTGGCTGCCCTGCGCCTGCAAGGTTTTACGATTGTTGAAAGCGGCGGCATAGCCCGCGTTTTGCCTGAAAACGATGCCAAAGTTCAAGCCGACAGTGTAGATCCCCGCAAAGCCATGAACCAAAGCGGCAATGCGATCGTGACGCAAGTGTTTCAGCTGAACTATGAATCGGCCACCGCACTGGTGCCAGTTCTGCGCCCGTTGATTGCTCCCAACAACACGATTGCTGCTTACCCCAACAACAACACGCTGGTGATTACTGATTACGCAGACAACCTGCAACGAATCGCCCGAATTATTGCCAGCATTGATGGCCCATATTCAGGCGACCTGGAAGTGGTGCCCCTTGAGCATGCCCTGGCCGTGGATTTGGCCGCCATTCTGGGCCGCATGCTGGATGAAGGCAACCGGGGTACGGGTGCTGCGGTCGATGCAGGCCAACGCCTGTCGGTAATGGCCGACCCACGCACCAACTCGCTGTTGCTGCGCACGCCCAGCAAAGCCCGCCTGAACCTGGCGAAGGCCCTGATTGCAAAACTGGACCAACCCACCAAACAACCCGGCAATGTGTGGGTGGTGTACCTGAAAAATGCCGAGGCAGCCAAGCTGGCGAAAACGTTGCAGGCTGTGCTCAGCAGCAGCCCGATTTCAGACAACAACAGCTCGTCTGGTCTAAGTTCACTGTCCGGCGGCCTTGCTGGTGGATTGGGAGGTGACACCTCCAACACCAACAACAGCACACGCAACATTACCAACGGCAGCGCTGGCCTCGGAGGCTCCAGTAGCCTTGGGTCTTCGCTGGGTGGTGGCACCTCCAGCGGGCAACTGAGCGCCGCTTCGGGCAATGTAGATTTGAACAACGGCGGCATTGTGCAGGCCGACCCCTCCACCAATTCGCTGATTATTACTGCACCCGAACCCATTTACCGTAACCTGCGCTCCATCATCGAAAAGCTGGATGTACGCCGTGCGCAGGTATTCGTAGAGTCACTGATTGTTGAAGTGTCTACCGACAAAGCTGCCGAGTTTGGTATTCAATTTCAAGGCTTGTCGGGCGTGGGCGCTGACGGTGTACGTGTCATTGGTGGCACCAACTTCAACGATCCAGGTTCTGGCAGCAATATCTTGGGTGCAGCCACCAATCTGGGCTCTGTGGGCCGCGGCCTGAACATTGGTGTGATTGATGGGCAAGTGAACATTCCCGGCATTGGTACCATTTCCAACCTGGGCTTTTTGGCCCGTGCGCTGGAAAGCAAGGCCAACGCCAACATTCTATCTACTCCAAACATTCTGACGCTGGACAATGAAGAAGCCAAAATCGTGATTGGCCAGAACGTGCCTTTCATTACCGGGCAATTCACCAACAGCGGAGGCAATGGGGCCACGGTCAACCCGTTCCAGACCATTGAGCGACAGGATGTAGGTTTGACCTTGCGCGTAAAGCCGCAGGTGTCCGAGGGCGGCATTGTGAAACTGGGTATTTTTCAGGAAGTGAGCTCGGTGGTGGACAGCACCAACGTGTCGGGCATTATTACCAACAAGCGATCCATTGAAAGCAATGTGCTGGTAGAAACAGGCAACATCATTGTGCTAGGTGGATTGGTTGAAGACCGGGTCACCGGCAACGAGGAAAAGGTGCCGGGTTTGGGCGACGTGCCCGTGCTGGGGCAGTTTTTCCGCTATGACAACCGCCGTCGCCAGAAAACCAACCTGATGGTATTTTTGCGGCCCGTGGTAGTGCGCAACGAGGACCAGGCCCAAAGCATTGTAACGAACCGATACGATTACATGCGCCAGCTTCAACAGGAAAACCAGCCCGAGAGACGCTTTGGTTTGCCCAATATGGAGGCACCTGTGCTGCCCAGCCGCCGCCCAGCCGATGTGGCGCGCCCCAACACGGTGGCGCCTGCCCAAGGCAATGGGGACTCGATCAACCTGACGCCAAGCAACCGAATTCTGGTGATTCCCCGCGCCGGTGAAAGCAGCAGCAATTCGGAGGTAGGTCCCAATGGCGGTCGTATAATTCGCGGCCGAACTTCAGGAAATACGCCCTGATGGAACTGCGCTTCAACCCACAAACAGTTGGCCGCCTGCACTACGGTTTTGCCCGGCAAAACCAGGTGCTGTGCCTGGATGCTCAAAGTGAATTGTGGCGCTTGGCATTCAGCCCGCGTACGCCCAGCCACGCGCTAATCGAAGCGCAACGCGTTGCGCCCTGCCCCATTGACTGGGTGTTTTGCGAAGACGCCGTGGTGCTTGAAAAAACAATCAACCAGGCTTACTCAAACCAGGAAACCAGCGCGGCGGCTGTGGCCGATGAAGTGGCAGGCGACCTGGACCTGGACCAGTTGATGCAAGACATTCCGGCGGTTGAAGACCTGCTGGAAACCGAAGACGACGCACCGATTATTCGAATGATCAACGCCTTGCTGACGCAGGCCAGCCGCGATGGTGCATCAGATATTCACATTGAGGCGTTCGAGACCCACTCAGCTGTGCGATTCCGGGTGGATGGAACGTTACGCGATGTGTTGCAACCCCGCCGTGAATTGCACTCGGCCCTGATTTCACGCATCAAGATCATGGCCAGCCTGGACATTGCCGAAAAACGTTTGCCGCAAGACGGCCGCATTACCCTGCGCATTGGCGGCAAACCCATGGATGTGCGTGTTTCGACCTTGCCCACAGGCCACGGCGAACGTGCGGTGCTGCGTTTGCTGGACAAGGAAGCGGGCCGGCTTGAGCTGAGCCGCTTGGGCATGCCCGAGCACACCCTGAAGGAAATGGACCGGCTGTGCAACATGCCACATGGCATTATTTTAGTGACGGGTCCAACGGGGTCGGGCAAAACCACTACACTGTACGCTGCGTTGTCGCGCATTGATTCTTCCACAACGAATGTAATGACCGTGGAAGACCCTGTGGAATACGATTTACCTGGCATTAGCCAAACCCCGGTGAACGCGAAAATCGACATGACTTTTGCCAAGGCCTTGCGCGCAATTTTGCGCCAAGACCCGGATGTAATCATGATTGGTGAAATACGCGACCTTGAAACCGCACAAATTGCGGTGCAGGCGTCGCTGACGGGGCACTTGGTTTTGGCCACCCTGCACACCAACGATTCCGTGAGTGCTGTGACGCGCCTGGTCGACATGGGCGTTGAACCATTTTTGTTGTCCTCAAGCCTCTTGGGTGTATTGGCCCAGCGCCTGGTACGCCGCCTTTGCCCACATTGCAAAACCAGCACCCTGGATGAGCACGGCGACACGCATTGGCATGCCAATGGCTGCGACCAGTGCGGCCACACAGGCTACATAGGCCGTACCGGTGTATACGAACTGTTTACGATTGACGATGAATTGCGCACCATGGTGCACAACGAAAACTCGGAAGCCGAAATGCGCCAGCGCGCACAGGCCAAGGGCATGAAGAACATGCGGGAGGACGGCCAACGATGGGTGACCAGTGGTACCACCACGCTGGAAGAACTGCTTCGAGTCACGAGAGACTGAACGAGAGACTAGGCAAATATGGCAGTTTTTCGATACGAGGCATTAAACGCCCAAGGCAAAACAGTAAAGGGCTCGATGGAGGCCGATTCCCCGCGAGCTGCACGCAACCAGATGCGCATGCAAGGCATGACACCGATTGAAGTGCTGGAGGTGGGCAGCGCGAAAATGACCGGCAAGAAAGCTGGGCGCTTTGACCGGGAGTTGAGTAACCGCGAAGTTGTGCTTCTAACCAGGCAACTGGCGAGCCTTCTGCAAGCCCGCCTGGCACTGGCCCAAGCCTTGGCTGCGCTGGTTGAGCAGGCTGAAAAGCCCTTGATTCGGGAGCGCATCAACAGCATTCGCTCAGAAGTGGTTTCAGGCACACCGCTGAGCCAGGCGCTTGCGCAATATCCAAAAGCCTTTCCTGAGATGTACGTGGCCACTGTGGCCGCTGGTGAAAACACCGGTGATTTGGGCGGCGTATTGTCCAAACTGGCCGATGCGCTGGAAGCCCGCCAAGCCCTGCAGCAAAAGGTAAGCGCGGCATTCATTTACCCAGCCATTGTGACCGTGGTCGCATTGATGGTCGTGATTGGCTTGCTCACCTATGTGGTACCACAAGTGGTGTCTGTATTTGAAAGCAACAATCAGGCTTTGCCCACACTCACGGTGGTGATGATTGCCTTGTCAGACCTGCTTCGCGACTGGGGATGGTTAATGGCATTGGCGCTGGCAATGGCGATTTACCTGTTTCGCAATGCGCTGAAAAACAAAGCATTCAAACTGAAATTCGATGAATTCGTGTTGACCATTCCGGTAGTGGGCCCATTCATTCGCGCAGTGAACACAGCACGCTTGGCCTCGACACTCTCGATATTGGTGGGCAGCGGCGTTCCGATTTTGAAAGCCTTGGCCGCCGCAAACCGCACATTGGGCAACAGTGCCTTGCAACTGGCCATGGTCGATGTTCAGGAGCGCGTAAAAGAAGGCAGTGGCTTGAGCAAGGCCATGGGAAAAAGCGGTTTGTTTCCGCCGGTGCTGACTCATCTTGTGGCCAGCGGCGAAGCCACAGGGCAACTGGCTGCCATGTTGGAACGTGCCTCAGACAGCCAGCGCACCGAGGTGGAACGCAAAGCGATGTGGCTCACCAGCTTGATGGAACCCATACTTATTTTAGTGATGGGCCTTATTGTGTTATTGATTGTACTGGCGGTGATGATGCCGATTATTGAAGTCAACCAATTGATCCAATGAACATACAAAGCAGAACAGAAGTTGGACAAAACACCATTCGCGTGATGCTGGTGGACGACGACGACCGCATTCAGCAAGCGCTGCGCCAGGCCATTGAAACCCACCCTGAACTGAACCTGGTTGGGCAGGCCTACACTTTGAAAGACGCTCTCGCCGTGGTTGGAGAGCTGCAACCTGAAGTGGTGCTGGTTGACCTCGGCCTGCCCGATGGCAGTGGGTTGGAGCTGATTGCCCACATTCACCAACACATGCCTGGTTGCGAGAGCATGGTATTGACCGTGTTTGGTGATGAATCACATGTGATCTCAAGCATCGAGGCAGGGGCTACGGGCTACCTCACGAAAGACACACGCACTGCCGACATTCTTGATCGATTAAAACAACTGCGCGCTGGTGGCTCCCCAATAAGCCCTGTGATTGCCCGGCGATTGCTGAACCGGTTTCGCGGGGTGCCCACACCCGATCAACTCCCCACCAGCAAAACATCGGCGAATCAGGAATTCACACCCTTGTCGGAACGGGAGCAACAGGTGCTGGAAATGGTGGCCAAGGGATTTATGCAAGCTGAAATTGCCGATATTCTCGGCGTGTCCATCAACACCATCAGCACCTACATCAAACGGATTTACAAAAAACTTGCAGTGAATTCCCGCACCAGCGCAGTTCACCGCGCCAATGCTTTGGGATTGATCAATTTAAAAGACTGCTAAAACAATGCCAGGTGCCCAACTAAAGCCCGCGTCAAGCTGGGTACAACGACTTGGCCTGTTTTATGTATTGGCCGTGTGTATCGCATTAAGCGGTGCTGCCCTGCTTTTTTACGAAATCGCCAAAGCCACCCCCTCAGATCCAGGCGCCATTGAATTAGGTATGGCGCGCTTTGCGGCCCACACTGATTACCAAACCGAGCCGCCTGCGCACCTGGCAACAGCCACGGTGGTGCTATTGCCCCACCGAATCGACAACAAGTTGCGAGGCCCGGGCGGCTTTTACTGGTATGAAATGGATTTCACCGTGCTGCCGGAGAGCCGCATCGAGGCACTCTACATTCCACGCTTTGCCATGAATGCGGAGGTATACCTGAATGGCGAGCGTATCGGTTACTTTGGCCCTATGACAGGCGCGTATGCAGAGCGCAACTGGAATCGCCCCCAAATTTTGAATCTGAGTGCCCGGGTTTTGCAGCCCGGCAAAAACACACTGGCCATTCAAGTGCGGGCCTTTCCCGACTACTTGGCGGGCTTGTCTTCAATTTGGCTGGGCTCGGATGAAAACCTGCGCGAGGCCTACCGTTCGCGTTACGAGGTACAAGTGACTTCGGTTTACCTGAGCACAGCCTTTGTGTTGGGCGCAGGCATTGTGTTAACCATTCTGATTGGGATGGGCAAAACACGCAGCGGCCTGCTGATGTTGCTGGCTGCCACCTGTTTTTTGTGGGGCATTCGAAACCTGGCATTTTTGACCACAGTACCACCCGTTGAACATGGGCTGTGGATACAAATTACCCAAGGCGGCTTGCTGGTGTTCGCCAGTGTGATTGTGCTGTTGATCCTTTTGTATTGCCGTGTTCCCAAACACAGGCTTGAATGGAAAATATGGGGTGCCTACACAGCAAGCTTTCCGGTGCTGCTGATGATCAATGAAAACTGGGCACTGCGCCTGGTGGGCTACTACGGCATTCTTGGCTTGTGCATGTACAGCTGGAATGTGTTGCAACTGATGCGCTATGGCAACAGCAAGCAGTCGCTGGCACCGCACGCCTTCGGATTCGGCTTGCTGTGTTACATGGCCTTGAGTGTGTCTGATCTGCTTTTTCTCGCAGGCATTTTGCCCTTCGACGGTTATTTTTTGAACCAGTACATGGGCATTGCCATGTTTCTGGCCATGAGCTACTTTTTGATTGACCGATACAGCGGTTTGCTGGCTGAGTCGGATCGTTTCAATGAAACACTTCAAAATCGCCTGCTGGAGCGGGAGGCCGAACTGGCAGCGCAGTACCAGCGCTTGCAAAAAATTGATGAAGACAAGGTGAAAATGGCAGAGCGCCAACGTTTAATGGCCGACATGCACGACGGCTTGGGAGCCCACCTGGTGGCCGCAATTCACCACCTTCAATCCTCCAACTTCAATCGCAAAAACACATTAAACCTGCTTGAATCGGGCTTGCGAGATTTGCAGCTGACCATCGACTCGCTCGAACCAATTGAACAGGACCTGACTACCTTGCTGGGCGCATTCCGTTACCGTATCGCTGACAACATGCGCAGTGCGGGCATTCGGCTGCATTGGGTGATTGATGAAGACATACCCCCCATTCCCTACCTGGATGCACGCAACTGCCTGCATGTTCTGCGCATTGTTCAGGAAATTTTTACGAATATTTTGAAACACGCCAACGCCAGCGAAGTAAGCCTGCATGTTTCAAGGGGACCAAAATATGTGGGTGTTCATATTCAAGACAACGGCGTAGGATTTGTACTGGAAAGAAGCCAGCACGGCAGGGGTTTAAAAAACCTGAAACAGCGTGCGAGCGCTTTGGGCGGCAGCATTGATATTCACGCTGAAGCTGGGCAAGGCACCCGTTTTCTGCTCAAATTACCCTTGGACACCTAAACCGGCAAATCATGAACGCGCGAGATCTTGATCACATTGAAGCCAAGCCAGTCGGTGTGATCTTGGTCGAGGATGAACCCGCCACGCAAGACCACCTGACCCGCGTGATTGACTCCTCCCCTCACCTGACATTGCTCGGCGTGGCCAGCACCGTTCAAGACGCCTACTCCCTGTTGTTCATGACCAACCCGAAAGTTGCGCTGATCGATTTGGGTTTGCCCGATTCATCAGGCATTGAGGTGATTGAGTGGCTTAGCAAACACAAACCTGAAACAGAGTGCCTGGTGATTACTGCATTTGGTGATGAAGACCATGTGGTGAGAAGCCTGGAGGCCGGCGCAAGCGGCTACCTGCTGAAAGACTATTCCAACGAAGAATTGATTGAGCACATTCTGGAAGTGGCCAACGGCGGTTCGCCCATTAGCCCGTTGATTGCACGCCAGTTGCTGTCAAAAATGCAAATGCCGCGCGCTCTCGATGCCGATTGTGCTCAAAGCAAGGCCGATCAAGATGAATCGCAAAAAGCATGCAGCATTACCGACCGGGAATTGAAGGTAATTCAACAAGTGGCCCGTGGTTTTACAGCGCAGGAAATTGCAGCGCAAATGGGTATTTCAACCCACACGGTGGCGACTCACGTGAAGCGCATTTACAAAAAACTGCACGTGCACAGCAGGTCTGAAGCGGTGTATGAAGCCACCCTTCTGGGGCTGCTTGACCTTTGAGCCTGACTCCCGCCGACCGCCTGTTTATTGGGCGTTTCCTGCTTCTTTTTGTGGCGACACTGGTTGTGGCGTTGTTAGGTACATTCAAAGCCCCACTGCCCGCCCTGGGTGACAAGAATTCACACCAGCAAGCCTATTTGTTTCAGCAGGCCAAGGTACTTTTCTCCAATGACCCCACCTTGAGCGCCGGTGATGTGTTGTCGCTGAACGCAAAAAAAACCGTGGTACTTCCCGATTCCTGGGACACGACACAACCTTCATTTGAAGGCCAGGGCTGGTATCAAATCGATTTTCGCCTGGACCCCGACAAACCCGTTCCCAACGCGGTGTTCGTGCCAAGGGCCATCATGAATGCCCATGCATACTTGAATGGTCACTGGATTGGCGGGCTGGGCACCCTTGAAGGCGACATTACCCGACACTGGAATTACCCCTACCTGTTCCAGTTTTCGCCCGACCTGCTTGCCCCCGGTAACAACACCTTGCTGATTCAGGTTGCAGGCTACAAAAACTACCGAAGCGGACTGGGCAGGGTATGGCTGGGACCCAATAGCGTACTTGAACCCATGTATGAATCGTCGTACCGCTGGCAAGTGACCGGGTCGATGCTGGCCACCCTGGTAGCCTTTGCCAGTGGTGTGTTGTTGCTGTTGTTTGCACGGGTATTTCGGGAACAGGAAGGGTTTTTTTTCTTCAGCCTTGCCGTGATAATTTTTGCCATTCGCAACACTGGCTATTTCATGGACTGGATTCCCCTGCCCCACGCGCAGTGGGGCCAGTTGGTCCACAGCCTGCATGCGTGGTTCGCCTGCCTGTATGGGTTGTTCCTGATCCGCTACATGAACCTGGGGTGGACGTGGATTCCCAGAGGGCTGGTGGCCTACGCAATAGCAGTGTCGCTGATCACACTCACTGCGGGCAGTGAGCAAATACTGAATTTCACATTCTGGCTGCTGTTACCGGTAATTCCAGTGGTGTTTGTTCTCAACGTACTGCTGCTGAGCCATTCCTGGCGTACGCGCAACTTTGAAGGCGCCATACTGGGTTGCAGTTCGCTGTTGTTTGTGTTGCTCAGCATTCGTGATTTGGCCACCATGCTGAACCTGCTGCCGATTGAATCCATTCTGCTTTCGCAGTACACCGGCATTTTGTTGTTTGTGTCGGCTTGCTGGGTTATTTTCAGGCGCTACCGAGCCTTGTTGCAAGAACTGAAAACGTCGAACGATTCGCTGAACTCCGAGTTGGCGATTCGCGAACAGCAGCTGTTTCGCCAATTCAATTTGCTGCGCAAAATTGAGCAGCAACGTGCCCAGGACGATGAACGACGACGCATTATGCAAGACATTCACGATGGGGTCGGTTCCAGTTTGGTGTCGGCCCTGAACCTGAGCGAAACCAAGCCCTTGAGCCAGGATGAAATGCGCGATGTATTGCAGGAGTGCCTCGATGATTTGCGCATGGCGATTGATTCACTCGACCCGCAAAGCGACGACCTCTTGGCGCTGTTGGGTAATTTCCGGTGGCGCTATGAACGCCGCTTGAAAGCCAGCGGTGTAACGCTGCTGTGGAGTGTGGCTGACATTCCAAAACTGGAGGGCTACAGCTCTCGCGACCTGTTCGATTTACTGCGAATTGTCCAGGAAATTTTTGCCAACAGCCTCAAACATGCCAAAGCCAGCAAGATTGAATTGAGTGTGCGATGGGATGAGGCCAACGACAAAGTGTTGCTGAACATCAGCGACAACGGTGTGGGCATGCCCCAGAACACACTGGGGCGCGGACGTGGTTTGGCACACATGAAAATTCGGGCCAAAGCCATTCGAATCGAGCTTTATACCGGGCGCAACAGCCAGGAACAAGGCGTGGCAGTGTTCATGGCCATTCCCAGAATGCGTAGAAAATAAGCAAGGCAGATGAGTCATTTTCGGCAGTAAACCGTGCCACCACCGGAGGAGCACTTCACTGAGTGCTCAAGCACCCGTTTCGGTATTCAGTTTATTCCACACCGCACGGCCGGCACGGCTGGTGTAGGGCTTGCCGATGCTGCCTGAAATCCACGCGCCAGTTTGCACCAGTTTGTGCATGTTCAGGCCAGTGTCGATGCCCATGCCTTGCAACAGGTAAACCACATCCTCGGTGGCCACGTTGCCGGTTGCACCTTTGGCATATGGGCACCCCCCCAACCCGGCGATCGAGCTGTGGAAGGTAGACACACCCAACTGCAAGGCGGCCAGAATATTGGCCAGAGCTTGCCCATAGGTGTCGTGAAAATGGCCCGCCACATTGTTCAAGCCCACGCTGTAACCCACAGCCTCGAAGACCTGGCTAACCCTCAGCGCGGTACCCACACCAATGGTGTCAGCCACGTCAAATTCCTGCACACCGATGTCGCGTAGACGCAAAGCCACTTCAGCTGCGTTTTGCACCGGTACCTCACCCTGATAAGGGCAACCCAGCGCGCAGGAAATAGAACCACGCAAGTGAATGTTATGGGCTTGGGCCAATGCAGCCACAGGTTTGAAACGCTCGATGCTTTCGGCAATGGTGCAATTGATATTTTTTTGCGTGAATGCTTCCGAGGCAGCAGTGAACACGACGGCCTCTTGCACGCCGGCTTCAATCGCAGCTTCCATGCCCTTGAGGTTAGGCACCAGGGCCGAGTACGACACAGTACGATCCTGTAGATCCGGCAGGGCTTGCAGGCCAGCCAACACATCCGCGCCATCGGCCATTTGCGGTACCCACTTGGGCGACACGAATGCGGCGGCTTCCAGCCTGTGAATGCCCGCCTCGATCAACTGTTTGCACAGTTCGACCTTGATGGCAGTAGAAATGGGTGTTTTCTCGTTTTGAAGGCCATCGCGTGGGCCAACCTCAACCAGAGTCACCTGCGAAGGAAGTTTGATCATGCTCATTTTGCCGTGTCGTCTTCTGAAAAATGAATCAACTCGGTGCCCTCGGTCACCTGGTCACCCACCGGGTGCGGAATGGCCTGCACCACACCATCGCAGGGCGAGTTCAGGGTGTGCTCCATTTTCATGGCTTCCAGGCCAATCAGGGGTTGGCCTTTCTTCACGGTGTCACCCACTTTTACAAGCACGGCGAACACCTTGCCCGGCATGGGCGCGGCCACACCATGTGCATCATGCCCTTGGTCAGCACGAATGTGCGCCGGGTTTTGCCATTGCAGGTTCACCTGTTCAGCGCCCACATGAATGCTGAGATTGTCGCCATGCCAGATCAAATCAAACGTGCTGCCTGCGTGTGGGCCAGTGTTGATACTGCCTTGGATTCGAGCCAAGCCACTTTGATTGCCCTGGCCTGTCAGTGTTGCAATCAAAGAAGTGCCCGAGCATTGAATAGTCGCCTGCTGCCCACTGACCAAGACATGCGTGTGCGTGGCCAAGGCAGTATCGCGGTTTGACCAGCGATCTTCCCGCAAGGGTGGTGCACTGGAATAGAAACCGTCGAGCTGGGCCATTGGGTCGGCGGTTCTTTGGCCTTGGGTGTGTTGATGCAAAGCCCAGCGCGCAAGACCGGCCATGGCATGCACAGTGTCAGGATCAATCGGGTTTGGTGTGTCAGTAGCAGTACTCATTCTGTCTATCAGCCCAGTGTCGTACCCACCTGCTGCGAATTCCGGATGCAGGCAAAGCCCGCGCAACCAGGCCAGGTTGTTTTTTACGCCGACACAGCGCAGCTGCGCCAATGCGTCAGCCAGTTTTTTTAATGCCGCATCGCGTGTGGGTGCCCAAGTAATCAGTTTGCCTACCATGGGGTCGTAATAAGGCGATACGGCCAAGCCAGAGCGCATGGAGGAGTCCAGACGAATTCCAGCTGTTCGGCCTGCGTGCGTACCGGTGCGAAACTCGATTGCATCGGGTGCTTCCCACAATTCAACGGTACCAATGGCAGGCAAAAACCCCTGCTCCGGGTTTTCGGCATACAGGCGCGCTTCAAACGCATGGCCGTCAATGTGAATGGTTTCCTGGGTCGCTGGCAAGGGCAAACCTGCCGCGATTTCAATTTGCCATTGAACCAGATCGAAACCGGTGATCATTTCAGTCACCGGGTGCTCCACCTGCAAGCGGGTGTTCATTTCCATGAAATAGAATTCGCCACGCGCATCCAGCAAAAACTCCACCGTGCCAGCGCCCACATAATTCACAGCCTTGGCCACTTGCACCGCTGTGCGCCCAAAGGCTTCACGCTGTTGCTCGGTGAGCCCGAATGCAGGTGCTTCCTCAATCACTTTTTGGTGGCGACGCTGTGCCGAGCAATCACGTTCAAACAGATGCACTACATTGCCGTGGGTGTCGGCAAACACCTGCACTTCCACATGGCGAGGCTGGATAATCTGTTTTTCGAGCATCACGGTGGCATCGCCAAATGCGTTTTTGGCCTCGCGCTGGCAACTTTCAAGTGCGGCTTGCAAGTCGCCTGCGTTACTGACAATTCGAATGCCCTTGCCACCACCGCCGGCCACCGCCTTGATCATCAGCGGAAAACCGATTCGCTCCGCTTCAGCCTGCAAAGTGGCCAGCGATTGATCGGCACCAAAGTAACCAGGAATGAGCGGTACACCCGCAGGCTGCACACAGGCCTTGGCCTCGCTTTTGCTGCCCATGATCCGAATGGCTTCTACACCCGGGCCAATGAAGGTGATGTGTGCCTCGGCACAAGCCTGCGCGAAGGCGGCATTCTCGGACAGAAAACCGTAGCCAGGGTGAATGGCCTGCGCGCCGGTTTGCCGGGCTGCTGCAATCACTTTGTCGATATTCAGGTAGCTTTGCGCAGCCTCGGGCTCGCCAAGGCACACCGCTTCATTGCATTCCTGCACATGCAGGGCCTGTGCGTCGGCCGTGGAATACACCGCCACGGTTTGAATACCCATGGCTTGCGCGGTGCGGTTAATTCGGCGGGCTATTTCGCCACGGTTGGCAATCAGTATTTTGGTGAACATTGTGTGAATAACCTTTTTAGCCAACCCACTTCGGTTTGCGTTTTTCCATGAAAGCCATCATGCCTTCGGCGGCTTCGGCACTGCCGCGCACTTCAGCAAGTCGTGCAGCCACATCGGCGTGTGTTTCATCGGCGGTGATGTCCATGCGTGACACATCGCGAACGAGTTTTTTGCACGCCGCCATGGCATCGGGGGCGCAACTGTCCAGCTCGGCAAGAATCGATTCCAGCTTCGCATCCAGTGTGTCGGGCGTGGTCAGCTCATGCACCATGCCCAACTCGTACGCTTTCTCAGCCGTGAATGTTTCGCCAGTGATGAAGTAACGGCGCGCAGCCTGCACACCCATGGCTTGAACCACATAGGGGCTGATGGTGGCGGGTATCAAACCACGCTTGACTTCCGGCAAGCTGAATTTCACATTGTTGCTGGCCACAATAATATCGCTGGCACTGACCAGGCCAGTGGCACCTGCCAGGCACAAGCCGTGCACACGCGCCACCACGGGCTTGGGGCATTCGGCAATGCCGCGGAACAGGCTGGTCAGGGTAATGCCGCTTTGCTGGTTGCTGGCGGCTTGCTGGGCCATTTGCATCATGTACCCAAGATCGGCTCCTGAGCAAAATGCATCGCCGTTCGCTGCCAACACAATGGCGCGGGTATCCGGGTCGTTTCCCAAACGCTGAAATGCTTCCACAAGCACAGCGATCATTTCGCCGTTCATGGCGTTTTTAATGTGCGGGCGGTTCAGCGTCAGCCACACGGATTTTCCCTTGCGGGCTTCAATCACGGGTTTTTCATTCGACTGTTCTGTCATTGCGGTGTCTCCGTTTTTATTCTTGTACGCATTTACATTCTGTAGACGCCGAACTTCGTATCCGGAATTTCGACATTCAAGCTGGCTGAAATGGCCATGCCCAGAATACGGCGGGTATCCACCGGGTCGATCAAGCCATCGTCCCAGAGCCTTGCTGTGGCGTAATAGGGTTGGCTTTGTTCATCGAACTGCTTTAGCGTGGGTGCCTTGAATTCGGCTTCTTCTTCCTTGCTCCAGGTGCCGCCTTTGGCCTCAATCTGGTTTCGCTTCACGGTGGCCAACACGCCAGCAGCCTGTTCGCCACCCATCACACTGATGCGCGCATTGGGCCACATCCACATAAAGCGCGGGCTGTACGCACGACCACACATGCCGTAATTGCCAGCACCGAAGGAGCCACCGATCACCACTGTGAATTTGGGCACCTTTGCACAGGCCACTGCCATGACCATTTTCGCGCCATGGCGCGCGATGCCTTCGTTTTCTACTTTCTTGCCCACCATGAAACCGGTGATGTTTTGCAAAAACACCAAGGGGATCTTGCGTTGGCAACACAGCTCAATGAAGTGAGCGCCTTTCTGGGCTGACTCGGAAAACAAAATGCCGTTGTTGGCCACAATGCCCACCGGCATGCCATACAGGCGCGCGAAACCACACACCAGCGTATTGCCAAAGCGGGCCTTGAATTCATCGAATTCACTGCCGTCGACAATGCGGGCAATGATGTCACGCACATCGAACGGTTTTTTTGCATCCACTGGCACAATGCCGTAAATTTCCTCGGCGCTGTACAGCGGCTCTCTGGATTCCGTCAAAGCCCAGGGGTAGCGTTTCTCGGGTCGACCCAAATTGGCCACAATGCGCCGGGCAATTTCCAAAGCATGTTGATCGTTCTCGGCCAAATGGTCGGCCACACCGGAAAGGCGTGTGTGCACATCGGCACCACCCAGTTCTTCGGCACTGACAATTTCGCCCGTGGCGGCTTGCACCAAGGGTGGGCCACCCAGAAAAATCGTGGCCTGGTTTTTCACGATGATGGCTTCATCGCTCATGGCGGGCACGTACGCACCACCGGCGGTACAGCTACCCATGACCACCGCAATTTGCGCAATGCCTTGCGCACTCATATTGGCTTGATTAAAGAATATGCGACCAAAGTGATCTCGGTCTGGAAACACCTCGTCCTGGTTGGGCAGGTTGGCCCCGCCAGAGTCGACCAGGTAAATACAGGGCAAATTGTTTTCTGCGGCCACTTCCTGCGCGCGCAAATGCTTCTTCACGCTCAAGGGGTAATAGGTGCCGCCTTTTACGGTGGCGTCATTGCACACAATCATGCAATCCACACCGCTGACGCGACCAATGCCTGCAATTGCACCGGCACCCGGCGCAGCGCCACCGTACATGTCCCATGCAGCCAAGGGTGCCAGTTCCAGAAAGGGCGAACCCGGGTCAAGTAAACCAGCCACGCGTTCGCGGGGCAGCAGCTTGCCACGCGCTGTGTGGCGTTCGTTGGCCACTTTGCCACCGCCTTGTGCCACCACTGCCAGGTTGGCCTTTAACTCGTCGACCAGTTTTTTAAGCGCTGCTGAATTGGCCGCAAAGTCGGGGCGGTTTTTAACATTGTTGGAATCAAGAACGGCCATGTTCAGAAAGGCCCCTGCACAACCCAGCGACGCAATTGTTCCATGCGATCCTGGCCCCAGAAGGCTTCACCATCCACCACAAAGTACGGTGCACCAAACATGCCGGCATCGATGGATTCTTGCACTGCGTTCTTCATTTGTTCCTTCACCGCATCCGTTTGGGCACCTGCAATCAAGGCTGCACCATCCAGTCCGATGGAATCGGCCACCGCCTGCACAGTTGAATCTTCGGTAATGTCCTGCCCATCTACAAAGTAAGCTTTGTACAAAGCACGGGTCAGTGCGCCGGCCTTTTCAGGCTGGGTGTTCAGCACCTGCAAAATGGCACGCGAACCGGTTGTGGCATTGATCGGGAATTTTTTGGGCCAATTGATTTTCAAGCCATGAAAGCGCGCGGTGCGAGCGAAGTCTTTTGCGGAGTACTTGCCCTTGGCCGGGTTCATCATGGGCGCGGTGTTGCCTGTGCTTTTGAACACGAAGCCCAGCAAGGTGGGCTTGTAATTCACACTGCGGTTACCTGCGGCAGCAATTTCCTCGATTTGCTCGGCGGCCACATAGCTGTAGGGGCTGGTCAGGTCGAAATAGAAATCAATCGTTTGTTTGGTAGTCATGGTGCTATTTGGCTCCAGATTGGGGTGTTTCTGTGATTCTATCGAACTTAGCACCCGGTTCGCAGGCTTGCTTGCGCCTTGTCAGGAAAAAAGCCAACCGAGCCACTGGCTGGCCCACGGTTGCTTAGATACCCACACAAACACGGCATAGCCGCCCCACCACAACAGCACCACCAGCAAAGCCGCCAGCACCGTGAACACGTAGCCCGCCAGCACCAGCCTGCCGTCCCGAACCCTAAGGCCAAAAGTGATGCACACCATGGCCGCAGCCGGCAGCACATTGTCGAATGAGGCAAAGGGCACAGGTGCAGCCATGCACAAGCCCGCGAACGCCAAGACCAAGCCATTCACCGGGCGCATGCGTGGGTGGCTCATGATGAACAGGCGCGGCTTGCTGTGCGGCGCAACCCTGCGAATAAACACACCCAGAATGGTTTTCAGCACACTGGCTGCCTTAGGTGGCAGGCGTTTTTCCCCAATCGAATTGGGAATGGGCACACCAAACCCCAGGGCATAACCCACACCCAAGAGGAAAGTGAGATAACCAAGGCTGGTCGCAATGCCTGGAATGCCGAAGGGCAAGAGCAAAGGCAAAGCGGCCAGACCGATCCACGTAAGCTGTTGCTTGGGACTGCGGCCGATGGCATCGGCCACGGTGGCCTGCGCCATATTGTCAGCAAACAGCACCACACGCCGCCATGCATAGGGCAGTTCTTCGAGCTGTCTGTCTTGATCGGTCGGGTTAGACAAAGGTGATAAATAGGGTGATCGGCCAGCTATCTTAGGCGATATTGCGCTTACCCATGGACTGGCATACCTATTTCGAGCGAAGGGTAAGCCCGATAGACAACATCATCACCTAAGCATCACTCTAGATGAT
The DNA here is from genome assembly GCF_013004065.1 of Limnobacter sp. SAORIC-580. Taxonomy (GTDB): domain Bacteria; phylum Pseudomonadota; class Gammaproteobacteria; order Burkholderiales; family Burkholderiaceae_B; genus Limnobacter; species Limnobacter profundi. Next base: position 3,110,480 of record NZ_CP053084.1, read on the forward strand.
GAAAACATATCCATCGCGGGGGTCTTCATGTTCAAACACACTTGTCTCTTAATTGCCCTGGGTATTGGCGCTGCGCCCATCCAACCCGCCTTCGCAGAACGCTTTCCCGAAGTGCCCCGCCCGATTGATTACTTTGTAAACGGCGAGGAAATCCTCGCAGTGAACACACTTCGCGACGACATTCGCGCCCAAGGCAATTTTCCTTTGGCAAAAGCATTGCTGACCATCGGCCGAGACGATCTGCTGGGCTTGAACCGTGGCCAGGACAGCTTTGACACAGGCACCCTGGAAACTCCCCTGGGCGGCGAATTCGAGGTGGACAAGGAACAGGTGGCGCAATTTCGCACTGCACGTGCGCAGCGGGCCAGCCGCGGTTTGAATGGCGGGTTTGACACACCATTGGGCGGCAATTTCAGCGATGGCAATATGGAACAGGCGGTTCAGTTTCGCAGTGAGCGCGCAGTGCGCGCAACCCGTGGCTTGAACCGTTTGGGGTACAGAAGCGGATTCAATTGATTCAAACAACAAGGGCTGCATTACTACAGCCCTTTAATCAATCAGGTGAACAATCAAGCCGCCTGCTTGGCCTGTGACTTACGACCTGAAGATTTTTTGCCTGTTGCTGCGCCCGCTTTTGCAAACTCCAACACGCCATCTTCAATCTTGCCTTTTTTCAACACCGGGCGATCGGCCAGGTAGTTGTTCACCACAGTCCAAGGTGCAGCCGGACCCTGCTTGGGCAAGCGGTCAGCGGCACGTTTCATGTAGCCAGCTTCCAGGTCAAACATGGGGGTGTCATCGGCCTCAACGCCTTCGGCGTTGGGCACCACACGGTTATAACCATGCTTGTCCATGTGATTCAGCACACGGCAAACAAATTCCGCGGCCAAATCCGCCTTCAAGGTCCACGAGGCATTGGTGTAACCAAACACCATGGCAAAGTTGGGTATGCTGCTCATCATCACGCCCTTGTAGCTCATCACTTCGCCCACGTTCACGGGCTTGCCGTCCACGTGTGCAGTCAGGCCACCCAGAATTTGCAAGTCAAGGCCGGTGGCAGTGATGATGATGTCGGCCTCAAGAACCTGACCACTTTTCAGCTTGATGCCATTGCTGACAAAGGTATCAATGTGGTCAGTCACAATGTCGGCTTTGCCTTTCTTCAGCACCTTGAACAAATCACCGTCGGGCACCACGCACAGGCGCTGATCCCATGGGTTGTAACTGGGGGTGAAGTGCTTCATGTCGAAGGTTTTGCCCATGCGCGCACGGGTTGCCCCCAGCAGCAAACGCTTGATCGCCTGCGGGCGTTCTTTGCTCAACTTGAAGATCAGGCGTTGCAAACCAATGTTGCGGGCACGGCCGATGTTGTACACCCAGGTGTCGGGCATGAATTTTTTCAGCACCACGGAAACTGGGTCCACTGACGGGATGGAGGCAATGTAAGTGGGCGAACGCTGCAACATGGTCACATGGCTTGCTGTGTCGGCCATGGCTGGCACCAGGGTAATCGCGGTTGCACCACTGCCAATGACCACCACGCGCTTGCCGGAGTAGTCCAGGTTTTCAGGCCACTGCTGTGGATGTACCACAGTACCTTTGAAGTTTTTGATACCCGGAAATTCGGGGCTGTAGCCCTTGTCGTAATTGTAGTAACCGGTGCAACCCAGCAAGAAGTTGCTGGTAAACACCTGCTTCTCGCCAGTTTCCTCGATGATGCCTTCCACGGTCCACTGGTTGGCTTCTGAATCCCAATTGGCGGCAGTCACCTTCAAACCAAACTGGATATCCTTGATTACATCGTGTTCTTTGGCGGCTTCGGTCACATACTCACGAATTTCCTGGCCATTGGCCAAAACCTTCTCTCCCTTCCAGGGCTTGAAGCTGTAACCCAGGGTGAACATGTCGGAATCAGACCGGATACCGGGGTAGCGAAACAAATCCCAAGTGCCTCCAATCGCTTTGCGACGCTCCAGAATTTTGATGCTTTTGCCTTTGCATTTCTGCTTGATGTGGCATGCTGCACCAATGCCAGACAGACCGGCGCCAATAATCAGTACGTCTACGTGTGGATTGTTCATTGTTTTGTCCCCGTGGTTTGACCGTTCATGTGACTTTTTGTATTGTCAGTTGAGAGAATAGTGGCGAGCCGGGCCTGTTGGCTAGTAAGAAATACTCTAAACTGGGCCAACTATTACACAGAGCAAGGGAAAATGGAATTTCTTGACACATTGAAACAGCGCCACAGTGTGCGTGCTTTTGACCCCAGACCCGTGCCTGAAGAGGTGCTTGAACGCCTACTTTCACAGGCTGCACTGTCACCGAGTTGGTCGAATACGCACCCTTACCGAATCGCCCTGGCCACTGGCGACGTGCTGGAAAATTTACGCGCTGAGCTGTATTCAAGATTTCAAGAAACCATCAAACTGCAACGCGGCGGCAAGCTGACGCAAATTAAAGGACTATTGACCCGCAGCAAGGGCATTCCCGATGGCGATGTAAAACCTGTGGTGAACTACCCCAAGGATTTGCAGGCTCGCCGGGTGGAGTGTGGCAAAGGCTTGTACGGCGTATTGGGTGTAGCCCGAAACGACTTGAAAGCCCGCGACCAGGCCATGGCCGAAAATTTCCGCATGTTTGGAGCCCCTGCGGCTGCATTTGTGTTTGTTCACGAGGGCGTGGGTATTTACAGTGCGCTGGACGCCGGCATTTTTCTGCAAAGCCTGATGTTGGCGGCCACGAATGAAGGTTTGGGCACTTGTGCACAAGGTGCGCTGGGCCTGTTCCGCTCGCCTTTGGATAAGCACTTCGACATTCCGAAGCAATACAACTTGCTGTGCGGCGTGGCCATTGGCTATGAACTGGATGTTCCGGTGAACAAGTTTCAGCCCGAGAAAATTGCGGCGAGTGAATTGATGCTACCCAAGCGCAGGGCGTAAATGCGCGCTGTTTAACAGCTCAATCGGCTTGGGTTCCGAACTCTCGGCGCTTATTAATCGCCCACTCGGCTTGGATTTCGCTCCCTCGCCAGAAAACCTGTTTCTCCCTTGCTGAGCCTTGCGATGCCTGAGAACGACCCTCCTAAACTGCGGGTCGGGTCCGTTCTCTGTCGCCCATGCCTGGGCAACACCGGCCCTGCTCGGCACGCAAGGGCAGGTTTTCTTGAAGGCGAAGCGATCGAAACACCGCCGCCGATTGGGCGTTAAAAGCAGCGGTGACCCTGCAAGCTCAGCACTCAACAAACCAACCAGCCCCGTGCAGCACAAGCAACCCATGCCGAGTTGGCAATAAACCGCAAGGCAGCTCACGGCTTTTTGATAAACCGGTTGGTGAACCGCACCGCCTCGGAATACGGGAAGATATCCTCAATGTGCCCTTGGGTAATGCGGTCTTTGCGCTCTTGCCAAAACTCATACTCCAGCAAATCACGGTGCTTGCTCAAAAACGCTTTGCGCACCCGGCGGTCTCCCAGCAAGAAATGCCCGAACTCTTCCGGGAATACGTCTTTCGGCCCCACTGTGTACCAAGGCTCAGACGACATTTCCGCCTCGGGGTTGGGGGCCTCCGGAATTCGGCGGAAATTGGAGTCGGTCATGTACTCAATTTCGTCGTAATCGTAAAACACCACTCGACCCAAGCGGGTCACGCCAAAGTTCTTGAACAGCATGTCGCCCGGAAAAATATTCGCGGCAGCCAGCTGTTTGATCGCATTGCCATACTCCGTAATGCCGTGTTCCACTTCAGCGTCAGTGCCCTGTTGCAAGTAAATATTCAAAGGCGTCATGCGGCGTTCAATGTACACATGCTTGATCACCACTGTGTCATCTTCAAAGCTCAGCGAGCTTTCGCAGGTGTCCTTCAAATGCTCGATCAATTCTTCTGAAAAGCGGTTCAGTGGCAAACCCACATGGCTGTATTCCCAGGTGTCAGCCATGCGACCAACGCGATCGTGCTCTTTCACCAACTGGTACTTACGCATCACGCCGGCGCGGTCTATTTCCTTGCTGGGTGCAATTTTGTCTTTGATCAGTTTGAACACATACGGGTAAGACGGCAGCGTGAACACTGCCATCACCAAGCCCTTGATACCGGGCGCCACGATAAATTCATCGTGCGAATGTTTCAGATGATGCAAGAAGTCGCGGTAAAACAAAGTTTTGCCCTGCTTGTGCAAGCCCAGCATGGTGTACATCTCGGCCTTGGGCTTGTTCGGCAACAGGGTGCGCAGAAACTGCACATAGGCGCCGGGCGTTTCCATGTCCACCAGGAAATAGGCGCGCGTGAAACTGAACAATGTGGCGATTTGCTGCACATTGAACAGCACGGTGTCAATGTACAACTTGCCGGAGGAATCGCGAAGAATTGGAATGGCAAACGGTTGCGGCATGTTGGCGTTGATGAACTTGCCAATGATGTATGCGCCCTTGTTGCGGAAGAACAAACTGGACAGCACTTGAATTTGGCAATCTGGATCGACCTTGATGGGCCGTGGCATCACCTGCCGTGCAGCATGCACCACGTAACGCAGATCACGCTCCAAATCCACAAATTCAGCGTTCAGCGAGAAATCACGAATCAATCGCTTCAATGTTTTACGCAAGCCACCGCTTTTTGGGTTGGCCGGGTAATAGCTGCGATAGGAGGGTGGATCGCTTTCCACATAATCGGTGCTGACTGCGGGGCGCACAAACAAAAACCGGTTGTGGTAGTAATCGCGATGCAAAATCTTGGTCACGGCGGAATTGAAAAAGGTCTCCGCCAACTCAGGTTGTTTGTGGTCAACCAGGTAGGTCACAAAACGGGTCTTGATCTTGGCCCACACCGATTCGCTCATCAACAGCGAACCATAATTGCGCCGCAGTAAATCCACCGCCTCTTTCACACGTTCATCGTAAAAATCAATACGGTCGCGGGCCAGTTGCTGGATCAAATGCCAATCGCCTTCCTCAAACAGCTTTTTGGTTTGCTGGGCGCAATAGCGAAACAGGCGGTAGTGTTTGTCGAAGCCCGCCAGAATGTCGCTGGCCACCTTTTTGGACAGCTCGCGCTCTTCCTCCTCACTCAGGTGGCTGGTTTCGCTGAGTTCACCAAAATCCTCTTCCAGGGTTTTCAGGTCCAAGGGCACGCTGCTCATAAGCTGGCTTCACTCCATATGATGAACCACCGATTCTACGAGATCCCATTCCCATTTGCCCAAGAAAATCCAAAACCTGCGCGAACTTAGTATCATGGTCGGATTGAATCAGGAAGTTGTCATGCCAAGTCGTTTCAAGTTGCTCTACCTGTTGTGCTTACCCTTGCTGGCCTGGGCCTGCAACGGAGAAAACAATTCTGGCTCCGCATCGCGCAATACCATTCAATCCTCAGAGGCCTTTGGCTGGCCTGCTTCGGTTCAAGGTGAAAATCCCCCTGAAAGCCCCTTGCCTTCCGATGATGTGCTGTTTCAACTGGGCATGGTCAGCGACATGTTGCCGCGCCAACAACTGGCCGGTGTGGTCGACCCCATCGCTTTGGGCTACACGCTGAGCGACATCACCGACCCCGCTTTGCTGGAATTTCAAATTCGCGCCATGGCCGCACAACTGAACGATGGCTCCCGAATTGACCAAGTCTTCCACTGGTACGGCCACCCCGAGAACAACCAGTCAGTGGCGCTGGTACCCATCAGTTTTCAAAACCGCTATGGCACTCGCTTGCACGGCGAAATCGTGCTGCCCAAGCGGGGGCAAACCCAAGCCACTTCGCAACAATTCCCTGTGATTTTGGCGCTGGAAGGATTGAACACCAACACGGCCATGTACCGCTGGTGGCACCAGTTGCTTGCCGATGCTGGGTACGTGGTGTTTGCGTTTGACTTTTCCGGCCAGGGTCGATCAGATGATGAAGTGCAAGGCGACCCCGGCAATAACATTGAAGAAGCGCAGGACGCGCTCACCTACCTGCTGAACAACTCGCCAGTGCGAAGTTTTGTCGATCCCGCACGAATTGGCGTCATTGGCCACAGCATGGGCGCAATTGCCACCATGGGTTTGCAAGCAGTGGAGCCACGATTGAAAGCCGCTGTGGCTGCCGCACCCATCAGTGAGATCCAATCGGTGTTTGACAAAAACCCGATCCCCGTGATGATACAAACCGGTGACCACGATGGCCCCATTGCGCCAATCGTCGCAGTGAACCCGGCCGTGGTGCGCCCGGTGTATGACAAATTGACCAGCGACCGCGCCTTTATCGTGGCCGATGCCGCCAGCCATGCACAGCACACCAACTACCCGCTGCTGCCCACCTCCACCTGGGGGCGGGAAATTGCCGCCCAGTACTCACTGGCCTGGATGAATTTCCACCTGCTGGGCAACACTGAGGCGCTGAAAGTGCTGCAAACTGCGCACCCCAGGCTGAGCTACTTGTGGGAAAGTGAAGTAGTGATTGGGCAGAACAAACGGGTGTTCAAATCCACCGGACCTGCCCTGCCGCAATAAGCGTTTACATGGTTTCCGCGAACAGCTCGCGGCCAATCAGCATGCGGCGAATTTCGCTGGTGCCCGCGCCAATCTCATACAGCTTGGCATCGCGCCACAGGCGACCGCAGGGGTACTCGTTGATGTAGCCGTTGCCACCCAAAATCTGAATGGACTCGCCCGCCATCCAGGTGGCTTTCTCGGCCGAGAACAAAATGGCGCCGGCGCAGTCCTTGCGCAGCTTGCGAACCGTGTCTGGCGTGGCCTTGTCGCAAGCCTTGCCCACTTGGTACACATAGGCACGGGTGGCCATCATGACTGAATACATGTCCGCCAGCTTGCCCTGAATCAGCTGAAATTCGCCAATGCTTTGACCGAACTGTTTGCGGTCATGCACATAAGGCACCACCACATCCATGGCTGCGGCCATAATACCCAGAGGACCGCCGCTTAACACAGCGCGTTCGAAATCAAGTCCGCTCATCAGCACATTCACACCGCGGCCCACCTTGCCCAGCACATGGGTTTCGGGCACTTCGCAATCCTCGAACACCAACTCGCCGGTGTGGCTACCGCGCATGCCCAGCTTGTCCAGCTTTTGCGCAATTGAGAAGCCCTTAAAACCTTTTTCAATCAAAAACGCAGTAATGCCGTGTGGCCCTGCTGCCAAATCAGTTTTGGCATACACCACCAGCACATCCGCGTCCGGGCCGTTGGTAATCCACATCTTGCTACCGTTCAACACATACTTGTCGCCCTTCTTGTCGGCACGCAATTGCATGCTGACCACATCCGACCCCGCGTTGGGTTCGCTCATAGCCAAGGCACCAATGTGCTCGCCCGAAATGAGCTTGGGCAAAAAGGTTTGGCGTTGCCAGTCATTGCCGTTGCGGCGAATCTGGTTCACGCACAGGTTGGAATGGGCGCCGTAGCTCAGCGCCACCGAGGCACTGGCCCGTGAAATCTCTTCCATCGCCACAATGTGGGCCAAATAACCCATGCCACTGCCGCCCAGCTCTTCCTCAACGGTTAGCCCCAACAGGCCCATATCGCCCATTTTCCGCCACAAATGCATGGGAAATTGGTCCGTTTTATCCATTTCGGCGGCCAGCGGAGCAATTTCTGCCTGGGCAAAAGTTTGTACAGCATCGCGCAAGGCGTCGATGTCTTCTCCAAGATCAAACTGAAGTCCTGGCAAATTCAACATATCAAAGTCTCCGCAGAAGTTATGCTTTTTCGAAATGATGCCCTACAATCAGCCCCTTCACCCACACAAATGACTGAAAAGTCACCAGAAAACACATGGGAATTGAACGTTTGTTTGAACCGCCCGTTCTGGGCCAGCCCACCCCGGTCGCGCCAGGTGTTTTGTGGCTGCGTTTGCCACTGCCTTTCGCGCTCGACCACATCAATGTGTGGCTGATCGAAGAAGAAAACCAGTACACCCTGGTGGACTGCGGCGCGGGCCTGCCCGATGTGGCCGCCATGTGGGAAGAAATCGAACAAACCCTGTTTGTGCGCAAACCCTTGGGCCGCATTATCGTGACCCATGCCCACCCCGACCACATTGGCATGGCCGGCCCACTGGCCCGCCGCCACGGCGTGCAGGTGCACATGTCCACGGGCGAGTACTTCATGGCGCGCGGCCTGTGCGCCAACCTGCCGGGCTTTGATGCCAACACGCTGGCCGCCTTCATGGGCAGCCACGGCCTGGTGAACGAGAAAAAAGCCGATGAAACCCTTGAAGCACGCGGCGGCATGTTTTCGCGCCTTGTGCCGGAACCCCCACTGAACTACCGACGCATTCAGCACGGGGATGAAATCGAGATTGGTGGCCATCTGTGGCAATGCCATGCCGGTTTTGGCCACAGCCCGGAACACATCAGCCTGGTGTGCAAAAGCCTGGATTTGATGATCAGTGGGGACATGCTCTTGCCCACCATCTCCACCAATGTCAGCGTGTATGGCATTGAACCCGAAGGCAACCCGCTGCTGTTGTTTTTACAATCCGTACAGCGCATGGCGCAGCTGCCCAACAGCCTCACCGTGCTGCCCTCTCATGGCGTTCCCTTCAAAGGCGTGCACGACCGGTGCGCCCAATTGCTGCGCCACCACGATCACCGGCTCAATGAACTGCTGGAAGCCATCAAGGAAAAGCCCTTGACCGCCCGCCAGGCCATTGCCGTGTTGTTCAGGCGCGAGATGGATGGCCACCAGATGAGCTTTGCCATGGGTGAGGCCGTCGCCCACCTGCACTACCTGTGGTACAAAGGTTTGGTGAAACGTTTGACCATTGAAGGTGTGTGGACATTTCAGGCTGTTTAGACGCCAGCCAGCCCTTTAAATTTGTAAAAACGACCCCATTTCCATTGTTGACCCAATTTTGCAGCACACAGCACCATGAACAAAGCAGCCCACAACATGATCCCAGTCACCATCCTCACCGGTTTTCTGGGCAGTGGAAAAACCACCTTGCTCAACCGAATCCTTAAAGAAAACCATGGCATGAAAATCGCCGTGATTGAAAATGAATTCGGCGAAGAAGGTGTCGACAACGACCTGCTGATGCAAAACGATCAGGAAAACATTGTTGAGATGAACAACGGTTGCCTGTGCTGCACCGTGCGCGGCGACCTGGTGCGTATTCTTGGCGAAATGGCCGCCAAACGTTTGGCCGGCGAACTCAAATTTGATCGCGTGGTGATCGAAACCACTGGCATGGCCGACCCAGGCCCGGTTGCCCAAACCTTCTTTGTCGATGATTTGGTGGCCGAAAGCTTCGTTCTGGACGCGGTCATTACCGTGGTCGACGCCAAGCATGGCATGCAGCAACTGGATGAACACCGCGAGATTCAACAGCAAGTCGGTTTCGCCGACCGCATTTTGCTGTCCAAAACCGACCTGTGCACGGAAGACGAAGTCACTGCGTTGAAACGTCGCTTGGTTAAAATGAACGCCCGCGCTGAAATGATGAACTCGGAATTCGGCGTGGCCCCAATCGACAAATTGCTGGATGTGCGTGGCTTTAACCTGAATTCCATTCTCGACATTGCACCCGATTTTCTGGACGAAGACAAACACGTTCACAACGACGAAATCCAAAGCTTCGTGTTCAAAAGTACCAAGCCGTTTGATGGGCAGAAGTTTGAGGAATTCATGGGCTCGGTCACCCAGGTTTATGGCCCCGACATGCTTCGCTACAAAGGCATCTTGAACATCAAGGCCAGCGACCGCCGCGCCCTGTTTCAAGGCGTTCACATGCTGATGGGACTGGACTGGGGCAGAAAATGGGACAGTGCCGAGAAAAAAGAAAGCAAAATCGTGTTTATTGGGCGTAAACTCCCCAAGGAATTTATCACCCAAGGGTTAGAGCTTTGTCTAGCCCGATAGCGGATATACTGGTATATAGTCAATAAAAAACCAAAGGACTAGAGGCTGTGCTATGACCACTGAGAAAACGCCCGTCATCACTGAGAAGCAATTGCTCGCGATGAAAGAAGACGATTACATGAACGAGGTGCAGCTTGCCTTTTTCCGCCAGCGCTTGCAGGAAATGGAAAAGGAACTGCTGGCCAATGCAGGTGAAACCACGGAGCACCTGCGTGAAACTGTAGTGGTTCCTGACCCTGCAGACCGCGCCACCATTGAAGAAGAGCATGCGCTTGAGCTTCGTACCCGCGATCGTGAACGCAAGCTGTTGAAGAAAATTCAACAATCCATTCAAAAAATCGAAGCCGGCGAATACGGCTGGTGCGAAGAAACGGGCGACCCCATCGGTGTAGCCCGTTTGCTGGCCCGCCCCACTGCCACGCTTTCGCTTGAAGCGCAGCAGCGCCGGGAGTTGAAGCAGCGTATGTACGGAGATTAATTCTCTCGATTTGCTGATGCGGTACAAAAAAGCACGGTGACCCTTGGGTTGGCGTGCTTTTTTTACGCGCTCAATGGCCGACGTATATACCCAATCGGCTAGGGTTCAGATCTCTCGCGGTGCGTTAACTGCCCGATCGGCTTGGGTTCCGATCTCTCGCCAGAAAACCTGTTGATCCTTTGCTGATTTTCTTGAAGGCGAGACGATCGAAAAACCGCCGCCGACTGGGCGTTGCGCCAGCGGTGACCCTTCCAGTTCAGATCAAAAGTCACCTTCGGGTGACGTAAACACCCCGCCATCACAGTTTTGTCATCAATTTTCCGCCACAAATATTTCACCGAAGCTAATTTCTTTTGAGAATCATCAACTTACCCCGAAAAGATCGCATGAAAGTGAGTTTTTTACCCATACTTTGTAGGTAATGTGCGAATTGCGATGATTAATCAATCTCTGTTGTTATTACGCAGGCAGCGCAGATTGCCTACAGAAAACTAATAACTATTTTTAATCATTTCAAATGACGGAGAAAGCATGGCCCTAGACGAATTGAAGAACGGCATCAGTGCCGTACCAGTAGCTGGCGAAATTCTGGCTGGCGTATTGGACACCTTTGCTGGCTCGCTGCCAGCCGCCCCCGAACTGCCTGGCTTGGACGCCATTCCCGGTTTGGACGCATTGCCTATTCCCACAGACAGCCTGCCCGGACTGGACTCACTGACTGGTCTGCTGGACGGCGGTTTGCCCACGCCTCCAGCTGGCATTCCAGGCTTGGACTCAATTCCCGGTTTGGATATGCTGCCAACCAGCCCAGATGCCATCACTGACCTGCTGACAGGCGGACTGCCCGACGCCCCTTCAATTCCCGGTCTCGATGCAATTCCTGGCCTGGACGCACTGCCACTGCCAACCGACGGCGCCCCAAGCCTGGACACACTCACTGACCTGCTCGGTGGTGGTTTGCCAGAAGCCCCCGCCCTACCAGGCCTGGACGCCATTCCTGGTCTGGATGCACTGCCAATTCCAACCGACGGTCTGCCAAGCCTGAGCACACTGACTGACCTGCTCAGCGGTGGTTTGCCCGATGCGCCAGCACTGCCTGGTTTGGACGCAATCCCTGGTCTGGATGCGATTCCTGGCCTGGATGCACTGCCAATTCCAACAGACGGCCTGCCAGGCCTGGACTCGTTGACCGGCCTGCTCGGCGGTGGTTTGCCCAGCCTGCCCGGCGGTGGTGACACAGGTGGCGGCCTGCCTGCCAGCCCCATCAGCTTTGAAGACGGCACACTGACCTTGGCTTTGCCAGAAGGCCTGCCAATTTCAGCGTCTGTGAGCATCAGTGGCCTGGAAGTGCCAGAAGCAGGTTTGCCCCTGCCTGCCTAAGCTTTACGCAACAGCAGTTCTTGACTCCACACAGTGGTTTAGCCAGCCTTCGGGCTGGCTTTTTTATGACTGCCCGCTTTTGATCAAAAGAGCCCGGTCGTACACCGTGTTTTTAGCCATGCCAGTGGCTTTCACCACCAGCGCCACTGCTGTCTTCAGCGGCAACTCGGCCAATAACAAGGTAAGCCAGGTGTCCAAATCTGCGCTGGCCTGCGCAGCTTCTGCATCATTGTCAGAATCCTGCTTACCGCCGATCACCCACGCCCATTCGCCACGCTCGGCGTTGGCATCTTGCCGCACCTGCTCAAACACCTGCTCACCACTGCCCCGGTAAAAGGTTTCAAACTGCTTGGTCAGCTCGCGCCCGGCACACATGTCGCGCCCACCCATGCCCAGGTTTTCAAGGTCGTCTACCAGTTGCATCACGCGGTGGGGCGCCTCAAACAGCACTTGGGGCTCAGGGCAAGCCAGCCAGGTTTTCAAATCATCCAAACGGTTTTTTCCTTTGGCTGGCAAAAAACCACGGAAAGTGAAAGCGCCATCCACCAACCCGCTCGCGGCCACCACAGCCAACACACTGCTGGCACCGGGCACCGGCACCACAGTAAAACCGGCCTCGGCCACACAACGAACTACCACAGCGCCAGGATCCGACACAGCAGGCGTGCCCGCATCGCTCACCAACGCCACCGACTCACCACGCTGCAAACAAGCCAGCACCCCCTGCGCACTTTCGCGTTCATTGTGGGCATGGTGCGCCATCAAGGGTTTTTTGATACCCAATGCATCCAGCATGCGGGCGGTGTTGCGGGTGTCCTCAGCGGCAATTCGATCCACCTGCTCCAACACTGCGCGAGCTCTAAGACTAAGGTCACCCATATTGCCGATGGGGGTTGCCACCACATAGAGGGAAGGTTCTCGCCTTGTTTCGCTCCTCGCATCAGAATTCACAGCATTGTTCATTCCATTTCCTTCACCGGCGTTCTGCATGGCGCTCAAATCCAAATCCAAAGTTCCTGAATTGTCCGGCATTCCATGGGCCACACGCAAATCGCGATCACCAAAAGCCAAAATTCCATGGCTAGCCCCCAAAGAAAAAGCCGACACCACCCACAAAGCACCTCCCACACACAAACTTGCCTTGCTGGCGGAGGGACAACTGGCGGAAACCCAAGCCCTGCGCCTGCTTGAACAACACGGATTAATCCTGGTGACACGAAATCACCGGTGCCGCTGCGGTGAAATTGATTTAATCATGGCGCATGGCAACACCGCAGTCGTTGTGGAAGTTCGACTTCGAAACAACAAGCGCCATGGCAGTGCGCTAGAAAGCATTTCCAGTCACAAACAAGCCCGTGTATCGCGCTGTGCGAAGTTGTGGTGGGTGCAGCAGGGTCAACGCAAGTTCACACACCTGCGTTTTGATGTGGTCGCACTGGAAAACGGCACTAACCCCCAGTGGGTGCAAAATGCGTGGCAAATCAGCAACTAAAGCGGAATCAAACCGCTGCGCCATACAAATCGCCTGCAACGGGGTCACCTATAATAGAAGGCTCGAGATAACTGCCAGAAGGCCTGCGCCATGGACTTGATCACACGCATTACCCAACAATTTGACGAAAGCATTGCCGCCAAACAGGCCGCCACCGAAGAACTGGCAGGCCCCATTTCCGAGGCAATCGAGCTGATGGTGAATGCGCTCACCAATGGTGGCAAGGTGCTGGCCTGTGGCAACGGTGGCTCGGCAGGCGACTGCCAACACTTTGCGGCTGAATTGGTAGGCCGTTTCGAACGTGAACGCCCAGGACTGGCTGCCATTGCATTGACCACCGATTCATCGGCCATCACTGCGATTGGCAACGATTACAGTTTCAATGAAATTTTTTCAAAGCAGGTGGCGGCCATTGGCCAGCCTGGTGACGTGCTGCTGGCCATTTCAACCAGCGGCAACTCGAAAAACGTGCAACTGGCCATTGAAGCCGCACACGCCCGCGACATGACCATTGTTGCACTCACGGGCAAGGGCGGCGGCCAAATGGTGCACCAGCTGAAAGAAGGCGATGTGCATGTGTGCGTGCCACACAACCGCACCGCCCGCATTCAGGAAATACATTTGTTGGCGATCCATTGCATTTGCGATGGCATCGACCTAAGCCTACTTGGAGAAGAAGAAAATGAGTCGTAAACCCCTGTTTTTTGCCCGCACCCGGTCTTCCGCCATCAGCGCAGTACTGGTCGCCTCACTTGCAGCACCGCTGTTGGGCGGCTGTTTCGCTGGCGCAGTGGCAGGCATCACCGCGGGTTCGCTGGCCGCCGCTGACCGCCGCACCGTGGGCACCCAAGTCGAAGATCGCACCTTGCAGGTCAAGGCTGAAAGTGCCATTCGCGAAAGCTTTGGCGAAAACGTCCACGTGAACGCCACTGTGTACAACCGACAAATTCTTCTGACCGGTGAAGCGCCTGACGAAACCACCGTGCGCAACGTGGAAGCCCGTGTGGCCACCCTGCCCAACATTCGCCTGATCGTGAACGACGTTCAAGTGGGTTTCAAAAGCTCACTGTCAGCACGCTCCAACGACGCATTCATCACCGGCAAAGTGAAAGCCTCCCTGCTGGATGCGCAAGACATTTTCGCCAACTCATTCAAAGTCACCACCGAGGCTGGTGTGGTGTATTTGATGGGCCTGGTCACCGAGCGTGAAGCCAACCGTGCAGCCTCCATTGCGGCGGGCGTACCTGGCGTGGTGAAGGTGGTCAAGGTGCTTGAATTGATTTCCGAGGCTGAACTTTCCCGCCTGTCGGCCACTCCAAACAATGGAAGTGCGCCCGTGGAAAACGGTCCGCGTTAATCAGTTACACAGAAAAAACCGGCAATGATCAAAAAATTTCTCACCCTGTTTTCAACCCTTGCAGTGGTCAGCATGCTGGCCGCCTGCGGGGGCGACAAAGCACCGCAAGTGGATTACGTCACTATCCAAGGCCAAACCATTACACCTGCCGATTACCAGGGCCAGGTCATGCTGGTGAATTTTTGGGCGACCAGTTGCACCACTTGCGTGAAAGAAATGCCAGACATTGTCGACACCCACAACAAGTTCAAAGACCAGGGCTTTCGAACCATTGCCGTGGCCATGAGCTACGACCGCCCCGATTACGTGGTGAATTTTGCAGAAACCCGCAAGCTGCCCTTCGACGTTGCGCTGGATGTGAACGGCAATATTGCCAAAGCATTTGATGATGTAAAAATTACGCCGACCACCTATGTGATCAATCGCAAAGGCGAGATCATCAAAACCTATGTGGGCGAACCCGATTTCGCGGCCTTGCACCAACTGATTGAAAAATCGCTGGCTGAGAAAGTTTAAGGGCGGCAGCATTGGCCGGGCTTATTCATCGCCCCACTTGAAGTCATCCATCACACGGCGGTCTCGCTTGGTTGGCCGCGCCTTGATCTCCAGAGCGGGGTCTTTCATCAACTTGCGGTTTGCCGCGCGTTCAGCACGCTTTTTCGCACTTTCCATGGTTTCTTCATAAAGGCCTTGCGCAATGGTGGCGCTGCCGCGCTTGTCGCCCAAACCTTTCACCACCAGCACCATGTCGTCCCACCCCACAGGCACTGTGAGCACATCGCCCACCTGCACCCCGTAAGCGGGCTTCACACGTTCATCGTTGCACTTCACCTTGCCGCCTTCCACCACCTCGGTGGCCAGCGAACGGGTTTTGAAAAAACGGGCAGCCCACAACCATTTGTCAATGCGTACCTTGGCACCTGGTGCTGAAAAATCGGTTTTGCCATTCGGTGTTTTGGCAGGTGCGGGGTTTTTGTTTTTACTGCGGCTCAATCTGACTCCATCGGGGATTCCCACACTGGTTGCCCAATTGTCCTTCAGGTAGCCTTTGGGGCTCCCGTGAATTCAAACAAGGACACCGCTGTGAAACACTCCATCGCAATTATTCCCGGCGACGGTATCGGTCAGGAAATTATGCCAGAAGCGCTGAAGGTGCTGGCTTGGGCTGAAAAAACCCACGGCATCACGCTGGAGTTACACCACAAAGACTGGGCGCACTGCAATTACTACCTCGAACACGGCACCATGATGCCCGAGGACTGGAAGCCCCAGCTGGAAGCCTGCGAGGCCATTTTGTTTGGCGCAGTGGGCATGCCCCACCTGGTACCCGACCACATTTCCCTGTGGGGCTCGCTGCTGCGCTACCGCCGTGAATTCGACCAGTACGTGAACCTGCGCCCCGTTAAACTGCTGCCAGGCGCACCCTGCCCCTTGGCCAACAAAAAGCCGGGTGATATCGACTTTGTGGTGGTGCGTGAAAATACCGAAGGTGAATATTCGGCCGTGGGCGGCCGCATGTTTGAGGGCACTGACCGTGAAATTGTGCTTCAGGAAAGTGTATTCACCCGCCACGGCGTCGACCGGGTGTTGAAGTTTGCATTCGAAATGGCCCAAAACCGGCCTCGCAAAAAGCTGACCGCTGCCACCAAGAGCAACGGTATTGCCATCAGCATGCCCTACTGGGACGAGCGCGTGGACAACATGGCTCAAGGCTATCCTGAAGTGACCTACGACAAACAACACGTGGACATTCTGGCCGCCCGGTTCGTGATGCAACCTGAGCGCTTTGATGTGGTCGTGGCCAGCAACTTGTTCGGCGACATTCTCAGCGACTTGGGGCCAGCCTGTACCGGCACCATTGGCCTGGCTCCCTCGGCCAACCTGAACCCAGACCGCACATTTCCGTCGCTGTTTGAACCCGTGCATGGCTCGGCACCCGACATTGCCGGCAAAGGCATTGCCAACCCAATCGCCATGATTTGGTCTGCTGCCCTGATGATTCAGTTTTTGGGCAACAGCCCTGCGGTAGTTGCGGCAGGCCGACAGAACGCCTACCAACAGGCACACGACAGCATTCTGGCTGCTATTGAGAAGGTACTGGAAAGCGGCGACCCCACGGTATTGACCGGTGACCTGAAAGGCAAAGGCACCACCAAAACCCTGGGTGATGCCATTGTCAAAGCGCTGGGCTAATACCCGGTTTTGCTCGCCTAGTTCGCCCCGTTCTTGGCCAGGTACCAACCTGTGTGAGTGGGGCGAAGTGCCATTTCGATGACAAAACTGGGTTGCAATGTACCGGCCACCGCAGTGCCGGTACTCAAGGTAAACACCGAAGGATCGAACGACTCCACCTTCAGGTTCTTGAAGTGATTCAACATGTGTGCGTCTTTCAAGCTGGCCTCAAAACGGGCAGACACCGCGTCTTCCTGACCAAAAGGCTTGTTCTGAATGTAATCGACTGTCTTCTCGACCCACAAGCGACCAAAACACAAGGCCTCGTTGTCACCCTGCGGACCTTGTCTGAAATGCACACCTTCCAGTTTCTTCAAACCGCTGGAGGGCATGATCACCCAGCGACCATCGCGAGTTTGAAAAATATCCAGCAAGCCCGACAAGTCCCAAGCCTTGACCTCACGAGCCACCGCGCTGTTGGCTGGCACCTGGTCGCGGGCGTACTGCTCAATCGCTTCCGGGCTGGGCAAACGCGCACACAGGGCACCATGGCTCAAAATAAAGGTTTCGGCCCTTGCGCCTTTAAGCAAGTTGTCTTCGGTTAAATGTGTGCGGGGGTTGCAGGCCATGAGCAAACCTGCAGACAAGGCCAGGGCAATCCAGTTAAAAACGGGGCGGATCATTTTCAGGTTCCTTTTTCACTTACAAACATTGTGAATCTTTGTAAGGCAATTAAAACCTCAAAATAAGCCGGAAAGGCCCGCCTATTTGCGTGCATGCCCCAAAGCACGGGGCGGCGAATAACCCAACTGCCGGGCCTGCGCCTCGGCTTGAGCGGCCAACAAAGGCTGCGCCACCTCTCGGTAGTACAGTGCAAGCTCGTAGCACGCAATGCCATTGCCCAAACCACCGGCATACTGCAACCAACCCACATATCGCAATTGGCCTTGTTCAGTGTCGGCTTGCCTGTGCAAACGTGCAATCCGGGCGGCTGCGTCTTTGTCACCGCGTGCTGCCCGAACCAGGTCAGCACCAGCATCCACCTGCAATTGGGACGGCAGCGGCTGGGGCAACACAAAACTGGTTTTAAACAGCTTGACCTCTTTGTTGCGCAACACACTCAAGGCCTGCTGGGCACCGGCCTGATAAACCATCACTGATTTTGCTTGAATACTGTTTGGATAAGATGTCAGAAAAGACTGGCACAAGCGAAGCAGATCGACAGGCCACTGCGTGGACTGAATGGCCAGCCAGTCGGCCTCCTCCTGAGGTGACATGGGCTGCAGCGCGGGCAGGCCCAACATTGCAGGCGCAGACACCGTCAGCGGAACCTGCACACGGGCATTGTCTGCAATGAACGGGTTTTGGGCCAAACGTCGAATTGCAGCAAGCGGGTGCTTCAGCATGGTGTTCTCCACATCTTCCTTCACCATTCGAAACAAATCGTTGAAAGTGATATGACCTTCCGACTCCCGAAGCAGTTTTACCAAAGCACCCGTGTAAAAAGTGTTTTGATCCGCACTGGCCGGGGATACGGCGGGTTTGCCAGCCCCTGTTGAAAAACACACCAGGCTGCCCACGGGTGCTTCAACCTGATTCAAACCCTCACCATCGCCTAATGCATTGCGCAAATCGGTTCTGCATGCATCAATCACCGTGATGTTCAAGGCCTGCGGCCTGGGTGGCAGTGCAGCCAGCAACTTTTGCTGAAGCACCAGGGAGCGCGCCAGTAAATCACGGCGAGGTGCCGTGGGGTTCGCCCCCGAGCCCAACAACAAATTGTTGGAGTCCACCTGCAAACCGTGGCCTGCGTAATAAAACAGAGTGACCGCATTCGGAGGCGCTTGCTCAACCCGTTTTACAAATTCGTTCACCGTGGTTTGCAGGCTGCTTTCATCCAGGTTCATGGCCTGGGTTACATCAAAACCCCGAAAGGCCAAGGCCTCGCCAAGGTCCATCACATTTTTGTGAATGGGTGGCAAATCGTGCGGAACCGGGTAATCACCATTGCCGATCAACAAAGCCAGCCTGTGCGTGTAGGGCGCAGCCGAATTGCTTGCCACATTGCCCGCCCGGGCAGGTTGCAGTCGAAAAACAAGTGGTGCAACCGACAACACGCCTGCCAAACCCAACAAGGTTTGCAGTGCACTTCGCCGGCCGGGCAACTGCGGCAACGTTGAGCATGGCAGTTTTATTGTGGTCGTTTTAGTCGTACTGATACGTGAACTCGTGGCCATCTGTGCTGATACTCAATGTGCTGACTGATTTGCCCAGCAGCGTGGCCTGCAACAATTGACGGCTCACCGTGGGCAACAAAGTGTTGCTCAAAATGGTGCCCACCATGCGCCCGCCCGAGTCAGCCTCGTTGCAACGGGCCACAATGCGTTCAATCACCGAAGGGTCGATTTGAACCGCCATTCGGTGTGTAGAAGCAATGCGTTGCTGAATGCGGCTTAACTGCAAGCGAACGATGTTGGCCAGCATGTCACTGGAAAGCGGGTAATACGGCACCACTTCCAGCCGCCCCAACAAGGCAGGTGGAAACACTTGCAACATGGGTGCACGCAGGGCCTTCACAAGTTCCTCGGGTTCAGGCATTTCTCCGGCGTGCAAACCCGCTTTGCAAAGCGCCATTAATTCAGGGGTGCCCACATTCGTGGTCAACAAAATCAGGGTGTTGCGAAAATCAATTCGGCGTCCTTCGCCGTCCTCCATCCAGCCTTTGTCAAACACCTGAAAAAACAGCTCGTGCACATCGGGGTGGGCTTTCTCGACTTCATCCAGCAACACCACACTGTAGGGCTTGCGGCGCACGGCCTCGGTCAACACACCGCCTTCACCATACCCCACGTAACCGGGTGGCGCGCCTTTTAGTGAAGACACTGTGTGCGCCTCCTGGTACTCACTCATATTGATGGTGACCACATTGTGCTCGCCGCCGTACAGGTTCTCGGCCAGGGCCAAAGCAGTTTCAGTTTTCCCCACGCCCGAAGTGCCCGCCAGCATGAACACACCCACCGGTTTGTTCGGGTCATCCAGCCCGGCGCGACTGGTTTGAATTCGACGCGCAATGGTTTCCAGCGCATGCGGCTGGCCCACAATGCGCGCACCCAGCGCGCCACTCAGGTTCAGCACGTTTTCAATTTCATTGCGCACCATGCGCCCAACGGGAATACCCGTCCAGTCGGCCACCACGGCCGCCACGCACTGCGCATCCACCTGTGGGTGAATCATGGGTGTTTCGCCTTGCAGCGCCTTGATCTCGCATTCCAGCGCCTTCAATTGCTCAAGATTGGCCAATGCCTGCCCACTGCTAGTTTCATTGGCATCTGTTTGATCAACGTCACGGCGCAAAGTCAGCAGGGAATCCAGTACCCGCTTTTCCTCTTGCCATTGCGATTGCAACTTCTCCAATTCCTCAGTCAGCCTGATCGATGCTTCTTCAATTTCACCAATCCGTGCTGCATGCTCACGCCCAAATGCTGCTTCCTTTTCAATCGCCTGTCGCTCAACACGCAAAGCAGTCAACCGCTTTTGAACCGACTCGATTCGTGCAGGTGTAGCGTGCTGGGAAACAGCCACGCGTGCGCATGCGGTGTCGAGCAGACTGATCGCCTTGTCTGGCAACTGCCGCGCGGGAATGTAACGGTGTGACAAACGCACCGCCGCCTGCACTGCTTCATCAAGCAGCCAAACCCCATGGTGCGCCTGCATGGCCGCGGCCAAACCACGCAGCATGTCGATGGCCTTGGCCTCGCAAGGCTCATCCACCTGCACCACCTGAAAACGCCGCGTCAGTGCCGGGT
Organism: Limnobacter sp. SAORIC-580; assembly: GCF_013004065.1. GTDB lineage: Bacteria > Pseudomonadota > Gammaproteobacteria > Burkholderiales > Burkholderiaceae_B > Limnobacter > Limnobacter profundi. Next base: position 3,131,010 of record NZ_CP053084.1, read on the forward strand.
CTTTTTCGATGTATTTTTTGTACTCTGCCCAGGTTGTCGCCCCTATGGTTCTGAGCGTGCCACGCGCCAAGGCGGGCTTGAGCAAATTGGCTGCATCACCAGTGCCCTGGTTTCCACCTGCCCCCACCAGGGTGTGCACCTCATCGATGAACAAAATGGTGCTTTGCTCGCTGGCCTGAATTTCATCAATCACCTGGCGCAGCCGCTGTTCGAACTCACCTTTCATGGAAGCACCGGCCTGCAACAAACCCAGGTCGAGGGTTAATATTCGTACCCCTTGCAGTGCCGGTGGCACATCACCTGCCACCACCTGCAAGGCAAACCCTTCAACCACCGCAGTTTTGCCCACACCCGCTTCACCGGTAATCAGGGGGTTGTTTTGGCGCCGGCGCAGCAATATATCGACAATCTGCCTCACCTCCAGTTCACGACCACACACCGGGTCTATCTCGCCCTTGCGCGCTTTGTCGGTCAGGTCCACGGTGTAGCGCATCAAGGCTTCTTCACCGCCCAGCTGGGCAGCAGGCATGGCTCCGCTGGCCTGCCCGGGCAGTGCACCCGGTGGCACGTCGGCAGTCAACAAAGACTGCTCGGCGGAGTTTGCCACCAGTTGTGCAAACTGTTCACTTAGCGCGGCCTCCGGAATTTGTTTGAAGCGGGGTGAAATTTTCAGCAGTTCATGCAACAGAAAATCTGTTTTCAACAAGGCAACCAACACATGACCCGTGCGTACTTTCTGTGCGCCAAACATGAGTGAGCCATAAACCCACGCCCTTTCTACGGCATTGGTCACATGCTCTGACAAATCGGAAATGCCTTGCGCACCGCCGGGCTGACGCTCAAGGGCGCGCTGCACGTCGGCAAGTACGGCGCTTGCATCCAGCTCAAAATGCCGAAGAATGTGATGCCAGTCGCTGTCATCTTGTTGAAGAATTTGTGCAACCCAGTGCACCAATTGCACATAGGGATTGCCTCGCAGTTTGCATAGCACAGTGGCGCCTTCAACCGATTTGAATGCAATGGGATTTAATTTGGCAAACAGCGAAACACGGCTGATATTGCTCATGCTGAACTCCTGGACAATGAAGAATAGGTGGGAACCGCAGGACATTTCATGCGAACGGTGGTCGGCTTTTGCGCGCGTTTGTGCAGCTGTAGTTCACCCAGCCATGCCGTGCGCCCCAACTGGGCTGTGCCGTCAAGGCAAGCTTGCGGAATTTTGTCAGGGCTGATTTGAAGTGCAAATTCACAATCAAATTCAAGCCCCAGGTAGGCATGGGCCGCCTGCACAAGGCGCTTGCGGCCTTCGGTGGCGGGCAACAGTTGTTGGTAAGCGCTGTAGGCCATGGGACCAATATCAATTTTTATTTTGCTTTGCGCACACCACACCCTGCTGCCAAGCATGGCCCCACGCCCAAGCACTTGTGGGCCAGCCTGCACAGGCAATTGCAGCCATTGCGCCTGAAAGGGAAAAATTTGCACTGGCAAACCAGTCAATGCCGACAGGCTGTTGGCCAGGCCTTCCTGTGTTTTGCTTCGCCGGGTGAAGTGCGCTGCCAGACTGGCGCGAAAATGAGTGGGCAAGGCCTCGCGCCACCAGCTGGATGATGCACCATGGCCCACCAAACTATTCAAATGCTGCGCAAACGGATTGAACGTTTTGCGGTGATAGGCAATATGTGGTTGCGACTCGGCCCATGCCCTGTAAAACAACAAATAAGCCCGATGGTGAAAGATATCCAGAAACTCGGCGAATGTGGGGTCATTCCACTGGTGAATCCGCGTGTAGGCATGTTCTGTGTAATGCAGTGGCAAGGCGCCATTGGGGCCCAACAAACCGAAATTCTGGATGTACAACTTTGGAATCGCACCCAAACGCCCAGCCACAATGGTGTCTTCGCGTTTGAAATCTTGCGTGGCGAAATCAAGGTAGGGGCGCTGCCCCAAACGCACAGGGTCATCACGCAGACGCAATGATTTTCCAAGCAAAGGCTTACCCGAATGGGCATGTTCAATTTGCCGCAGCAAGGCAAAAAAATTCGGGGCAGGTGGTTTGAGCGCGCTCATTTGTACAAGCCCTGCTACAGCAAAGGCCGGTTGCCCGACCGTGCAGGAAAATCAAACACTGCACCCGTGCTGTGCAGACGTACCCGGGTTTGCACAAATGAATTCACCGACACATGGCTTGCAAGGTAGAAGGCCAGCACACTGCCCAGCACCAGGGCACCAGTGCCCTGCAAGGCCAGTTCATCCAGTGTGAGCGTAACCAGCAAGCCACGCACCACAGCCGGCCTGCCTTGGCGGACAACACGCGACACCAGTGGCTGCGATTCAACTGCCAAAATCGCCCTGGCCATGTGTTGATGAGCCTGCTGCGCAGGGTCGGCGTGCAAGGCCAAAAGCTGCCCCAAAGCCAGGGCATCTTGATCGATCAAGCCGAGGTAGTTCAGTGACAGGTGCTCGATCAACTGCCAGCAACTTTGCCCGCCATACATGGCCGCCTTTGGACGGCTGGGGCCGCGCAAAAAGCGAATGGAGTGAACGGGCAAGTTGCCAGGCCAGGCCAGGTCTGTGGGCCCTTGCCCCACTGGCACCAGCAGGGGCAAATCCCGATTGGTACACAAAGCCTTCACCGCCAGCTGTTCAAGCCCATGTGTTTGAATGAATTCACCAGTGGGCAAGGTAAGGCCAAGATAAACATCACTGCCTGAGTACGAGGAACGACCACCCTCGCGCACTTGTTTTTCTGACAGCAAAGTGGGCACACGCCGGTGTACGAATCTGGGGGTCTCACAATCGTTATGGGTGTTGGCTTGGGTCGACACCGCATACAAGGGCGGCAATTCCTGCACCTTGTTTTGCCCGTACCCCTGTACGCCCAGCACCGAATGCACTTCAAAATCGTGTGGCTTGCTGCGATTGGGCTGCACTTGGACTTCATGCAAACGTTCATCCAGCAACACGCGGTCGCAATTCTGTTCAAACAAATTGACCACAGGGGTGCAATTCAAGGCCAATGAATCCACTCCCACAACACGGTCTAGCTCGGTATTTGGCTCGGCAAAACAGAAGGCCAGCTGAAATGTGGAATGCTGGCAACTGGCCAGAAAACGCCTTAAACCTTGAACACGGAAAAACAGAAATCGGGCCGGAAACGCAAAAAACTCCTGCAACAAACGCATGCCACTGAACTGGTTTGAATGGACCGGGAGCAGTGCCTGAGAATCATCAAGCCCCAAAGCAGCAACACACGGAAGAGGTAACCATTGCCAATCGACTTGTTCAGGTGCACGAATGCCAACCGAGACAGTTTGATGACACAACCTTTCCAAGAGTGCATAGGCGTATTCATCACCACAACTGACATGAAAATCGAGTTCATCCAATGGCAGTTGGGACAATGCAGAGTGCGTTGAATTCTCGATGGTGACCAGCAAAGCTGACCGTGGCTGCTTGCCACCCCGCATGGTTGGCACATGGGCCTTGAAAGGGCCGTGTTCAATGGCCTGAATGACCAAGGGCCACAAGGTTAAACTGTGCCCAACCCTGAACTTGCAGGGCGTGTTGATGCCCTTGGCCACCTGGCTTTGCAGCACGGTGCCGGCTGAAAGTGAAATGCCTTTTTTCAGGGCAACATCGCTGTGATTGGGATTGAGTTGCACCACCCCCATGGCGGGCACAGGGGCTAAAAAATTCGGGCTGATGCAGTTGAGCAATTGCTCGGTAAACCGCGGAAACTCCTCGTTCAAGCGAAGCTGAACCCGGGCAGTCAAGAAAGCAAACCCCTCAAGCAATCTTTCTACATAGGGGTCTTGTACCTCGGTTGCATCCATCGCAAGGCGCGACGCAACTTTAGGAAAACGTGCAGCGAACTCGGCACCCGTGTCGCGCACGTGAGCAAGTTCCTGGATATAAAACTGAAGTAAACGCGGGTCCATGCTGCTTCGATGCCCGCGGCTCAGAAACCTGAGAGCGGCAACAACAGCACCTTGCCGGTTTCAAGATCCACTTCAGTGCGCAACATCAATTCGATTGGGTAGGGCTGAGCCCACAACAAACCGGAAATACGCAGGCCAATCACATTGTGCAAATGCATCAAACCTTGTTGGGTTTCCGCTGTTACTTTCAATGAATTCCCGTCGATTCGTGGTTCGAATCGCCGAATAAGATTGGCCACGGTTCGTTCAAAATCTTTGACATCGATCATGGATGCAATTTTTCCGGCCACCGGGGGCATGCCATAAGCCAGCACAGACTCATTCAATTGCGGCTGACCCTCAAGACACTTGCTGTCAAGAACACGGGTTGCATTCAGCAACTGTTCGAGATCGCGCAGCACCAGCTGACGCAGCGCTTCTTTGGTAATGAAGCGGCGATTGGCAGATTCAGTTTGAATGGCGGGCTCGTCATCCTGAAGACGATCCAGCAAGGCTGGTTGCAGCGCGTCCCGAGACTTACTCATACACGTCAATGTAAGTGCAGGCACCTGCCTTTAAATTGGCTGCCGACTTGGGGGTATACACCACTTCGATTTCCTTGAATGCAATCGAGAATGACTCCCCGACCTGCCGACCATCGCTTGCACTGCCTGTGATTTCATAATCGCAAATACGCGCCTTGCGCAAAGTAATACGCAGGTAATCAATGGTTGCAAGGCCACCAGGGTCGCGACAAGTGAGTACCACTTTGCTCAGCAGTTCCGCAGATTTCAAGGCACTCATGATTGCGGTGGTCGAACTGTCGATCGCCTTTTGCACGCTCAAAGTACGCACCGAGGCTTTGGATGCTAGTTGCGATGATGAATGGACTTGCTGGGACATGCCCCAAGACCAACCGGCGATTTCTATTTCACCCACATGACCACTGACCTGGCTTTCCCCTTGGATGGCCCCTTGGCGGGAACCATCCAGGGCCAGGAACATATCGACTTTCGACATTGTGTTTCCTGGCTATCCGATTACTTCTCGGAGTTGGTTGCAATATTGAATGTGGCTTCAACCTTGCCTTCGGGGCCACCGTCTTTCTTCTGTGGCACGTACACATAGCTGAACTCGGCAAAGTTCAAAGTCACGGTTTCTGTCAGGCGGTCTTCACCACCAGAACCACCCTGGCTTACGTTGGAGATGATGACGTCTTTCATGGTCAGCACAACATATTCCAGTGGTTTTTCACCTGCCTTGCGCACGGTCAGAATGGCTTCGTCGAAATGCTTGCCGTTGCAACATGCCTTGATCAGGTTTGGCGTTGCCTTGTCAATGTACTTGGTGAAGCTGATGTCCTGCACGCTGACTTTGCCTGCGCCACCACCACGGCCCACATGGGTTGTGCCCGACTGGGACATGCCCCAGCTCCAGGCGGCAATATCGATCTCTTTGGCATGTACGCTGTCTACGGATTCGCCATCTACACCCTTGATTTTCAAAAACATGTCTACGGACATTTGATTCCCTCTGTAATTGGTTGATTAATAGTTCAAGTTTTAAGACGCTTTGGCGGATGGCAACTTGCTGACCAAACGCAAAGACACGGTGAGGCCCTCTAGCTGGTAGTGCGGGCGCAAATAGAATCGGGAGGCGTACATGCCGGGGTTGCCCTCTATTTCCTCAACAACCACTTCGGCTGCGGCAAGCGGACGAGAGGCTTTAACCGCCTCGGAGGAATTTGCAGGATCACCGTCCACGTATTGCATGATCCAGTCTTGCAACCAGCGCTGCATGTCGGCGCGTTCCTTGAATGAACCCACTTTGTCGCGCACGATGCACTTCAGGTAATGCGCAAAACGACAGGTGGCAAACAGGTAAGGAAGACGGGCAGCCAATTTCGCATTGGCTGTTGCGTCCGGGTCTTCGTACTCGGCAGGTTTGTGCAAAGACTGCGCACCAATGAAGGCTGCCAGATCACTGTTCTTTTTGTGAATCAGCGGCAAGAAACCGCTTTTGCTAAGCTCAGCCTCACGACGATCGGAAATGGCGATTTCAGTGGGGCACTTCATGTCCACTCCACCATCGTCAGTGGGGAAGGTGTGCGTGGGCAGGTTGGGTACTGCGCCGCCAGATTCAATGCCGCGAATGCGTGAGCACCAGCCGTACTCCTTGAATGATCGGTTGATGTTCACCGCCATGGCATAAGCCGAGTTGGCCCAGGTGTAGCGGCTATGATCGGCCAGACCGGTGTCTTCTTCAAAAGCAAATTCTTCCACTGGATTGGTTTTCGCACCGTAGGGCTGACGTGCCAGAAACCGTGGCATGGTCAGGCCGAGGTATTTGGAGTCGTCTGCGTCGCGCAGGCTGCGCCACGCGGCATAGTCGGGTGTGGAGAAAATTTTGGTCAGGTCGCGCGGATTGGCAAGTTCTTGCCAGGAATCCATTTGCAAGGTGGCCGGAGACACTGCTGACAAAAACGGGGCATGTGCAGAAGCACTGATTTTTGACAACTCACCCAGCATTTCCACATCGGGCGGAGAGTGGTCAAAGTAGTAATCACCGATCAAGCAGCCATAGGGCTCACCACCGAACTGACCATATTCATGCTCGTAAATTTTCTTGAACACCGGGCTTTGGTCCCAAGCCACGCCCTTGTAACGTTTCAAGGTTTTGGCCAGTTCAGTTTTGGATACATTCATGAAACGAATTTTCAAGAACTCATCAGTTTCAGTGTTGTTAACCAGGTAGTTCAGGCCGCGCCAGGCACTTTCCATTTGCTGGAAATCGGCGTGATGAATAATTTCATTGATTTGTACGGAAAGCTTTTGGTCGATTGCGGCGATCATTCGCTCGATGGAATCAACCACATCGTCGCCCACCAAGTCCACCCCCTCAAGCGCCTGCTGCGCCAGGGTAAGCACTGCGGACTCCACCTCAGACCTGGCCTCATCGGTTTTCGGCTTGAATTCTTTTTGCAACAGGGAAGACAGTTCACTGCCCTCAAGTTCGATGACATCGAGCGCACGATTTTGAAGTTGTTCAGACATGATTACTCACCTTCAGGGGAGGTTGATTCAACAGGCTTGACGCTGGTCGACAGGGTTTTCAACAAGGCAGGGTCAGCCAGCAGTTTTGCCAGCAGCTCTTCAGCACCGTTTTTGCCATCCATGTAAGTGAGCAGGTTGGACAGTTGCTGGCGTGCCTCCAGCAACTTGCGCAAAGGCTCTACTTTTCGCGCAATGGCTGCAGGGCTGAAATCGTCCATGGATTCAAAAGTGATGTCGACCGCCACATTGCCTTCGCCGGTGAGGTGGTTGGGCGCATGGAAGGCCACGCGTGGCTTGATGCTTTTCATACGTGCATCAAAGTTGTCGACATCCACTTCCAAGAAATCACGCTCGGCCACAGGTGCCAATGGCACCTCGGATTTGCCGGACAAGTCGGACATGACCCCCATGACAAAAGGCAACTGAACCTTTTTTTGTGAACCGTACACTTCAACGTCATACTCAATTTGTACGCGGGGTGCACGATTGCGCCCCACAAATTTTTGTCCGCTCATTGATCAATCTCGCAAGTAAGAAGAATGGGTAAATGCAGGGCGACTTTAAGCATCTTCCTGCTCGAGAGAATCGGGATTGACTCCCATGATTTTTGCCACCTCGGCCAAGGCCTCTGGCGCAAGGTCTTTCATCAACTGCATGAAGTTTTTGTCGATCAGGCGACGCGCCCGTTTCAAGAGAAGCTGCGCCGGGTTGGTCGGCTCGGCATGCTCAAGGTAGGCACACACTTGATCAATGGCCGCCAAAGCCTGTGCACGGGAATGAATTCCTGCCGAAACCATTGAGGGCACGGGCTTACTTGAATTACAGCTTGAATCGAACAAAGCACTGTGTGGCACAGCCGCCGGGTTTTGTTCCATTTGGGGTTCGGGCAGGCAGGACAGCACATGGTTCAGCAACACACCGAATTCGGAAAGTTGCGGCAACCGATCCGCTTCGACATGTTGGGCCAGCGCGGCGAGAATTCTGTTCAAGTAAAGCTGGCTGCTCAACAACATGGCACGCAAGGCTTCAGCCTTGCCTTCCGGTGACCGAAAGAACAGCTCGATTTGCTCGCGAGACACGGGCACTTCAGTGCCAGGAGAATTGCCAGTGAGCGCCTCGAAGTCTTTTAGGCGAATGTCGCCAATTCGCGGATTTCCAACCACGACACAATTGCGCAGGGATTGAAAAAATGAGCCGCCAAATCCAAGCCCTTCAATGACGTTGATGCGGGCATAGGGATCGCCATCATCGAGAGGCGGATTGACGACAGACCATGCCGTTTCGAGCAGGCTGGCCAGCGCACCTAAACTTTCGGGCAGGGTTTGCAAACCACCCAGATTCAAACGCGATTCGGCCCACAACACCACCAAGCGCAAATCTCGACTGCGCTCCAGCAATTGCAAGGCACCTGTTTCTACAGCACTCCAGTCGGGCGGTGTTGCTGCTTCAAACTGGGTTTCTGGCTTACCTCGGGCTGCTTGTTGCAGTTCAAGAAATGCGTTGTCGTATTCAAGATTGGGGCCGCAGTCGCCTTGCACAAAGGGTGCCGCCCAGGAAGGTGCAAGCAATGCCTCTGGTTCAACTGATGTTGCCGAGGTTGATGAAAATTGAGAAGCTGACACGTTGCGCAGAGGCCCTAATGGTAAAACCATGCGGGACTCTAGCAACGGAATTTGAAGTTGGCGATGGGTCTAACCTGAGCACCATCACCAAATGTAGTGATCGAGTGATGTCTATCCGACTTTGCGGGTCAGTTCACGCAACAACACCCACTCCTCGGCAGAGCTTGGATGAACAGCAATGGTGCGATCGAAATCGGCTTTGGTCGCACCCATGGTGTACAACACACCCAGCAGTTGGATCATCTCGGGAGAATCTTCTCCAAGCATGTGAATACCCACTACTCGGTCAGTGGCATCATCGATCAGCAACTTCATGTAGGTTTTCTGTTCACCGCCAGAGAACTTGGTTTTCATGGGTGTGAACTCTGTTTCATACACACGGGTGGGTGCGCGCTTGGCCGCCTGTTCTTCGGTCAAGCCAACACTGCCAATGGGCGGTGAGGTGAAAGTGGCTGTGGGCACGCTGCTGTGATCCACCGAGAGATTCTTCCCGTTGAACTCATTTTCAGCCAGTGCGCGCCCTTCTGCGATGGCCACAGGTGTCAGGTTCACACGGTTGGTGACATCGCCCACGGCATACACACCTTTAATGCCAGTGTGGCTGTATTTGTTCACTTCAATTTCACCGGCAGGCCCCGTGCGCAGGCCAATGTTTTCAAGTCCCAAGCCTTGCGTGTTGGGGCTTCGACCTGTGGCATTCAATACAAAATCAAACGTGTGAACTCCTGCTGCGGTTTGCAATTCAAATAAGGCCCCTTGCTGGCCAAGTGATTTGAAATCGGTGTCGGGAAACAGTTGAATGCCTTGCAGCTTCATGGCGGTGACCAAGCGATCTCGAATACTTTCATCGAACCCGCGCAAAGGCAAGTCGCCACGATAAAACACCGAGACTTCAGAACCGAGGCCGCGCAATATGCATGCAAATTCGAGTGCGATATAACCTGCGCCAATCACACCCACACGTTTTGGCAACGTAGAAAGATCGAGCAGTTCATTCGAGGTTGCAGCAAGCTCAAGCCCCGAAAATGCGCTGCGATTGGGCGCTGCGCCACTGGCGATCAGAATTCGCTGGGTGTTCAATACCCGATCGCCCACTTGGACTTCTGTGGTGGACTTGATGACGCCATGGCCGCGAATGGTTTCAACCCCGCTGTTTTCAAGCATGCGGGCGTAGATGCCTTCGAGCCGGTCAATTTCCTTGCCTTTGGCTTCTTGCCATTGGGCCATTGAGAATTCTGCTTGTGCTACTTGCCAGCCGGGCTGCAAACCTTCTCGCAGGGTTTGACCAAACTGTGCGGCATACATCATGAGTTTTTTGGGCACACAACCGCGAATAACACAGGTACCACCCAGCCGGCTGGATTCGATGAGTGCGACTTTGGCGCCATAGCTGGCCGCGCGGCGGGCGCTGGCCACTCCGCCTGAACCACCGCCGATGACGACGAGATCGTAAGGTGCGTTGGGTGTGCTCATTGAATTCTCCTTGGTGCTGCATTGAAGGTTTATTGTACCGCGAGGAGCTTGTGTCGCTCTGGGTCGGTGACTTGGGAGCTAAACTTGAAGGGTCACCGCTGCCCGAAAACTTGGCATTTCGGCTTGTCGTCTTGAGCCTGCACTAAGCCAAGCCCTCCAAAAGTAACGGTCGGGTCTTGGCTTTCGCGTCAGGGCGCGATCGTTAGTCTCGGCACGCCAAGCCGGCAAGTTTTCTGACTGGTCATCGTGCGACCCATTGCAAGTTCAGCTCCCAGCCACTCCCGTGCGGCGCTTCTCCACCACCGCGCAACTCTCGGTTGGCTTCACCTCCCAATCGGCGGCGGTGTTTCGATCGCCTCGCCTTCAAGAAAACCTGCCCTTGCGTGCCGAGCAGGGCCGGTGTCGCCCAGCATGGGCGACAGAGAACGGACCCTACCCGCAGTTTAGGAGGGCCGTTCTCAGGCATCGCGAGGCTCAGCAAGGGATCAACAGGTTTTCTGGCGAGAGATCGGAACCCAAGCCGAGTGGGCGATCAAGAAGCTCCGAGAGATTGAAACCCCAGCCGATGGACTAAACAAACCAGCGACTGAGGAAGCTTAGGTTATCCCAACCGCCACGCATGGTACTTGCCCAACCACAGCAGCACTTTCTCCGGCGCATGCGCCCGCTTCCACTCACCCGCAGCGTACTTGTTGGCCTCGGCCAATGTGGGGTAGGTGTGGATGGTGCCCAGAATTTTGTTCAAGCCCAAACCATGTTTCATGGCCAAAACGAATTCAGCCAACAAATCGCCTGCATGCACTCCGGCAATGGTCACACCCAGAATTTTGTCCTTGCCCGGCACGGTCAACACCTTCACCACACCGTGTGCATCGCTGTCGGCAATCGCGCGGTCCAGGTCGTCAATGCCATAGCGTGTTACCTCGTAAGCAACGCCCTGCTCTTTGGCATCCTGTTCATTCAAACCCACGCGGGCCACTTCAGGATCGGTAAATGTGGTCCAGGGAATGACTGAATAATCGGCCTTGAATTTTTTAAGATGGCCGAACAATGCATTCACTGAGGCATACCACGCTTGGTGCGCAGCCACGTGGGTGAATTGATAGGGACCTGCCACATCGCCTGCTGCAAAAATATTGGGGTACAGGGTTTCAAGGTATTCGTTGGTGACCACGGTGCGGTTGGTTTCAATGCCCAGTTTTTCAAGGCCATAACCGGTCAGGCGTGCTTTGCGACCCACTGCGCAAATCACATCGTCAAATTCAATTTCAACGGTGTTGCCTTGGTGTTCGGTGACCAATACTTTTTGATCGCCTCTGCGCTCAAACCGAACGGCTTTGTGTTGGGTCAAAATATTCACGCCATCGGCGCGCATGCTGTCCATGGCCATGGCGGAAATTTCCGGGTCTTCGCGCACCATGATTCGATCGCCCAATTCAACCTGGGTTACTTGTGAGCCCAAACGTGCAAAGGCTTGAGCCAATTCGCTGCCAATGGGGCCACCGCCCAGCACCACCAAACGTTTGGGCAGGTCGTCGCGTTTTGCGAATTCGTCCCACAAGGTGTCGCTGGTCAGGTAACCACTGGTTTCAATGCCCGGCAACGGCGGCACCACTGGCTGTGCGCCTGCAGCAATCACGATGCTACGTGTGGTCAGGCGGCTGGTTTCACCGCTGTTGTGTTTGATTTCAACTGTCCAGGGATCGACAATGGTTGCATAGCCCTGAATCACATCCACGCCCAGGCTGGTGTAGCGTTCTACGCTGTCGTGTGGCTCGATGGCTTTGATGATGTCGTGCACACGGGCCATGACCGCTTTAAAGCTGAAGCTGGGCGTGGCTGCATGCAAACCATATTTGTCGGCATGGCGCATTTGGTGAGCCAGCTTTGCACTTTTAATGATTGCCTTGGAAGGCACGCAACCAAAGTTCAGACAATCGCCGCCCATTTTGTGGGCTTCAACCAGGGTCACTTTGGCCTTCACTGCGGCAGCAATGTAAGAGCTCACCAAACCCGCTGCACCCGCACCAATCACCACCATGTTTCGATCAAACTTAACCGGCTTGGTCCATTGGGCATACACCTTGCGGGCCTTGATTTTGTCGGTCACTTTTTTTGCGATCAGCGGGAAAATGCCCAACAACACGAATGAAAGGATGAGGCCAGGGGAAAGAATGCCTGCGAGGCTGTCAATTTTTGCAAGTTCGGTACCGGCATTCACATACACCACGGTGCCTGCAAACATGCCAAGCTGGCTGACCCAGAAGAAGGTGAAAGCCTTCATGCTGGTCAAGCCCATAAGCAGGTTGATCAGAAAGAAAGGGAACACGGGCACCAAGCGCAGCGTGAACAGGTAAAAAGCGCCCTCTTTTTCAACCCCTTCATTGATCGCTTTCAGGCGGTTACCAAACTTGGCTTGCACAGAATCGCGCAGCAGGTAACGTGCACCAATAAAGGCGAGCGTGGCACCAATGGTGGATGCAAACGACACCAAAATCAAACCTTGCAGCAAACCGAACAAGGCGCCTGCAGCCAGGGTCATGACTGCAGCACCTGGAATTGAAAAGGCGGTAACGACGACATAGGCTGCAAAGAACACACCAGCAACCAGCCAAGGCGATTCGGTCTGGAATTCACGAAACTGCTCCAGACGGCTTTTCAGGCTGTCGAGTGTGAGCAAACTGTGAAGATCGAAGGCAAACACCGCCACAACAGCTGCAACGATGAGCAGCAGAACAATTTTTTTCATTTCAATTCCTTGGTTTTTCTACGCAGTGTGTTGCCAATAATGCATGGTCTGGGCAACTTGTACAGTTAGTTTCGGCGAGTCGTACAAAAAAGTTACCTCGATCTGGAAAGATAGTCGCGTTAATCTAGGTCAACATGATGACAGATGTACTTCGACCATGAGCACAACCATTCATTCAATTTTTATCAGCCACGGTGCACCCACTTATGCACTGGAACCCGGCCTGCCCGGCCAAGCCCTGGAAACCCTGGGACAACAACTGCTTGCCCAAGGCACGCGCGCATTGATTGTTCTGAGCCCCCATTGGCGTAGCGCCAAGCTGGCAGTGACCAGCCACGAGGCGCCCGTGATTGTTCATGACTTTTATGGTTTTCCAAAACCGCTGTACGAACTGAAACCGGAAATTTGCGGTGCGCCTGAACTGGCATCGCAACTTGCAACACATTTGGCCGAACACCGTTTAAGCGCCGAATTGCGCCCACAACAAGGTTTTGATCATGGGGCCTGGGTGCCCTACATTCACCTGTTCCCAAATGGTGGCCCGCCCATGTTGCAACTCAGCATGCCGGTGGACTGGAATGGCGAAACTGCATTGAGTATTGGTGCTTTGGTGGGTGAATTTGCCCGCAACAAGAAAGCGGTGGTAATTGGAAGTGGCAGCTTGACGCACAATTTTGATGACATGGACCTGCGCGCCGCAAAGACAGGAGATGGTGGGCAGGCGCAAAACCTGCCTTATGTACACGAGTTCAATACATGGGTTCAGGAACGCCTGCAGGCAGGTGACAGCAAGGCGATTGCGCACGCAGAGTTTGACGCACCGCACTTTGCACGGGCCCACCCGGACGACGACCACTACCTGCCCCTGCCTTTTACCATGGGTGCAGCGACGAACAACTTCAAGGTCAATGTGCTGCCCGAGGATGTGCGTTACAAAGCCCTGTCGATGCAAAGCTTTGCATTCACCGCTTAACCTAGTCGGCTAATATCAAGACAGCTGAGTGGCACTGCAGTTGATTGTCTCAGGCAGCACACCGTCTTGCAGGGCTTTTTTCAGCGACTCTACACCCCGGCCCCACAAAGGTACCTGCGTAGGCTGGCCCTGCACGGTGGGCACAGTGAGTGGATCTTGCGCGGCTTCACCGTATTGATTAATGGCGCGCACCAGATCAAGGTGACGCACCCACACCCACTGATTGCGTTCTATGTCCACACACTGACGGGTTTGAGCGATGTCATCAACTGATTTGAAAGGCACCTGCGCGGTGTACAGGTGAAACGGCACACCGGGCGAGATGGAAGGGCCTTTGAGCTGACTGATGTCGATGTCAGCACTGCTGTATACGCAATTGGATTCTTCGGTGAACTCTCGAACAGCAGTTTGTGCGGGCGACTCGCCCTTCTGCGCACTGCCGCCCAACGTGGCCCAAGCGCGGCGCGTGGGGTGCGGATCAAATGCCATTAAATGCACAGCCTCGCCGGCCACACAACTGTAGGCGATCAGCCCGGCAGGCGGCGCGTTGCTCGATGAGCATGCAACAAGCGTGAACAACAGCGGCACTACAAACAACAAACGCATGGTGAAAGCAATCCTGAATGTGGAGTGCTCATTATTACCTGCTTACATGACACCTTGCGAGATCAGGCACCCATCCAGCCCAATGCAATGGCTGTAAGCACGGTGGATACACCGGCCGTGTAAATTGTTTTCAGTTTTCCAGTCATTTTGATGCTCTCCGGAATCATTTCATTACAAACCACAAATGCCATCGCACCGGCGGCAAAAGCCATTGAAGCGGGCGTACCCATGGCCCATGAATCGGCAGTAATTACACCCAAACCAGCGCCCAGTGGTTCAACCAACCCTGTGGCCAATGCGGCCAGCGCAGCAAGCGCTTTGTGCACGCCAATGCTCCACAAGGCTGTGGCCACGATCAAGCCTTCCGGAATGTTTTGCAAACCGATCGAGAATGCCGTGCCGGATGCACCGTTCAGGTTGCCTGCACTGGCACCCACTGCAAAACCTTCCGGTACGTTGTGCAAAGCAATGGCAATGGTCATCAGCAAGGCCATGCGCAGGCGTTGATTGCCCGCCATTTCCGGGCCTGCCACGGGGTGTTCATGCGGCAGGGTTTGGTCTAGCACTGTCATCACACCGTAGCCTGCTGCTGTGGCTACCAGCACCACCATCAAAGCGCCTTCCGTTTGAATGGCAGGGATAAACAGGGACATGACCGCTGCGGCTGCCATCATGCCGCCTGCGATCGCAATAAACAAACCCAGGCCTTTGTCATCAATTTTCTTCATGACCAGCAAAGCCATGCCACCAAGGCCGGTGGCCGCACCGGCAATGGCCGAAAACTCGACAGCCTGAAGCTTGGAGGGGCTTGCCGCAATGTACTGAACCGCAGCCCAAACCGCAGGTGCCCCTTGTGTGACGATGAGGTACAAACCCAGCGCAACAATCAGAATTCCCACCACGCCACGCGCAGCGCGAAACGCACGAACGGCGTCCAGCCCAGCGTGGTCGGCGATGTTCAGACCCACAATTTTGGTCATTTGATGAAAACTCATGGCGGGCTCCTGTGCTTCAAAGACTTGATTACACAGTTAGATTGCCCGAGAGAATATTATTCGTCTAACGGATAATTTCTTTAAAGTTAATCGCTTTTACCGATTAATGGCGCAGGTTCTGAAGCCGGACAACACGTCTTGCCGATCCGGTTGAAAATAGTTGCGGTATTTGGGGTGAACCATTTCGGCAGAAGTGGCCCAACTTGCTCCCTTCAGTACCTTTCGATCATGAAACCAGGGTTTGGAGTAATCGACGTAAGGGTGCATTTTGAACCCGTCGAATGGCAAAAAGGTATTGGCAGTCCATTCCCACACCTGCCCCCACTGCATATTGGCTTGTGTGTGTGCGGCGTATTCCCATTCAGCCTCAGTGGGCAGCCTGCGGCCCGCCCACTGGCAATACGCCTGGGCATCCAGCCAACTGATGTTCTCGGCTGGTGCACTCAGCTTGAGCGGTGTTTTTTGACCATAACCCAGATTAATCCAGCCATCGTTTTCAAATGCAACAAAAGCAGGCATGGGGTGTTGGGTGGCCTGTACAAATTCAAGATACTGCGCCCAGCTGACCGGGCGTGAATCGATGGTGAATGCCTGTAACTGCACCACACAGGCGGGTACTTCGTTGTCGAATGCAAAACCCTCACCCTGCCAGCCGAGGGTCCACTGGCTGGCCGGAAGGTGAAGCTGAACTGATTCGCTGCACTCCTGCACGCCGGGCCGGCATGCGTTGTGGGGGCGCAATTGGATGTTCAGCAACTTGGCCATGAAAACCGCAGCTTCGTTGTGCATTTGTTCATGCAACACACACAAGCGGAAAAAATAAAGGTACTGGTCGGCATTACCAGGGTCGCTGGCGCACAACGCGTCAGCCTGCTCCAGCAACTTCAAGGTGTCGCACAGCGAGGCGGCCAGATAATCAAGGGTGCCTTGCAAATCGGGCAAGCCGATTTCCCAGCGGGTGTCGTGTGCAATGGTGCTTGAATTCAGGCGTGCATCGGCATTGAACAGGCGAGACTCCCGTTTGGGTGCATCGGGATTGCACTGCACACCCAAGGCCCAGTCGGGGTTTCGGGCCAGCCACCAGTCTTGAAACCAGGCCACATGGCACAACTCCCAAAGTGGCGGGTTCAATTCAGGGCGACGAGGCACCTTGCAGTCCGAACCCAAAGCGGCCACGTAGTCCTCCAGCAAACCCAAGGTGCGCTCGCGCGTGCGCAACAAAGCGTCGCGAAGAAATGCGGCGTTCGCTGTTCGGGCCAACTGGGCTGGATTGATGCGGCTGTTCACAAAGACACTGCGGTGATGAGGACACGATAAGTGTACGACAAATGGATACAATGAAAGCAATCGGAAATGTCGATCAAGAAGGAATGAACACACTGAACACCCAAGCCAGCGCCCTTTCATTGAAGCAACTCAGCTATTTGCTGGCCGTGGCTGAAACACTCAACTTCACCCGGGCGGCCGAGCGGTGTTTTGTGACGCAATCTACTTTGTCAGGCGGGATTGCCGAACTTGAGCGCACACTGGGTGTGCAATTGGTAGAACGCGACCGCCAGCGGGTAGCACTGACGCCAGTGGGTGTAGAAGTGGTGGAGCGTGCACAAAGTATTTTGTCGGCCAGCCGCGACCTGGTGGCGCGCGCGCAAATGGCAGCCGACCCCGCCAGCGGAGAATTCCGGCTGGGCATCATACCGACCATTGCGCCCTTTTTGCTCGGTGCAATTTTAAGCAAAACCAGAACCGGCTTTCCTGATTTGATACTACGCGTGCGCGAAAGCCAAACCGCAGCCTTGCTTCAAGAACTGGAACTCGGCGAACTGGATGCCGCGCTGATAGCCCTGCCCATCGATTTGGGCAAACTGAAGGCTTTTCCGCTGTTTGAAGAACCCTTGCGATTGGTCGCCCACAGAAACGACGCCCTATGTAAAACCACGGGTGTACGCCTGCGCGAGGTGGACACTCGCCGCCTGCTGTTGCTTGAGAAAGGCCACTGCCTGCGTGACCACACCGTATCGGCTTGCAGCGCCAAACAACGGGAAGCGAACAACAACGACAGCAATCCGGTTGAGGCCAGCAGCTTGGCCACCATGGTTCAATTGGTGAATTCGGGCCTGGGCTGTGCCTTGTTGCCTGATATGGCCATACGGGCCGGTTTGCTGCACAAAACCGAAGTGAAACAGATTGAACTGGCTGCGCCTTTGCCCAGCCGAGAAATTGCCTTGGTGACCCGCAACAGCCACCCCAAACTGCACTTTATTGAAACGGCACTTTGCCCATTGTTAAAGGCTTGTCAGCCGGGGTAAACGGCAAACCACTTCAATTTGCATCACTTGGAATTTAACTGGTATGATCAGTTGACCAGTTAAACAATCCTTGCCCTCCAGTTCTACAAACCATGGAAAATATTCAAAAAATTTCGATCTCTGAGCAGGTTTACATCCAGCTTCGCGATCGAATTCTTAAAAAGGTATTACCAGTTGGGACTGAATTGCCCTCTGAGCGTGAGCTATCTGAAACCCTTGGGGTGAACAGAGGTGCCGTGCGCGAGGCAATCAAGCGTTTGCAACAGGCCAGACTGGTTCGGGTACGCCATGGTGGTGCTACACAGGTTGAGAACTTTGAAGCCGAGGGAGGCCTTGAACTGCTGCCAAGCCTGATGGTAAGTGCACATGGGCAAGTCAACCTCGAAGTGGCCCGGGGAATCGTAGCCTTGCGCAAGGCTTTGGCGCCAGTGGTGGCTGGGCAAGCAGCAGTGCACGGCGGCAAGGCATTGGCCGATGCACTGAAGCCGGTGATTGCCAACATGCAAAATACCAGCGAACTGCCAAAACTTCAGCAACTGGCCTTTGATTTTTGGGCCCTGGTGGTGCAAGGCAGCGGCAATGTGGTGTTCAAGCTGGCTTTCAATTCCATGAATCAAACCTACCTTGCGGCCTGGAACACGCTGACCTTGGTAATGCAGGACGAGTTTCGCGATGTAAATACGCTGGTCCAGCTTGCGCAGGCCATCGAAGCCGGAGAACAAAGGCGTTGCGAGGTGCTGGCCCGGCAACATGTGGAACTGGGCAGCCGTGCATTGAACGCTGCACTGGGTACCGCGTAACACCTATCTATATACGGAGACACACATGTTGGGAATTCCTTTGGGTCTGTTGACCGCCAATGCTGTGGAATGGGGCATGCACAAATACGTGCTGCACGGCATGGGAAAAAAACGAGGTACATTCTGGGCCTTTCACTTTCACGAGCACCACAGGGAAGTGCGTGAACATGGTTACTACGACCCGAACTATGAGCGCTTTCCGCTCGGGATGCATGCACAGGGCAAAGAAGCCTGGGCCTTGATTGCCAGCGCCGTGGCAGTGGCACCGCTGTTTCCGGTAGCACCTTTTTTTGTGGGCACTCTTTGGTACAGCAGCCTGAATTACTATCGGGTTCACAAAAAAAGCCATATGAACCCAGCCTGGGGTGAGCAACGCGTGCCCTGGCACTTCGACCACCACATGGGCAACAACCCTGGCGCCAACTGGTGCGTCACCCGCCCGTGGTTTGATTACATCATGGGCACCCGGGTGTTTACCGAAGCTGGGGTGCGTGAAGACAATGTGCTGGGTTTTAAACAAATTCCGGCCTGGCTTGAACGTTTGCTGCCCAAACCCGAATCACTGGGCACCTTCGCCCCAAAACCGGCAGCACGGCGCGCAGCGTAAGCCTGTGACATAATCGGTTCACTACAAAAAGGAGAACTGAATGGGCTTGTTGATATTGGTCGCCGGGTTGGCGCTTTTTTTGGGCATGCACGCGACTCGAATTCCAGATGACCAACGCCGGTCGGGCATGATTGCGAGGCTTGGCAAAGGCAAGTACCGCGGCATTTACACAGCCGTTTCTATACTGGGCTTGGTGCTGATTGTCTACGGATACGGCCAGGCCCGGCTTGACCCTGTTTTTGTGTGGAATCCGCCCGCGGCCATGCGCCACATTGCGGCACTTCTCATGCTGGTGTCTTTCATCATGTTGGCGGCTTGTTATGTGCCCACCAACCACATCAAGGCCAAGTTACAGCACCCCATGACCTTGTCTGTAAAAGTGTGGGCGCTGGCGCATTTGATCGCCAATGGCACGCTGGCCGATATTATTTTGTTTGGATCATTTTTGATGTGGGCGGTGTTGCTGTTTAAAACCGCACGCAGGCGCGCCATTCCCATGGGTTTTGCGGGCGACGGTCCCACCAAAGTGGGCACGCTGATGACCGTGGTGGTGGGTGTACTGGCTTGGCTGGTTTTCGCGGCTTGGCTGCATGTTCATTTGATCGGTATTAGCCCGTTCAGCCGATAAGTAACTGGCGTTAAAAAAAAGCCCCTGTGTGTTGCGCACAGGGGCTTTTTTATTGAACCTCTACTGGTTCACAGATACCAGAAGCAAAGTGCCGCGACCGCCGTGGGCCCGAGGGCACCGGCAAGCAAGCCTCCAGCTGACACGGCTTCGTCAGGGAATTGGCGCTTGAGCAGTGACAAACCCGCTGGGTTGGGCGCATTGGCAATCACCGTAAGGCCGCCGCCCGCCACCGCACCAGCCACCAGGGCATAGCGGAAACTTTCTGAGGTGCCCTCAATCAGCGACCCCAAATAAGTGAGCGCGGCGTTGTCAGTGATCGCTGTAAGTGCCATGGCTGCAACGAACAACACGCCATCGTCCAGGTCGCTGACCGCGGGCTGCAACCACCATTGTTGCATGCCACCCAGTACCACAAGGCCCGCGAGGAAGAACGCCACCAGCAAACCTTCCTTCAACAACAAGCGGGACTGGAAAGTGTTGTATGCGGCCGTAAAACCCAGGAAAAACAGGAAAATGCCCAAGAACACGGCTGGGTGATGCGCAAACAAAACCACCGCGCCCAAAAAGGCCAAGTGAATGACCATGGCCCACCAGGGCACTGGCGCCAGCGGCTGGCCGTCTTCACCCAAGGCCTCGGGTTTTTTGACTTCGGCGCCCAAATGTTTGGCAGCGAAGAAAATAAACACTGTGGCATTAATGAATACGCCAATAGCTGCCTTCCAGCCAAAGTTGGCCAGCATGAAGGGGGTATCCCAGTTCCAGGTGGCAGCCACCATCAATACAGGTGGTGCAGCAAAGGAGGTGAGTACACCGCCAATCGAGATGTTTACAAACAAAACACCCAGGCCCCAATAGCGGATGAAATTGGGCACAGTCTTGGAAAACAGCACGTCGCGAAGCAGCAAGGCCGCCAAGGTCATCGCGGCTGGTTCAGTAATCAAACTGCCCAGCAGGGGCACCATGAACAGGCCCAGCCAGGTGAAGGCAACACCTTTGTTCACGGGCATCAAACGGGCCAAACCCTCTACCAGCAGACGGGAGGCATCCAGCACGGGGCGGCTTGCAGCCACCACCATGATCACGAATACGAACAAGGGCTCGGTGTAATGGCGGGTATCCACATACTCCACGGCTGAATCGAGGTTGACTGAAAAAGCCATGGCAATAACCAAAAACAGGGCCCAAATGCCAAATACCGCTTCAACCTCGCCTAGCAGGTGAAACAAGCCACTGTGGTGTTTGCTGTGGTGGGCCAGGCGTTCAAAGTAGCTGGCCGAAAAAGTGTGAATAAGCGCGCCGGCAAAAAGAAAGGCGGCAATCCATTGAATGGTGGTTGCTGTCATGTCGGGGTCTATTGTTGTGAAGGTTAATCAAGCGATCTGATAGAGGGAGCCTATCACGCCATTAAAGTTCCCCGTATTACGAATATTTTCGGGAAAAGTTCCCTTGGAAAGTGCGCTGTCCAGTTCCTACACTTACTTCAGAACATAAAAGAACTCGGAGAGGTAGGACATGGGTACATTCAAAAAAACAGCAATCACCAGTGCGGTGCTGATCATGTTGGGGCACGGCGGCTTGGCCTTTGCGCAAAGCAATGCATTGCCAGGCGTCGAGGTGTCGGGCAACAGTATCTTGCCTTCCAATATTGAAAATTTACCCGGCTCGTCGAACGTGCTGACTCGGGAAGACCTGGACAAACGCGAACCCTTTTCCATTCTGGAACTGGTTCGAGAAGTACCCGGTCTGCACGTGGTGTCTGAGGACGCTGCGGGCACTCACCTGAATATCGGATTGCGCGGGCTGAACCCAAGACGCAGTTCCCGAACACTGCTTTTGGAAGACGGTGCACCCACTGTATTTTTTGCGCCCTATGGCGACCCCTCTGCACATTACTCCACACCACTGGAGCGACTGGAGCGCGTAGAGGTACTGAAAGGATCGGGTCAAATTTTGTATGGCCCGCAAACGCTGGGCGGGATGATCAACTTCGTGACGAAACCCGTACCGCGAGACGGTTTTGAAGGTTCCGCAAAATTGTCGGTGGGCAATGAAGGCTACCGGGGTGCACACCTGAACCTTGGAACCGGTTCGGAACAAGGCGGCATCATGATTGATTTGCTCAAGCGCCAAGGCGACGGCATTCGCGCACAGCATGAATTCGATGTACAAGATGTAACCATCAAGGGCCAGTTGAATATCAACAGTGCACACACCCTGACTGCGAAGTACACCCGGTTTGAAGAAGATTCGCTGTTCAGCGAGACCGGGCTTACCGCACAGGAGTATTTGCGAGACCCCTATTCGGTGCCAGGCACCGAGGGCGAACGCTATCTGATGGACCGCGACACCATTCAGTTGATTCATGGCTGGCAATTGGGAGAACGTGCCCGCCTGACCACGCAGGTGTACCACACCAAAACTGACAGAACTTCTTTGCGCTCGCGCGAATTTGAATCGGCCTTTGACCCCATGGACCCTACCACGATTGGCTTGGGTGAGCTGGAAACCGAATTTGCAACAAGGCCGCGTCAATACGATGTGTTCGGCATTGAACCGAAGCTTGAATTCACCCATTCTGCTTTTGGTGTACCCAGCGAAACCATCATCGGCATGCGCTACCACACGGAAGACATTGACCGTAAGAAATTTGAATTCGACAACTTCGCCGACACCACACCCGAGGCAGATGAACGCCTGCTGGCCGATGTGGAAGCCACTGCATTTTTTGCACAGAACACCTTCTTGATAGGCGACTGGACTTTGACCCCCGGCGTACGCGTGGAGCAAATTGAACAGACCAAGGTGCTGTTTTCCGGTGTGCCTGGTACAGCCAATTTTCAGCAGGAAGACATGTTGGACACCAGCGAAACCGAGACCCTGCCCGGCATTGGTTTTACCTGGAACGGACTGGAGAATGCGACAGTATTTGGCGGCGTACACCGCGGCTTTGCCCCGCCCCGCCCAGACCGCGACATTGAAAACGACATGCTTCAGCGCGTGACCCCCGAGCTGGCCACTGTGACTGAATTGGGCATTCGGGGCAATGTGCGTGCCGGCTCCTATGAAGCAACTTTCTTCAACCTGGACATTGAAGACATTGTGGTGAACTCAGGCGGTTTTTTCCGAAATGAGGGCGAAGCACAGCACACCGGGTTTGAGTTGGCGGGTCGATTCAATCTGGGTGAATTGTTCAGTGAAAAGGCCAATCCGTTCTTTGTCAGCATGGCTTACACCAACCTGTTCACCGCTGAATTCAAAAACTCGGGCGTGGTGGGCGGTGAAGGCGAAGATGGATACGGTACCTACCAGGCGGGCAACCGCTTGCCCTACGCCCCAAAGCACACCCTGGCTTTGAATTTGTCGTATGAAACTGAACAATGGAATGCCAGGGTTGGCGCAACGCATGTGAGCAAACAATTTGCCAATACCGAGAACTTTGGCGGCACCGAGCCCCTTGGCTTTTGCCCCAATGGTGAAGACCCTGCAAACGACCTGTTCTGTGGCCTGTTCGGAGAAATTGAAGCTGTCACCTTGCTGAATGCGTCCATCAGCTTTGCACCGGCGGGCAGCAATATCAGCTACTTCCTGAACGCAGAGAACCTGACGGACAAGCAGTACATTGCTGCGCGTACCAACGGCATTCATCCAGGGAGGCAACGGCAGGTGGTGGCGGGGATTAATGTGAAGTTTTGAGACTGCGGCAAGACATCTATCGCCCCACAGGCCGCTTCGCCAGCTTGCGCTGCAAAGTTCGCCTGTGCATGTTCAACGCACGCGCAGTGGCCGATACATTGCCTTCGTGCTCGTTGAGCACCCGCTGAATGTGCTCCCACTCCAGGCGGGAAACGGACATCGGTTGAAAGTCAGAAGCTTCGTCGTCGTTTGAAGCAACACTGCCTGAATCATCGTCCAAAGCCCGCAACACCGCAGCACTGTCCGCGGGCTTGGCCAAATAATTGTCAGCACCCAGCTTGATGGCCTGTACGGTGGTGGCAATGCTGGCGTAGCCGGTCAGTATCAAAATATTGGCACTGGGCTGCAAACTCCGTAGCTGCGTGATCAACTGCAAACCCGATTGCTCGCCCAAATTCAAATCAAGCGTAATGTCGGTGAATTGCTGTTGCCCGGCAGCAAGCAGGGCCTGCTCCTTTTTGAATGCCACATCGGTCTTGAAACCCTTGCGTTCAAACGACAAAGCAAGGGTATTCGCAAACACCTCGTCATCGTCGACAATCAAGATCGAGCGCGTCATTGCGGCAACACCGGCAAGCTTAAACTGGCGCAAACGCCGGGGTTCAGGTTGCGAAGGCTCAGCTTTCCGCCTTCACGTTCCAAGAGGTTGGCCAGTAAAAAAAGGCCCATGCCTTGCCCATTGGCTTGAAACAACTGTTGCCCGATTTTCGGCAATAACTCAGCATCAATACCACCGCCCGCATCATTCACAAAAAGGGTCAGGCTTTCGTGATCACATTGCATGCCCACCTGGAGAGGGTCTCTAACCGAGGCTCGCTGCTGGCTTTGCGCAGCATTGTCCAAGAGCGTAATCAAACCCAATTCAAGCAACTCTTTGCGTACCTTGAATTCGCCTGCAATAGAGGCAATGCTGGGCATCAAGCGCACTTCATGTTGTGGGTTGCGGGTTCGCCAAATACCCAATGTGTTCTGAAGCCATTCGCTGGGCTTGATCATTTGTGCATCGGCATTGTGGCGTGGGTTGACCTCGATTTGATCCCGAAGCTGGCCCAGGGTGTCGGTGATGGATTGAACCTGGGCACTGAGAACATTCATTTCCCGCAGCTGCGCCTGCATGGCGGGGTCGTTTTTCCAGTCTGAAACAATGGTGGCAATGGTCGACACTGGCGTGCCCAACTGGTGTGCAATGGAAGCAGCCTGGTTGCCCAGTGCCGCCAAACGCGACTCACTGGCCAAACGTTGCTGCGCGCGCCCCAAGGCTTGGTCGCGGTTGCGAATCGACGAACTCAAACGCGCCACAAAACCCACCAAAATCAACACGCTGACCAAAAAATTCAACCACATGCCCACCAGGTGAAAGTGAACCCCATCGTCGGGATTGGCCAGTACCAAAGGTATGTAATTGCCCATCAACACTGTGTAAGCCACCACGCTGAACAGGGCAAGAACGGCAACTTGCGCCCAAGGCAGCAAAGCCGCAGCCAAGCCCAGAAGCGGCAAATAAAGTGACACGAAGGGATTGGTCACGCCACCCGTGAAATAAAGCACAAAGGTGAAGGCGGCCAGATCGGCAAACAACTGGGCAGCCACTTCAAAGCTGCCCACCGAATGCCCCTGACGCAGGCGAATAAAAGTGATGACATTGAGTAAAACCAGCGCACCCAAAATGACTGTAAATACCGGCCAGGGAAGACTGACATGCAACAGCAAGCCGACCACCGCCAATAGCACAACCTGAGCGGCCAGCGCAAGCGTACGCATCCACATCACTGTCACCATTTGCTGGCGGCGAACAGACAAATCGCTTTGGTCCATCAAGCCTTCAGTCCAAAGGTGCATGAAGGGACGGTGGTCGGGAAACAGGCTTGTTTTCATGCTCACATTCTAAGTGGCTTCTTGCTTCGCTGCCTTGAAATTGTGAGGTGTGCAGCCCGGCTGCGACAATATGCCGCATTCTCGCAGTGCAGGCCGTGGCGTATAAAGCGTGCTGGTTGATCTTGCCCGGACTATGCGATGCGCGTTCATGCTTCTTTCAAAATGACTACCTTGTCTACAGGCCTGCTGTTAGCTTTTGCACCACTGGCTCAACCGGTGTTTGCAAACCCCGCACTCAGCAGCGTGGAAGTTCAGGCTCAACGCGAAGCACTGAGCGCAGCCAGCGTGCAAGTGGCCAGAGAAAAGCTGAACCAGACTGCGGGTGGTACCGCCGTGGTCGAGGCCGAAAGTTTTGAAGCAGGCAAAGCAGTGACCATTAAGGACATGCTGGACTTTACGCCCGGCGTATTTGCGCAAAGCCGGGTGAATGAAGAAGCACGGCTGAGCATTCGAGGCTCGGGCCTGTCGCGCACCTTTCACATGCGTGGCATACGCCTTTTGCAAGATGGTATTCCAATTAACCTGGCAGACGGTGGCTCGGATTTTCAGGACATCGACCCATTGGCCCTGCAACACGTTGAAGTGTACAAAGGAGCCAATGCCTTGCAGTATGGTGCGGCCAACTTGGGCGGGGCCATCAACTTCGTCACGCCCACCGGCTACACCACACCCAACAGCGTTTTGCGCCTGGATGCTGGTAGCCATGAATTTGCGCGCGCGCAATTTAAAACCGGCGATGTGCTGGGCAATTGGGATTATTTTGCATCGCTCTCGCAATTGCGTTCTGACGGGTTTCGGCAATTCAGTGGGCAAAAAAATACCCGTTTGAACGCCAATGCAGGTTTGAAAATTTCACCTCAACTGGAAACCCGGTTCTATGTCATTCACGGTGACCTGAACCAGGAGTTGCCCGGCAACTTGACCAAGGCGCAGTTGCAAAGCAACCCCACACAGGCCAATGCCGCGTCGGCGGCTGCGAATTCTCAACGCGACTTTCTGATTACCCGCCTTGCCAACAAAACCACCTGGATTTCGCCAACAGGCGTGGAGTACAACGCCGGGGTGTATGCAGTGGACAAAAACCTGTACCACCCACTGAGTTTTGGTTTGATTGACCAGCAAACCCGTGATGTGGGCACCTTTGGCAACCGGATTGCACAAGGTGAATTATGGGGTTTGCGGCACGACACCACCTTGGGTTACAACCTGGTGCACGGCATCACCGAGGCGCGCATATTCAACCATGTTCGCGGCGACCGAATCAGCCTTCGAAGCCATGAAGACCAAAAAGCCCACAACATGGAGCTTTACGGAGAAAGTCGCCTGCACCTGACTGATTCCGTGCAATGGATCAATGGCCTGCAATGGACCCACGCCAAACGCACAGCAGACGATCAGTTTTTAAGCGATGGCGATGGAAGCTACCAACGCCGCTACGCGCAGTTCAGCCCGAAAACCGGCTTGCTTTGGCAGGCCAGCGAGGCTGTGCAGGTGTATGGCAATTTGAGCCGTGCGTTCGAGCCACCCACGTTTTCTGAAACAAGCCCCACGCGTGCACTGGAGGCGCAGGAATCGACCACATTTGAAGTGGGTACCCGCGGAGTGGCGCAAGAAATTCGCTGGGACATCAGTGCCTACTACAGCCAGTTGAACAATGAGTTTGTGAGCTACCAACTCAACCCGCTAGTGCCGGGCCTGAGCGCAATTCTGAATGCAGACAACACGGTGCATCAAGGTGTGGAAATTGGGCTCGCCGGGCCTTTCACGCGTGATTTGCTCAGGGCTGGCGATACTTTGAACTGGCAACTGGCTTACACCTTTGGCCGCTTCCGTTTTGACAATGACCGCGTATACGGCAACGCAGCCATACCGGGAATTCCGGAGCAATATGTTCGGGCCAAACTGGACTACGCCAACACTTTGGGCTGGACCCTGTCACCCAACATTGAATACGTGCCGCAAGGCTACTTTGTGGATTTGGCCAACACCTTGTCGTCAGATCCTTACCTGTTGCTTGGCTTGAATGCATCGTACAAATTCAGCGACACACTGCGCGTGTTTGTGGATGCCCGCAATTTGACAGACAAAGTGTATGCCGCCACCACGGGTGTGATTGTGAATGCCAATGGGGCAGATTCAGCACAGTTTTCGCCGGGTGAAGGCAGAGGCATTTACGCGGGCGTTGAGGTGAAGTGGTGAGGTGAGTTAAACAGTGTGGTTTGGATCTGCTGTTGCCATGCCTAAGCAAGTCTTCTCGTTCCGGCTTGATGCTTCTGGCTTGGGGCATGCGAAACGCTTTGGCGTCTTCGCATCGACTCCTTACGGAGTCGCCCCGCGCTGCGAATCCGCCGGGAAGCCTTGCAAAGCCGGCATGGCAACAGCAGATCCAACCCCCATCCATGGCACACGATCACCTCAACAGCGCCGGCTGCTCAGCCCAAACCCGGCCATCATCACCATGGCCAGCACAACCACCACGCACATCACGATGTTTTGCACATCGCGCCCTAATCCACCCAGAAAGCTCCATTTGTGAAGCATGCTGAAACTCCAGATCTCGGGTTTGGCTGAATTCAGGGTGATGTCGGCCAGCACACCTGTGGCTGTGTCCACAAAAACGCTGGCATTCAAGGGTGCGCCGTACTCGAACTTCCACACCGGCAAACGCTTGTTGCGAAAGTCGTAGTCGCCGCCAAAGCACGTGACCAAACTCGCTTGCTGAACAGCCTCGCGCGGAAGGCCTGTGTGCAGCTGTGCAAGTTGATGAGCCATTTCACGATCACCGTCTTGCCACAACAACCCTGTGTTCGCATTCAGATACATGGCGGGTCCTGTTGGCTGAACACCGTCAAAGCGTGCGGTGCGAATGGCCTGGGCATTGTCGGGCACACCGTTTTTTGAAAGTGGCAAAGCAAAACGATACAACAGCTCGCCATTCTGGTTTGCAACAAGCGATAAACCTGTCACTGGTAAATCTCGAGTCAATTCAGTCCAGTTGGAATGAAGTGGGAAGTGCAATTTTTGCAGGTCAATCGCCGGGCGCATTACCAGTTGCGATTTTTCATCTGGCCAACCATGCTGCACCACGTGGTACACACCGCTGAAAGAAAACATCAACACGGGCACCACCAGCACATAGCCTGCTATTCGGTGCCAACCCTTGGCGCCCGCTGCACGCACCTTTCGTCGAATCAACACCAGCATGGCCAAACCACTACCAGCCATCGTGAACAGCACACCTACCAGCACAGCGATCAACAACACACGGGGTGTTTCGGCGGCATTGGGCACCCAGCTCCAGGTGTGGAGCCACTGGAACACAGTTTGAACCTGGTGCTTGGTGTTGTCGGAAACAGCCGCCAATGAAGCAGTTTCTGTGTACACATAGGCGTTCAGGCCATCGGCCTGATCAAATTGCACCCGGTACACCGGCAACAAGCGGTTTACCGCTGGGTAGTCATTGGAAAATTTCTCAATGCGTTCCACTTTGGCAATTTCGGCGTAAGGTGTATTCAAATAATGACGGGCCAAAAAAGCTGCATAAACCGGATCGTAATTGGGCAACTCCAGTCCTGTGTTCAAGTCGAAATAGCGCCTGGGTGCAAATTGCGATTCAGTGATTTGTAACAAATTGGCCGATTCCGCCACCACCAACCGAACAAACTGTGCCTGTTCAACCCCAGCTTTTTTCAGGATTTGTTCAAAAGGCAATGCGTCTTGCAGATTCAATACACGTTGGGGTGGCGCAAACACCGCCTGTTGCACGCCAAAAGTAGTAAGCCAGGGGTGCAACAAACCCGACACGCCCCACAGCAACATGGCGGCAAAGCCGAACAACGCCAATGCGCGGTGCAGTTTCAACAACTTGATCTTCATGGTGGAATTCACGCTTGCCCAAACAAGCACGAATTATCCGGCAGTGTTTGCAGACAAGGCTGCGACATATCGTCGCAGGGAAACTTATGCGCCACGCACTTTGGTCACCATGTCGATGAAAGCGCGTAACTTCAGTTGCGCTTGCGTGCGTGCTGGAAAGTACAAATACAAACCTGAGGTTTTCGGAATGAACTCACTCAACACAGGCACCAGGCTGCCCTCTGCCAACTCGCGCTCTACCTCGTACTGCGCCACATAGGCCAAACCCAAACCCTGGCGTGCAAAGTTGATCAGGATATCCCGGTTGTTCACCACCACCGGGCTTGGCAAGTCTACAAAAAACTGCCGCTTGCTACGGACAAACTCCCAACGGTGAAAGGTACCGCTGGTCACGAAGCGGTACATAATTGCATCGTGTTGCTGCAAATCCTCAGGCTTTGCAGGTTTGCCATGGCGCTTGAAATATTCCGGGCTGCCCACCACATGAAAAGCCAGATCGGGAGTCAGGCGCACGCCCACCATGTCCTTGTCTACCGATTCGCCCAAGCGAATACCTGCATCGTAGCGACCTTCCAGCAAATCGGTCAGGCCTTCATCAATCGTGATGTCCAGTTTCACATCCGGGTACTTCTGGCGGAACTCTGCCACAATAGGCTCGACCAAATAGGTGCAGGCCGATCGTTTCATATTCAGTCGAAGCGTGCCGATCGGCTTTTCCCGAAATTGTCCCAAAGCGGCAATTGCCTCATCAATTTCCTGCGTAGCGGGGTTCAAACGCGAGAACAATGCCTGGCCTGCTTCAGTCAAAGCCACTTTGCGGGTAGTCCGCTGAAACAACACCACGCCATGGCGTTCTTCCAGCACCCGAATCGCCTTGCTCACCGCTGTGGGCGTAATGCCCAGCTGCGCGGCCGCCAATGTAAAACTGCTGTGTTCGGCCACGGTTAAAAACACCGGGATGCCATCAAGCAAGTCTTTGTCGAGCACCATGAAAAACCCCCCATTGTGAACCAAATGTTAATAACCAATACACCATAGTCGCCTTTATCTTGATAATCAAGGGGGCTAGACTGTAGGAATAGGTGCACTGCAACATTTTTTAGAATACCGGAGGTGATGAATGGTTGATTTTGTATTGAACGGCAAAGCCGTCAGTGTGAATGTGGATGGCGACACGCCACTGCTTTGGGTGCTTCGCGACGACCTGGACATGACAGGCACCAAATTTGGTTGCGGCATGGGCCTTTGCGGCGCTTGCACAGCGCATGTCGATGGCGAGCCTGTGCGCAGTTGCTCCACACCAGTATCAACCGTTGCGGGCAAAAAAGTTAGCACCATCGAAGCCATGCAAAACGACAAAGTCGGCTCGGCCGTTCAGGCAGCCTGGCAAAAGCTCGACGTGGTGCAGTGTGGTTACTGCCAGTCAGGGCAAATCATGTCGGCCACTGCTTTGCTGGCCAGCAACCCGAAGCCCACCGACGACGACATTGATGCAGCCATGGCAGGCAATGTGTGCCGCTGTGCCACCTATGTGCGCATTCGCGCGGCCATTCACGAAGCCGCCAAAACATTGGCTTAAGGAGAAATATTCATGAGCATTGTTACCAAGGTTTCTCGTCGCGACTTCTTGAAAGCAGGCGCCGGTTTAACACTCGCAGTCAGCATTCCCTCTGTATTTGCCAACAACAAACTGAAAGCCGGTGGCCCAGGCCTGGCTGGCAGTGCGGTTGAAGCAGGCAACTTTGCCCCCAATGCCTTTGTAACCATTGGCAGCGACAACACAGTTACTGTTATTTCCAAACACCTGGAAATGGGTCAAGGCGTGTACACCGGCCTTGCCACCCTGGTGGCCGAGGAATTGGATGCCGATTGGTCCACAGTCAAAGTGGAAGGCGCAGGCGCCAGTACCAAGCACTACAACAACCTGTTTTGGGGTGCGCAAGGCACTGGCGGCAGTACCGCAATTGCCAATTCATTTGAACAAATGCGCACGGCGGGCGCCACCGCCCGCGCCATGTTGGTAAACGCCGCAGCTGCGCAATGGAAAGTACCTGCCCGTGAAATTACGGTGAGCAACAGTGTTGTGTCGCACGCGAAAAGCAATCGCAAGGCCACTTTTGGCGAGTTGGCCGAAGCGGCCAGCGAGCAAACTGTGCCGGGCGAAGTCAATTTGAAAGACCCGAAAGATTTCAAACTGATTGGCAAAACAGCACCCCGCAAAGACAGCACTGCAAAAACCAATGGCACCGCGATGTTTACGCAAGACATGAAATTGCCAGGCATGCTGGTGGCTGTAGTTGCGCACCCGCCCAAGTTTGGCGGCACCGTGAAGAACGTAGACGACAAAGCAGCACGTGCTATTGCAGGTGTATCGGATGTGGTCACCATTCCCAGTGGTGTAGCAGTGCTGGCGACCAATTACTGGACTGCAAAAAAAGGGCGCGACGCACTGAATATTGAGTGGGATTTGTCCACGGCTTACAAGGGCAGCAGCGAACAAATTGCCGTCGACTACACCAAGCTGCTGGGCAAACGCGGCACCGTTGTTCGGCAAGATGGTGACACCGAAAGTCAATTCGCGCGCAGCGAACGAACCTTTGAATCCGACTATCACTTCCCTTTTCTTGCGCATGCCTCAATGGAGCCTTTGAACTGCCTCATTAAACTGGACAGGGACAGCGCCGAGGTGTGGAACGGCGAACAAATGCAAACTGCCGATCAGGCCGCTGTGGCCGGGGTGTTGGGCCTTGACCCCGAAAAAGTGAAATTGAACATGCTGTATGCTGGCGGCAGCTTTGGCCGCCGAGCCAACCCGCAAGCTGATTACCTGGTTGAAACCGCCCACATTGTGAAAGCCATTGGCGGCAAAGCGCCGGTGAAACTGGTGTGGAGCCGGGAAGACGACATGAAGGGCGGCTACTACCGCCCGGTGTACGCACACCGCTTGCGGGCAGCCTTGGGCAAAAATGGTTTGCCGGTGGCCTGGGAAAACCGCATTGTGGGCCAGTCCATTGCGAAGGGATCGCCCTTCGAAGGCTTCCTGGTGAAAGACGGTGTGGATGCCACTTCTGTGGAAGGTTCATCCAATCTTCCTTACCAAATTCCGAACATGCTGGTGGATTTACACACCACCAATGAACAGGTTCGCGTACCCATTCAGTGGTGGCGTGCAGTGGGTTCCACCCACACCGCCTATGCCACCGAAGTATTTGTTGATGAACTGGCCGTTCAAGCCAAACAAGACCCGGTTAAATATCGGGCCACCCTGTTGACCAGGCACCCCCGCCACGCAGGTGTACTGAAACTGGTGGCTGAAAAAGCCGGTTGGAACAAGCCGCTTGCGCCTGCAGGTGACGGTGCCAAACGCGGACGCGGCATTGCTGTGCATGAATCATTCAATAGTTTTGTGGCACAGGTTGTTGAAGTAACCGTTCAGAAAGACAGGAACTTCAAGGTAGACCGCGTGGTGTGCGCAGTAGACTGCGGCGTGGTGGTAAACCCCGACGTGGTGAAAGCGCAAATGGAGGGCGGAATTGGGTTTGCCCTGGCCGCTGCACTGACTGGTGAAATCACCTTGAAAGACGGCGAAGTTCAGCAGTCGAACTACCACGACTACCCAGTGTTGCGCATCAACGAAATGCCCAAGGTCGAAGTGCACATGGTTCAGTCTGGTGAAAAGCCAACCGGTGTGGGCGAACCCGGGGTTCCACCATTGGCACCGGCATTGGCCAACGCCTTGTTCAATGCAACCGGCAAGCGCATTCGCAAACTGCCGATTGGTGAACAACTGAAAGCGTAAAGGAGCAGCAACATGGAAAGTCTTGATCTTGAAGTGTTGCAGCGCGCGCACCAGTGGCTGGAAAATGGCCACCGCGTGATGCTGGCCACAGTGGTGCGCACCTGGGGCTCTTCCCCCAGGCCACCGGGCTCGTTGCTGGCGTTGCGCGACGACGGCCATGCCCTGGGCAGCGTATCCGGTGGTTGTATTGAAGACGATTTGATTGACCGCCTGTTGAACAAGGACGGCTTCCCGTTACAGCCCCAACTGGTGAGTTATGGTGTGGGTGCAGAGCAGGCCCGGCGCTTCGGCTTGCCCTGTGGCGGCACCATGGAGCTTGTGCTTGAACCCCTGGCTGCAGCCAATGAATTGACCGATTTGTTGAACGCATTGAGAGCCGGAAAACTGGTGCAGCGCAGCCTGAACATAAAAACAGGCGAGCGCAAACTGGAGCCCACCCACCCGGAACAAGGCCTGGTGTTTGATGGCACCACCCTGATCAGTGTATTTGGCCCACGCTACCGTTTGTTGCTGATTGGTGCAGGCCAACTTAGCCAGCAACTGGCGCGCATGGCCGTGGCACTCGACTTTGCTGTCACCGTGTGCGACCCACGTGAGGAATACGCCGATGAATGGAATGAGCCGGGCACCACGTTGACACGTGAGATGCCCGACGATGTGGTGCTTGCGATGAAACCCGACGCACGCATGGCCGTGATTGCATTGACCCATGACCCCAAGCTGGATGACCTTGCCTTGATGGAAGCCCTGCAAAGCCCTGCATTTTATGTGGCAGCGCTGGGTTCGCGCCGCAACAACGAAACCCGCCGAGCCCGCCTGCTGGAGTTCGGCGTAAGCGAGGAACAGGCGGCAACCTTGCGCGGCCCCGCGGGTATTTATATTGGCAGCCGTACACCGGCTGAAATCGCTGTTTCAATTGCCGCCGAACTGGTGGCCATGAAAAACGGCGTTGCCGGCGACAAGGTGTTGAACGTGGCACAAGCCAAAGCCGCGCTTGAAGTGGCTGCTGACACCTTGAGCGCCTGCGCAAAATGAAAAAGCCCAGGCCATGATTCAGGGTATTTTGCTGGCCGCAGGCCAGGGCCAGCGCTTTGACCCCAGCGGAGAAAAGGACAAGCTGCTGCAACTTCGTCCCGATTCTGGCAAGCCTGTGTTGTGGCACAGCGGCAGCACCATGTGCAAGGTGCTGCCTGGCACGCTGGCTGTGATTCAAGGCCACCAACCCAAGCGTGTGCACTGCCTGTTCGATGCAGGCTGCGAAGTGTTGATCAGCCCCGAAGCACAACACGGCATGGGCAGCGCCTTGGCTGCGGCAGTGAGGCATTGCCTTGAGAGAAAGCCTGGCACCACCGGATTTGTGATTTCACTGGGAGACATGCCTTGGGTGCCCGTTGAAGCTGTTGCACGGGTGCATGCTGAACTCTTGAAAGTGAGTACACAAGAGTTGCATGCTGTGGCGCCATACTTTCAAGGCAAGCGCGGGCACCCAGTGGGGCTGACGCGTGCATGGGCAGGTTCACTGATTGCCTTGCAAGGTGACGTGGGTGCAAAACATTTGCTGCGCGGTGCAAAAATGATTGCAATTGATTGGCCAAGCGCCGATGTGTTGCAAGACGTGGATGTGCCAGAGGACCTCGCGTAGAATCAGGTTCTTCCTTCAAGGTAAGCGCAGTACGCCCATGTTCAACTTTACCCTTCTCGCCACTACCACTCTGCTTGCACTGTCCGTGTCGGGCTGCGCCATGGTTAGCGTGGGGTCAGTCAGCTCGGAAGATTACCTGTCAGCGCGCCGGGGCGATGTGCTCACCACCGGCCAACTCAGCGCATCCGCGCGTACAGCCCTTCAGGTGGTTGGCACCAACGAGGGGCGTTGCAACACCAATATTTCTGAATGCAGAAAATTGCTGATTGCCTCCATCGGCCTAAGCGATGAACAACGCCTTTCCACCATTTCCGAACTGTGGCTGCAGGAAGCCCTGCAAAACGAAGAAGCGCAGAAACTGGAGCCAGCCAACGATGCGTTGAAAGCCGCCACCCTTTCCGCCTACCTTGAAAGTGCAAAGCACGCCTACGCTTACCTGTTTTTCACCGGCAGAACGCCCGACCTGCGCGCACTGGAAGACCGGCAAGCTCAAGTGCGCGACTACTACAATTTTTCAACCCAGCAGGCTGTGGTGGGTTTATTCAACCGCTACCGCGATCAATTGGAGCAGTCTGTTTCGCAGGAAAAAACTTACCTGCTCGACTTTGCCCCCTGGCAGGTTAGCGGCAACACTGCGGGCATCAGCTTAAGCCACAAGGGCCAATTGCCCAATGAACTGCTTGCGGCGTCATCACTCACCTTCAAGGGTTTGCGCAATCAGTACCGCCGTGATGGTTTGGGTGCTGAATTGGTGGCCGTATTTGCCGACAGTGTGGTGAAACGGGAAGACGAGAACAAGCCTTGGAGCGAAACACCCTTCCCTTCTGTCACCGTGATGTTGCACTTTCCTGGCAACAGTGTTGAATCGGTGCTGGAGGGCAAACGTGTAGAACTACAGGGTTTTGATCCTCACCGGAATTCGAGTGTAGATGTTCGCGGCATACGTGTTCCCTTGGCTGCCAATTTCACGTCAGGCTATGGGCTGTGGCTTGCCCGCTCAGGCTTTGCGCAAGAAAGTTTGCTGTCGCTGATTGGTCGCAGTGAAACACTGGACAAACCCCGCATCTATTTGATGCAACCATTCGACCCCAACCGCCGTGTCATCTTGATGCTGCATGGCCTGGCCAGCAGCCCGGAGGCCTGGGTGAATGTGGCCAATGAAGTGCTGGGCGACGAAGAACTTCGCCAGAATTTTCAGATTTGGCAGGTGTACTACCCCACCAATTTGCCGCTGCCATTCAACAACCGCGAGATTCGCGAAGCAGTGAATGCCACGTTAAAAAACTTTGATCCGCAAGGCAAGCGAAGGGCCTCCACAGAAATGGTGCTCATTGGCCACAGCATGGGTGGCGTGTTGGCACGGCTGATGGTGTCGAATTCGGGCGACCAATTGTGGGAATCGGTGCTGGACCGATACAACATTTCAGAACAACGAGAAAAAAGACTGCGTCAGAAAATTGAGCCCTTCGTGATATTCGATGCCATGCCGCAACCCACGCGCGCCATTTTCATTGCAGCTCCGCACCGCGGAACCCCCTACGCAGAAAATCGTTTTGCGCGTTTTGTGTCGGGGCTTATTCGCTTGCCGGCCACCGTACTAAGCCGGGTGACTGAGATTGGTCAGCTGTTGGTCAACCCCAATGAAGCATCGAATGAACCCTTGGTGGACTCTTTCAACAGCATCAAGAACCTCAGTGACCAAGACCCGTTCGTGCGGGAGTCTTCCAAATTGCCGATCTCGAGCAAGGTGACCTACCACTCCATCATGGGCAACGACACACCCGGCGTTATTCTTGAGGCCAGCAGCGATGGTGTGGTGCCCTATGCAAGCGCAAAACTGGAGGGTGCAGCCTCAGAACTGGTGGTGAACTCCTGGCACAGCGTGCAGGAAACGCCCGAGGCCATTGTTGAAGTGCGCCGAATTCTTCACGAGCACCTGAACCGGCTACAAGAAAGCCAACGTTAATGCGTGGCTGCTTTCACTGGCAGCCAGCGACCGTCCTGCAACACCACCTCGTAGCGCGCCCAGCGCTTGAAGGCCTCGACATTGCTCAAACCGGTTTCATACAAATCGGCACCGGCCACATTTTTGTAAATCACTTGTTGCCCGGCCTCGCCCTTGTAAGGCGTGGTTAATGACATGTCCAGCAACTCGCGCACACACCAGCGATAACCCACTTGGCCGTTGCTGTAAAAGGCGCCCACTGTCAGGGTTTGGGGGTGAGTGCTTTGCTCATCAGCATGCTTGGTGGCATATTCAAACAGCTCGGCCAATACGTCTGCGCTCACGTCCACATAGGAATCCATGCGGGCAATGGCAGCTGCAAAATCCTCGTGGGTAAGGCTGGCCCCGGTTTCCGACAAGGCTTCGACCCGCTTTTTCTGCTTGCGCGCAAAATGGTTGGGGTAGCGCCGCCAGGCAAACAGCGCATTAAAACTGACTGCCACCAACAAAATAGCCAGGGTGTTTAACAACACCGGGTTGATCATGTACCAATAACCAAGGTTTGAAATGGATTCACCGCCCAACGCGGCGGTTAGCGCCGTGGCCCCGCCCGGCGGGTGAATGCAATTGGCCCAGTACATCACGCCCACCGCCAAACCCACCGCCAAAGCCGCAGCCAAATAAGTGTGCGGAATGTAACGCGCACAGGTAACGCCAATGAGTGCCGATACAAAATGCCCACCCATCAGCGCCCAAGGCTGCGACAAGGTGCCGTTCGGCACAGCAAACAACAAAACCGCTGTTGCACCCATGGATGCGACCACCAAAATTGCATCGGTGCCCTGAACCACAAAACTGGACACCCAACACACCATCAAGATTCCCAAAAAGGCACCCAGGCCAGAAATGGCTTTCTCGCGGGGACTGGTGGAATTGGATTCGAAGCCAAGAATCGACCTCGACACCGACAGAGCTCGCAAAGCCCGGATGGAGAGTTTCATGTTTGGAATCAACAGGTTTGTTTGAAACAAGCCCATGATGATACGCCTGTAAAACACCGGGTAGCACCAAGTTGGTGCAGTTCAGGCCAATCCATTTCAAGCCACATTTACTGAAGCAACTCGCCTTATACTTCGCACTTGCCCATCCCTTCTGCCTGCCCTGTGCGCAATTCCACCATCGACCTGCTGAAAGCCCTGGCCTCACAAATTATTGTGGTTCACCACCTGTTGCTGTACACACCCATGTCGCCGGTGCTGCAAGCCAAGTGGCCCGGTCTGCTGGGTTTGATCGCCGATGAGGGTCGCTATGTGGTGCAAATTTTTCTAGTAATTGGCGGCTTTTTGGCGGCGCAGTCCATGTTCAGCTTGCTCAGCAAGTCACGCAATGTGGAAGTTTGGCCCTTGTTCAAAAAACGCTTTTTGCGCCTGGCCAAACCCTTTTGGGTGGCCATTGCGTTGGCTGTGCTGTTGAGCTGGTTGGGCGGCAAAATTGCGATGCACCCGGAAGTATCGGATTTGCCAGGTTTTACCCAACTGCTGGCCCATGCATTTTTGTTGCACGACATTGTAGAAGTGGAGGCGTTGTCGGCCGGGGTTTGGTATGTGGCCATTGACCTGCAACTTTACGCAGTGTTGGTGTTGATGGCGTGGGCAAGCCAAAAAACCGGCGGGCTGAAATTGCTTGAACCCCAGCAGGGATTGTTGCTGCTGGCAATTGCCATGACCATCGCCTCTTTGTTGGTGTTGAACCGAAATGCTGAACACGATGAATGGGCCTGGTATTTTTTCGGTGCTTACGGCTTGGGCGTTGCGGCCCATTGGGCTCAACGTGAAGGCAAAGTGATTTTGGTCAGCTTGCTGATTGCGGGCCTGCTGGGCATTGCACTGTGGATTGAATGGCGCGAACGTTTGTTGCTGACGGGTGTAACAGCTTTGCTGTTAATGAACAGTGCGCGTATTGAAAGCTTGGTCAGTGTGATTGTTCAAGGCCCAGTGCGCCGGCTGGGCGATATTTCATACTCGGTTTTTCTGATTCACTACGGCATTGCCGTCTTTGCAAGTTCAGTGGTGATTGCCTTGGGCTTGAGCAGTTTTGGCGCGATGCTGCTAGCGTTTTTGCTGACCTGGGTGGTGAGTGTTGCGGCGGGGTGGGTGTTGTATTGGGGGGTTGAGAAGTAAGGTTGTTCTCCCACCTGGGGTGCGCCCTTCTCCAATAAAATTCATTTGACAGGCAAAACTCCTTACTCTAAAGTAAGGAAATTATATCAAGGGATATATCAATCATGGCTACAGCTTCAGTAACATCCAAAGGGCAAATTACAATTCCCGCTGGGGTGCGCGCTGCGCTTGGACTGGAAACCGGCAGCAGGGTTGAATTTGTTGAAACAGAAAAGGGAAAGTTTGCAATTGTTGCAGCAACAAATTCCGTGCACGCTCTCAAAGGCATGTTGCGCAAACCGCTATCACCTGTCAGCATCGAAGAAATGAACTCAGCGATTGCCAAGCAAGGGGCCAAAGCCCGATGATCGGCCTTGATACCAACGTACTGGTCCGCTATATCGCCCAAGATGATGCCAAACAATCCCCTATCGCCACCAAACTGATTACATCGCTTACAACGGAAAACCCTGGGTTTATTTCTCAAGTTTCACTGGTTGAATTGGTGTGGGTTATGCAAAGCTGCTACAAAGCAAGCAAACCTGAAGTAGTGGCAATTCTTGAAACCTTGTTGAGCACACGCGAACTGCTTGTTGAAAATACGGAAATAGCAATTAAAGCACTGAAAATTTTCGAAACATCAAAAGCAGACTTTTCTGATTGCCTAATCGAGCGAACTGCAAACAAAGCCGGGTGCCTGCACTGTGTTAGCTTCGACACCCATGCCATCAAGACGGCGGGATTTAAACCTGTTTGATTTAAAACTAACCCCGCTGCGCCTTCAACATGGCCTGCTGCGCCCGCCCAGCCATTTCCGTGCTGAACTGGTCAAGAATCCAGTGCAGGGTTTGAATGGTGAGCGCTGTGCCGCTGATCGGTGCACGCCCCAGAAAATCAAGCATGGAATTCACAATGGTGAACACATCCTCAGCCAGTAGCTTGCTGGCGTTTGCGGCTTTCACCAGCACTTCTGAAAGCAGATCTGCCGCTGTAACGGCAAGGCTTAATCCACCCTGCACTGTGACCAGGTAGGCGTATCCCATTGAGCGCAACACCTGCTCTGTCAGCTTGCCCACCAGGTCGAGCAGCTTGGCATTGAACATGCCACCGCCACCCAGTTTCGCAAACTCTCGGGACAAATCGGTGTATTGCGACAAGCCATGCGGCATCGGAGAAAAATCGCTCCAACTGCTGCTGTAGGCCATTTTGGAATAACCGCTGTGCAACAGGTGCGCATCAATACCCACCTTTTCGCCATGCCGTATCAATAATTCAGAAGACCCGCGCGAGGCGTGCATGTAAGGAAACAAGGGCACCATGGGCACTGGGTCGCAGGGGTTGGCAATACGCCTAATTTGCCCCGGTGCAATTTGCTTGGTGATGTCTTGCGCATAGCTAACAATACCCACACGCGGTGCGCCGATGGTGTACAGGCATACATTGAAACCTGCATCACGCAGCATGCAGGCATTCAAATTGGCCAATGCCCCGCCCAGGCTATGGCCCATGCAGTGAATGGTACTTGGCCGCTTTGCACCACTTTGCGATACAAAACTGACCAACTGGCTTTGATAGCTTTTGAAGGTTTTCAGGAACCCACGGTGAAACACATTGCCGCGTGGGCCAATGCCATAGCCGATGTTTGCGTTGGTTGCCAAATCGAATTTGTTGTACTGAAAGTTGGTACCGCGCGTGACAAGAACCAGCTCGTTTGCGCGGCTGCCAGTACCGTGTGCGACGAAACCGAAACCGCTGAGCAGGTCGATGTTGAAGAGGCCGGATCGGCCAGAAATCATTGTGACATGCTTACCGTATACCTCATCAATATCCAAGAGTTCTTTACCGAGCCTGGCCGCAGCCATGTTCCTAACGCTTGCAACAGACGCAGTCGGATTCATTTTTCTTGTGTCGCGAAATAAAAAATCTGCCCGGTACACGACATCTGACAAACTGTGAACCAGACTGGGTGGCAATAGGAGTTGATTGTGCTGACTCATTTATTCAGTTGTCCCCATGCCTCATTTTTCTGACCTTGCAATCCAAACTTGGCAGCACCCCATTGATAAGCTCTCGCGACGAAAGGTCGCAACTAAACTGAATTTCATCGTAACCAGTTTCAAATTTAGGCTTGTATGAACTTCGGGTCTTCGAATACAAAATAATTTCTTCGTTTGCTTGGATCAAATAAATCTCTTGGGAAATAACAGGCACATGAAAAAGCTTGGCTAGAAACCCAAACTCTGCTGCACCGCGCACCTCTGGAAACTGAAACTTGCCGTCCGCCTTCGTGGTGGTTATTTCTGTTCGAGCCTCTTGCTCCATATTCCAGTGAAGAACTCTTTTCACTTTCACTCCAGCCAAAGGTTTACCGTGATCAAGTAATTGACCCTCTACCGCAGAGGACAGAACGAGGTTGTCTTGCCACACGGCATGAGCTCCTTGAGAGAAAGAGAGAAGAAAGGTGGCGCAGGCAGAAAACAGCCATCTACCTAGGTTTGGTCGCATATGGTTGTGATGCGTTTTGATGGAAAGCGAATACACTATCAGACCTGTAAGGCCACTCAAAAAATCACTTATTCGGGTAGCTCTAATTGATTAGGCTGTTCAACCTTGCAGTCGATGATCTCGCTGATCTTCCAAATCGAGCCCCTTACTCGCCATCTAGGTGGCGAATAACCAAGGTTTATTTTTCATCCTGTTCATGCGATGCTTTGTAAATATCTGAAATAGTTAATTTAATAGGTAATTTAAAGAAATCATGTGCGATGTGCGGATAAATGGATATCGCCGTTATTGTTCGATAAATCAAGTTAGGTGTCATCAAAAGTCCCTCACATGGCAGAAGAAGTCCCACTGATTGATGCTTTGCGCGGTCTCGGTCTCCTTCAGTTGGAGTTCGTTCGCCTGGCGCTACACGTCGCCTCTGAGGGACCAGCCGAGCTTGAGGGAGAGAAACTTGTTTGTTCGCTAAGCGAACCGAAACGACGAACTTCCACTTTGCTGGCCATGGCCGCAGGGCAGTCCATGAATACTGTTTTGCGCATGGCAAAGCTTCGCGGCATTCCCGTCAGAGATGCCTACCCTGTTGCGCGGTCAGCGATAGAGACCTTTGTGAACGCTGCGTACCTTTTGTCTGAAACAGATGAAGTATCCGAGCGAGCAATCCGACATGTGGACTACGCGACTTGGAAGCACCACAACCGACGGGTGGGTAGTGGCAAATACTCCCTTGAGGTCTCGTCCGACCCAAACGCCAAGCAAACGCTTGCCACAAAGTTCGCCGAGTTTGAAGGCAAGGGCATGGGAACGTGGTCAGCCTTAGACGTTCCCAGCCGGATCAGGCGCGTCGGTGAGCTCTCAGGGAACCGAGCGGGCTCACGATTACTCGCGGCTTACGCACTTATCTATGGACTATCGTCAGAGGTCATTCATGGATCGCCGTTTGGTGTTAGCTACTTCTACACAGGTCGTTTATCCGGCAATGCGACCATGGAAGATTTCCAAGAAAGTACCGCACGGCAGCTCGAAGAAATTCTCATCGCCGTTCTTCACGCCGCATGTGGCTATATAGCGGCCTTCTCAGAGGCTCAGAATCTAGCCGCCCTCAGCGCTGCGGAGCAGAAGATTTTTGATCGACTCTTGGACCTCAGCACAAAAGATGCCTCAGCCTTTCCTGCGCCGTCCCATACAAGTGAAGCAGAGGCAAGAGATGACACCTAACCCTTCCATCGAGAGGACTCGCCCCGGCAAGCCGGGTCGAGCCTCTCATGTCAAACGTTAGGCATCACCAAGGATCGCACGTGCTCGCAAACTGGAACATCGACGACCATACTCTCGCACTGTGGCGGCGCTTCGTTGCCGAAAACGAAAACAAGGACTTGCCTCGGCGTCGCTACGAGTTGAACGTCAGGCGCAACGGGATCGACCTGTCCAAGCAGAACATCTGGCGAGTTCTCGTTGGATGCCAAGTAACGACGCAGCAGCGCTCTGGCCCGAACTCTGGAGTTAGCCGCTTTTTGAAGTCTGAGAGTCCCGCACTCGATATCCATAGGTGCCGCGAATCGAAGGATCTGGCCGACTTTCTGGAGACGGAACTGACGGGTGCGGGTCTGCGACGTGCGCCCACCATTGCGGGCAACTTGACCGAGATTTGGAAGCACCTGGAAGAAGGGGAGTGGAGGGTCCTTCTCTCCCACCTTGAAACGCTGCGGAGCTACCCGACCAGTCTGAAAGAGAAGGCTGTAGTCGCTTACATGTTGGCAGGCAAGTACCCGGGCCTTGGTCAGAAGCAATCGCGAAACTTCATCCAGTGGGTCGGCTTGTCACGCTACGAGGTGCCGCTCGATAGCCGGGTTCTGAAGAAGATGCGTGAATTCGGTGCTAGTTTCGTTCCTTCTGGCACCGCGCTCACAGACGAAGTCGTGTATTGCTTCGTCCAGCGTTGCGTGCAGCAAGTTGCTCGCGAACTTGACATCTACCCCTGCATGCTAGACGCCTGCATATTCGCGAGCTTCGACATCGCGGACGACACAAAGAGCGCCGATGATGCCTAACTGGTCGGTCGACTCGGACACGTTATGCACCAACAACCCGTTCTACGGAGTAAACGAAATGAGTATGCGATTTTTATATGTCATGGATCCCATGTGTGCCTGGTGTTATGGGTTTCAACCGGAGTTGGATCGGTTTCTAGAACAATATCCTTCAGCGGAGGTGGACTGGATAATGGGAGGGTTAGCGCCTGATACCAAAGAACCCATGAGCGAAAACCTGAAAGAGGCTATTTCTTCCTATTGGCATCAAATAGAAAAGGTTTCTCAAGTAACGTTTAATCACAGTTATTGGGAACGGAACACACCTTATCGTTCAACATACCAAGCTTGTAGAGCAGTGATAGCAGCTGAGAAGTTAGCTGCCAGAAGCTCACCAAATATGGCAAAAGCAATTCAATCTGCTTATTACCGTGAGGCCAGGAACCCGTCTTTAGATGAAACGCTGATTGATTGCGCTGGCACCACAGGGTTGTGCGAGGAGCAGTTTTTAACTGTCCTTCACGCCAAAGAAACTGAACTTGAGTTTCAAAAACATTTGGCAATTACACGTCATCTTCAAGTTAGTGGGTTTCCCGCCCTCTTTTACATTAACAAAGAGAATCAGGCTTACCCACTAACTCACGGTTTTTGCAAAGCTGAAGCGCTTTTTGAACGTTTCAGGGATTGAGCTATTTGCGTGCGAAAGCAAGAAGTGGCGAGATGTCGCCTTGGTCGGCTGCTCGCAGGGCGGCCAGATATTCGGCCCGCATTTCGCTCTGGCTCACAAGGGAAGCATGTCCACCGCTGCCCCAAGTAAAAGGTTCCAAGCCCATTTTCTGGAGTAAAAGATCGGCGATCAAACGGCAGCATCTCCCATTGCCGTTCGGAAACGGGTGGATGAGCACAAGCTGGTGGTGAAATCGTGCTGCCAGCTCATCCAGAATATCCTGCTTGAGCTGGCGCCGAGCCCACCGGGCACCCTAGATGATATTGAGCTGTTCCCATTCATTGAGCTCACCCTGCGTCGAGATGTGCTTGGGCTTCAGGCCCTCTTTTTCATCCGGATCAAGCGGGGTCTGCCCGGGCTGGTATGTGAACTCCATCACCACAACTCGCGCCAGTTGCCGTCAAGCAGCTCTTTTGCAATCAG
Organism: Limnobacter sp. SAORIC-580; assembly: GCF_013004065.1. Classification (GTDB taxonomy): domain Bacteria; phylum Pseudomonadota; class Gammaproteobacteria; order Burkholderiales; family Burkholderiaceae_B; genus Limnobacter; species Limnobacter profundi. The sequence continues at coordinate 3,175,410 of NZ_CP053084.1, forward strand.
CTCTAATTGAGCCTGCTGCGCTTTGGTACCAACGGCTTGATCCTCAAGCGACATGGTATGCGCCACGGGTTGCATATGCCTTCTAGCCACGGTATTGGCTTGCTCCTTCAGCTTGGCCTCTAGGGGCATTTTCGGCACGAGAACATAGTGCAGTTCGCAGTCGAGTGCAGCGGCAACCTTGCGCAGAGAGGCTAGCGAGATGCTATCGTCGGCCTCACTTTTCTCTAGCTTATGCACCGTGGAGTTTCTTACATTGAGGCGCTGAGCGAGCGATACAGCAGTCATGCCAAGAGCCTCCCGAATGGCCTGTATCCAACCGCAGGACGGCCGCGGCGGGAAGGTTTTCTTAAGCAAAGGTTTTAATTGCTTGTCGGCCTGGCGCAATTGCAGCCAGCGGTAGGACTTGTCCATAAACTTATCCCTGCAGGGCGAGAAATAAGCCTACAGTGTATCCTTACAGGGATAAAAAGAAAACATATTAATATCCCTACAGGGCTATTTTTATTAACATCAAATAGCCATATAGGGATATTTCTTCGATTGGGAATTTAGCAAAAACTCGATAACCTTCCCGCCAATCTGTTCACTAAATTGGCGGAGGAAGTAGCCCGCAACCAAAGCCTACTTCTCCACAAACGCCCGCTCAATCACATAATCCCCGCGCTCGCCCTGCCTGGGGCTAATCTTTAAGCCCTTCGCATCCAGCAGTTTGCAGGTGTCTTCCAGCATGCTGGGGCTGCCGCAAATCATGGCGCGGTCGTGTGCAGCGTCCAATGCTGGCAGGCCCAAATCTTCAAACAACTTGCCGCTGTGCATCAGGTCGGTCAAGCGGCCGCGGTTGCGGTAGGGTTCGCGGGTTACGGTGGGGTAGTACAGCAAGCGGCCTTGCACCAGTTCGCCAATGTATTCCTGCTTGGGCAGTTCTTCGCGAATGTAATCGGAATAGGCCAATTCGCTCACGGTGCGCACGCCGTGTACCAGCACCACTTTGTCGAATCGCTCGTAGGTGTCGGGGTCGCGAATAATGCTCATGAAGGGCGCAAGGCCGGTACCGGTGGCCAGCAGGTACAGGTTTCGCCCGTCGTTCAAGTCGTCGATCACCAAGGTGCCCACTGGCTTTTGGCCCACAATCAATTGGTCGCCGGGCTTTAAGTGTTGCAGGCGGGAAGTCAGCGGGCCATCGGGCACTTTGATGCTCAAAAATTCAAGATGTTCTTCGTAGTTGGCGCTGGCGATGCTGTAAGCGCGCAGCAGCGGTTTGCCTTCGGCTTGTAAACCGATCATCACGAAGTGCCCGTTGTGAAAACGCAAGCCGGGGCTGCGGGTGGTTTTGAAGCTGAACAGCGATTCGTTCCAGTGGTGCACTTCCAGCACGGTTTCAAATGCCAAATTGCTCATCATGCAACTCCAAGTTCACGCAGGTAGGCCCAGGGGAAAATTCCACGTTCGTGGCCGTCTGCAAATTTAAAGTTCAGGGCGTGTTCGCCCACCATTTCAATGCCGGTAATGGCGCTGCCCTGCACCACGGCTTGCCCTGCGCGCTGCGCAGCCACGCATTCTGCACACTTGCAATGTGTACGCAGCAAACTGTGGGGCAATTCGCTAACCGCGCCGTCGGCCCATTCAATGCGCAACAGTTGCGAGGCGCGTTGGTCTGTAACCGCAACGGGTTGGATTGATGCGCTGTTCATCGCAACGTCTCCATGCCTTCTTCGCCCAAGTGCCAGCTTTGGCCCATGGTGGCGGGGTCAATTTCGCCACCCATGGCAGCCAGGCTTTCTTCGCGAATCAGGCTTTTCAGTTGGCGGTGCAAGGCTGTGAACACGGGCGAAGCGGTCATGGCAGCCGAACGTGGCCGTGGCAAATCGATGGGAATTTCCGCCTTGATTTTTCCGGGGCGGGCGGTCATCACATACACACGGTCGGACAGAAAAATGGCTTCTTCAATGTCATGCGTAATAAACAGCACCGAGATTTTCCATTGCTGCCACATGTGGGTCAGAATTTCCTGCATCACTACGCGGGTTTGGGAATCGAGTGCACCGAAGGGTTCGTCCATCAGCAACACGCGCGGGCCGGTGGCCAGTGCCCGCACAATGCCCACGCGTTGTTTCATGCCACCGGAAAGCTGATCAGGATAATGGTTCTCGAAAGGCAGCAAACCAGCCAAACCCAACAAGGTGCGCGCCTTGCCTTCTCGCTCGTGGCGAGCCATGCCTTGCAGCTTCAAACCGAACTCCACGTTCTCGCGCACCTTGAGCCAAGGAAAGAGTGAGTACTGTTGAAACACCACACCACGTTCGGCACTGGGGCCATGAATGGCCTGACCATCCATGGTGACCACACCATCGCTGGGCTTCAGGAACCCGGCCACAATGTTCAACAGCGTACTTTTACCGCAACCTGATGGGCCAACCACCGACACAAACTCACCGGGCTGCACATTCAGGGAAACATCCTGAACAGCAGCAAAACGCGCACCGTTTTGAATGAAGTTCACCTGCACATTGCTCAGTTCAATACAGCCCTCGGGCTTTTTCACAGTGCTGTTCATTTTCCACCTCCGGGCCCGGCAATCTGTTGCCAAGGCATGAGCAAACGGGCCAGCAGCAAAATACCGCCACTGCACAACAAACCCAACACGCCAATCACGATCATGCCCAGCACAATGTTGGGGTACTCAATCAGCGAGTACGCTTCCCAAGTGAAATAACCCACACCGAACTGGCCTGAAATCATTTCCGCTGCAATCAGCGACACCCAAGCCACGCCCATGCCCACCGCCAAACCGGTGAATACATTGGGTAGGGCTGCAGGCAATATCACTTTGGTCAGCATGGTGAACTCATTTGCACCCAAACTTTTTGCAGCGCGCAGCAGCACAGGGTCAACGCCCTTCACACCCGCCATGGTGTTGATCAGGATTGGAAAGAAGGCGCCAATGAAGGTGATGAAAATAATGCTGCTTTCTGTGGTGGGCCACAGCATGATTGAAATGGGCACCCAGGCAATCGCAGGAATTGGGCGCAACACTTCAAGCGCTGGAAACATGAGGCCCCGCACCACCGCAAAGCGGCCGCACAGCAGGCCCAAGGTGACACCCAGGGCTGTGGCCATGGCAAAGCCCTGCATAATGCGCACCACGCTTTTCCAGATGTTGGTTTGGAAGCGCTGGTTTTGCATCAACTCCACCATGTTGGTGAACACTTCACCCGGCGTGGGAATATTGTTGAAGCGCACATAAAAGTCGAGCTTGTACAAAGTGGCCACATACCAGAAGGCCACCAATGCGCCGATCGACAAAAACGTCATCAACGCAGCCAGGCTGTGCTTTTTTGCACTGATCAAAAACAGTTCACGTGCAGGCAGTTTTTCAGCCACTTCGGCTTTGGCACGCACTGCAACGCGTGGCGCACTGCCGGGTGCGTCCACCGCTTGCAAGGCAGGTTCTTTCGCCCCGGGGGCGAGGGTACTGGCTTTCACCACCGGGGCATAAGGCTTCGCAGCCGCGGGCATTTGAATTTCAAGAGGTCGGGACATGGTTTATTTCCCCACTACTGCAAGTGCAAGTGCATCGTCATAGAGGCCCACTTTGCCGCCGTTCTTCGCGGCAAAAGCCTCTGCGTCTTTCTTCAACAGAAAGGGCACAATCTCGGGAGTTTTGGCACCGGCTTTCAGGGAATAAAATGCTTTGTCGGCAAACACCTTGATCTTCATGCTTTGGTCGTACACATAGGCCACGCCAATTTTCTTGCCTTCTCCTTGGGCTTTCTTGATGGCAGCCAGCGTGCAATTGGCCGACTTGTAGGCAGTAATAGCGCCGCCCTCTATCCACACTTCGCCAGCTTGGCGTGGTTCGGTAATTTTGCCGCCGCACAGCGGGTCGGTGCCGCTAATTTCATAGTTGGTGGTGCTGGCCTTTTGCTTGGCGTAGTCCAAACCCAATTCCTTGAAGGCTTGCTTCACGTAGGTTTCGTCTACCCAGGCATCTGCATCGAATTCCTTCACGCGGCCCATGCGCTTGAGTACACCGTGATCGTATTTCACGGTTTCAACCCACTTGGGTTTGATGGTGGGGTCTAGGGTGTGTACACCGCCTGGGCCCAAAAACATGTACGCCACTTCTTTCTCAATGCGGGTCCATTCTTCAATTTTGGCTGCGGCCTGCACCGGGTTTTTGCGTACCCAGTCGTTGGCTTCCATCAATGCCTTGATGTAGGCCACCACAAACTCGGGGTACTTCTTGGCGAAGTCTTCGCGTACCACCACGCCGTGGAATGTGGGCACTTTGGTTTCAGCGCCGTCGAAAATTTTGCGGGCAAAACCACGGTAAGGAAGAAGCTCGGCAAACGGTACAAAGTCAGCATGGCCATCAATGCGCTTTTCTTGCAAGCTGGAGGTGCCCACTTCCGGACTTTGGCTGGAAAGCTCGAAGTCTTCGGCAGTCCAGCCACGGTCTTCCAGCGCCTTGAGCAACATACCATGTGCTGCCGACCCAAAAGGCACGGAGAGTTTTTTGCCTTTCAGGTCAGCCAGCTCATAGTAAGGGGAGTCTTTGTGCACCACCACGCCATTGCCCGCACCTTCCGCGTTGTAGGCAATCAGCGCAATCAGGCGGCTTTTGGTTTCATTGCCGTTTTGAAACGTGGCACCGTTCACCAGCAGCGGGTAGTCGCCCATCATGCCGATTTGCAAAGTATTGGCCACCATGCCGTTGGTCACGGGTGGGCCAGAAGTGAAGTTTTGCCATTCAATCTTGAACTGAATGTCTTTGAAACGTGGCACCTTGGCCAGGTGCTTTTCAATCAAGCCGAGTTCTTTCAATACAACACCGCCAGTTACTGTGTTGGTGGTGGTGTTCTGTGTACCAATTCCCACCGTGACCACTTCGGCCAATGCTGGAAATGAAAGTGTGCAGGCCACCAGCGCGCTGGCTGCGCGAATGCCGATGAACCTGCCAACTACCTTGCCCTGTGCTGCGATTCCTTTGAAGATTCCCGTGTTCATGTCAACAATCCTTTTCAATAGACTCGTTTCAAAATTGGTGCCAGGTGGTTGGCTGTATTTGACAGTCGGAATATTTGAATGCTCTCGGGCTTAGGCCTTGTCTGTGCAGGCTTCCTCCAGGTACTGCTTTTTGTTCGTGATATCAACCCAGGCGTCAGCGTCTTCCAGCGGCTCTTTGGCGCTGTCAATCACCGGCCACAGCTGAGCCAACCTTGCATTGATTTCAATGAATTCCTGCTGGTCCGCTGGAACATTGCCTTCTTCGTAAATTGCACTGGCTGGGCATTCAGGAATGCACACACCACAATCGATACAGCCTTCAGGATTAATCACGAGGAAGTTCGGCCCCTCGTGAAAGCAATCCACCGGGCACACCGACACGCAGTCGGTGTATTTGCATTTAATACAGGCTTGCGTCACCACGAATGTCATGGCAAATCCCCTTAGCTGTGTTTCAGCGTGATGTTGGTCAGTGCCAGGCGGGCCAGTTTTCGCACATCCGGGTCGTTGTCTTCCAGCGCTTTTTCAAGTGCGGGAATGGCCCGTTTGTCACCAATTTCACCCAAGGCAATGGCCGCCTCTTTTCTCAAATTGCTCACGGTGTCGTTCATGGCTTCCACCAGTGCAGGAAGCGCAGGCAAAGCCTTCATGACACCCAAGGCACGCGCTGCTTTCACACGCACTTGCCAGTAATCGTCTTGCATGGCTTTCACCAGTTCATCGGTGGCCTGTGCCATGCCCAGCTTGCCAATGGTGGCTGCGGCTTCTTCTCGCACCATCCACACGCTGTCGTTCAAAGCCCGCATCAGTGAAGGCAGCACACTAACCTCGTTCGTGTAACCCAATGCACCCACGGCAATTCGGCGTACTTCACCATCGGGGTCGTGGGCCGCCACTTCAGCCAGCTCACCCACTGCCTCTGCACGCTTGAGGTAACCCAGCACACCCACTGCTTCACGGCGAACTGCCGGGCTGGGGTCTTTCAACTGGTTCAAGGCGGGCTCGTAAGCTTCAGGCACCCGCAACGCACGCACAGCTTTCAAGGCCAGCGAACGCACAGTGGCATCCGCGTGGGTCAGCAGCGGAATCAAGGGCGGCGCCGATTCAGATTCTTTCAATTCGGCAAGCACCAAACCGGCCGCTTCTTGAACCACTGCTGATGTATCTAGCAGCATCTGTGCCAAAGCTGTGACCGTGGTTTGATCCTCGAATCCTTCCAGTGCACGCACTGCTTCCAGGCGCACATTGGCATCGGCATCGTGCAGGCAAGGCAGCAACAACAACTCAATGTCGTCTTCATCGCTGTAAGGCAAGTCAATCACAGCCAGTCGGCGTACTTCGGCATCGGGGCTGTTCAGCCGTTCTTGCAAGGTAGGAATTGCAATGCTCATGGTGTGCTCCTTTTCAGCGCAGCAAGAATGGAATGTCCACATGCACAGCACCTGTGGGGCAATCTTTTTCACAGGGCAGGCAATACCAGCATTCATCAAATTTCATGAATGCCTTGCCGGTGACGTGGTCAATGGCAAGCACATCGAGCGGGCACACATCCACGCACACGGTGCAGCCTTTTTCGGCAATGCATTTCTCGGAATCCACCTTGACGGGGACTTGGGTAATTGTTGCGGCCATGGTCATGTTCAGTACCTCTCGTGTTGTGTGTTAGGGCAAATCAAGCGGCTTCACCGACCACGCGCAAGCGCTGGTAAGCATCCATTTCCTTTTCATCGATGGGCACAATGTAGGGCTCGATTTCCTTTTTCTTCATGGCCATTTGGCCTTGCGCGTTTTTGTACAGCAGGGTGTGGCAGAACCAGTTGGCGTCATCGCGCTCGGGGTGGTCTACGCTGTAGTGGTAAAGGCCCCACCTGCTTTCGGTGCGGAACAGGCTGGCGCGCGCGGCCATTTCGGCGCAGTCGATGATCGAATGCGTTTCCATGGCGCGCATCAATTCATGGGCATTGGTGGCCACCATGTTTGCCGCATCGGCGCGTACCTCGTCCATGCGGCGCAAACCGATTTGGTATTTGCGGGTTACTTTGGGCGGCTGCAAATAGTCGTTGACCAAGCGGCGTGTTTTATATTCCACCTGGAAGGGTGTAGGCCCCTCGGTGCGCAGCAGCGGCGCTTCAATGCGATCGTGCTCGGCTTTTACTTGTAACTCGTCCAGTTCATTCAGTGTGTTTTCAGCGCAGTAGGCGGCGGCGTTTACACCGCAAATTTTCCCGTACACAAATGCACCCAGCATGTAGTTGTGCGGCACGCTGGCGCAGTCGCCGGCAGAATACAAACCAGGTACTGATGTTTCACCTTGCGCATTGATCCAGATACCGGAGGCACTGTGACCACTGCAAAACCCGATTTCGGAAATGTGCATTTCAATCATTTCCTTGCGGTAGTTGTTGCCACGCTGCTCGTGGAAACGGCCACGGCTTGGGCGCTCGTTGGTGTGCAAAATAACCTCAATCTCGCTGATGGTTTCTTCAGCGAGGTGGTCCAGCTTCAAGAACACAGGGCCATTGCCACTTTGCAGTTCGCGATAGAACTCCATCATCATTTGGCCACTCCAGTAATCGCATTCAATGAAGCGCTCACCGGCTGCGTTGGCCGTGTAACCTCCGAAGGGGCCGGTCACATACGCACAAGCTGGGCCGTTGTAGTCTTTGATCAACGGGTTGATCTGGTAGCACTCCAGGTTGGCTAATGCAGCACCTGCGTGGTAGGCCATGGCATGGCCATCGCCGCAGTTGGTGGGGTTCTCGTAGGTGCCCATCAAATAGCCTGAAGAAGGCAAGCCCATGCGGCCGGCTGCGCCCGTGGCAATAATGGCGGCCTTGCAGCGAATAACATAAAAATCTGCCGTGCGGCAATCAAAGCCCATCACACCGGTGATCTCGCCATTGGCACCAGTCAGCAAGCGCGTACACACCACGCGGTTGGTGACTTCCACACGGGTGCGCTTTAGCTGGCGGTACAGCACGCGCTTCATGTTGTGGCCCTCGGGCATGGGCAACACATAGCTGCCCAGGTGGTGAACCTTGCGCACCGAATAGTCGCCGGTTTCATCTTTCTCGAATTTCACGCCCCATTTGTCGAGTTCCTGAATCATGTCAAAGCTGTTCGCGGCATACGCCATGACTGCCTCTTGGTCCACAATGCCGTCGTTGGCAATCGTGATTTCCTTCACATACTGCTCGGCTGTGGCGTGGCCAGGAATCACGGCATTGTTCAAGCCATCCATGCCCATGGAAATTGCGCCGCTGCGTTTTACGTTGGCCTTGTCCACCAGCAGCACACGCAGCTTGGGGTTTTGTTCTTTCGCTTTGACGGCAGCCATGGGGCCGCCTGTGCCGCCACCAATCACCACCAGGTCGTATTCCAAGTCGATGCGTTTCATGTTCACACTCCTCAAGTTCGGTTGATGCGCAAGCGATACTGGAATGCATCGCCCCGGTAATACAGGTATTCAAAGTCGATGGGCTTGTCGCCCGCGTAAGTCATTCGTTCCATGCGCAGCAAGGGGCAGCCCTCGTCCACACGCAGTTGTTGGGCCAGCGATTCATCGGCTGAAATGGCTTCAATTTGCAAATCCGCGTGGGTCAGGTTGTAGCCGTGGTCGTTTTCCAGAATTGCAAAAATGTCGCGCACAGCCAAATCCTCTTGCAGCAACTTTTCCCCAATCTCGATTGGGAAATAACTGACATCCACTGAAATGGGTTCGCGATTCAAAAAGCGCAGGCGCTGAATTTCAAATACAGGCTGACCAGGTTTGACATGCAGGCGATTGGCCACCTGTGCGGTAGCTTCAACCGGCTTTGCGCTGAGCACGTTCGAGTAGGTTTCATAACCCGAGGACGACATGGCTTCACCAAAACCCTGCAAACGCGACAGGCTTTGAAACGCTTTGGGTTTGGACACAAAACTGCCCTTGCCCATCACTTTGAATATCAGGCCTTCTTTTTGAAGGTCGCCCAGCGCCTGGCGAATGGTGATTCGGCTTACGCCAAACATACGGATCATTTGGCTTTCAGAGGGCATTTGTGTGTGCGGTGCGTAGGTGCCATCGAGAATGCTTTTGCGCAACTTTTCCCGCACCTGGGTGTACAAGGGCAAGGCCGACACATTGGTATCGAATGCTTGCTCTTCCACTACTTTGATCGCTGATTTCCCGTTCATATTTGCTGCCTGAATCAAACTTGTTATGACAGGTCATGATATGCATAGACCGTGCCAGCTTTTGTTGCACCGTAGCAGTGCTGTTTTTGCTGCTTTACCTATTTATTACTTGCACTTGTGCGGCATTGCGTTTTCTGGGCAACCCAAATTAATGCGCTGCAGCACCGCTTTGAATCACGTGCACCAAGACGAATCCTGCTGCCCAAAGGTGAATGCACAAGGCACCACCCAGCACCCACACCTTCCCGCCCGCAGCGCGCAAATCAAGCCAGCGCGTGCCCACGCCCAAAGCCGCCAGCCCGGTGGCCATTAACAACTGGGACAAATCAACCAAAGCAGTTTCCAGTGGAATACTCAGCACACCCGTGGATTTCAACACCACTGCCAACAAGAACCCCCACAGAAACAAAGGGGGTTGCATGGACACATGGCTGACTTGAGCGCCTGGCTGTTTGCGCTGCTCGCGCACCATGTGCCAGGCCAGCCACACCATGGCCGGCGCCAGCAAGGCCACACGCAACATTTTCTCGATCAATGCGAATGCGGGTGCTTCACCACCCACCAGCGCAGCGCCCGCTACCACATGCCCCAATTCATGCACGCTTAAGCCCAGCCAAAGGCCAGTGAAATCGGCCTGCAAATTAAACAGCCACTGAAACCCCGGTATGGCAAACATGCTAAGCGTGCCAAACACCACGGCTGTGCCCAAGGCAGCTGAGGTGGCCGCGGGTGGCGCACGCAATACCGAATCTGCCGCAGCAATGGCTGCACCCCCGCAAATTGCGCTGCCAGCACCAATCAGCAGAAAACTGCTGGCCTGCAAGCCCATGCGCTTGCCCAACCAAGCCGCCAACCCCAAAGTACTTGCCACAACAAACACCGCCGCCAATACACCTTGCCAACCCACGGCGAGCAAATCCGCAAACCCCAACTGGAAACCAAACAAGGCAATGCCCGTGCGCATGACATGGCGGCGAGCAAAACCAAACCCAACTTGACCGTGCCGAACCAAGGCAGGAGCGGTATTGCCAAGTGCCATGCCCAGGAACATGGCCAGAGGCAACAAGCCAAGGCCCCAACTTGCAAGGCCACCCGGTACAGCGCCCAGCCAGGCCAATGCAGCCAGCAAAAAGCTGAGCAGCAAACCAAAAGGCAAGGCGGTGTTGGGGGCTTGAAGAACGCGCATGGATCATGAATTCAAAAAAGACACCTTATGGTGATGCTTTTTTTCTCATACCCATAGACAATAGAATTTCTGTATTCATAACTATAGGTTATGCATGAATTTACACCTTCTTAAAATTTATGTTTGCGCGGTGGAAGAAAACAGTTTCACCAAGGCAGCAGAGCAACTGGGCATCAGCCAGCCCGCAGTTTCAAAAGCCGTGCGAGAACTGGAAGCGCAACTGGATACCCTGCTGCTTGAACGCCAGGGCAAGTACTTCAAACCCAATGAGGCCGGGCAAGTGTTGTTTGACTATGGCAAAAGCCTGTTTGCCATGGAACGCGAAGCCAGCGAAGTACTGCGCGCCTTCAAGAACCTGGAACGCGGGCGCCTGATTGTGGGTGCAAGTACCACGATCGCCAGTTATTGGCTGGCGCCTTACCTGAAGAAGTTTTCAGACAAACACCCCGGCGTGGATGTACAGATGGTAGGCGCCAACACCGAGAACGTGGCTCAACTTTTACTGGACTGCAAAGTGGATGTGGCCCTGGTGGAAGGCGAGGTGGTCGACGAACGCATTGAAACCCGTTTGTGGCGCACCGAAGAAATGGTCGCCATTGCACCCAGCTTTGAGAATGGCGCGCGCAAACGCGAACTGGAGCAGCAGGTGTGGATACTGCGCGAACAGGGCTCAGGCAGCCGCAACGTGGCGGAGCAATTGCTGCAGAACATGGGGATACAAGCCCAGCGCACACTGGAGATGAACAGCAACGAGGCGATTATCCAAGCTGTTGCAGCGGGTTGCGGTGTGGGCATTGTGCCTAAAATTACCGCACGAGATCAACTTGCCTTGCGCCGCGTAAAACGCTTTGCACTGGGTTCAGGAAAAATGGAACGCCCCTTGTTCAGGCTGCGCTTGCCACACAGGCCGCTGAGCAATGCGGCGCTGGCGTTTGAGGCTTTGTTGGGGGCTCCCAAGCACTGATCAATTCTATTTAAGCCGGTACCACGCACCACGCCCACTGCCCAACTGCTCCAAATGCCCTGCCTCAGTCAGATTTCGAAAATGTTGTTTCAAGGTATTTCTGCTGGCGCCAGTCAAGCGGACCATTTCGCCGATGGTGACACGGCCATGTTCTTTGGCGAACTCGACAATACTTAACGACCAGGGTGGCAAAGCGGCAAGCACAATTCTTTCGCGTTCAACTTTCTTTTCCAATCGACGCACTTGCTCAGCCAAGGAACGCAAAAAAAACACAATCCAGGAATTCCAGTTCGGAGACTCGGATCGAATGGTACCTTGGGTTTGCCGCAAGGCCAGATAATAGGCCTCTTTGTTCAGCTCGATCACACTTTCAAGCGAGCTGTAAGGAACATAGGCATAACCTGCCTGCATGAGCAGTAAGGTGGTTAGCACCCGGCTTAGTCGGCCATTCCCATCTTGAAACGGGTGTATTTCAAGAAACACCACAGCGAAAATGCCGATGATCAGCAAAGGATGCAGCTCGCCTTTTTGGCGCTCTTCGTTGACCCACTCAATCAATTCAGCCATCAAGCGGGGGGTATCAAACGGAGTCGCTGTTTCAAAAACAATTCCGATTTGCACACCACTAAGGTCAAACGCAGCCACACTGTTGGAGCTGGTTTTATAAGCGCCGCGATGTCGGCTGTCTTTGTTGCTGTGCTTGAGCAAAACCTGATGCAGTTGCTTGATGTGATTTTCGTTAAACGGAATGTCTTGCCAAGCGGAAAACACCAAATCCATCAGCTCTGCGTAGCCAGCAACTTCCTGCTCGTCTCGTGAATCAAAAGACTGAATAGAGAGATTGGAAAGCAATCGCTCCACATCGCGATCGCTCAGTTTGCTGCCCTCTATTCGAGTGGAGGAACCGATACTTTCAATGGTTGCAATTCGTCGCAAGGCGGAAAGACGGTCTGGCGCCAGTGTACCCAAAGCACGCCAAGCGCCTTTGAACTCGTCGATGCGAGCAATCAGGCGCAAAATTTCGGGAGAAATTTGAAGTGAGTGTGTATTCAGCATTGCCCATTATTACACCCATTTACACCCAATTAATAGCCAATTTCAAATTATTGGGTGCAAATAGGCTTTTAAATGGTTGTATAAGCTGATCTTTCGAATCAATTCACCGCCCAGAATCGGTACTCGGCCTTGTAACTTACCTCGGCTTTCTCGCCATCATTGTCAGCCGAGCACTTTTTGGCTGGCGCTACACCACCTTGCGTATTCACGCGCTGCACATAACTGACTCCGGTCAAGGCACCCTGCCCGCCGGCCACATCGGCTTTCACCAGTTGAAGGGGAATGTTTTTGCTGCCGTTGGGCGACACAGCCACTTGTGAGCCGGTGACAAACGAACCATCTTGGTGTGTCCAGCGCGCGGGCGGACCCGAATAGTCGCCAATCTTCTTTCCTTTGGCATCGTTCAACACTGCTTTGGGGCCAGCCATGGTCCACTTGTAAGCAGTCAGCGGGTCTTTCTCTTTGCTGCATTCATAAGTAATTTGTCCCTCGGCGCGGGTTTCCAGCACCAAAGTGTTGCCTGTGGCCACTTGAATCAATGCGGGTAAATTCCTCTGGTCGGTGTGCATTTGGGCATATGACGTTGCGGCAAGCAGCGTTATCGACAAAAACAAAAAGCATTGTTTGATTTTCATTGAACAAACTCCTTCAATTCGGGTATTGGTGCATTGGGGCCAAAGCTTGATTGTTTTTAACGTTCTCGCACCAATCTAGGCGGACATGGTAATGGATGTGCTTACCCCACAAGAAATTCATTACCACTCAACGTTACCCCGATGTTGGGGGTTTAGCAAAAATGGGGGTTGCGTAAAAGCCCCGATACACCGCAATATGATTTTCGGCGTACCAGAAGGAATACATTGCATTCATGGCGGTTGTCGATCCGTGTGTCGTACCTTTGAATTAACAATGACAACTTCTATCCGGTCTTTACAAACACGTTATAAATTAATCGCCGTTCTATTGGGCGTATCGCCGTTCCTGGCCTATTGGTTTTTGGAATTGAGTGCCGGCCCCTCGATTTCAGATGATGTCTGGAACAGCGTTGCGTTGGTGACCTTGTTCTGGTCTCTGAACAACATGTTGGTGCTTGTTTATTTCGGTTATGGAAACAAAACGATAAAAGCATCGTTGCTTCAACATGAAAACGCCGAGAAAGCACGTGCAAAGGCGCAGCGCGATCTGGAGTCGCTGTTAAACGGTGTCCCCTACATGCTGGGGTACTGGGACCATACCCTTCACAACCGTTTTTCAAATAAGGCTTATGCCCAATGGTTTTCCATGAAGCCCGAAAGGTTGCTAGGTAACCACATCAGCACACTTCTTTCCCCGCAGCGTCTTGAAATTGCGATGCCACTGATTAACAAGGCGCTGGCCGGGGAGCCATGCGACTACCTGGTCACTTTAAAAAACACAGCAAACGACCGCCCAAGTCACATTCTCGTGCAGTATTTGCCCGATGTGGTGGGGAGTGAGGTCAAAGGCTTCTACACAATCGGGCAAGACATCTCGGAAAAGCACCTTGCCAAACAAAACCTGATTTTGAGAACAAAACTTCTTGAATTGGCCAGTGAAATTGCCCATGTGGCCAGCATTGTGATTGACCCCAAAACCGGTGAGGTGCAGCTGACACCCGAAGCGCAGCGGCTGCTGAATTCACCCCGTGACAGTTTTTCCAACCTGGGCGAATTTTGCCAACAGTTTGTTTGCACTACGCAGCAAACGCAGGTGGAGGAAAACATGCGCCATGCTGTGCAGCAGGAAAGCAGCCTGTCCATTGAATTCCAAACCAGCGACAAAAAAGCTTATTTTGGATGTTCAGGCGAGTCTGTGGTTATTCAGGAAAAACCCAGCTATTTGATGTGCCTGATGGACATTACAGAATCAACCCTTGCGAAAACCCGTCTGATTGAGGCCAAAGAAAAAGCCGATCAACTTACCGCTGCGAAAAGCCAGTTTGTGGCGACCATGAGCCATGAAATCAGGAACCCGCTTCACACAATTCTTGGTCTTTGCAATTTGCTGAATGAGCAATGCGACACGGACACACAACAAGACCTCACGGAGAAATTGAAGTACTGCACAGAAGACCTGGTCGACCTGTTGACGAATTCGCTGGATTCTTTCCGGCTGGACCGGGGCGAACTGCATTTTGAAGAGGACGAGTTTGATTTGTGGTCACTGATTTATAACCTGTCGACCCACCTGTACGGCGGGGCTAAAAATCACGATCTTGAGCTGCGCATTGAAATGAAAGGAAGTATTCAAAGGCACTGGATTGGCGATGCCTTCAGGATTAAACAAATGGTGGGCAATTTGATCAGCAATGCCTGCAAATTTACAGAGGCCGGGCATATCCGCCTGCGTGTCGAGCAATTGTCAACCAACTTGCTGCAGTTCTCGGTGAACGACACAGGCCCTGGCATTCCAGAGGAAAGCGTGAACAACCTGTTCGATCAACTGGCACAATCCACTCCCTCTACGGCTCGCCTCTACGGTGGTTCGGGCCTGGGTTTGAATTTGGTGAAGTCGTTGGTTGAACACGTTGGCGGCACAATACAAATTACCAGCAGCGAGGGCGCTGGCACCACCGCCACCCTTCATGTGCCCTTGAAACCCGGCAAGAAACAAAACACGGAAACGCTTGAATTGCTGACTTCACAAACAATTCAATTGGCTGTGGCAAACCCACAATGCGATGTACATGCACGGGAAATGCTGGCAAGCATGGGTTGCCAGTGTGTAGATCACGGTGCATTACTAATGATCACGGATCGCATTGAAACCGCGCACGCGTACCTTGCCAGCAACACCAATCACCGGGCCTTGATACTGCCCGGGATGAATGGGCATGTGCAAACATCAAACCACCCCGACTACGCAAATCGAATTTTCCTGGTGCAGGGGCCGCTTCAGCCTGCGGCAATCGTGAAATGGCTTTATTCACTTCAAACCCCCACAGACAGCAAAAGCAACAGGCCCCGCTCAACTGAGCCCGCAACCGAGCTGGTGGTGTTGCTGGTTGAAGATGTCAAGATGACCCGAACTGTGATCAAGGCACTTTTGAACAAGAGGGGTATACATTGCATTGAAGCGGAAAACGGTCAACGTGCTGTCGAAATCATCAAGGCGCAAGGTGACACCATTGATTTCGTGCTGATGGACATCAACATGCCAGTGTTAAACGGTATTGATGCAACCCTGGAAATTCGCAAGGACTGCCGTTATGGCAACCTGGTGGTGTATGCATTGACTGGTGAAGACGAGTCCACCACCACACACAGCCGGGATTGGTCGGTATTCGACAAAGTACTGAGCAAGCCTTTAAAAATGCCCACGCTTGAAGCTTTGCTGGACACACACCGCGCTACAAAAGCCCCTGAACCATATTCACCGCAATGCCAAACACCACCGCCGCAAACACTTTTCGAAGCAGGGGTGCAGGCAGAATGTGTGCCGCCTGCGCACCCCATGGGGCAAGCAACACGCTGGCCACCACCGTGAACAACAAGGCGGGTGTGTATACAAAACCGAGGCTGCCTGTGGGCAGGCCGGGTGCAGTCCAGCCATTGAATATGAAACCGATGGTGCCACCCAAAGCAATTGGAAAACCCATGGCCGATGCGGTGCCAATGGCATTTTTAATCGACACATTGCACCACACCAGAAACGGCACGGTGAGTGCACCGCCACCCACAGCCACCAGCGACGACGCAGTACCAATAAAGGTGGCTACACCCATTTGCCCGTTGCGCCCGGGCAGTACACGCCCCGGTTTAGGCTTGTATTCGAAGAACATTTGAAACGAGGCCAAGCCCATGAAGAGCGCGAAAAACACGATCAGGAAAGTGGTGGACACATGCCGCGCAAGGAAGGTACCGAACAAGGTACCCAACAAAATACCGGGAATGAAATTTTTCACAACATCCCAGCGCACTGCGCCGTGGAGGTGGTGCGAACGCACGCTGGACACCGAGGTAAACAGGATGGTGGCCATGGAAGTGCCGAGGGCCAAACGGAAGTTCCACTGCCCGGGCAATGCGGCCAGTTTGAAGGCCCACACCAATGCAGGCACCAGCACACTGCCCCCACCCACGCCCAAGAGGCCCGCCAGAAAACCGGCAACAATGCCGATTGCAATGTACGCAGCAACTGCCTGCACCGTAAAAATTTCAGCAAACAGTGCTGCGTTCAGCTCAACCAATTCAATGCGCCTTCAAAGGTTTGAAACTCGGACAAGGAACGCGCTTTCACATTCGGAAATCGCTCACGCACCATGCGGGTCAGCGTATTGCCCGGGCCCACTTCGAAGTAAACCGTGGCGCCCATTTCAGAAGCCAAGTCCAAAGTACGCGCCCACTGAAGGGGTTCAGAAATTTGACGCGCAAGGCAATCGATTGCGCCATTGCGATTCTCTACAGGGCTTCCGTCCAGCGCGCTGAGCACCGGGCAATCGAATCTGCGCCAACTGGCCGCATCCAGTGCATTCTTGAATTGCGCACTTGCATCCCTTAACCACGTGGTGTGCGAAGGCACTTGCACATTCAAGTGCACCACATGCGCGCCCAGTTCGCGTTCCATGCCTTTGCAAATCGACTTCATCACCGCCGTGGGGCCAGCGAGTACGGCATGCTGTTCATCATTCACAATCGCCACAGCCAAGCCGTGCTCAAGTGCAATGGCTTGCAGCTTTTCAAGACGCACACCTTTCACGGCCATCATGCCGTGGGCTGCGGGTGCCGCCTGGTCCATGCACTGCGCACGCTTCACCGCCAAACCCACTCCGTCCAACGCCTGCAAACTGCCGGCCACCGTGTGGGCGGTCAGCTCACCAATGCTGTAACCCGCGCTTAAATCAGCATGAATGCCATGCGCCTGCAGGGCCTGGGCAACTGCGGCGCCTGAAGCCACAATCAAAGGCTGGGCATGCGCGTTGGCGAAACACAATTCGGAATTCTGCGACACCGCCATGGCATCAAAAGGCATGGCATCCAACAAAGGTTCCAAGTGTGGAGCAATCAATGTCTCAGCCAGCAAACGTGGAAGCATGTCGACGGTTTGGCTACCCTGCCCCGGGCACAAAATGCACAAAGTCATGAGCGTGCAACCATAAAGTTGGGCAGCTCGGAATTGACTTGCACCAAGGCTTGCACAAACAGCGCGGCAGACAACAAATCAGCACTGCCACCAGGGCTTAACCTCTGCGATTCAAACTGTGCACACAGGTGCTGCGCCCTGCTTTTCCAGCCGGGCGCAAACACGCCGCCCTCAGCCAGAAACTGGTCCACTCTGCCCTGGGCCCATTGCAAACCTTTCAAACCGCCGCGATGGGCAAGGTTGGTGTCAGGCAGCTTGCCAATGGTGCACACCAAGGCATGTAACTGCGCTTGCTCTTGCGAAAGCCCTTCAGACAAAGCCCAGCGAAGTTGTGGCACCGTGGTCCAGAACAGCACCGGAAAACCTTCGGCTGCCTGCTCGCGCGCGCCGGGCAAACCAAAGGCATCTTTCACACGGCGACCATGCGTGGGTGAGTCAAGGCGTTGAACCTGGTCTTGCACCCCTGCCAACAATATATTCACGCCCCATTTGGCCGCCACCAACCTGCCCAGGCTGATCGGGTCGAAACACCCGTGTTCACGAAACTGGGCACCCGCTGCACCCGCCAACAACCCCATCAGGAAAATGGCGCCTTTGTGGGTGTTTACACCTTCAGTGGCCTTGAACATGGCTTTCTCGGCGACCAGGCCATGCGCCTGCAGTGTTCTGAATTCTGCACCCTCAATACCCGCTGCAAAACAGTTTCCGAAGTACCCCCGCAAAGCGGCTATGCTGCGGTAGAACGTTGTGGCATTCATGTCGGCATGGCTGCCATTGTTGCCTGGGCATACCAAGCCAGGTTTGTACTCCAGGTCCACTTCCTGTCGAAGCGCTTGGCAGGCTGCTGTATCAATTCGTGCGACCAGTTCTTTCATGCAGCACTCCCAACCGGGCATTGAAAACCCTGCTGATACGTCGCCAATGCAACAAGCTTCACGGTGTGATTGGTTTTCACCATCAACTTCGAATTGGGATCGGAAAAGCTTCGATGCAATTCACGCCACTGCACAGCCTGACCACTTGGATTGAGCACTTCGCCATCCACCTTAAACTCGGGGTATTCGGTTTGAAGTGCAATTAGAAAAAGACACAGCTTTTCAGCGTCAAGCCAACTCACTGGTTTGAACAGCACATCAAGATCAGAACTTTCAGTAAGGCATGGCAAACCGGTCAAGACCTGCACAGCACTTGAACCGTACACATGTGCGGCAATATTGTGCTCATCCAAAAACGCCTGCAAAGCAACAGCCCCCGCTTGCCAATGCTGCGGTAAGCCTGGCAACACATTGGCCAGGTTTGGTCCTTGCTGGTGCTTTTCAATGCCTTGACTATTCACGATGAAGGACAAGCGCTTTTTGCCCCAAGAGGGTGGCTCGGCCAAACCCACCCGCAGACAATGCGGCAAGACATCCTCTTGACGCGCCACAATCAACGGGTGTCCACTGAGCACCCACCGATGCAAAAGCGACAATGCGCTGATGGGCTCCATAGGTGCTGGCCCGGCATACTCAGCATGCCTTACTGCATCCAGTTTTAACCACACCAGGTCGTGGCGATTGAATGTGATCATGGGGTGCTCATCGGCCTGTCATCGATTGGCTAAAACACGCTCAACAACCACACCTGCGGCCTGTCGCCCCCCGCGTTCCACGCCCCGTTCAATGCGAAGGTCTTTGCCAATTTCCTCGCGCGATTTGGCCTGCAAACTTGTGATGGATGCAGCCAGCTGCGCCGCATAATCACCTTGCCACACAGCATCCAGGTGACCCATGCGCAAATAATTTTCCACACCGGGCGAGAACACAGGGGACTGCTTGGCCAGCGCTTGCAAATGATCCAAAGGAATTTTGGTAATGCGCGACATGGCAGGCAAATTCATCACCTTGATTTCCGCATCGGCCAAGGCATAGCAAGCGTCTGCCATCATGCCAGTGCTAATGTAACCACCGCTCACTGCCTCACCATACACCACACTCACAATCACATGGCCTCGCTGGCGTGCCAGCTCAACTGCTTTGGCCAGGTGTGCCATGTAGCCATTCAAACCCATGAGTTCATCCCGGCGACGAAGGCGTTGGCCCTGCGTGTCCAGCAAAAAGACAATCGGTTCGCCCGGGCGCTGCTTGATGGTTTCAATCACCACACGCGCCATGGTCAAGGCCATGTCCGCACCCACCTCTGCTTTCTCGGCAGTGCCAATCACAGTCACCTGCTGGTTGCCGACCGTTACGCGGCCATAAAAATGATCAGCCTCCAGGTACTCGGCTTTCCAGCCATCAGCAAACAAGGCGTTCAATACTTGATCCCGATTCATTGCGCACCCCTTGCCACGTCACGTGCAACACTTGTAGCGCGTACAAATTCATCAGCCGGCATCAGTGCCAATTCTTCGGCACTGGGCAGCCCCAGGCGTTGCCAAATTTCTTTGGCATCCCGGCAGTCACCAAACTGCTCAAGCCGCTGCGTCAACATGGCGTGCTCTGCTTCCAGATTCTCAAGGTCAAAACTCACCTTGCCGGAATCAAGTGCTTGCAAGGCTGCCTGTCTGAAGGCTTCTACTTCATCGGCCACCAAGGCTTGAATGTCGCCCATGACATAACGGTGCTTGCCACCGCTGACACGCCACACCAGGGCGCGGTCACGTGAATCGAATTCTTCCACGCCGTACACCGTTTCAATCACCTCCGGGCCCGACATGGCCAGGCGCCCTTCTTCGGACATCACCAACACATCGCAGCAACGGGCAATCAAGCCAGTACCGCCGAAGCAACCTGCCGCGCCGCCAATCAAACCAATGAATTGAATGCCTTGCGCACGGGCTGCGCACACGGCACGCATAATTTCAGACACGGCAATTAACCCGGCATTGGCCTCGTGCAAACGCACACCGCCACTTTCAAAAATCAGCAGCACCGCGCGGGGTTTTTCTTTCACAGCCTTGGCGATGAGCGCGGTAATTTTTGCACCATGCACTTCGCCAATGGCACCGCCCAGAAACTCACCTTCCTGGGCGGCCACCAGCACAGGTGCGCCACCCAAAGTGGCTCGCCCAATGACCACGCCATCGTCAAATGCAACCGGTTGTTCAAGCAGCGCCATGTGCGGGCTGCTGATGCGTTCCGATGGTTTCAGGATTTCCTGAAAACTACCCTCGTCGCACACGGCCTGCACACGCTCGCGCGCACTGGCTTCCAGAAAACTATTGGCCATGTTGGTTCTCCCATGCCTCAATGGCTTGGTCCAGGCGCAGGCTGACCACAGCCGGTGTTGCGCCCACATCGTGAATTTCAATCTTCAAACCGCCTGCATTTTTTCGCTCTGCGAAATCGGCCAGTACGGCTTGCCAAATTTGCCCGAAACCGCGTGCGGAGGTTTGAATGTCCACTGAACACTGCGCGGTATCCTCGCCTTTCTCCAACAACACTTCGCAGTTGCCGCTGGCAGTGACGCCCACCAGCACGGCATCGCGATTTGTGGGCTGCGCCTTGCTGGGCAAGTTGTATTTCAGTTGTTCCATACTCATGATGAAAGCCCCTTACCAATTGCGGAAGCGGCTAGGCGGGTTGTACAAACCGCCCGAAGCACGCACCAAGTCTTTCACGGTTTTCGCAGCCAACAGATCGCGTGTGGCATCACGCCGGGCAATGCCCAGGTCTTCGGCGCGTTTGATCACACCACGCGCACGCAGTTCTTCGACCTTTTTCTTGTCGCGTGCCATGCCCACTTCGGTGTAGCCAGCCACGCCACGAATGGCCTGCTCGCGTTCTTCCTCGCCACGACACAACAGCAAATTCGCAATGCCTTCCTCGGTCACAATGTGGGTTACGTCGTCACCAAAAATCATCACGGGCGGGTTGTTCAAACCCATGCTGTCGGCCAAATCCCAAGCGTCCAGGCGTTCAACAAATGCGGGCGCCATATGCTCGCGGAATGTTTCAACCATTTGCACCACCAGCTTGCGGCCACGTGGCATGTGTTTTGGGTTGGCTTGCGCTTCACGGCCTGCTTTCACCCAGGCTTCGCTTTCATGCCTGCGGCCACGTGCATCTGCGCCCATATTGGGTGCGCCACCGAAACCGGCAATTCGACCCTTGGTGGCCGTGCTGCTGTTGCCATAGGTGTCAATTTGCAAGGTTGAGCCAATGAACAGGTCGCAAGCATAGTGCCCTGCCGCCTGACAAAAAGCGCGGTTGCTGCGCATGCTGCCATCGCCCCCGGTGAAGAACACATCGGGCCTTGCGGCAATGTATTTTTCCATACCCAGCTCACTGCCGAAGCTGTGCACGCTTTGAACAAAACCGGCTTCAATCGCGGGTATTAGCGCGGGGTGTGGGTTCAGTGCCCAGTTGGTGCAAATTTTTCCTTTCAAACCCAATTGCTCGCCGTAGGTGGGCAACAGCAATTCAATGGCAGCGGTATCAAAGCCAATGCCGTGGTTCAAACGCTTTACGCCATACTCTGCGTAAATGCCCTTGATCACCATCATGGCCATCAACACTTGAATCTCTGAAATTTGTGCAGGGTCGCGTGTAAACAAAGGCTCAATGTAATTCGGGCGCGGAGCGTGTATTACAAAATCGACCCAGTCCGCAGGCACATCTACACGGGGCAGTGTGTCGCGTATTTCATTCACCTGCACAATCACAATGCCGTTTTTGAATGCCGCCGCTTCCACGATGGCTGGCGTATCCTCAGTATTCGGGCCGGTGTACAAATTGCCCTGGGCATCGGCGGCTTCAGCCGCGATCAAGGCCACATTGGGCGTCAAATCGACAAAGTACCGACCAAACAATTCAAGGTAAGTGTGAATCGCATTGATCTTGATTTTGCCGGCCGCCACCAGGTTGGCCAGTCGCGCACCTTGCGGACCAGAAAACGAGAAATCGATTTCTTTGGCAATGCCTTTGTCGAACAAAGCCGTATGTTCAGGCAAAGCCACCACCGATTGCAACAAGTGCAAATCATGCACCTGTTGCGGGTTCACTTTGGCCAAACATTGCGCCAAAAAATCCGCCTGCTTCTGGTTGTTGCCCTCCAGGCACACACGGTCACCGGGTTCAATCACACTTTCCAGCAAAGCCACGGCGTGCTCTGCCTTCACCACCTTGCTGGAATGTCCGCCGGCAAGGTGGGCAGCGCGACCCAACCGGGCGGCCTTGGATTGTTGCCCTTGGCGCCATGTTGTGTTGGTCATGCTCATTGTTTTGGTCCTGCTTAGTAGTCGTAGAACATGTCGGGCAAGAACATCACCACTTCCGGAAACACTGACAGGAAGGCAATGTAGCCCGCAATAATCAGAATGAACGGAACGATGCCGCGGAAAATTTCACCGAACTTGATGTCAGGCGCAATGCCGTTGATCACGAAAAGGTTCAAACCCACAGGCGGTGTAATCAGCCCCAGTTCCATGTTGATGGTCAAAATAATGCCGAACCAGATTGGGTCGAAACCAGCTGCCAAAATGGGCGGCAAAATAACGGGCGTAATCATCAGGATAATGGCCACAGGTGGCAGGAAGAAACCCAGCACCAGCAACAACATATTCACCCAGAACAACAAGGCCCATTTCGACATTTCCAGTGCCACCAGCCATTCCGCCATGCTTTGGCTAATGCGAAGGTAGCTCATCACATAGGTGAACAGGAATGACATGGCAATGATCATCATCACCATGCAACTTTCTTTCGCAGTGCCTGTGAAAATGGCGCGAAGGTCTGTCCACTGGTAACACTTGTATAGCGCAATCACCAGAATTAACGCGGCCACTGCACCCACACCTGCCACTTCAGAAGGAGTACCGAAGCCGCCGTACATGGCACCCATGATCAAACCGATCAACAAGAGGAAGGGCAGCAGTCGTGGCAACGACTCCATTTTTTCCTTCCAGGTGAAATGTTCCTTTTGGGCTACCTTTGCGATTTCTTCCGGGCTTGCAGTTTTCATCCATTCATGACGATCACGAATAAACTTCACCACCACCCACACCGAGAACAGCACGGCCAACAAGATGCCGGGCACAATGCCCGCAATAAACAATTTGCCTATCGATTGCTCGGCCATCACGCCATAAATGATCAGCGTAATACTGGGCGGAATCAGAATACCCAGTGTGCCGCCCGCGGCAATCAAACCCGAGGCCAGGGCACCGCTGTAACCACGCTTGCGCATTTCAGGAATGCCCATGCCGCCAATGGCTGCACAGGTTGCCGGGCTTGATCCACACAAAGCTGCAAAAATGGTACAACCCGCCACGTTGGCCACGCCCAGGCTACCCGGCATGCGGTACAACCAGCGGTAAGCGGATTCGTACAGATCAACCGCTGCACGGGTTTTGCCAATGGCTGCCCCCATGAGAATAAACAGCGGAATGGTAAGCAAAGTGAAGTTTTCAAGTTCACCGAAAATGGTTTCTGCAATCAAATGAATATTGGTTGCAGGCATGAAAAAATACATGATGATCACTGCCGAGGAACCCAATGCAAATGCAATGGGCATGCCAGAAAACAGCAACACCAAGGTGAGGGCCGTATAAATCAGGCCAATTTCGACAACACCCATGTCAGCCCCCTTGTCCGCTGGTTGTGGTTGCGTGCCCATGTTTTGGCAGTTCAGGCGCTTTGCCCATTAAGCCTTCAACAATTTGCACAATGAATTGCAATGTCAGCAGCAACATGCCGAGCGACATGAAAAAGTATGGGATCAGGGTTGGACCCCAGGTGGAACTGGTGGTCCAACCCTGATCCCAGGCTTCGTGGCAATACACTGCTGACAAATAAGCCACCAAACCACAGAACAGCATCGAGAGAATGTCGCCGAAGAGCAAACGGATCCGGCTGGCGCGTTTGGACATCACTTCGTCCAGAATTTCAATGCCCACATGCCCACGCTCGCGTTGCGTGTGCGCCGCTGCCAGAAAGGTGGCTGCGATCAACATGAAAATGCTGAGTTCGATGACCCAGTCATTGGAAATATTCAGAATGTAGCGGGTGACCACTTCGTACACCAGCACGAGTGAACACACGAGAATCAGGGATGCAGACAGGTACGCCATGGCTTGGTTAATGCCGCGCACGGTGCCGCTGAACAGTCGCCACAATGGGTTGTTCATAGTTGTCTCCGAATGGAACTTGAACACCAAACCCTCATCAGTGGAGAGGGTTTGGTGCGCTTTGCTTTACTTAACTGCAGTGGCCATGTCCAGCCACTTCTGGCCGTCTTTCACTTCTTCAGCGAAATCTTTCCAGGCTGACTTCTCTGCAACTGCACGCCACTTGGCGAATGTTGCATCGTCCATGGCATAGGCCTTCTTGCCAGCTTTCTTCCACACTTCGGCGGCCATCATGTCGTCTTTCTTGGACTCTTCAATCGAGAACTTCTCGAGGCTTGCACCCACTTCCATCACGGCCTTCTGCTGCGCAGGTGTCAGGCGATCAAAAGTGGACTTGGCCATCAAGAGGGGTTCGAACATATACCAGAATGAGTTCTGGCTGGCGTCGGTCAAGTGATCGCCCACTTCCTCAAGACGGAAAGAAATGATGGACGTGCTGGATGTGACAGCAGCGTCCAACACGCCAGTTTGCATGGCGCTGTAAACTTCGTTCGATGGCACGTTGGTGATTGAACCGCCAGCACCCTTCAACATCAAATCCATGTGCTTGGAGGCACCGCGAATTTTTACGCCTTTCACTTCGGATGGATCAACCACTTTCTTCTTGGAGGCGATACCGCCCGCTTGCCAAATCCAGCTAACTACTTTCACGCCTTTGCTCTCCAGCAACTTTTCCAGTTCGTTGCCGATCGGCTGGCCTTTCCAGCGATGACCTTGTTCGTAGCTCGTAATCAAGCCAGGCATCAGGGTAATGTTCACCTGAGGGATTTTGCCGCCTTCGTAAGCCAAGGGGTACAAAGTCATGTCCACAGAGCCATTTTGCAAAGCGCCAAACTGCGCAAAGGTTTTCACCAGTGAGCTGCCTGGGTAAATTTCAAACTTCAGGCTGCCATTGGTTTTTTCTGCAACCTGACGCGCAAACTTGCGCACCAATCGGTCACGGAAATCGCCTTTTTCTTCGGTGCCACCCGGGAACTGGTGAGACACCTTGATGGTGGTGGTTTGTGCCGACGCAGTATTGGCAAAGCCAAAGGTGATTGCGGCTGCGGCCATGCCGGCCACCAGGGGTTTGATCATGAACTTCATGAGTAAGTCTCCTCTCTTGCTTCTAATTGAACGCCTTTGAATCAGGTGAGTGATCCGCAAACGCTTTCCACATCCGAACGAAATTTCTGGGTTCGTTCAATATTTCCCGGACAGCAGCGAACCGAAGCCCGGGGCATAGGTCTTAAGACCCAATTTCTTTAACATCATGTAAGTAGTGGCTACCGACGAAGACAGCACCGGCATGCCCGCACGGTCTTCAATCGGTTGAATAGAGCCCAGCGATGGCATTTGTACGCAGGCCGACGCCACAATCGCATCCACATTGGCGGTATTCAATTTCTTGGTGTGTTCAATCGGCGCCAGCGGGTTGAGTAAACCCACTTCCAGGTTGTTCGACACTTCCAGCGAAATGCTGTCGAGCACCTCAATGCCTTCGTTCTCGATGTAATCAATCACCAGACAGGTCAGCGGTTTCATGTAAGGCGTCAGAATGGCCACTTTCTTGGCGCCAATCGCTTTCAAACCATCGACCAAAGCACCTGCACTGGTCACCACAGGTGCCGGGCCACCGGCTTCCACGGTGCGGCCGTGCAAACGTTCTTCCGATTTTTTGTGATAACCCAAACCCATGCTCATAATGGCCACCAGGCAGGCATAACCCAGCACATCCACACGGGCATCGGCCAACTCCAAAGCACACCGATCCGAATCGGCGTCCATCTTGGCCAACTCTTCTTTGGTCACATGCTGCATGCGCATGCGGCTGGAGTGAAACGTGAAACGCTCCGCCTCTACGGCTTCGCGGGCCCGCAAAATGGCGGGAATTTCCGTTTCCATGGTGGTGTTTGAACTTGGCACAATCTGGCCAATTCGGTAAATCTTGCTCATTCAATGCTCCGTGTAGGTGGGCCTAAGTTGCCAACTAAGTAGCCAGTTGGCGGGCCAGGTCCACAAAGTCTTGTGCGACAAAATCAAATTCGCCCGCTTCCACTTTGGGCAAGGGCACATGCTCGCCAAATTCAAAGGGGCGCATCACGTAGGCTGTGCGCATGCCTTGCGCCTTGGCAGCACGCAAATCACTGGGGTGGCTGGCGCACAGCATCACTTGCTCAATTGGCAAATTCAGCAGGCCGGCTACACCGTGGTAAGTTTCGGGATCGGGTTTGTAATGCTTAAACAGTTCGGCCGATACGATGCAGTCCCACGGCAAACCGGCATTTTTTGCCATCGCGGTCAGCAAAGAAAAATTGCCATTGGACAGGGTGGTAATCGTGAATTGTTTTTTCAGGGCATGAAGGCCTGCAACAGTGTCTGGCCAAGGGCTAAGGCGGTGCCACACTTTGTTCAGGTTTTCGCGCTGTTCATCGTTCAATTTGCCCAGGCCGAACTGCTCAACGATGGAATCCAGAATCATCCGGTGCAGGCTGTCAATGTGCATCCAGGGCAGCTCACCCTTGCGCACACGGTCCATGGCTGGTGCATAACCCGCGCGCCAGGCATCGGCAAACGCCAAAGCATCCACCTGAATATTCATGTGTTTGGCAATCATCGCAACTTCGCGTGCAACACTGCCGCGCCAGTCTACAACGGTGCCAAAAACATCAAATGCAAGCGCTTTGACTGCGCTGGCTGCGTGGTTCATTCCTGTCTCCTCGAGGGTTTGCCGAAACTGATTGTGTTTGGGCGGGCGCTCTCTTATGATTGTATGTAGAGCGTCGCATTTTGCATGCGTTATTTGATTTCTTGTATACAAGACTAATTGCGGTCGTATACATTGTCAATAACGTTGATTCATTTTTTTTATTGCCTCATGAAGAAAAAACTGTCAGAAGACGTACG
Source organism: Limnobacter sp. SAORIC-580 (assembly GCF_013004065.1). Taxonomy (GTDB): domain Bacteria; phylum Pseudomonadota; class Gammaproteobacteria; order Burkholderiales; family Burkholderiaceae_B; genus Limnobacter; species Limnobacter profundi. Next base: position 3,202,890 of record NZ_CP053084.1, read on the forward strand.
GGACCAAATTGAAGAACTGATCGCTTTTGGCAAACTGCCGCCTGGCGAACACCTGGACGAAACCGAGCTGGCAGACCGCTTTGGCGTGTCCAGAACGCCGATTCGAGAGGCTTTGAACCAGCTGGCCACCGCCGGCTTGGTCGAGCTGCGCGCGCGCAGGGGCGCTGTGGTGGCGCAATTCACGGCCCAGCAACTGGTCGAAATGTTCGAGGTGATGGGCGAATTTGAAGGCATGTGCGGCAGGCTTGCCGCCCGCCGCCTGACAGATGAAGAACAGCAGGAACTGGTGGCCACGCACGAAGAATGCAAAGCTGCAATGGCCAAAGGTGGCGACCCCGATGAGTACTACCAGCTCAATGACAAATTTCACGGTGTAATTTACCGTGGCAGCCACAATGAGTTTTTGATTGAACAGGCTTGGGGCCTGCGCAGAAGGCTGCGACCTTATCGCCGCTTGCAACTGCGTGTGCGCGGCCGCATTCCAACTTCGCTGGATGAACACGACGCAATCGTGAAAGCGATTCTGGCGGGTGATGGCGACACGGCGAACGAATTGCTGCGCAGCCATGTGATGGTGCAAGGCCAGCGCTTCGCTGACTTGGTGGCCTCGCTGCCCTTACTAAAGGCACGCTCAGCAGCTTAAGGCCCAGTTCATTTAAACCTTCGGCCTTGCCAAATCAAAATTGCTGCGGGTGGTGCAATAGCCATCACCCGCCAGTTTACCCACCGCATCGAGCAAGTCGTTGGCAATCAGGCCACCCCGCATGGCTGAATCATTCACTTCCACACCCAACACATCCAACAACATCATCGAGCCGCCCATGGCGCCTTCGCCAATCAGCTTGACCTCGCGCAAATTGCATTCAAAACGCACCATTGCATCTTCCACACCAGGTGCCGTCACGGCTTTGCTCAGCGATTTTTTCAAACCCGCCTTTTCGAATTCATCCACTTCGGGTGGGTAGTCGCCGCAACTGGTGTTCATTGCATCCACCAGCACATGGCTCACAATGTTCACCACGCATTCCTTCGTGGCTTGCAAATTGGTCAGGGTGTCTTTCTCGCTGCGGTCGCGAGGGTTTACTTGCACCACGCACAGCACTGGTGGTTTGCAGCTGGCGACTGTAAAGAATGAATAGGGCGCCAAATTGGCGATGCCATGTTCACTCAGCGTGCTAACCCACGCGATGGGGCGCGGCACCACTGCGCCAGTCAGCAACTGATAATTTTCACGGGGGCTGATTTCTGAGGTGTTGAAGTACATGCGAACATTGCCTCCCTACACGGTTGTATTTTTCAAAGTGATTGGCTGCACCGCAGCCTCACCCAGGTACACCGTGCCTTCCTGAATGGTACAAGCCAGGTTCATGTTGCGTTGGGCCAGCCCAGCGAGCGTTGCGCCATCTTCCACACCAAGTTGCAGCACCTGTACTTTGTCCAGTTTGTTCAACCAGTCCTGGTTTTGTTTCCACCACACTTCCGCTGAGCGTGTATAGCAGTAAATCACCACGCGGTCTGAACGGCCACAGGCTTTTTTAATGCGGCTTTCATCGGGTTGGCCCACATCAATCCACACCTTGATTTGACCAGTGGGGTCCACTTCCCACACCGCAGCTTCATCCTCCGCCGACAAACCTTTCCCGAACTGAACGTCTTGCCCGGCGTGCATGGCAAAGGCCAGCAGACGGACCATCATTCGCTCTTCAGTTTCCGAAGGGTGCAATGCAAGCGTAAGTGGGTATTGGGCGAAGTGGTTGCGGTCCAGGTCGGACACATCCAGTTGAACTTTGTAAACGGTGGCTCGAAGGGCCATGGGGCGACTCGCGGTTTGAAACATTCAAACCGCGATTATCACCGATTACTGCAGGATTAACGACCCATGCGGCGCAGGGCGGCCGTGGAGAAGTCCGCAGGCGAGTACTTCTTGCCAAACTCGGCAAACTTTTCTTCGTTGGTCAAACCACCCACCAGGTAGCGGCGAGATTGCAAGTCGTAAATAACCTCGCCAGAGGATGCAAACGCAGGTGCATGGTAAGCCTGCGTACCGAACACTTCACGAACACGCCACAAGGTATTGCGGCTGTCATACTGGTCCGCGTGCAATACACCCCATGAATCTTCGTCGATGTAAAACACGCGCTTGGCATAAATGTGACGCTTGCCGGGCTTCAGCGTAGCCTCAACCACCCAAACGCGGTGCAACTCATAACGAACCATGTCAGGATTCACATGGCTTTTCTGAATAATGTTGCTGTACTTCAAGGTTTGATCGGCCAACTTGTAGTTGTTGTAGGGCACGTACATTTCTTTCTTGCCCACCAACTTCCACTCGTAACGATCGGGGGAACCGTTAAAGCCGTTCAAGTCGTCGTTGGTACGCAAGCCGTCTGCGCCAATACCGGGTGAATCGTAAGCCAGCTCAGGAGCACGAATGACACGGCGTTGTCCGGGGTTGTACTGCCAGGCCAAACGCGGCTCAGCCACCTGATTGATAGGCTCATGAACCAAAGCAACTTCGCCGGCCGCGTTGGCGGGCGCTGTAATCTGGTTCATGAAGTACAAAATTCGGTTGGGCTCCGGGCTGTCCATGTGAGATGCCAACGACACAGTCTCAATTCGCTTGCCCACTGTGAAGGATCCATCGGTCTGAACCGGGAAGTCCGCTGAATAGCGAGTGAACGAGCCGCCGAGATCACGGAAGTTGTGATTCCAGATCACCTCAACGCCGCTCTTGGGCACCGGGAAAGGAATGTTGGACTTCTTGATGCCTTCCACGCCATTGCCACCATCGACCAGCTTCACATTCGGTGCTTCAGCCTTGGCGTTGTCATAAACTGACTGGCGATACCCGGCTGTGCGATGTGTTTTGTACACGTTCATTTTGTAAGTGGGGTAACGCTTCATCATTTCCATCTGGCCAGGAGTCAAGTTGGCCGCGTACTGCGCCATGTTGGCTGCACTGATGGTAAACAGTGGTTTCTCGTCTGCAAAAGGATTGATGTAGCCTTTGGCTGGATCAAAACCCTTGGGCACTGCCACCAAGCCACCCGTCCAGTCGGGAATCGTGCCAGCAGCGTTGCCTTTTTTCTCAGCCCCCACTGGTGTCAGGCTTTTGCCCAGTTCAGACAGGTCATTGGCCAGTGCTGCGCCACTCCCCAGAACGATTGCTGCGGCCAGCAACCCGTGTTTCAACTTTTGCACTGCCATTTCATAGTCTCCTCAAGAATGAGTGGTTATTGATTGGTGTTTTGATCTTGTTCACACAGCGCGAACACCTCGCCACTGCGATTGCTTTGTGTAAAAACGTTTGGATCGCAATAAATGCCGACAGGCGCGAAATCTTTCATCACATCGGCCAGCGCGTCGCCCTTCTCCACATTCTGGATCGCCTCCGTAAACTCCGGGTTGTGAAGCATGTGGCGATACAACAGCAGTTGATCAGGATACGGTCCCCAAGGCAACCACAGGAATCCGTTCTCGGCCGTGGCATTGGCTGGACGATCAGCGGGATCGGAAATTACCACCGTAAAAAATCCTTGATCATCCAGTGGCACTTGAAAATCGGCGGCGCAATCGGTGAAGCGTTGTGTGGCAAATTCATTGCCGCACAGCGACCAGTAACGCAACTGCTCCTGCCCAAATTCCACGCCTGCCTGGCCACGATAGGTAGGCGCTTTGGCACGCACCATGGCAAGGCTGCCGTAGCGGCGAGCAAAACCAGTACTGGTGTAGGCATTGTGTACATTGCTCAAAAAGCCGCCCGAGCCTGAATCAACCCGGCCACCCAGCATGCTGGTGTCTTGCCCGGTCACATTGCCTGCAATTCGAAATGCGGTGTCACCGAGGCTGAAAAATTTCAAGGTGTTGGGCGGATTGGTGGCCGTTGGGAAAGGCAAAGCCAACTGATTGGGGTAGTCCAGACCCAACAACAATTCATTCAACCCCAAAGGTGGAGTCGCTCCTCCAGCACTGGGCAACAGGGGCTCGGCACAATTCGGGAGTGTTCCCAATTCACGACTGCCATCGGCAGTTTCAAGCGTCAGGGTAGGCAGGCCCACACCACCGTCGAAAAACTCGCCGGTGTTCGACACATAAACCCGGTAAATAAACACGGCCAGGGCATTTGGAATATTCAGGGGGCCAAAGCCAATTTCGCCTGTGTAAAACGTGTTGGGCTTGCGTTGCACATCCGGATTTTGAACTGGAGATGCGCCGTACTCCAGATAAGCCGTGTAAGCACCACCTGGTTTGGCACCCTTGCGCGCGAAGGGATTGCCTTCACGACCTTTATCAGAAGGTGTGAGTTCAAAGTCGGCCACCGCATCGGTTGGGCGCAGCGCGGCATCGTATGCGTTGTAGGAAAAATAACGGGCATCCGGGTAACGGCCGTCAATTCGCAGCCTTGTTTGCGGCGAGACAGGCGCAGCGGCCACCCAGTATTTGGCCTCGCTGTCGGGAAACGCAATATTCGCTTTGTCGGGATCGCTGGCGGCAATCCAGCCGCACCCCAAACCCAAGGGAGTTTCGCTACCGCCCATGGCCTGGGCCAAGGATTCACTGCTGAGCACATTGCTGCTGGCCGCAGGCGAAGCGCCAGGGTTGGCTGTGGTGCGTACGTCTTCAGACGAACAGGCACCCAACAAGGCGAATGCAGTGCCAGCAACAGCCGCCGTGAATACTTGGGAAAGTTTCACGCATGTCTCCCGAAATTGTCGTTATAGTGTGTTTGATCACCCTAGATTAATACCAAGGTATTAATTCAGGCAAGCGGAAATTTACTCACAAAAACAAATACATGAATCAAGCAGCCGACCCAACCCTTGTTGTTGATACTCGCGAACAGCTGTTACGGATTGCGTTGAATGAATTTGCACAGCATGGCATTGAAGGCGTCACGCTGAGCAAAATTCGGCAGCTGTCGGGCCAGGGCAACCGGTCGGCGGTGCACTATCATTTCAAAACCAAAAATCGATTGGTGGAAGAAGTGGTGGATTTTGTGACAGGTCAGCTTGATGTTCACTGCAAGCAGGCCCACACCGAATTTGCACGCAACGCGCCCGAACACAAAGAATGGACCCGCCTGTGCGAACTGATTTTTGATCCCTTTGTGCAACTGTTTTCAAGCGGCGAAACCGGTGCGGTGTGCATACAGTTTTTGTCCCGCCTCACTTGGCAAACCGGCGAACAGGGACAGCGGTTTCTGACCCGCTACTTCAACCCCTACATGGATGTGTTTGCGCCCACTTTGCTTGAATTTTTCCCGCAATACTCTGAGGCACAGCTGCGTTTTAAGGTGCATTTGGCCGTGAATACGGCCATTCATGGTCTGGCCGACTTTTCAATGGTGATGCACGATGAAAGGCTATTGCCCTTGGTCAACCAAAGCGGTGGTTTGAAGGAAATGCGACGGCTGTTTCACGAATATATCAGTGCGGGGCTGAAGGGGTACTCCTGACGCACAATCCTATTTAATCGAGCCGGCTCTGGCGCATGGCATGCAAGCGCGCCTTGCCCAGCTTTAACGATTCCGCATTGTCGACGATAGGCGCTGGGTAATTGGCAGTGCCATGTTCCGGCAACCAGCGCTTCACAAACTCGCCTTTGGGGTCTTGCTCGGCCTGTTGTTTCAAGGGGTCATACACCAGCATTTGCGAAAAGTGGCTGGTGCCACTTGCAATGCGCACCTGACCATAGTGAATGGCGGGCTCGAAGTCGAGAAACTGCTGTGCCAAAAACAAGGCCACGGGTTGCCAGGGCAAACCCAATTGCACGCACGCAAACGACACCAGCGTGGCCCGCGCCCGCATGTTCAGCCAACCTGTTTGTTGCAAAAAGCGCTGGCAGGCATCCACATAGGCAAAGCCTGTTCGGCCCTGCTGCCAGGCATTCAAGAATTCCTCATTCACTTCCGCAGGTTCATCGCAGTAAAAAGCATCGGTTTCCAAACCCGTGTGGTTCTCCAGCTGCTGCAAATAACCTTGCCGCCAAATCAGCCTGTCCACATAAAACCGCGCAGCATCTTCAACTTTTGCAATGTGTGTCGCATCACCCTGCCCATGCACCCTGTTCACCAAGGCATTGAGTTTTTGCAGCACCTCGCGGTCGCTCACTACACCATAAGCCAGATAAGGCGACAGGCGTGAACAACCACTCCATGCTTTCAAAGGGCTGGAAATTGAGAAGGGATAACTTCTCAACTTGGCGGGTGTAAAAAATTTCGCGGCCACTGCCCGGGCCTGCGCACGGCCACCTATCATGCGCAATGGTTTGTCATCGCCCGCAGCCAGCGGCACAGTGGCACGGTTGAGTTCAACAGCGGGTTGGGGTGCGAAGAAGGCCTGCAAATTTCGCCCGGCCGGGTTTTTGATTTCTTCTTGGGCGGCCCGATCCAGGTAAGTTTGAAAATTAATTTTTTCAGCAAACGGATTGACCATGAAGGTGGCACGCTGCACATTGTTTTGGGGCAATTCATGAAGCGCCACACCCATGCTTTTGCACCACGCCGCCACGGCCTGATCGCGTCGGTATTGTGCAAGCTGCGTGGTTTCCTGGTGCGCCCACACGTGGGTGAATTTGAACTGTGCATGCAGGCGGGCCAACACATCCACCGCCTCGCCCAATTCCTCATGCAAATAACCACCCACCTGTGCAAACTGCTGCTTCAAATCATCCAGGCATTCATGCACAAACAACTGGTGTTGGCGCGCGGTGTGCGCATCTGCAATTTGGCTGGGTTCGTGAATGTACAAGGGCAGCACAAGCCCGTGATGCTTGGCATTGCGCATGGCTTCAAACAGCGGCAGGTGGTCGCTTAAACGCAAATCCCGTTTGAACCACAACACCTGCATACTGCGTTCCTGCAACTTTAAAGCGGCTGCAACACCCCGGCTGCCAACAGCGCCAACACCACCACACCCAGCACCACACGGTACACCACAAACAGGCCGTAGCCACGCGTACTGACCAGCTTGAGGAACCACACAATGACGGCATAGCCCACAAAGAAGGCAATGAAGGTTGCCAATGCCGTGTTGGCCGGGCTGACCGGGCCGGCCACGCCCCAGCTTTTGTACAACTGGTAAAAGCCGGAAGCAAACACCGCGGGCACCGCGAGCAAAAAGGAATAACGCGCGGCTGCCTCTCGGGTGTAGCCCATCAGCAAACCTGCGGTGATGGTGCCGCCTGAACGGCTCACACCGGGAATGAGTGCCAAGGCTTGCGCAAAACCAAACACAATGCCGTCGCGCCAGGTCATTTCCCTCAGCTCGGTTTGGCGCCTGCCCACTTTGTCGGCGAAACCTAGGATGAGGCCAAACACAATCAACATGATCGCGGTGAGGTACAGGTTGCGCAGATAGGTTTCAATCAGGTCTTGAAACAACAGGCCCAAAACAGCAATGGGCAAGGTGCCCACAATCACCAGCCAGCCCAAGCGGGCATCGGGACTCATTGGCACACCACTGGCGGCCTTGCGTTTGAAGGACCCACACCAGGCGAGAAAAATTCGGGCGATGTCGTGGCGGAAGTACACCAGCACCGCGAGTTCGGTTCCCAGCTGGGTAATGGCCGTGAAAGCTGCGCCGGGATCGAGGCCTGAGGGCAACATGGGTCCAATGATACGCAAATGCGCACTCGATGAAATGGGCAAAAACTCGGTTAGCCCCTGGATCAGCCCCAAAATAACGGCCTCAAGCCAACCCACACCGTTGCCGGCAACAAACATGGTGAATTCCCGGTAAATAGATCAATAAAGGCCGTTTTCAAGCCAAATTCAATGCGAACTATAGCAAGCCTGAATGGGGGAAAACATTTTTCTGAAGGGGAAAGAGGCCTGATATTTAACAAATGATTGTGTAACCCTGCCGGGATAATGAAGAAAATCAAATAGAAAGGCTTGGGTATGGATCATCGGAAAATTTATGTGACGCAGCCAGCGCTGCCGCCGCTTGCGGAGTTCATACCCTACCTGGAACAGATTTGGGACAGCAAAACCCTGACCAACAACGGGCCGTACCACCAGCAGCTTGAAAAGGCGCTGTGCGAGCATTTGGGTGTGCCTTTCATTTCCCTGTTTTGCAATGGCACCATTGCTTTGATGACTGCGTTGAAAGCCTTGCGCATTCAAGGCGAAGTGATTACGACTCCTTATTCATTCGTGTGCACCAGCCACTCGCTGCTGTGGAACGACCTGCAACCGGTGTTTGTGGATGTGGACCCAGTCACATTGAACCTGGACCCACGCCGCATTGAAGAAGCCATTACCCCGCAAACCAGTGCCATTTTGCCGGTACATTGCTATGGCCTGCCCGCCAACACCACCGAGATTCAACGCATTGCCGATGTGTACGGCCTGAAGGTGATTTACGACGCGGCCCACGCCTTTGGCGTAAAGCAAAACGGCGAGAGCATTTTGAATGCCGGTGATTTGTCGGTACTTAGCCTGCACGCCACCAAGGTGTTCAACACCTTTGAAGGCGGCGCGATTGTGTGCAAAGACACCAAAACCAAACAACGCATTGATTACCTGAAAAACTTCGGCTTTGCCGATGAGGTCACCGTGATGGCACCGGGCATCAACGGCAAGATGAGCGAGCTGAACGCCGCCATGGGCATGCTGCAATTGAAGTATGTGGACCAGGCCATTGAAAAGCGCCACCGCATACAGGCCCTGTACCGCGAATTGCTGGCCAACGTGCCCGGAATCGAACACATGGCCGTACCCGAGAATGTGGAATGGAACGGCGCTTACTTTCCGATTTTCGTGAATGCCCACTACCCCATTACACGCGATGCGCTGTACGCCCGTTTGCAAGAACACGGTGTCAATGGTCGCCGCTATTTTTTCCCATTGATCAGCAGCATGCCCATGTACCGTGGTTTGTCCTCGGCTGCGCCACGCAATTTGCCCAATGCCCACAAGGCCGCTGAACAAGTGTTGTGCCTGCCGATTTACCCTGACCTGCCACTGGAAGACGTGGCGCGCATTTGCGTGATTATCGACGAGGCCAGCCGTGGCTAAAGTGCTGTTGGTGGACACCAATTTCTCGTCAGGGCCTATCCTGAATTACCTGCGCAACGCCGGGCACACAGTGATGTTTGCGGGTGGCAAGCCCAACGACTTTTTGGCAAAAGCCACGCCGGGCTACCAGCAATTGGATTATTCCAACCCCGCTGAATTGGCCGATTTATGCACCCAACTGGGCATTGAGTACCTGGTGCCGGGTTGCAATGATCGCTCGTATTACTCCTGCGCAGAAGTGTCGGAAACCTTGCACTTTCCCGGCATTGATCGCCTGGAAGCCACAGAGACCATCAACCACAAGCAGAAGTTTCGCAGCTATGCGCAACGCGAAGGTTTGTCGGTGCCGCGCGTGTTTGACAACGATGAAACACCCGCTTGCGCCGTGATTGTAAAACCGGTCGATGCCTACAGCGGCCGCGGCATAACCGTGGTGCAGGCCGGCGAAACCAGCCAGCTGCACAAGGCGATTGGCACAGCCAAAGCCGAATCGAGAAGTGGCGATTGTTTGGTCGAAGAATATGTGGAGGGCCAGCTGTACAGCCATTCTGCATTTGTAGTGAATGGCCGCGTGGTGCAAGACTTTGTAGTGATAGAGCATGGCTCGGCCAACCGCTTTGTGGTCGACACCAGCCACCTGGCCATCGACTTTCCGGTGGAGGTGCACACCCGTATTCGCCGCGAAATTGAACATTTGGCGCAAAGCCTGCGCCTGTGTGATGGTTTGGTGCACACCCAGTTTTTGCTGAAAGGCAATGAATTCTGGCTGGTTGAAATTACCCGCCGTTGCCCCGGCGATTTGTACAGTCAGTTGATTGAACTTTCAACCGGCTTTCCCTATGTGGCCAGCTACGCCAAAGGCTTTTTGGGGCAGCGTGCTGCGCCTGGCCCCTTGAAGCAGAATTTCATTTTGCGCCACACACTGACCCTGCCGCACGAAGGCTTGTTGCAACACCTGCACTTTAACCACCCGGTGCACATGGAGCGTTGGGTGCCCATTGCCGCCACTGGCGACTTTATTGCGCCCAGCCCTGTAGGCCGCATCGCCCTGCTGTTTGCACGCTGCGCCAACGCAGCCGACCTTCAAACACTGGCCAGCCTTGCCACACAGCGCAGGCTTTACACCTTCAATGGTTAAAGCCCTACGCAAAGGAAATTGAACATGAGCAAATACAACGCACTGAAACCACTGCACAAACCCATCAGGGTCGCCATGATAGGCGGTGGTGTAAATTCAGCCGTGGGCCGCGTGCATGAAATTGCCATGAAAATGGACAATGAATTCGACCTGGTGGCGGGGTGCTTTAGCCGCAATCCGGAATTCAATGCCGAATCGGGCCGCCAATACAATGTGCCGGCCGACAAACTGTACCCCAGCGCAGAAGCGCTGATCGATGCGGTAGCGCACGAAGTGGATGCGGTGGTGATTGCCACGCCAATCAAATCGCATGCGCAGTACATTCATTTGGCACTCGACCACAACTTGCGGGTCATCTCCGACAAGCCCCTGTTGGCCAATGTGCAGGAATGCAAGGAACTGCTGGCCCGCATTCACCCCGACAACACCCAGGTGTTTTCAATTTTCAATTACACCGGCTACCCCGCTGTGCGCGAGATGAAACGCCGCGTGGAAAGCGGGGCGATTGGCAGCGTGTTCAAGGTGATGGTCGAAATGCCGCAAGACTCCTACATGCGGCTGAGCAACCAAAACAAAACCCACGCCATTCAGGCATGGCGGCTTGAAGACGGCGACATCAGCTGTGTGTCGCTCGACCTGTTTGTACACCTGCACAGCCTTGTTAATTTTGTATGCGGCAACACACCACAAGCCGTGAATGCCTGGCAACGCGCAATCACCAACGTATCGCCGGGGCTAATTGATGAAGTGGATGCTGTCATTCAATACAGCAACAACCTGATGGTCAACGCGTGGTATGGCAAAGCCGTGTTGGGTTATCGCAATGGCTTGCGCATACGCGTGTTTGGTACCAAGGGCAGTTTGCAATGGCATCAGGAAAGCCCGGAAATGATTGAGGCTGCCGATGAAGCAGGCAACCGCATGTTGCTCGACCGAATTTCAACTGGCAGTGAAATAACCGCACAGCCCCGCTACAACCGCTTCAAGGCCGGCCACCCCTCGGGTTTTATCGAGGCGTTTGCCAACTACTACGCCGACATTGCGCAAGCCATGCGCGATGAAAAGCTGAATGCCTACACTTTGTCGACTGGCGTTGCTGCAGAAGGCCTGGCCTTGAGCCAGGCGATTGCACAAGCCTCGGCCACTGGCCGCACCGTTCAACTTTAAGTTTGAGATTGTCTAAGCCATGACCACAGCCAGCCTGGAAGAACAACTACAACCGCTGTTTGATGACATTGATGCAAAATTGCAAAACATCGAGAGTGGGGTATTCATTCAACAGCAGGACGCAGAAAAAACCATCAACCAATTGGCACTGCTGGTGAATGAATGCCAGAACAAACCCTATGCCAGCTTGATGCAATTGAACATACAAGGCACAACCGAATTGTGTACGCGGTTTGCCACGCTGTACGTGAATGTGCTGACCGATCTGAAGCACACCCTGAGCTTGAACAGCCTGTTGGTGCTGACCAAACAAAAGCGCTTCATGAGCCATGTATTTGAAGTTTCTGGCTATGGCAACAGCCGCGCCGTGCTCAAGCTGTTGTTGAACAAAGCGCACGAGCGCAAAGCCAAACAACTGACTGACAACCCCGCTTTGGTACGCGCCCTGCTGCTGGCCAGCGTGGGCGACCTGGACCCTGCCGACCTGGTGGAACTGACCCTGGAAAGCACGGAAACCTCGGCCCTGTTGGCGATTGGGCTGTTGCTGGACCGCCTGCCCTTGACCGTGACAGGCGACGCTGGCCGCACCTTCCTGCTGGAAGAGTACAACCCCTACAGTGCCCTGCGCCCTTTGGACCAATACCGTGCATTGATATCGAATATCTGGATGCTGTGCAGCTACAGCACCTCACCTAAAAAACATGAAATCAAAAAACACCTGAACCAGTGGTTCAAACGTGTGCACAAGGCCAAAGGCATACAGGCCAAACCTGCTGGCAGCGTGCGGCATGCAGGCAATATCGACAACAAACCCGTGATGGTGGTGATTGCCGAAACGTTCAAGTCGGTACACGCCATGTACCGTTGGTATGCCCCCATGATCAAACGCCTGAAACGCGATTACTACCTGGTGATGGTGTCAATGAAAGCCGATGTGGATGATCAATCCATTGGCCTGTTCGATGAGTTCATTGAAGTGCCCGAAGAAGAAATGAACCTGCAACCGGTGCTGAACCAATGCACACCCGACATTGCCTGGTTCATGAGTGTGGGCATGCGCTCTTGGGGAATTTCACTCGCAAACCTGCGTTGGGCAGCCCTGCAAGCCATGAGCTTTGGCCACCCAGCCAGCAGCTTTAGCAGCGAGATGGACTTGGCTTTTGTGACCACCCGTGTATTTGGCGGCCCCGGCGTGGTGAATGAGAACATGCTGATTCTGGAGAGTGAAATTGGCAATGTGGCCGAGGCCCACAAAGACTTGAAACTGCCACCACCCCCAGTGCTGGATGACGCTGTGGTGTCAATTGCAGTGCCTTGCAACACCATGAAAATCAACCTTGGGTTTATCACTGCGTTGAAGGAGATTGAACGCCTGTCGGCCAAGCCGATTCGCTTCACCTTCTTCCCCAATGAATATGGTGTTGGCCACCTTTCAACCGAGAAACGCCTGCGCAGCTTCTTCCCCACCGCCGTGGTGGCCCGCCGCACGGGTTATGAAGCCTACCTGAACATGCTCAACCAGCACCACCTGGCACTCAGCCCCTTCCCGTTTGGCAACGCCACCAGCACCATCGATTGCATGGTGTTGGGCCTGCCCGTGATCAGCCTGATCGGTGCCGAACCCCATTCTCGCAGTGACTACGACATTTTGGCTTCGCTAGGACTGGCTGAATACTGCGTGGCCGATTCAGTTGAAAACTATGTGCATGGCGTGGTGCGTTACATCAACGAGCCGGGCCTGCTTGAGGAATTGCGCGCCATGGTGGCATCCAAACAGTTCATGGATTTGCATCAGCAACACGAAAACGAGTTTTCAGATGAAATGTGCAAGGCCTTGAACTGGGCCTATGCAAACCAGAATGAAGTGCGTGGGCCGCGAGGTTTGGTGATTGAAGCGCAAGGTAGGTGGAAGTAATTACTTCCACCCCTGCAACCACCGCGTTTCGTCTTGCAAATCCCGCCAGTGAATAATTTGCGTTCGGCCTGAATGCACAGCTTCCAGTTCAAAGAGTTCAATGGGTAAATCTTCGCTGGCAGGCTTCACCGCACTGCGAACCAGAAAATGCTTTTCCTTGTTCACGGGCTTTGCGGCGGTCCACTTGCTGAGCAGCAATTTCTTGGGGTTCAACTGGCGCATGGTTTAACTGCCTTGCGGCGACAGTTCAAGCTTGTTCAAATCAAAACCTTTGGCTTTCAGGCGTTGCAGCAGTGCATCGTATTTGGCTTTGTCCACTTGTTGCGTGCGGGCCAATACCCACAGGTATTCACGGCTGGGTTCGCTCACAGCCACCAACTGGTATTCCGGATCCAGGTCGATCACCCAGTACTTGCCCCATACCATGGGCAGCCAACTTAACCACGCGGGTGCAAAACGCACTTCCAGTTTTGGCGACTTCAAACCTCCAATTTGACGAGCCTGGCCCTCGGCTTCATCCATGTCGCCGCTGGCCTGTTGGCAACGGTTCAATACTTTCACAGTGCCGTCTTTTTGTAATGAATACTCAGCGCTGGTATTGCGCACACATTGTTTCTGAAACCGGTTTGGATACTTCGCAATTTCAAACCAGGTGCCCATGTAACGGGGAATATCCAGCGACTGAATTGTTTGAAGCGGTTGAGGCGGGTTGGCCGCAAGTGCGGGCACGAGAATCATGAAACTCGTTAAACACGAAATTAGTAATTTCATCGAATACTTCCAATGGCTGCGCGCGGGCTGAAAGGTGAAGGATATCCTGGAGAACTTGCATTACTTAGGTCCCAAAACAACCTATCTAAGCAGCCGAATGTCCACTTCACGCTCCACATACTTCCATTCCTCCGAAGCCCGTAATTTCACGAGCAACTCATCAAATACATCGGTGTGCTCTGGCGCAAATTCAAACCAGGTTAAAAAGTCAAAAGGCTCACCAAGATCACGCGAGTGATGCAATTGCCGGGCAATTTCGGGCAGGTAAGCCAATCCAATTTCAGTGTGGTGCGACTGTGCCTCGAATATTGCACGGCGTTCATCTTGCGACAAAGCCCACCACTGCGCATTTTTCTTGATTGGAATAAGCGCAGCACAGGTAGAGGCAGGTCGATTCAAGCCCTCTTGCCTGGCGCGCAGTTGGGTAATTTCATGGCGCTCGGCATAACGCACATTGCTGGTAAAACCCTGAAGCACCCAAGTACCGCGCTGGTTTAGCTGGCTTGCTGGGGTGTTCACCACGTTCAGCCTTTGAACAGCATCAACAGGCTCGCCCACAACTGCGTGGCAACGGGTAACTCGCCATGGGCCCTCGTGGCCACCGATGAATGAATAGTGATTGTTCATGTGAAATCTATGTATTAGGCAACTAATACAATTAGCTTAATCTGAACCGGATGATTTGCGGACAAATTTTTCAGTTCAGGCGCTGTACATAGGCATAAATCGCCCACAGGTTACCCGCTACAAGCAATGGCACAATCATGCTGGGTGCCAAGGCCATTGGAAACTGCATGGCCACCTCAAAAGTAGGTGGCTCAGCCCACACCTGAAAAATGCCGGGCAGACTCATGTTGATGACCACCATGCCAAGCATCAAAATAATACCCGCTCCAATCGCATGCCATGTAATCCAGAAATTGCGTGTGACAGGGCGTTTTGTCATATGCCATGCCACTGCGATTGCGGACAATCCGAACAACAAATCGGGTACACCCACCCAAAGCTCAACGGATCGTGGGAACTCGCCTTGATAAGTTCTTATTGCAGTGCCAATTGCCGCAACACGCAGTACCTGGAAATATGCAAACCAACGCAAGGGCACGACCTTACCTGCTGTGTTTAATGCACTGCGTAATCGAGGGAACAGCAGCAATGGAATGGCCACCACCAAGAGGGGAATGAAAGGAAACCACAACCCTGGGTAGAGCGAAAAAAATTCTGGGCTGGAATAGAAACCCTGATAAGCCAGAGCAGCCGAGATAACACCCCATGTAAAAACCAGGAATGACAAAGCTGCGACACTGTTACGCTGTGCTTTGTCGATAAAGTTGTTGGCATACGCATGGCGCGCAAGCAGGTATGGAAATGCTGACACAGCAACCATCAAAAACGGGATCGAGGAGAACTGGATCATGGTTGGCCTTACTCAAAATCAGATTATGGTTGAAAAGGGGTGTCTCAGCAGAAAAAACGGACTTCACGCCAACAAAAATCCGACACCCCAGAGTTTGATCTGATGTTCTTTTTAGCCGTTGTCCGGAATACTGGGTTCAACCAATTTGACAAGTTGTTCAAGCGATTCTTGCCAGCCCAGATAACACATTTCAACGGGAATTACGGCGGGAATCCCTTCTTGAACGATGTGCAGTTCTGTTCCACAAAACACAGTTTTCAAATCGATGGTCACCATCATTTCACCAGGAAGGCTTTCGTCGTCAAAGCGATCCGTGTGGCGAATGCGTTGATTGGGTACAAGCTCAATGTATTTCACCTCGAATGAGTGCCTACCGCCAGTGCTGAAGTTAATGAACGACATACGGTAGCCACCACCCACACGCGCGTCAATCTCTTGAATACTGCCAGTGAAACCATAAGGCGGCAGCCAATACTCCAACGCACTTTTATCGGTAAACGCCTTGTAAACCCGTTCTGCTGGCGCGCGCAATACCCTGTGCAACTTCACTGTACCTGTGTTGTTCGACATCGTCATCTCCTTGAAAATTGTGCCTACCTAGATAGTCGAACGGGACAAGGCAGAATCGACAGTTGTACAGAAATCTTTTTGTTCAAGGATGCTATGGATCAGCCCTTGGCCTTCACCCGAATTTCCAAAGCCCTGGCATCGCCCTTCTTCGCATGGTAACGCACCGCATGGCGCACCACCCACTTCAATTCATCGGACGCATTCGCCTGAAGCCAACGCTCACAAGTTGAAAAGGCAATCTCTGGGTGGTCTTTGGCGATATCCCCAAGATGGTTGGCCACACTGCGGCGCACATACAACGACTCGTCGTTTTTAAGGTGTTCGAGTATGGGCAATGTGGGCTGCGGGTTCGCCACAAATGACTGAATCCGTTTTCCCCAAGGCAGCTTGGGGCGTGTGCCCTCACTGCACAGTCGCCTTACATGCGGGTTGGGGTCAATTAGCCACTTGCCAACCTGTTCCAGAGTGCGCACTTGATGGTGTATGAGAAAAGGTCGAATGGCAAACTCTGCCGTAAACCGCATGGTGAGTTCACGCAACGCCTGCATGGAGATATCGAATGGATCGTTGCCGTCGTTGTGCCTTGGGTCCAAACCGAAATCAGCAATGAAAAAACTGTGTGGCATGTAGAAAAACCCAGCCAGTCCCAAGGTCCCCACTTCAGTGTCCGCCGGAGTGAAGGAATCAATCAGAATGGACACAGCTTGCTGGTAATTGCCGGGTAAAAATTCCCGCAACGATTTTGCAATATGTTGTGCACGCTGCATCAGCTCCAAGGGTTCAAGATTGGTCAGTGCATGCTTGCAAAACGCTTCGGCGGGAAATGCCTTGTGCACATACAAAATGTTTTGAGCCAGGCACTCAATCGACTCCCGGTTCATCAAGACCTTCAGCGGTGTGCCTTTTTGAATCGCGTTGGGCGCCAGAGGAACAGTGGGGGGACGTGGCTGCATTAGATTTCAATTCCGAGAAGTGTTTGCCAAGCCGACAGGTCTGCGGTTGATGAGGGTGGCGATGTGTAGGGCGTTGTACATTTGATTCGACAATACTTTAGATTAATTGAGACTGGGAGATCATTCATGAATCGAAGCTAATATTTTCTTGCCCACAGATCAAATGAACATACCGATTGGTTGCAACTAGAAAACTGATTCCAATAGTCAATATGAAGAGACTCCACAGCCCGCTTCCAATAGCGAAGTTTCCAAGAAGCAGCATGCCATGCAACCGTGCTGCGCCAGAGATTCGATCTTGCTTTTATATGGCTGGGAGCCCCGCTCCTTAACTCGTTGAACCGCTCGAAGGCATAGCTGCTAGGTCCATCCACATCGCCTCCCAGACGTGACCGTCGGGATCCGCAAGGTTACGGTTATACATAAAGCCAAGCTCCTGAGCGGGGTTGATGTCTGCTGTTCCGCCATTTGCTGCAGCCGCCTCGTTCATGGCATCGACGGCTTCGCGACTATCGCACGACAAGGCAAGCATGACTTCGCTAGATGTTGCTGGCGGAATAGGACGGTTGGTGAAAGTACGCCACTTGGCGTGGGTAAGCAGCATGACGTTGATCGCCTCGCTCCACACCATACAAGCAGCGGTATCGTCAGTGAACTGTGGGTTGTTCTCAAAGCCGATGGACTTGTAGAAAGTTATTGATGCGTCGAGATCCATTACGGGCAAATTCACGAAAATCATTTTGGACATGGTTTGGTTCCCCCAGGTTGTTGAAATAGCGACATCTTTGTACGGTGTCTTCTATTAGTCGAGCAGAGAACCGCAATTTCGACAGTGTCCAGAAAGTATTTACGATACCGCCCATTTTTGCTGGGTTCAGTTTAGCAGTACGTGGTTTTTCTCAACACTGAATTTGGGGGCATCATAAAGTAGCCGGCTCGCAGTATTGAATCTTGCAGGCAGGTTTTTGCGAACGTCACCGAACTGGCGAATATTACGAGGAGCCGAGAATGGCGCGGCTGGCGGGGATCGAACCCACGACCCTTGGCTTCGGAGGCCAATACTCTATCCACTGAGCTACAGCCGCGCAAGAAGGCGTTAGTGTACACCAGCGCTGGGATCTAGGATACTGACGGCATATGTCCACCGTATAACCAATAAAAATGAAAATCGCCAATATTCTTCGCTCCAAAGTGGTGTTAATACCGCTTTTCATCCTCGTTTTTGTTTACCTGTTCGCTTGGGCCGGGCTGCCGCGCCTGGTGCACTGGCAGGCCGAAAAGCAGGTGCTTGAACGCTCGGGCCATGTGCTGAAAATGGACTTGCCCGAGGTCAACCCCTTCAAGTTGACCGTTCGGATCCCCAAACTGAGCCTGACCACACCCGAGGGCGAGCAGCTGGTGGCGTTTGATCACCTGTTTGTAGACGTTTCCGGTACCGACCTGTTCACTGGCCTTGTTGCGCTGGATCAAATTGACCTGAAAAACCTGAACCTGAATGTGGCGCTGCTGCCCGAGGGAAAGAACAACTTCACCGCGCTTTTGAATGCTTTCAAAACCGAAGAGCCTGAAGAGGAAAACACCGAGCCGCCCGCGTTTTTGTTAAACCATTTGCTGATTAGCGAGGCAGCTGTTGATTTTGAAGACCGCCGCAAACCCGATGGCCTGAAAACCCGCTTTGCACCGCTAAACCTAGAGCTGCGCGATCTGGCCACCCGTTCTGAAACCGATGGCGACTTTGTGCTGAATGCCGTGACCGGGCTGGACGCCGAACTGAAACTTCGTGCGCAAATTCAGTTGGCCGACCCCTCGGCCACAGGTGAATTCTCGCTGACTGGTTTGAACCTTGCCAAGCTTGAACCCCTATTGGCACCGCTTTTGCCCACAGCACCGCCCGCTGGTAGCGCCGACCTGGCCTTGAACTTTGATGTGAACCTGAAGGAAGCAGCCACATTGCAGGCCAATGAAACCGCCCCTGCCGATGGTGCCCCCCAAGCCAATCAAGCTGCGCAACCCAAAGTACTGATCAACAACATCAATGCTGAGGTGCGTGAATTCAACATGGCCGCCAAGCCACAGGGTGCCAGTGCGACTGCCCAATTCAGCAAACTGAACATCAACAACGCCAGTTTTGATTTGCAGGCCAACAAAGCTGAACTTGCCGGAATTGTGCTGGCTGGCCTGCAGTTGAACCACGGCAGCAAAGCCAAGGCGATTGGTCTGGACACGATTGAAGTTGGCCCTATCCTCGTAGACCTTGCCGAGCAACATGCAGAGGTTAACGCCGCCACGGTGAAAGGTGGCGCTGTGAATGTGAAGCGCAACGCCCAAGGCGAACTCGATTTGATGGCGGCGATCAACGACTGGATTCCCGCAAAAAAACCGGTGGATAAAAGCGCGCCTGAAACAAGCGACGAAGCCCCTGCAAAACCTTGGACCTACGCCGTCAATACCATCGATGTTTCGGGTATTAACGCCAGCATTGAAGACCAAACAGTGAACCCTGCGCTGAATATTGGCTTAAACAATATTGCAGTGTCCACGAACGGCGTTACTCAAGACCTTTCCAAAACCCTGCCACTGAAAGCCAGCCTGAATGTGGCCAGTGGTGGAAACATTGCCGTGAATGGCGACATCAACCCCAGCACCGCAGCCACTCAAATGAACGTGGAGGTGAATGCGCTGGCCTTGAAACCCGCACAGCCTTTCATCGGCCAATTTGCCAAACTGAACCTGGTCAGCGGTGCCATTTACACCAAGGGCAAAGCCACCTACAACGCCAGGGAACAGGGCTATTCAGGTAGCCTCACTGTGGCAGGCTTGCGCCTGAATGAAGCGGGCACCAACAACTCGTTTTTCGAATTCAAAAAGCTGTTTACCCCCGGCCTGCGTGTGAATGCCCAAGGCTTGAATATTCAACGCCTGACGCTTGAAGGCCTGGATACAGCGCTGTTGATTGCGAAAGACAAATCAACCAATATCAGCCGAATTCTGGTGAACAAGGAAGAACCAACAACGGCCACGCAGCAACAAGCTGAACCTGCAAAACCAGCCGCCAACACACCCCCCGCATTCGCGGTCAACATTGACCGCTTCAATATTGCCAACAGTGAAATGGACTTTGCCGACGAATCGCTGTTCATCCCTTTTGGCACTCGCATTCACAGCCTGGAAGGAGTGGTGAACGGTTTGTCGAACAAGCCGGGAACGCGCGGCGAACTTGCGTTGAAAGGCGCTGTGGATGAATTTGGCGAAGCCGATGCACAAGGCACCATCAACCTGCTGGACCCGACAGCCTACATGGACATTGCCGTGAAATTCAGCAATGTGGAAATGCGCAATTTGACGCCTTATTCCGGCACATTTGCCAACCGCAAAATTGAGTCGGGCAAGTTGTCGCTGAACCTAGTGTACAACATTGAAAACCAGCAGCTCAACAGCAGCAACCAGGTGATTGTCGACAAACTTAAACTGGGCGAGCGTGTGCAAAGCCCGCAAGGTCGCGACCTGCCCCTGGAATTGGCCATCGCGATTCTGGAAGACAGCAACGGCCGTATCGATTTGGGCCTGCCCATTACAGGCGACTTGAACGACCCGCAGTTCAGCTACGGCGCCATTGTGTGGAAAGCCATTGGCAATGTGCTCACGAAAATTGTGACCGCACCCTTCCGGGCCTTGGGTGCCTTGTTTGGCGGCGGCGATGCAGATGAGCTGGGCAAAATTGAATTCACCGCCGGGGCCAACACACTCAGCCCTTCTCAGCGAGAAGGCTTGAAAAAACTGGGCGAAGCATTGACCACCCGCCCCAACCTGGCTTTGACGGTGCAAGGCACTTGGGCGCCGGTCGACAAAACCGCTATTCAAAACCTGCAAATGCGCCGCGCAGTGGCCACGCAAGCGGGAGAGAAATTGCAGCCTGGCGAAAACCCTGGCCCCCTGGCCCTGAACAATGAGGCCACCCAAAAAGCGATTGAGGCCTTGTTTGAAAAACGTTTCAGTGGCGGTGAACTGGCCTCGATGAAAACTGGCTTCAGAAAGGCCAACCCGGGCCAACTGGAACAAGGTGTGGCAGGAAAGGCCTTGGGGCAACTTACCAATTTGTTCAAAGACACCCGCGAGCTGAGCGATGCGGAAGTCAACGCACTGAAAGGCAAAAACTTTTATGCAGTGCTTGCGCAAAAGCTGCAAGATTCAGAGGAAGTGAGCACTGCACAACTGCTGGCCTTGGCCACACAACGCCAGCAATTGATAAGCACTGGGCTGACTTCAGCGGGTGTACCCGCCGAGCGCGTGAAAACCGACGCGCCCAAAGAAACCAAAGCCAATGACGACAAAACCGTGCCGATGGAACTGGGTATGGCCGTGAACAAGTGAGCAGCCAAAAACTAAACAATAAACCCCGCTTTGCTGGCCAACACCTCGCGGGTTACGCGAATAAATTCGCGAGTCTTGGCGGGCATGGGGTTGGCGTAGGGACACACGGCAAATATATCGGCCGGTGCACCCGCCCATTCAGGTAGCACCCGCACCAGCGCGCCGGTTTTCAGTTCCTGCTGAATGTCCCATTCTGAACGCAGCAGTACACCCTTGCCCTGCAAGGCCCATTGCACGGAAACATCACCATCGTTTGAACTCACAGGTCCATGCACTTTCACGGTGGTTTCCTGCTTGCCGTTGCGCAACTGCCAATTGTTGAAAGTGTGGTTCTCTTGCCGAATCACCAGGCAGTCGTGCCGGGTTAAATCGCCCGGTGTGCTCAATTCACCCGCCGCAGCCAAATAGGAAGGCGCTGCACACAATATGCGCCGGTTACTGGCCAACTTTTGGGCAATCAGCCTTTGGTCAGGCGGCTCGCCAAAGCGCACCGACAAATCAAAACCACCCTCAATCAAATCAATGGGGTGGTCCGTCAATTCCAGAATCACTTCCACCGCCGGGAATTCCGCATGGTAGGCCGACACCACATTGGCCACATGCTTGCGGCCAAAACCCAGGCTGGCGTTGACCCGAAGCAGACCACGCGGGGTGTCTTGCCCGGCACGCAAGGTGGCCTCCAACACATCGATTTGGCGAAGAATATTGGTGCCCTCGGCCAGGTAACGTTCACCTTCAGCACTTAAACCAACGCGCCGTGTGCTGCGGTGAAGCAAGCGAACGCCCAGCCTTTTTTCCAGTGCCGCCAGGCGGCGGCTAACGGCAGGCGGAGTGACATCAAAGGCCATGGCAGCGCTGGCCAGGCTTTCATGGCGCACCAGTTCGCTGAAAAAAGCGAGATCAGACAATTGCTTCAAAACTTGCTCCAACAAGGATTCGTGCGTATTTGTTAATAATATTTTAAATATCGAATCATTGTAGATATTTTTATAACGAATACACTGAGCGCTTCCACATCTACGGCACACCACCCCATGTCTTGGCTCGCTCTTCCTGATTTGCTCCTTGTTTTGTCCTTGGGCGCGGCTTTGGGTTTCTTCGGTGGGCTGTTTGGTATCGGGGGCGGCATTATCGCCGTCCCGCTTTTTATTATCGGGTTTGGCATGGACCAGGCCCTGGCCCAAGGCACCGCACTGGTGCTGATGGTGCCCAATTTGCTGATTGGCTGGTGGCGTTACAACCAGCATCACAAGCTGCCCTGGCTGGCCGTGGCTGCAATTGGCATTACTGCGACTGTAACCACCTGGTTAACAGCCAAGCTGGCCGTACGCCTTGATCAAGACATACTGCACTGGATATTCAACCTGTTCATTTTGATGGTGGGCCTGCGCATGTTGATGCTGCGAAAAAACCCCAGCGCCAATTCAAACAACAGCGATCAACCTCGCACTGCCACCATGCCCATCGTCGGCGTACTCGGTGGCACCAGCATGGGCCTGCTGGGCATGGGGGGCGGCCTGGTGGCCACACCCATGTTAACCACCGTGTTCAAACACACCCAAACCACGGCGCAGGCTTTGTCGCTGGCTTTGGTGGCCCCCAGTTCGGTGATGGCACTGAGCACCTACGCCAATGCCCACCGCGTGAACTGGGAATTGGGCTTGCCTCTGGCTTTTGGCGGGCTGTTTACCGTGTCGGCGGGTGTGGCCATCGCCCACTACCTGCCTGAAAAGGCCCTGCGCCGAAGTTTTGCGGCAGTCATGATCATTGCCGCTTTCTGGCTCATTTTGCAATCACTACACACGCACTAAGCTTTTCCGGTAAGAATAGGGGCTTGTCCACACTTGCCTTGTTTGCCTGATGAAGCTGGCGGCCCTGTTTCGTTTCGTGTTGTTTGCCACTTTGCTCGGCCTGGCCTCCAATGTGTGGATGGGCGAGCGGGCAGACCAGTTGCAAACTTCGCAAACAGCGCTGCTCACCGCCCGCTTGAATGCCATCAATGAATTGCGCTTGCTGCAATCCGAATTCGATGCACTGCAAACCCTGGTGGCCGCTTTTGTGGTCAGCAAAAACAGCCAGCACCTTGTGAATTATTACGAGTTGCTGGACGCCCACGCAGGCGCGCGCAAATATGCCCAGCCTGTCGACAATGTGTACTGGAGCAAGCTGATTGCGGGCAACACCGAAGCCGTACCCCTGGTGCCCGCCAAAGGTGAAACCCTGGAAAGTCGCCTGTTCGCACCGCAAAATGTTGCGCCCAACCTGAGTGGCGATATAAAAGAATCGGTCGAGAACATTTTGAGCTTAAGCAAACGCTTGCGCGAACGCGAGCAAATTGTGTTTGCCTTGACCCAAGGCTTGTACGACCCGGATGCGAGCAAGTATGTGTCGGAAGCGCCTGTGCGTGACGACCTGGCCATTCAAATGCTGTTCTCCGAAGAATACCTGGGCTTGAGCAATGCCATTCGCGCTGAAATTCAAGGCCGAATTCGCGCAGTTGAACTGGGCTTTCAAACCGTGCTTGCTGCGCAGGCCGACAACATCAAAGCCACTGCGAATTTCGACCTTTACCTGGGCTTGCTGGTCACCTTGATGGCCCTTGTGGGCCTGGCGGTGTTGCAACGCTTCGTTGTGGCGCCACTGCGAGAACTGAACAAGGTGAGCAAACAAATTGCACAGGGCAATTACAACATCAGTCTGCCCAACCCCCGCTTTGTGACCGAAATGAGCAACCTTGTGAAGGGCTTTGCCCTGATGATTGGTTCATTCAAGCGCGAACTGGAGCAGGGCGAAGCCGCAAGGTCAGCCGAATTGATTGCCCTGGAAGCCAAAATGGGCCGAGAGCGAGCCGAGGCGCAGGTAGAAGCACGCGGCATGTTGCTGGCCAATATGAGCCATGAAATCCGAACACCCATGAATGCCATATTGGGCATGACCGCGCTCACCTTGAAGTCGGATTTGCCCGAGCAGGAACGCAACTACCTGCTAAAAGTACAGGATGCCGCGAAATCGCTGCTGGGTTTGCTCAACGACATTCTGGATTACTCCAAGGCCGAGGCTGGCATGGTGGAATTCGAGCACATTCCGTTCACTCTGGATGAAGTACTGGCCAATTCATTTCTTGCGGTGCAAAGCCAGGCAGCCAGCCGCAAACTGATGCTGTTGAACGAGGTTGCGCCGGGCTATTCAAACCAGTTGGGCCAGCGCTTGGTGGGCGACCCTTCACGACTGCGGCAGGTGCTGAGCAACCTGCTGAGCAATGCAGTGAAGTTTACGGAAAGCGGATCGGTGCGTGTGTTCTCGAAACTGCAAACCCGTTCAGACACCGGGCTTGATTTGCGAATTGAAGTGCACGACACCGGCTCAGGTTTGAGCAAATCGCAGGTCGAGCGAATTTTTGAGAAATTTGCACAGGGTGATTCAAGCGTAAGCCGTGTGTATGGCGGCACGGGCCTGGGTTTGAGCATTGCCCGCGAGCTGGTGATTCGAATGGGCGGCCAAATTTCAGTCGAAAGCATTCCGGGTGTGGGCAGTTGTTTCTGGTTCTCTGTACCCGTGGTCTATGACAGCGATATTTTGATTGAACCCCTACCCTTGGGTTACCAGAATGGTGTGTTGTTGCACCAGCCGGGGCCTGTGGCCGACTGCGTAATGTCGGTGTTGAATGCCACCGGCATGCAAGCCACACTGGTAAGTACCCTGGGGCAATGCATAAGGCACTTGGACGAAAACATTTGCGACTGGGTGTTTATTCAATCGGATTTACTCGACCCCAGCGAACCACTGCCCGCTGAACTGCTGGAACACTTGAGTAACCCGGCCTTGCGCGTGGTGGCCATTGACCGCGATCTACTGTCAGCCGACAGTGCCCTGCTGCAACTGTTGCCCGCCGACATCACCAAACAACTGATACACCTGGCGCACCCGGTGTTAATGCAAGACATTTGTGCAGCACCGCGACCCGACTTGCCCATCTTGCCGCGGCCCGATGCAACCCGGGAGTATCCTGAGGCCTTGCACGGAAAAAGTGCCCTGGTGCTGGAAGACCACCCGGTGAATCAGGAACTGGTGTGTTCCTACCTGAAAGCGGCCGGCATGCACGTAACCCTGTGTGAACACGGCCAAGAGGCCGTTGAATTGCTGGACCCCGATGACGCGCCTCATTTTGATGTCATCATCACCGACCTTGAAATGCCAGTGATGGACGGCTATGAATTTACAGCTTGGTTGCGCGACCAGACTCGCTGGATGGACACCCCCCTGGTGGGCCTGACCGGCCATGCTTTTTCAGAAATACGCAACCGTTGTCTGGATTTGGGCATGGACGACTTTATTGCAAAGCCCGTGGAGGCCCGCGTGCTATACGCAACCCTGGCCGACCTCTTGCACACTGAAATACCTTCGCCCTTGCCTTCGCCACCAGCCCTGCCCAATTTGTTCATGGAGCACTGTACCGACCTGCCGATCAAGCTGCGCGGCCACTTGGATCAACTGGATGAAGGGGCGTTTGTGCGTGAAATACATTCCATGGTCAGCCTGCTGGCTTTGTTGGGTGAAAAGGCCTTGCACCTTGTGTTTCGGGATTTTGAGCAGGGCTTGAACAACCAAACCATTGACGCTAAGGAGGTGTTGGATCAAATTCGCACCGTGTGGCCTGCCTTGGTGAAGAAGTATTCCGAACTGGCCGAGAAAGCCACCCCCTCCTAGGGGAAACCTACCCCCTGAAATGGTGAACCTCCCCGTAAACGGTGAACCCTCACCTATGCGATGCCACGCCAAAGCAATGCAGTCGACAATACTTAAACGATGAACGGCAAGGCATTGGATTCAGCATGACCATTCGAGCACCCTACCAAGTGCTGCACAGCAGCCCTTACAAAAAATACTCCTTCGAGCGCGAGGTGTTTTTTGAAACGCTGGGTGCCTGTTGGGCGTTGAGTTCTCGCAACGTCAGTGGCCTGTTCGCCATGCAACTGCAAATCGATTTGAGCCGTGTGCAGTTGCTGTACGGCGTGCCCAGCTCGCATTTGCCCGAGCCACTGCTGTTTCAATTTCTGAATGTGTTTCAAACCCGGCCACGCAATGGCGCCCATGCACAGCACATGCATGCCGAGCACAATGCGCTGGAGTTGATTGAGGACATGAACGAAGCAGACTTCCTGAATTTCACCACAGGTTTTCAGGATGCGGTGAATCAAATTCTGGAACCACTGGATTGCTGGACCAAAGAATGCCAGCAAGCACACCTGGCCTTGAAGTACTACGGCCTGAACCTCGTTGAAACAGGCATGCGTGAATCCAAATTCAAACGCACCTATGCTGACCTGTTGGTGAACTACCTGCTCACCACGCAGCGCGTGTTTTTGCAGGAAAGCAAAACTTCCACATACAACTTTTAATCGCGCCGCCAGGTTTCACACCAAGCGCGGGCGCAGGTGTTGGCGCAATACCATTTTCAATTCTAGAAACACATCGGGATCATTCAGCAAGGTCATGTGATGCTTTTGCGCGAAGGTCACCCGTTGCGCTTTGCCTGTGTCGTCCGCCAGTGCTGAATCAGGCGTGACCAAACCATCACCCACAGTGGTGTTCAGCCAGGATGAAGTATGGTCGCCAATCGTCGAACCGATCAGGTGAAACATCACTTCTTGCCCGTCGCGAGTTTGCAGCGCACCCAGGCCGTGGTCCAAATCGCGAATGCCGCGTGAACGCACGCCCAGCACCCGGCCAATCGGCTTGGCCAATTCAAACTTGCTGAACAACTGCTCGCCTGCGGCGGCCAGGCGGGCCAGCGGGGCACCCGCATGGGGTGAACCCAAACACACCACATCGCGAATGGCGCGTTTCAAAATAATGTCGTCGTCAGTCAGTGCTTCAACCACTGCACGGCTAACCAAACCACCCATGCTGTGGCCCACCAAGGTAATGCCTTCAACAGCCACAGGCCAGTTTCGAACCAGCTTGTTCAGCATGCGCTTGAACTGGCGCGCATTGGAATCAATGTTGCGGCCCGTGTTGTAGCGCAGGTAAAGCGCGGTAACGGGGAAGTCGTCTTGCAGCTTGTCGCCATACGGGCGAGTGGCTGGTTCGCTGGGGTTGTAGTACATCTGCCAGCTGTCTTCATTGCAGCACAGGCCGTGTACAAAAATAATGAGGTGGTTTTGTGCATCGGGAAACTGCGCCATCAGCGCAGCCTGATCGGCCTGCAAAGGCTGGCCATTGGCATACAGGTTCATGTGCACTTGCATGGGGTTGCGTGTGGCGGCCAAGTGGTCGCCAAACACACCGTTGATCGCGCTGGAAATGGCCGACACCCGCTTGTCCGTTTTTGCATTCGGCATGTTCGGTACGGGCAAGTGGTCCACATCGTCCATCAACTCCCCACCCATGGCCTGGTCTATCACTTGTGGCGAGGCCAGGCTTTGGTTGGCCTGCCGAACCACCCAGGCCGCACCAGAAAATACGCCTTTGCCCGCTTCGCGAACAGCGCCGTACACCAGGTCGGTAATTTCGTTGTGAACCGATTCAACAGGCTTGCTGGCATTGAGCGTGGCTGCACCCACCGCCTTGAATGGCATGTCGCTGATGGCGCGATGAAATTCATGCACCCGCGTGGTGGCTTGCGCAATGGTGTCGCCCACAAACATCAGGGTGCCTTCCAGTTTTTCGCTGGTGCTGGGTTCTTCTTTCTTGCTCATGCGGTGTCTCCGAATCGGAATTCGACGGTGTATTTTCTTGTTAGTGTACAAATGTACACTTAATTATTTTTCTGCGCTAGAAATTCAACTCTAAGAAGCGCCTGTTGATTTCTATTTGACCGTTTTCGACAAACCAAAGCAATAGGCCCAATACACCAGGCCAATGAACAAATAGCCTTCCAGGTAAAAGCTGCGCCATTGCACGTCCCCTGCCAAGGCCAGGCTTAGGGCACCAGTCAATTCAAACAAGGCCACAATGGTGACCAATGAGCATTCTTTGAACAAGGTCACGAAACTGTTGATCAAGCTGGGCAAACAGGCCCGAATGGCTTGGGGCAACACCACATGCACATTGCGTTGAACCCGATTCAGGCCCAGTGCCTTGGCGGCCTGCCCCTGACCGGCTGGCACAGCCTGCAAGCCACCGCGCAACACTTCGGCCAAATAGGCGGCGCTGAACAATGCGATGGTGAATAACACACGGGTGAACAGGTCCAGCCCCTCACCCGGCAACCACAAGGGCAACACAAAAGCGGCCAGAAACAGCACTGTGACCAATGGCAAGGCTCGCAACAATTCAATGTACGTAATACAAAACCGGCGCAGTGGTGCAAATGCAGATTGTCGCCCCAAGGCCAGCAGCACGGCCAGCGGCAGGGCCAAGGCAAAACCCACAGTGCTTAGAATGAGGGTGAGTGGCAGGCCGCCCCACAGGTTAGTGGGTACTGTGGGCAGGGCGGCAACACCACCGTGCAGCAACACCGCACTGGCAGGCAACAACAAAGCCCAAAGCGAAAAAGCGGTTTTACTTTTAAACAACCGTGCTGCCGTTGCAAACAGCAACACCGACCACAACAACAACACGATACCCGCGCGCCATTGTTCAGCCACTGGGTAACGGCCAAACAAAATAACCCGCCACTTTTCAGCCACAACACCCCAGCAGGCACCCTGCCCGGCGGCCTGTTGGCACGCTTGTAAATCGGGGCGAAATACGGCGCTAAACACAGCCCAGTCCGCCAGTGCCCAAGCCACTGGTGCCAAAAGCAATGGCAGCGCAAGCCACAGAAAACCATTGAAAAAGCGATGAAGCAACAGGTTGGTGTTCACAAAGCCCCCCTGTTGACACGCGTGTTCAGCGCATTCATCAAGCCAGCAGCCACGGCGCTGAGCAGTGCGTAAGTGACCAAGATGATCAGCACGCATTCCACCGCCTTGCCGCTTTGATTGATGGCGGTGTTGGCCACCGACACCAGTTCCGGGTAACCCACAGCCACACCCAGCGAGGCATTTTTCAGCAAATTCAAATATTGGTTGGAAAGCGAGGGCACCACCACACGCAAGGCCAAGGGCAGCACCACGTACCGGGTGGTTTGAGCATTGCTCAAGCCCAAGGCCAGCGCGCCCTGGCGCATGCCTGGCCTCACGGCCTGTACGCCCGCGCGCACTATTTCGGCAACAAAGGCGGCAGTGTAAACCACCAGCGCCAGCAGCACGGCCAGGTATTCAGGGCTAAGTACCCAGCCCCCTTCAATTGAAAAACGCCCGGGCACCGGCGCTTCCGAAAACGAGGGAAAAGCCAAACCGCTTTTGCTTAAAAACATGCTGTCACCAAACGACCAGGCTTGGCTGGCGATGGGCAAAAACTGGGTAATGGCAAAGTAAATGGCCAGCAGTTGCAACAACAATGGCACATTGCGAAACAGGTTGATATAGCCCTTGCACAGCCCTTTCAACAAGGGGTGGTGTGCCAGTTGCCCCAATCCAATCAACAAGCCCAGAAGCGTACTAATCAGCAAGGCAGGTAGGCCCACTTTCAAGGTGTTCAACAAACCTGCCAACAGTATTTGCCAGTAGGGCGAACTGAAGGCCACCTGCAGCCAGCCTTCACTGAGTCCAAAACCAGCGGGGTCACTGAGAAATTCAAAGTTCACGGGCAAGCACCTTCAGCGCAAAGGTGGGGCGTACATCAGCCCGCCTTGGGTCCACAGCGCATTCAAGCCCCGTTCAAGTTTCAAGGGCGATTGCTTGCCCAAATTGGCATCGAACACTTCACCGTAATTGCCCACTTGCCGAAGAATTTGTACCACCCAGTCACGCGGCAAGCCCAGTGGTTTACCCAGGTTTTCTGCACCGCCCAACAGGCGCTGAACTGCCGGGTTGTTGTTACGCAAAGCTTGATCAAGATTCGCTTTTCCAACCCCCAGTTCTTCAGCCTCAATCATGGAAAACACCACCCATTTCACGATGGCAAAAAACTCGTCATCGCCACGCAGCACCGCAGGGCCCAAAGGTTCTTTGGAAAAAACTTCAGGCAGCACCACGTAATCATCAGGCCGACCGCTTTGGCTGCTTTTCAAGCCAATCAGTGCCGACACATCAGTTGAAAATGCTTGGCAACGGCCACTGAAAAAGGCTTTGTACGCAGCCTCAAAATTGTCATACACAATGGCTTTGGCTGTAATGCCTTGCGAGCCCAAATAAGTGCTTAGGTTTTTCTCATTGGTGGTGCCCGATTGAACGCAAATCTCGGCACCTTTCAATTCTTTGGCGCTTTTTACGCCGAAGCGTTTGTGCATCAAAATGCCCTGCCCATCGTAATAGGTAATGGCGGCGAAGTGCGCGTTTAGGCCAGCATCGCGACCCAAGGTCCAGGTGGTGTTGCGGGAAAGAATGTCGATTTGCCCAGCCTGCAAAGCAGCAAAGCGCTGCTGTGAACTTAATGGGGTGAACTGTACTTTTTGTGCATCACCCAACACAGCTGCGGCCACAGCACGGCACACGGCCACGTCCAGCCCACGCCATTGTCCGTCACTACCCAGGGCCGAAAAACCAGCCACGCCACTGCTCACCCCGCAACGCACGGCATCGCGTTTGTAAATAGCATCCAGCACCGGGCCTGCATGCACGGTGTTGGCCACCAGCAGGCAAAACAAGGTGCCCAACAAGCGTGTTGCCCGAAGTTTGAGCAGCTTCACTGACTTCCCCCTGTTTCATAAGCACCGCTTACTTTCAACTGCAGCCGGCCCAGGTATTCTTTAATCGCAACGGTGCTTTCATCCAGTGCCTGTGGCTTGGGCAACCATTCCCAGAAGGCGCGGCTTTCATTCAGCACGCGAATGTCAGTGCGCACCGGGTACACGGTAAACCCTGCTTTTTCGAACCACAACACCGAGCGCCCCATGTGAAATGCAGACGTGACCAGCGCAATAGAACGTGCACGCTCGCCCAGCAATTCGCGGGTGCGTACGGCATTCTCAAAAGTAGTTCGGGAGTTGTCTTCAATCACCAAAGCGTCTTCAGGTACCCCCATGTCCAGCATGAACATTTTCATACCAGGGGCTTCGGCTTCCTTGCGGGGATCGGTTTGAAACTGCCCACCACTCAACACGATTCGTGGGGCTATGCCTTGCTTGTACAGTCTTGCGCCTTGCCACACACGGTCGCCGGCATCGTTCAAATCGGGTAAGGCGCGTACACCATCAAACCGCCCCTCAAGTCCACCACCCAGCACCACAATGGCATCGACCTGTGCGGGCAAGGGTCGGTTGGCTTCCAGCACCAATGCCTCATCTTCAAGCCGGCCCAACAAGCTGTCGCCTACCCATGGAAGGCTGAACGCCAGCAATTGCAGTTGTGCCAACACCAACAGATGCACACGCCACTGCCCTCGGCCAAACAGGCCCAAGCCCGCAAACACAGTCAGGGCGATCCACAACCCCAGGGGGCTTAACAGCCAGATGGCGTACTTGGTCAGCTCGGCAGCCACAGTATTCTCCGCAAATGAATCAAGAGTCATTGTAGACGTGCTACCCCGCACACAAGCGCGCTACACTGCTTTCTTCGACCACTCATGCCTGCCAATTACCATGCCATTTCCCAACCACCAGCTCAGCATGACCGTGCTGATGACCCCCGACATGGCCAACTTCAGCGGCAAGGTGCATGGGGGGCATATTCTGAAATTGCTCGATCAGGTGGCCTATGCCTGTGCAAGCCGGTATGCGGGCATGTATGTGGTTACGCTTTCAGTGGACAGGGTGTTGTTTCGCCAGCCCATTCGTGTGGGTGAACTGGTCACCTTTTTGGCCAGTGTCAATTACACCGGCAACACCTCCATGGAGGTGGGCATCAAAGTAGTGTCAGAAGACATTCACAAAGGCATTGCCACGCACACCAACAGTTGCTTTTTTACCATGGTGGCCATGAATGCCGATGGCACACCCGGCAAAGTGCCGCCTCTGGAGCCCCGCACCGACGAGGAAAAGAAGCGACATGCCAACGCTGAATTGCGCAAGGAATTGCGCAAAGAACATGAAGAGCGAATGAACAATTTGAAGTAGACTTTGCCAATGGACTTGAGCAATTTGTCGACTGAGATTGATTTGGAAACCACGCTGGATCGCCTGTGTGGCGACTCGGCTTTGTTGCTTGAAATTCTTGATTTGTTTCTCGACGAATTCGCCACTGAACAAACCAACTTGTTGGGCCGGGTTCACGTGGGTGATTACGCAGGCTTGGCCAGCAAGGCGCACTACTTCAAGGGTGTTGCCCAAAACCTGGGCTTACTGAAATTTTTGCCTGAAGTTCAGTTGCTTGAGCAGGCAGCAAAACAAAACGATTCGACTAGCTGCGTTCAAGCACTGAATTCCCTGCATGAAATTGCATGCCGCATTTTGGCCATAAGAAAGAACATGCAAGCTGCCTGAAATTCGATCAGGCTTTTTTCAGGTACTTGCCTAACACTTCAATCAGTTTGTCGCGGTCCAGTGGTTTGGTGAGGTAGTCATTCATGCCAGCGTTCAGGCACTTTTTGTCCTCACCCACCATGGCATGTGCGGTCAGTGCTACCACCGGTATGTTCGGGTTCACACCTGGCACGCTACCACTCCGAATCAATGCAGTGGCCTCGTAACCGTCCATCACCGGCATTTGGCCGTCCATCAACACCAAATCAAATGGCTCTTGTGCAAGCAGGTCCACCGCTTCCTGGCCATTGTTGGTCACCTTGCTGAAAAGGCCGAGGCGCTCAAGCACTTTGCACACCACCATCTGGTTCATGGGTGCATCTTCCACCACCAGAATTTTTCCATGAAATTGCTGCACGGGGGGTGGTATTTCAGTTTGTGTCGCGAGCGTGGGTTGGGTGGCTTGATCGGTCATGGTTTGAGCAGCCACGGTTTGCAAACCCAGTTTCAGGGAAAACACAATTTCAGTGCCACGGCCGGGCTCACTGTGCAAGCGCACTTTGCCGCCCATCAGTTCAACCATTTCCTTGACGATTGCCAAGCCAAGCCCGCTACCCTGGGCGCGGCGCGTGCTGGAGTTGTCGACCTGCGTGAATCGCTTGAACAAGTTTGTTTGATGCTCGGGTGCTATTCCAATGCCAGTGTCTTTCACAGAAAACTCAAGCACGGCTTGTTGCGCGGTTCGGGACACTTCCCGGCACACAACCTTCACATGGCCCACATCGGTAAACTTGATCGCATTGCCCACCAGATTCAACAAAATTTGACGCATGCGCACCGAATCGCCGAGGTAGGTGGTTTTGGGTAATGTCTCTGCGGGGCATTTCAGTTCAATGCCTTTGCTGTTGGCATCAAAAGCCAGTGCAGCCTCTACATCGGCGAGCACATCGGCAAGCTCGAGCGGGCTGTGCCGCAGGGTTAATTGCCCACTTTCCACTTTTGAAATATCGAGAATGTCATTCAACAAGCTAAGCAAGGAGGCTGCGCTGCGTTTGGATGCGGCAGCAAGTTGAAGTTGTTCAGGTTTCAATTCCGTGTCGAGCAACAGATCAAGCGTTCCCAGCACGCCGTTCATGGGGGTGCGAATTTCGTGGCTCATGTTTGCCAAAAAAGCAGCCTGCGTTTTTTGAGCCTGCAAGGCGAGTTCTTGGGACTGCCTTAGCGACGCTTCGCTTTGACGTCTCGACACAATTTCCTGTGCCAATGCGGTATTAATTTGCGTCAGTTTGCCCAGGTCAGGTAAGGCCATGATGTGTTTTAACTTGGGCAGTAAATAAATTGCAGTGGCCACTGAGACCAGAGCTGTCACAATTTTGGTAATGCCCTGTGTGTAATACAGCGGCACCCACAAGGTGAGAATGCCCATGACATGCGTCACACCACAGGCCAGAATAAATGCAGCGAACAGATAGTAAATGGGCTGCAATTCAGCGTCGGGTCGCTTCTTGGCCACGTACACAATGCCGATTGGAATCGAGAAGTAGGCGATGGCAATCAAGAGGTCTGAAATGACGTGCATGGCCAGCAGTTGTGGATTCCACGCAATACAAAAGCCGTGCGGCAGGTACTCGATCACATTGTTCATTGGCCAATCACTTGGATAAAAATCGTTTAGCGATACACAAAATCAACTTGATCCGATTTGTGTTCTCTCAGGAAGCTCGCATCAATATAGTTCAAATATTCGGGTTCTTTGGGCAAATTATTCTGAACGTGACCCTCGCGCATGGCCCACCTGGCTTGGCCTTGCAAGGTGCTCACCAGCGACTGTTGCAAAGTCATTCGAAAGGTGTAGTCATTCCAGTTTTTCTCGATGTGTTCCTGGCTGACCATTTTTTTTCTCAGCAGCAATGCCTGCGCCCTGGAGGGATAATCGCGAATGTAATCGACTGCCTCGCTCAAGGCTTTCATCACACCGCGCACTTGCGCCGCGTGTTTGTTTTTGAATTGGTTTCGCACACTGACATTGAAGGTTTGGGTATAAAGGCGTGGCGCATCCACTTGCACAATGTCACGGCCACCCAGTTGTAGGGCTTGTTCAGCCATGGGTTCCCAAATCGAAATTGCATCCACCCGGCCTTGCTGCAAGGCTTGGGGAAGTTCAGATGCGGCCATGGGCACCTTAATTACCTGCTGAGGATCAACCCCCTTGAACAACAAAAAGGTATCCATGTAATAGTGCGATGAAGATTTGGGTACATAGCCAATTCGCTTGCCAGCCAGACTCAAGCGACCGTTCTGGAGCAAGTTGCGTGACACCAGAAACTTCAGATCGTCCTTGTTGGTCACCAGGGTAGCCAGCACCGAAATCGGATTGTTGTCGTATGCAGCAAACATCACCGGCAATTCCGAAGAACTGGCAAGGTCAGCCTTTCCCTGCCCCAGAGCTTTGATGCAGTCCTGTCCACTGCTGCACTCAATCAGCACGGGATTCACTTGGTGTTTCTCGAAGAACTTTCTCTCCGTGGCCACGTACACCGGCAAAGACATGACAGTGGGCGGCACTGCAATTCGCACCACATCGGCAGCGTCTGCACTTTGAGCAGCCAAAAGCAAAGCCAGCAGCAGGGAGTAGATCCATGTGCTCAACTGAAATTGTTTCATAGCGCCTGCCCTCACGATTTAACAACTCCATGTTGCATCGATGAGAACAACTCGCATGGGTGAATAAGGGTGATTTCAACCCCTTAGTTTGTTACTTTACACTAGTTCACAATTTAACATTCAGTGTATTTGAGCTCTCAACTTGATCTGCGCTCCCCAACGCTTTACAGCGTCCAGCACTTTGTCAATTTGCAAGGGCTTCACCAGCACTTCATCCATGCCCGCAGCCAGGGCCAACTGGTGGTCGGCCTCCATTACGCCCGCAGTTAAAGCCAGTATGGGCAGCTGCCGCAAGCCCATCTGGTCTCGCAGGTAGTGGCAGGTTTCCATGCCATCCATGTCTGGCATTTGCACATCCATCAAACACACATCCACATCGCTGTGATTAGGCTGACTAAGTACCTGAATGGCAATTTGCCCCGATTCAGCCAAAATAACTTTGGCCCCATGGGTTTCCAGAATTTTTTTCAGAATCATTAAATTCAGTTTGTGATCGTCCACTGCCAACACGGTTAAGCCAGCAAGAAACACCAACTCGTTTTGATTCAACAAACGGTTCACAGCGCTGGTCTTGCCCTGCGAATTGCCCGTGGCCTCTTGCAATACATTTTTCAAAGCCGAGAAAGAAACGGGTTTCATCAACACCGCATCAAGTTGGCCTGTGGAAAGCGGGTTTTGTACTTGCTTCACATCTTTGGGCCGCACCATCAGGGCAACCTTGGCAGATGCCGGGCTATGCGCGGCTTTCAGTTTGTCAGCCAATTCCAGCCCGCTGGTGTGGTTCAACTGGTTGTTAACCACGAACAATCGTGGCCGCTGCCCAGGGGGCAAGCTCAAAGCCTGCTCCGGGTTCAAAAAACGTTGGGGAACCACGCCGGTCCACTCCACCATTTGGGCCACACTTTCAAGTTGGGTTTGGAAACTGTCAATGACCACCACATCGTAAGCAAACCCGGTGGCAACAGGCGCTGCGCTGGCCTGCGAATCCAGGTTCAACATCAGCGAGAATGCAAACAGGCTACCCTGCCCCGGTGCGCTCACGGCCGATATAGTGCCGCCCATCAACTCCACCAGTTTTTGGCTCAAGGCCAAGCCAATGCCCGTGCCGCCGAAACGGCGAGAAATTGATGAATCTGCTTGGGAGAATGACTGGAATAAACGCTTCATGGCACCAGCATCCATGCCCAAACCTGTGTCTTGAACAATGAAACGCAACACGCAATGTTGGGTGTCCAGCTGATCCAAAGTTATGCCCACCTTGACATAGCCATTCTCGGTGAACTTGATCGCATTGCCCGCCAAATTCACCAGTACCTGCCTTAGTTTGGTTTCATCACCCACCAACTGGTCGGGCACATTGGGGGCTACAGCAACTACAAACTCGATGGGCTTGTCCGCCAGGGAACCCGTCATTAAATCAGCCAGCGAATCCATCAAGTGGCGGGCTGAGAATGGCCGGGTTTCCAACTCCATGGCACCAGCTTCAATCTTGGAAACATCCAGCACGCCACTGACCAAATCAATCAGGCCTCGGCCTGCATTTTCAAGTTTTTCAACAAACTCCAGTTGAGATGAGTCCAGCTTGCTTTGCTTCAAAATGTAAGCCAGCCCAACCACCGCATTCAGCGGCGTGCGAATTTCATGGCTGATATTGGACAGAAATTCTCCCTTGGCCTTGCTGGCCGACTCGGCCACTTCTTTGGCTCGTCGAATTTCTTCCTCAACACAGCGACGCTCGGTGATGTTCTGGAAGGCCCCCCGAATCATCCAGGGTTTGCGCTTGGTGCCTTCACCTTGCCAAATCACTTCACCAAACACATGCACCCAAATCAAGTTGCCCTTGTAGGTGCGCAACTGCAATTCCATGTTCACATCACTGCCGGTGCGGGCAGCGTCATCCAACGCTTTGGAAAGCTTCGCAGCGGATTCCTCGGGATAAAGTGCAATCGCTTCTTCCAGCGTAGGCTGATGCGTGAAGTCTGCTTCAACAATGTCGTAAATTTGTTTTGACCAACTTAACGCATGGGTGTTGACATCCAGAGTCCATGCCCCGACACCACACATTCGGCCAGCCACCTCCAGCAAGTGCGTGGTCGATGTTAAATCGGCCAGTCTGTTGTTGAGTTCAAGGGCCAGTGAATCGAGCGCTGCGGCCACATCACCAAGTTCATCGCCTTCCGGCAAATTGCAACGTGCATTCAAATTTCCCGCGCGCATTGCATTGGCCACATTTTCAATTTGCGCAAGCGGCCTAACCACCCGATAACGAATCAAAAGCAACAACAAGAAAGAATTCGCAGTAAACAACACAGCGAAAATGAACAGGATATTTCTGCGCTTCTGTGTCAGGGCCTCCTGCAGTGAAAACGCAGCATCTGAGACTTTGTAACTCAGTTCCGCAAGTTGCTCAGCCTCGGAAATCAAACGGTCGGTCAACACACTGCTGCGCCTTTCGTCCAAATCAATTTCCTGAGAAGTCAGCATGTGCGAAAAACCACTGAACAGGGCTGCAAAGTCGCTAAGTCGCTCCTCCAGCCTGGTGGAAATTTCTCCGCTCTCATCCGAAAAATGAAGGTGATCAAGCTCATCGGCAATCGATTGATGCACCACCCACCACTGGCGAATATTGGTCTCGGTCATGTAGGTCGATGCAGTGTGCGTCAACACCAGCATACGCGTGGACAAGCGGGAAATTTTGCGCGCAGCAACGCTTTGTTCCAGCACGTCATTGCGTTGCTGGTTAATGGAAACGACTGTGGCCGTTGCCACCAGGACAAGGCCAATTAGCAAAACCAAGGCGATGAATACGCCTTGTTTAAGTCGCAACAAAGGTTTCATGGGTACACAAAATCAACGGCGTTGGGTTTTATTTTTCGCAATAGACTGGAATCAATGAAATTCAAGAACTCGGGTTCGGCCAAGGCTGAGCCAACATGCCCTTCACGCCGAGCCCATCGGGCCTGACCCTGCACGGTAGTCAACAAGGACTGCTGCAAGGTCAGCTCGAACTGATAGGTGGACCAGGCTGCTTTTACTGTGTCAAGATCAATACCCACATCACGTGCCAGTATTCGTTTGGCCTCGTCGGGATTCTTCTTGATAAATTGAATTGCCTCATCCAGCGCGCCTAACACGGCAATCGATTTGCGGGTTTGTGCCAAGCGGTATTCGTTGCTAACCAGCAGGTTGAAGGTTTGGCTGTACAGTTTGGGCGTATCAATTACCGCAACATCTGCGCCGCCTAGCTCCAGTGCAATATGCCCCCAGGGTTCCCACACCGAAATTGCATCCACCTCGCCTTTGGCCAAGGCAGCCGCCAAGGCCTCTGGCCCCATGGGCACCGGTACTGTGGTTTTAGGGTCAATGCCGTTGTACAACAAAAACAAATCCATGTAGTAATGGGAAGAGGCCTTTTCCACATAACCAATTCGCTTGCCAGTCAAACCCTTGGTGCCACCTTTCACCGCCGCCTTCCGAACCACGAATTTCATGTCGTCTTTGTTGGTGTTGAAAGTGGTCACCAGGCCAATTGGTTTGCCTTGAAAAACCGCAAACATGAATGGCAGTTCTGAAGAAGTGGCCATGTCGACCCGCCCCTCCGTCAGTTCCTTCACACACCGGTTGCCACCCAGGCATTCAATCAACACCGGCTCAACCTTGTGCTTTGCAAACAGGTTTTTGTCTTTGGCCACAAAAAATGGCAAAGATAACGGCGATTTGGACACTGCAATGCGTGGCTCACTGGCCCATCCCAAGGAAGACAAGCCCATGAATGCACAAAACATGACGGTGGAGAAACGCGCAAGACGCAGGCGACTGAACATGGGGGCTTGAAATCAAAGTGATAACTCACCCACAGTGCGCGTTTTGCAAGGAAGCAATCGAAGAAAAAGGGGGCTTTCGCCCCCTTTTATTGTTACTTTACACTTATTGTCAATTTAACATTTGTAACACGCTCAGTTTGACGCCCTTTGCTGGCGTAACACCTTGGTTTGACCCACTTTGGCCGCCTGAATTTGAGCATCGGTGTAAGGCAAACGAGCCCAGTTTTTCTGGGAATACGCCTTGGTGTAATCGTCAAAGTGCGGATTGGCTGGGTCAGTCGAGAGTGAATAGGTCAACATGGCGTCGGCCTGTGGTTTGCCATTCGCATCCCAGGTCACAGCCTGAATGTAGCTGTTGCCGTACGTAACTTTGTAGCCTTCAGAATTCAGACGGCTTGGTTCTGTACTCACAATCGTAAACGCACCTTCAGGGCTTGTACCCCCGAAAATTGGCGTGGCACTGGCCTGTACTCCAGATTTTTGAATATTGCCCAAAGGCTCGTCCAGCGCAAAACCAGCGGCTTGTACCGCCAAAATTGCATCGGCCAAAGCAGCTGAGGTAAACGGATTGGCAATGTTCAATGTGTTGGGTGTGTTCACCGGGTCAACCGCATTGAAGCCATTGGCCCACAAATTGGTTGGCAATGACAATGGCACTGGCACATCAAACGGCAAATGCAGTTGAGGCACGCCCACAGGCAAACCACCAGGGTTGGCAATCGCCCGGCTCCAAAACTCACGCCACAAGTGTGCACCTTTGCTATCCAGGTTGGCTTTGCCATCCCAAGCACCCAAAGCGGCACAAGCGTCCGCGGTTTGCACTGGCATCAAGCTGGTACTCAACAACACGGGTACTTGGCACAGCGCATCCACCACCGATTGCTTGGCCAAAGTAGCGGAATAAATTTCGCTGTTCAGCGCAATGTCTTTCAGGTTGTCTTGCGTAAAACGGTTGCCGGGCAGTCCATCAGCCCCGCCCAAACGGCGTTCCGCTTGCAGGGTGCACAAGCGGGTACGCAAGGTACGCTCCGCATTTTCATCACCAATAATCCGGTTAAAACCAGTCAGCGGCTGACGTGGGTTGCTCAGCCAGTGGCTGTCGTTGCAGTTGGTTACATAATCGTCACGCTGAAGCGTGGGCAAGTTACCCGGGCCAAAAATGCCGGGCGCGGGTGCATCGGGGTCACTACCCCACTCGCAGGCTTCGCGTGAGCCATTGAGCACAGGTAAACCTGGTGACAACTGACCCACCACCGTGTTGAAAGGTTCTGCTGCACAATCGGCAATTTTTTCATCGGTCACATGCGGCACCACAGTCACGTCACCATAGTAAGCAGGCCTGCCCGGGCCACTGGCCACGGTGTTTACCCAAGGCACACCCAGTTCACTACCGTGCAAGCCGATAAACTCTTCCAGGGATTTGGCAAGGTTCCACTTGGCAAACTGGTTGATTAGTCGGTCATTCTCCAGGTTTGCATCGCGAAGCGTAAATGCCATCAACTGGTTCCAGCCTAGCACCGGCACTCCGCTGGCCTCCAGCACCAACATCGGCCCATAATGACTGCGATACATGGTGCGCTGCATTTTCGTAATGCTGCCATCGGCCTGCTTCACCTCAATTTCAGTGGGCAGGGCGATCATGTCGCGCATCTCACCCTCGTACATGTACTGAGTGGGGTTGGCCGGGTTGATTTGCAACTGGTAAAGCGTAAAGCGGAAAGCAGTTGAAACCGTGTGGCTCCAGGCCACGTGCTCGTTAAAACCAATCAACACCGCGGGCACGCCATAAAGGCCCACACCCATGATGTCCATGGCCTTTTCGCCATTCAGTTCAAGAATATTGTGGCTTAGGTACAAACGCTCTGTACCCTTCCATGGAAAGTGGGGGTTGCCGTACACCAGCGACTGGCCATTGGCGGTTGCGTCTTTGCCAAACGCGTACATATTGCTACCGAAGTGATCCTTGTTCTGCATGGCAGTGAAAGGGTTCGGGTTCGCCTTCAGCAAAGCCACTTGCTCGGCAACGCCGGGGGTTTTGGCTTTTTTACCCGCACTGGCTACAGGTAACGCAGGGGCTCCACCGCCCGCAGGCAAACCGGGCAACACACCCGGTGGCTGTGCATTGCCAATTTCAGTCACAAACACCGAGCTGCTGGCCAACACAGCCAGGCGCACAAAGCGGCGATACATGTCGTCTGTCGTAATTGGGGCCAGCCATTCAGCATCAGCACAAGCGGCATGCGCGGGCACCTTGCTGCCATCGGGCTGTTCATACTCATGCTCGCCTGCTTTCAATTCTGTAATGTAGCGGTTCACGCCATCGGCATAACCGGCCACTACGTTCTGAAAATCGGGAATGGTCTTGTCGCGGGTGCGCTGCCAGGCATTGCGGGTAATTCCATCAGCGCCTTCTTCTTCAAAGGCAAAAAGGCTTTTCCAGAAGAAGTCGCTGGCCACGTTGTTGGCCGTCGAGCCATTGGGCTCAATGGTGTAGGTGCCGTCGGGGCCAAAGAAGCGTGAACGCTCGCCTCGAATGGTCAACAGGTCCTCAAGAAATA
Source organism: Limnobacter sp. SAORIC-580 (assembly GCF_013004065.1). Classification (GTDB taxonomy): domain Bacteria; phylum Pseudomonadota; class Gammaproteobacteria; order Burkholderiales; family Burkholderiaceae_B; genus Limnobacter; species Limnobacter profundi. Next base: position 3,244,643 of record NZ_CP053084.1, read on the forward strand.
CGCAGAGGTTGTCTTGCGCAAAGGCGTAACCTTGCCCATAACCCAAGCTGCCGTAATCCTTGGCTCGAATGTGCGGCACACCGAAAGTGGTGCGGGTAATGCTCACATCGTATTTCAGGTTGGGATTCTCGTTGGGATTGGTTCGCCCATCGGTGCCAGCAATGTCGTTGTTGTTGCTGCCCAGGCAACCCGCCAACATCAACAGGGCAGCACTGGCTGCGCCCACCTGTAGACCACGCCGCAACGCGGCCTTGTTCGTCAAGCCTGTAATCACTGCTGTCTCCTCTGCTTTCATTCTGGGCCCACCTTAGTGACAGGCCTTATGTCAGTAATACCTCCGACAATTACAATTGGATTAAAAATCAGGGCTTTACTGACAGGCTTCAGTAAATTGCCAGTGCATGGTGCGCTCATCGAAAATTTCCGGAAGCTTGGTGTTAGCACCGATTCAATCCACCCCGTGCTTGCGCGACAATGTCAGTCTTTCCGAAGCAAACAAGCAGGCCCAGACACATGCAACCCTACAAAAACGATCAAACTGTCGCCCACTTCATCAACGGCAATTCCGTGAGCGTGGCTGGCAGCAAAACAGCCAATGTATTCAACCCGTCGCTGGGCAGGGTCGCCCGCCAGGTTGAGCTGGCCGATGTAGCCACTGTGAACAAAGCCGTGGAAGCTGCCAAAGCAGCATTGCCAGCCTGGGCCAACAAGCCGCCGCTTCAGCGCGTGCGCATCATGAACAAATTTTTGGCCTTGATGAACCAGCACCGCGACGAACTGGCCGCCATCATCACGGCCGAGCACGGCAAAGTATTCACCGATGCGCAGGGCGAGGTTAGCCGTGGCATCGACATCATTGAATTTGCCTGCGGCATTCCGCAATTGCTCAAGGGCGACTACACCGAACAGGTTTCCACCAACATCGACAACTGGACCCTGCGCCAGCCTGTGGGCGTGGTGGCCGGCATTACCCCGTTCAACTTCCCCTGCATGGTGCCGTGCTGGATGTTCCCCGTGGCGATTGCCTGCGGCAATACCTTCATTCTGAAACCCAGCGAACGCGACCCCAGCGCTGGCAACTTCATGGCCAGGCTGCTGAAAGAAGCCGGCCTGCCCGATGGTGTATTCAACGTGGTACACGGCGACAAACTGGCTGTGGAAACCCTGCTGAATCACCCCGATGTGGCCGCACTCAGCTTTGTGGGCTCTACCCCCATTGCCAAATTCATTTACGAAACAGGTGCCCGCAACGGCAAACGCGTGCAAGCCCTGGGCGGCGCGAAAAACCACCTGTTGGTGATGCCCGATGCAGATCTGGACCAGGTCACTGACGCACTCATCGGTGCCGCCTACGGCAGCGCGGGTGAACGTTGCATGGCCATTTCCGTGGCTGTGATGGTGGGCGATGTGGGCGACAAGCTGATCCCCAAACTGGCCGCCCGCCTGAAAACATTGAAGGTAACAGACGGCATGGATTTGTCAGCTGAGATGGGGCCAATCGTGACCGCCGAGGCATTGAAGCGCATTGAGGACTACGTCCAAATTGGCGTGGACGAAGGCGCCACACTGGTGGTGGATGGTCGCGGCCAAAAACCAGCCGGTTTCGAAACTGGCTTTTACACCGGCGGCACTTTGTTCGACCACGTCAAGCCCAACATGCGCATTTATCTGGAAGAAATTTTCGGGCCCGTGCTCAGCTGCGTGCGCGTGGCCAACTTTGCAGAAGGCCTGGATTTGATCAACAGCCACCAATACGGCAACGGCGTAAGCTGCTACACCCGCGACGGCAATGTGGCCCGCGAATTTGGCCGTCAGGTGCAAGTGGGCATGGTAGGCATCAACGTGCCCATTCCTGTGCCAATGGCATGGCACGGCTTCGGCGGCTGGAAGGCAAGCCTGTTCGGCGACATGCATGCGTACGGCGAAGAAGGTGTTCGCTTCTACACCCGCCAGAAATCCATCATGCAGCGCTGGCCAGACAGCATCGAGAAAGGTGCTGAATTCGTCATGCCCACCTCGAAATAAAGCAATTCGCGTAGACTAAGTCCAACTCAACTTCGGCTGCGCGAACTCTTCCTTGAACACCGAATTCAAAGCGGGCGCACTGGTCGCATTCGGTGGATACGCTCAGGCAATTGTGTATGGCATGTTGGCCTTTGCCCCATTGGGTCAGGCCGGTCTGGCATATGGTATTTACGCAGGTTTGGCCAGCGCATTTCTGGGCGGCTTGCTGGGCGCTTTGTTTGGTAGAGCGCCTGTTCAATTCGGTGGACCACGTTCTTCAACCGCACTGATTGTCGCTGGTTCCTTGCTCGGTTTTCTGCAAATTACCAGCAACCACTCAGATCTCATGCTGTTGTTGATGCTTGAAATTGCACTTGCGGGCCTGTTGATCGCACTGGCCCAACAACAGGGTGTAGGCAAGTTGATGCAGTTTTTGCCAGCCCCGGTGCTCATTGGCATGAACACCACACTGGGTCTTTTCTCAGCCTACAAATTGCTGCCCGCCATGCTGGGCTTTGCTGTGTACACCACCGCCCTGCAAGCCGCCAGCACCCCTGCCTTGTTTTCACCCATGGCGCTCAGTGTGTCGGCAATTACAGTTGCCGTGCTGCTGTACTTCCGCGCCATACGCCCCAACCCTCTTGGCCTGGTGTACGGCCTGGCCTGCGGCTTTGCGCTGCACGGCGTGCTGCTTTGGGCATGGCCCGGCACATTGCCCGTGCAAACTGTAGCCGCCATGCCCAACCACCCATTGTGGCAAAACCTGGATACAACCAGCCTTGTGGGCAGCGTTCAACAGGTGTCTGCCTTGTTGCTGGGTACACCTGGCCTGCTGCTTCAGGTGTTGGTGGGTGCGGCGGTGCTGGCCTTGCTGGTGGTGCTGGAAAGCATGCAATCGTTGTTGCAAGTCGACCAAACGCTCGGCACCCGGCACAACACCCGCCGAGAATTGAACACCCTGGCACTGGCCAATGTTCTGTGCGGCCTGGCCTTGGCGCTGCCCAGCTCAAACTACTTTTCCAGAAGCAACGCTGCCTTGGGTGTGGGTGCCCAGCACCGCCAAAGCGAAGCCTGGTACGTGGGCCTGCTGGGCCTGCTTTTGCTGCTCACCTGGCCAATTCTGGCTCAGCTGCCCCTGCACATTCTTGCCACTGCGGTGGCAGTCAGCTCCCTGTTTCTGATTCAAGGCAACACACTGGACTTGATCAGGCGTTTCGCAGCGCGCAGCACGCGCCGCAAAATGGCACCCACAGAACGCTTCACCGTGTGGGTGGTGCTCAGCATGGTATTTGTCACCGGGATCAGCAATTTGCTCATCGGCACCTTGGTCGGCGTGCTGTTTGTGGCAGCTTACTTTCTGCAACAACAATCCGGCAGTGGTCTGCGCAGCATTGAATCCAAGCCCGCGGCGCGTTCACGCAGCATGCGCCCGCGCGCCCACCGCCAACAACTCGACGCCGCCTTTGAACACTTGGCCTGGGTACGCTTTGAGGGCAATCTGTTTTTTGGCAATGCCCCTGCCATTGCAATACGACTACAAGACGAATTGGCACCGGCGCAATCCGCTGTGCTCGATTTCACCCACCTGCGCTACATTGACGACACCGCCTGCGACTGCCTTGAGCGGCTTTTCAAACAAGGGTTGCCACGCACCCAAACCGTGGCCGTGCTGCCCACACACGAACAAGCCATGGGCGGTGAACCCCTGTTGCACAGTTGCCTTGCGCGTCTGGGGATTGCCACACAAGGCCACATTGACGACGCCTTTTGGCACATTGAAAACCTGTTGCTGGGTCAAATCGCTTTCGACAATATGGCATACAGCGCCGATAGCACCCTTGAAAACAGCCACCTGTGCGATCACATGAGCCCTGCACAAAAAAAGGCCTTTTGTGCACACTGGTTAACCAAGACCCTGCCCGCAGGCCAAGCCCTGTTCACCGAAGGCGCTGAGCCTTGCGGCTTGTATGTGTTGCGGCAAGGGCAATTGAGTGCGTGGCACCACACCGGCCACAGCAATGAAAGATTGATGCGGTTTTGCCCCGGCAGCATGGTTGGCGAAATGGCACTGATTGACCGCAAACCGCGTTCAGCCACAGTGCGCGCAGACACCGACTGCACACTGCTATTTCTGCCCATTGCACAATTTGACCAGTTGCAGGAATACCAGCCCGAATTAAGCCAGATTCTTCAGAATAACCTCGCCCGCGAACTGGCCCTGCGCATTCGCCTGGCCAACCAAAGCCTCGCGCTGCTGCAATAAACCGTGCACCACTAGAGGAATTCCTCTTTGTGTACAGCCCCGCCTTGCCGTATTTTCTCGGGTGTGCACAACCTTGTAACACCCCATGAACAAAGCAGAATTCCAGAAACGTTACGGCAATTCAATTGGCAAACCCAAACTCAGCCTGTTATTGGGCGAGGCCAAAACACCATTCGAAGCCGCCAAGCTGGCCGTGGGCTGGCGTTTTCTTGCCCGCAAGAATGTAGGCCAGGGCCAAACCGTGTTGTTGCTTCCGGGCTTTGGTGCCAGTTCCAGCAGCATGACCTTCATCAAACGCTACCTGAATTCTTTGGGCTACAAGGCCGTGCACTGGTCTGCCGGTTTCAATCACGGTGAAGTGGGCAAACTGCTTCCACAGGTGATTGCCGACATCAAGGAACATTCCGAGCAGGCTCAAGCCCCGATCAAACTGCTGGGCTGGAGTCTGGGTGGCTACCTGGCTCGCGAGGCTGCACGTGAGGTGCAACAAAACGTGAGCCGCATCGTCACCATTGGCAGCCCGGTCATTGGCGGGCCAAAATACACGGCAGTAAAAACGCTCTACGACATTCGAGGGCTGGATGTGGAATCCATTGAAAACAGCACGCTGAAACGGTTCGAGCATCCAATTGTTTGCCCCATCGTCGCGCTGTACTGCAAGAAAGACTCCATCGTAAGTTGGCAAGCCTGTATCGACCGTTTCAGCCCCAATGTTGAGCACATCGAAATCGACACCCCCCACCTGGCCATGGGCGTCAGCAAGGAAGTCATGAACCTGCTGCCTTATGCCTTGGGTACACCGCTGAAATAGACGGGTATTCACCTGTGTCCTCCGGGCTTTTACTGACTTGAAACTTTTTGCCAGCAGCGTAGACTAAATTTCTAGTGGACGGTGCTCGCACTGCCACGACACAAGGCAACAAACCCTTGTGCCTGTACCCCCTTTTGCATGCAGTCCGTCCTGCAAATTCGCCCGCCGGCCCCAAGTCGGCGGATGCATCAAGACTGTGCGTCAAAAAGGGTTTCAACATGATCAGACAACACTACCAAGCACTCGAACACATCAGCGCTGGCGCCACTGACACCATTACGGTCAGCGACCCCAGTCGCCCTTTGAAGCTGACAGCCGATTCGCCAGCCTTCGACGCCATGACAGACCTTCGGCGTGTACACCCCGTGAGCATTTCGGGCTCTGAAACACTTGAGCAAGCCCGCACCACCATGATTGTGTGCGGCGTCAAACTGCTGTTCGTTCGCAATGAACAAGGCCATCTTCAAGGCCTGCTCACCGCCAACGACCTGGCCGGCGAGCGCGCAATCAAGGAGGCGTCATCCAGCAATCGCAATGTGCCCGAGCTAACCGTGAATGATGTGATGGTGAAACTGCCCGACCTGGAGTTTCTGGAGTTTGGCGCAGTGTCGCGCGCCGAGGTGGGCCATATTATTGCCACACTGCGTGAACACAACCGGCAACACGCGCTGGTGGTGGACAACCGCTCCGGCAAAATGCGCGTGGTGGGCCTGTTCTCCTCCACACAAATTGCGCGACAAATGGGTATCCCAGTGATGGACCCAGTGAAGGCCAGCACCTTCGCGGAAATTGAAGCCGCAGTGGCCGCCGCTTAAGCTTTCAACAATTCGACCACCAAAGGGTGGTCGATTCCCTTCAAATTCCACACGCCATGAATTTCCTCGTGCAAATCAGGGCATTGCCCCAGCAGACGCAAACCGCTTAAGGTACCCGCGTCGTACACACCCAAACGGCTCACTGGAAACACACCCAGGCCACGGGCTGCAAACACCGACATCAAGGCACTGTCTTCAAATTCGCCCACCACATGGGGCACAATTCCCTGCTGCTCAAACCAGTAATTCAAGTCTATCCGCAAGCGGGAATGTCCAGTGGGCAGTAACACCGGCAATTCAGCCAGGCATTGTGGAAAATTGTTCACACTGCTTTTTTTCACCCACCTCGAAGCGCCGAACCAATCCACCGTGGTTGTATTCAGCACCCGGCTTTGCATGCGCAAGTTGGGGTTGGCTGGCGGGGGCTGCCCGGCAAACACAAAATCAAGGTGGTGCAAAGCCAACTCCGCCAGCAACTGCTCGGGTTCGCCTTCATGGCAAGTCAGGTGCAGGTCTTCCGTATCCAACACAGGCTTCAACAAGGCATGCACCGCCAGTTTCGAGATGCCATCGCACAAACCCACCCGGAAACGCTTCACCGGTTTGCTGGCCACCGCCCGTACCAACTCCGGCAGGCTTTGGCCCAGTTGAAAAATTTCCTCGGCTTTGGCAAAGGCCACCTGCCCGGCTTCAGTCAATGCCACGCCACGCCCATCCGGCTTTAGCAACTGATGCCCCAAGTCTTTTTCAAGTTCGCGCACCTGCGCGCTGATGGTTTGAATGGCCATGTCCATTCGCTCGGCAGCACGTGCAAAACCACCTTCTTTGGCGACCATCCAGAAGTAATGCAAGTGGCGGTAGTTCATCATCTGCGGCACCTCAACAATTTAACTGCGTAAAAACCGAAGTAATAGTTCATTAAATACTGGTTTTTTCGAAATCACAACTGGTACACCATGGCGCCGTGTTCAATTCAACCCTCATGGAGTATCAAAGTGGACGTTTTAATGGAATTCATGCACACCGACTTTCTCGGCACAGCCGCATGGATTTGGCTGTTGTTTGTCGGTATTGTGGTTGCGCTGCTCGCCTTCGACCTCGGCGTGCTGCACAAAGATGACCACGAAATCGGGGTCAAGGAAAGTTTGCTGCTCTCGGGCGGTTACATCACTGCAGCCTGTCTGTTCGGTGCCTGGGTGTGGTGGTACCTGGGTTCTGAGAGCGGTATGAACTACTTCACCGGTTTCGCGATTGAAAAATCACTGTCGATGGACAACGTGTTTGTCATCGCCATGATCTTCTCGTTCTTCGCCATTCCCCGCCAGTATCAGCACCGCGTGTTGTTCTGGGGTATTTTGGGTGTGATCGTGTTGCGCGCCATCATGATTGGCCTGGGTGCCGCACTGGTAAAAGAATTCAGCTGGGTGCTTTACCTGTTCGGTGCCTTCCTGGTGATCACCGGTATCAAAATGTGGTTCATGGCGGACAGCAAACCCGACATCGAGAACAACCCGATCCTGAAGTTTTTGCGCAAACGCATGCGTGTCACCGAAGGCCTGCGCGGCAATGCTTTTGTGGTGAACGAACCCGACCCAAAAACCGGCAAAGTGGTGCGTTTTGCAACCCCCCTGTTGTTGGCCTTGGTATTGATCGAGTTTGTGGACCTGATTTTCGCGGTTGATTCTGTGCCCGCAATTTTTGCGATCACCACCGACCCGTTCATTGTGTACACCAGCAATATTTTTGCGATCCTGGGTTTGCGTGCCCTGTACTTTGCACTGGCCGCAATGATCCATCGCTTCCACTACCTGAAGTACGCCTTGGCAATGGTACTGGTGTTCATTGGCAGCAAAATTTTCTTGGTGAACTTCATCGGCAAATTCCCCCCTGCCTTCTCGCTCAGCGTAACCTTGGGCCTGATCGCCGGTGGTGTGTTGTTCTCGCTGTGGAAAACACGCGGCGACAACAAGCCTGAAAAACTGGAACACGCCACAGAAAGCAAGTAAAGTTCGCGGCAAATAAAAAGGCCGGTGATTTTAAAGTCACCGGCCTTTTTTATTACCTCATCATTTACTTGGGTTGCTTCACAGCTTCAATGGTGATCAGCACTTTCACCTCCGGGAAAAAACCACGGTCCACGGCGTAACCCAAGTCGAAGTCAGTGCGCTTGAATTCAGCCACTGCATCCGCACCGCACACCTCGGCTTTTTTCATGGGGTGCATAATGCACTTGAAGGTGTTGATCTTCAAAGGCACAGGCTTGGTAATCCCCTTCAAGGTCAAATCGCCCAGCACTTCAACAGGCTTGTCACCCTCAAAGCGCATTTTGCTGGCTTTGTAGGTAATCGTGGGGTGGGCTTCCACATCAAACATGTCCACGTCTTTGGCGTGCTCGTTCATCTTGCCATGGCCAAAATCAAGGCTGGCCGCATCAATTTCAATGTCCACGGTGCCGGTTTTCTTCGCACGGTCCAAAGTCACCATGCCCTTGGTTTTTTCAAACTGGCCACGCCACAACGAAAGCCCACCCATGTGGTCCGCCTCAAATGACGGGAAAGTGTGGCTTGGATCGATGATGTAAGTGTCCACCGCCGCATTGGCTGCGCTCAAAGCACCGAACATACCCAGTGCAAGCGCACCGCCCAACATTGTTTTTGATACTTGCTTGAACATCCCTAACTCCTTGTTGTTGCTGTATATATCATGGCGTGCCTGCTCACTTGGCAGGCATCACCAATTTAAAATCGATCACCACTTCATCGGCTACAAGGCTGGTGTCGCCCCACTCGCCATCGGCGCCCACTTTGTACTCCAGGCGCTTGATCTGGGTTTTGCCGGTGAAGGTGTGTTTGCCACCCGCTGTCTGAACTTTTACCGGAAACTTCAATGGTTTTTTGATGCCTCGAATGGTCAAATCGCCGGTGGCCTGCAAATTGTTGCCACTGCCGGTGACACCAGTAATCACAAAGGTGGCCTTGGGGTGATTTTTTGAATCAAACCAGTCTTTCCCCGCAACCTCTTTGTTGTACTCGGGGTCGCCCAGATCATAACTGGCGGTGTCTACGCCAAGGGTGGCTTTGGTGTCAGCTGGCTTGGCTGGGTCATACTGCACGTCGCCTGTAAATTTCTTGAAATTGCCACTCACTGGCACATTGAACTGTTTGAATGTGGCCTTGACTTCACTTTGTGTTACATCAATTGGCGCGGCCAGGGCGGACATGCTACAAACTGAGAATGCCAGGCCTGTCAACGCCTTGGCGAATGAGTAATTCATATGAATCCTGCGGGGCTTTAAAACAATCGGCAATTGATCGAAAAATTAGTCGGCTCGCATTCCGGGGATCATGCGGCCTAAAATGCCGTCGCGATCCAGAACGTGATGCTTCAAGGCCATCAACACATGGCCCACCACCAACAAGACCAAGCCTTTGCCTGAAAGTTCATGCAAGGTTTTAAACAACTCTTTCAATTCCGCATTTTTTTCAATCAGCACCGGCAGCTCGATTACACCAAACCACACCACCGGATAACCCGAGGCCAAACTGTACAGGTAGCCAAACACCGGCACACCCAACATGAACAGGTACAAGGCCAAATGCCCCAATTTGGCCAGCAGCACCGTGTTGTGCCCCCAATGTGCCGGGTATTTGGGGGTTTTCGACAACATTCGAACCACCATGCGCAACAACACCAAGGCAAACAAGGTAACGCCCAGCCACTTGTGCCAGTTGAACAATTTCAACTTGAACGGCGTAATGCCGGGAATGTCCACCATGTACAAACCCACGCCAAATGCCGTCAAAATGCCCACCGCCATTAACCAGTGAACCACCACCATGGGCAAACCGTAGCGATGGTTTTCGCTCAATGCACTTTTCAAAATCTCATCCCTTTGCAGCACAGGCTTGCATTTTTCAGCAATAAATAGTTGGGTTTAAAGCCTTTTTCAAGATACAATTTACAGTTGTTTTGCAGCTGCGTACATGCCGCAAGGCTTAAACATCAATCGGGCACGCCCGCAGGCGCGTCCATCGGCGTTTGTCAGTCAGTATTGTGCAGCCCTAATAATTACGTTTCAACCAGCGCTTTCAATCAGGACGTCGTATGAGCGATTCAAACGAACACGAACTTCTAATCAAGACACCCAAGCAACTTATCTATGCAGTGGTTGCCGCGTTTGTCATTCCGATTTTCGTCATTATATTGCTGGCTTACTACGTCAGCAGCAGCGAAAAGCCCGCCGCTGGCAGCAATGCATTTTCCGAAGAATCCATCGCCGCGCGCCTGGCACCTGTGGGCACGGTTGACTTCGTCGATGCCAATGCACCCAAGGTATTGAAAACTGGCGAACAGGTTTATGCCGCGGCTTGCGCTGCCTGCCACACCGCTGGCGCAGCGGGTGCTCCCAAAACCGGCGATCAAGGCCAGTGGTCAGCCCGCTTGAGCAAAGGCTTCGACACCCTCTGGCAGAATGCGGTGAATGGCATTGGTGCCATGCCTGCCAAAGGCGGCAATTCCGACCTCGACGACATCGAGGTAGCCCGTGCAGTGGCCTACATGGGCAAGGAAGTGGGCGCAGATTTCAAAGCCCCTGAACCTGCTGCTCCCGCCGCTGAAGCAGCCACTGAGCCAGCTCCTGAAGCTGCAAAGTAACTCGCGAAACAATTGGCAAGGCAAATAAGCCAGCTGTAAAAAAACCCGCCTGATGGCGGGTTTTTTTATTCTGTCAGCAGCATGCCAACGCCACGAAATATCAGCATGGCGTTTTCCACCACATCTTCTACAGGTTTTTTGCAGCCGTCCAAGCTCCAACGGGCGGCCATATAAAGCACGGACCCCACCAGGCCCGAGGCCAACAAAGTGGAATCCAGGCCTTTCACTGCCCCGTCCTTTCGCTGTTCAATCAGGGGTTTGGCCAGTGTTTCCAGCATTTCCACAAAGCTGTACAAAGTTTTCAAGCTCAATTCTTCCAGGTGCCGGTTTACCGTCAACACCTCGACCAACAAAATTCGGGCGGCCTGCGGGCTTTCCTTGAACTGGCTAAAAAACACCATCAAACCTGTGCGGGTGGCCTGCTCCAGGTTGTCGTCTTCCATACCCAACAACACCTTCTGCAGTTTCTCGCGCAAGGTGTCTGTAATGTGCAGGTAGCAGGCGGTGAACAAAGCCTCTGCATTGCTGAAACTTTCGTAAAAGTATCGCTCAGTTAGCCCCGCCTCCTGACACAAACCTTTCACCGTGGCCGCATGGTAGCCGGTCGACCCGAACACCTTGATGCCGGCTTCAATCAACTTGAGTCGCCGCTCGGCCTTGCGGGTTTCATTGGACACCCCACGGTAACGACGCCCTGCGGCTTTGGCAATTTGCTCCGGTGCTTTCGCATTCATAATTGGAAGATATACTCAAAAAATAGGCATTGACAGTATGCAGGCCCAACATTAAATTGACAACCACGATTGTCAAATTACAGCTATAACACAGCACATTGGAGACCGACACATGAAATCATTCAACGGCAAGGTTGCCGCAATCACTGGCGCCGCATCTGGCATGGGCCGCACCCTGGCGCTTCAACTGGCCAAAGAAGGCTGCCACGTGTCCATCTCCGATGTCGACACCAAAGGCCTGGCCGAAACCGTGAAACTGGTGAAAGCAACGGCACCCAATGTCAAGGTCACCAGCCAGCAACTGGACGTATCCAACCGCGAAGCCATGTACGCTTGGGCCGATCAAACCACCAAAGACCACGGCAAGGTTAACCTGATTTTCAACAATGCAGGCGTGGCCTATGCAACCCCGGTTGAACACATCGACTATGACAAGTTTGAATGGATCATGGGCATTAACTTCTGGGGCGTGGTTTACGGCACCAAGGCATTCTTGCCACACCTGAAAGCCTCGGGCGAAGGCCACATCATCAACACCAGCAGCTTGTTTGGCCTGTGTGCACAACCTACACAAAGCACGTACAACGCCACCAAGTTTGCCGTGCGCGGTTTCACGGAAAGCCTGCGCCAGGAACTGGACATGATGAACTGCGGCGTATCTGCCACCAGCGTTCACCCCGGCGGCATTAAAACAGCGATTGCCCGCAAAAGCGTGGCCTCTCCTGAAATTGAAGAGTTCACAGGTGCCGACTCTGAACAGGGCAAAGAATTCTTCGAGAAGTTCTTCATTACCAGCGCCGAAAAAGCAGCCGACATTATTTTGAAGGCCGTGAAGGGCAACAAGCGCCGCGTGCTGGTTGGCCCAGACGCTGTCGCCATGGATGCCATGGTGCGTACCCTGCCTGAAACCTACCAAGCCATCATCGTGGGTCAAATGAAAAAAATGCGCGACAAGCAAATTGCCCGCAAAAAGCGCAAAGCTGCAGAAAAGCAAACACAGAGCGCATAACAACGCCTTTGGACTTTGACAGCGAAACGCGGTTAGTCTTAAGACTGCCGCGTTTTTTTATTGGGGACTTGATTTGAGTTCAACGAACATTCAAAAAACCTTGCTGCTAGTTGGCGCTACCGGTGTGGTGGGTCACCATGTGTTGGCACAAGCCTTGGCGCATCCGCAAGTGGGCAAGGTGGTCGCACTTACCCGCAAGCCACTGACACCTCACCCGAAATTGCTCAACCAGCTAATTGACTTCAACGCCATCCCGGGAGAGGCACCGTGGTGGCAAGCCGATGCGGTCATTTGCACCCTGGGCACCACCATCAAGGTGGCAAAAACAGCCGAACAGTTCCGCTTTGTCGATTACACACTGGTGGCTCAGTTTGCGGCACTCGCGGCACAGCATTCAGTGCCTTGCTTCGTGCTCAATTCGGCCATGATGGCGAACGCCAAAGCGAAAGGTCTGTACTTGCGCACCAAAGGCGAGGCTGAACAAGCTGTTAAAAATTCCGGCATTCCGAGCGTGGTCATTGCACGCCCTGGTTTGCTCGACGGCCAGCGTGAAGAATTTCGCCTTGGCGAAGAAATCGGCCTGGTGGCCAGCCGCTTGTTCAACCCGCTTTTACCCAAGCGTTTGCGCAGTGTAAAGGTTGAAAAACTGGCGCGCATCATGTTGCAAGAGGCATTGAAAGCCGAACCCGGTGTGAAAGTTCTGGAGTCAGAAAACTTTCAGTAAGCAGATTTCGTAGAACGGCCTAAAATTGCAATCAGGTTCCCACTTTGGTGAGCATGCCTTTCAACGCACTTAAGCGGTCTTTTGGGCTCATTTTGGGCGTGTCGTCGGGCAGGTCTTTGTCGGTTTCCAGCTGAAGTTCTTTGATAAAACGCGATGGAAAACAGCTCACCAACTCACGCGCTTTCTTGCGCTTCCTGCACCAGGTAATGTTCAGGCTACGTTGCGCACGGGTAACACCCACGTACATCAGGCGGCGTTCTTCTTCCAGCCTGTCATCGGTCAGCTCGCGCCCTTCCCCGTCGCCAAAACTTGGCAAAATACTTTCCTCGCAACCAATCAAAAATACATGCGGAAACTCCAGCCCCTTGGCGGCGTGCAGCGTGCTTAGCTGCACAGCATCAGGCCGGGTGCCGTCGTCTTGCCGATCCAGCATGGTCATCAACGCCACCTTCTGGGTCAGGTCCAGCAGGGTTGAACCTTCCTCCTCGCCTTTGTCGCCCATCCACTTCACAAAGTCGAGTACGTTTTGCCACTTGGCTTGTGCACCGCGCTCGTCTTGCTGCTCGTAAAGCCACTCCTCGTACTTGATGGTGCTCAACAATTCATTAAGCAAATCACGCGCAGGTTCTCGTTGTGCCCGGTATTCCAGTTTGTTGATGAACGTACCGAAAGTGCGAAGCGCATCGACCATACCTGCATTCAAGTGGCTTTCAGCACCGGTTTCAAACAGTGCTTCAAACAATGAAACACCACGCGTTCCAGCGTAAGTGCCCAAAGCCTCGAGTGTTTTCTGACCAATGCCACGCTTGGGCGTGGTCACAGCGCGAATGAATGCGGGGTCATCGTCCTGATTCACGAGCAAGCGCAGATAGGCAATCACATCCTTGATTTCAGCGCGTTCAAAAAAACTTTGCCCGCCGCTCAAAATGTACGGAATTTTCTGGCGGCGCAAAGCCTGCTCCAGAATACGCGCCTGAAAGTTGCTGCGGTACAAAATAGCGTAGTCACCGTACTTGGCTCGCCGCTCGAACCGGTGGCCGCTCAGCATCATGGCCACTTGCTCAGCCTCATGTTCATCATCGGCCATGGGGCTGATCACAATCGGCTCGCCCGGACCATGGTCGCTCCACAACGTTTTTGGAAACAATTTGGGGTTGTTCTCGATCAAGCGGTTGGCGGCTTGCAAAATTCGCAAGGTCGACCGGTAATTCTGCTCCAGCTTGATCACCTTCAACTGCGGGTAATCTTCAGTCAACTGGCGCAGGTTTTCAATGGTGGCGCCGCGCCAGGCATAAATGGCCTGATCATCATCACCCACCGCAGTGAACATGGCGCGTGGCCCTGCAATCAAGCGCAACAAATCGTACTGGCAAGCATTGGTGTCTTGCACCTCATCCACCAGCAAATAACGCAAACGGTTTTGCCACCGGCTGCGCACTTCTTCGTTGCTGGCCAACAGGCGGGTGGGTTTCAAAATCAAGTCATCAAAATCCACAGCCTGGTAAGCCGCCAAGGTGGCCTCGTAGCTTTTGTACAGGCGTGCAATATCACCTTCTTCTTCGGTAGTGGCCTGCGCCAAAGCAGCGTCTGGGTCCACAAGGCCGTTTTTCCACAGTGAAATGACACTTTGCGCCTTGCGTATCAACTGCTTGTCGGTGGTGCTGTACAGCTGTTGTACCAAACCGTAAGTATCGGTCGCGTCCAGAATCGAGAAACGTGCCTTCAGCCCGGCATGCTTGTGTTCTTCCCGCAAAATTCGAATGCCCAAGCTATGAAATGTACACACCAACAAGCCCTTGCCCTCATTGCCGTGCAACAGCTTGGCCGCGCGTTCTTCCATTTCCTTGGCGGCTTTGTTCGTGAAAGTAACCGCTGCAATATTCTTGGCGCTCACGCCTTTGTTTTGAATCAGGTGCGCAATTTTTTGGGTGATCACCCGTGTTTTACCCGAGCCCGCACCCGCCAGTACCAGGCAGGGGCCGTCGACATAATTCACAGCTTCGCTTTGGGCTTTGTTCAGGCCAACAGACATACAGGGGGGAAACTCCAGGGGAAGGCATTACTGTACCAGAGGGCACTTACAAATCGACCGGGTCCACTTCCAAAAACCAGCGCACACTGCCTGGTAGCTCGTGCAATTGCGCCAGCCACTGGGTTAAAAACCGGTGAAGCGCAGGTCTCGATTCGCTTTCAATCAGCATTTGCGCCCGCTCAATACCGCCTACCCGAACCACAGTCAACGGCACCGGGTCGCACATAAAAACAGGGCTGTCTGCATCCACCAAAGGTTCACCCAGCTCCCTCGCCGTGCTTAAAAACTGAAGGCAGTTGGCCAGCTTTTTGTGGTCGGCCCGAATGGTGGCCTGGTGGGAAAACGGCGGCATGCGTGCATCCTTACGGGCCTGCATTTCGTGACTGGCAAAGCTTTCGTAATTGTGTGCTTTCAATGCATCGAACAAAGGGTGCTGGGGGTAACGGGTTTGCACCACCATGCGGGCATCGCCTGCGCGGCGCCCCGCCCGGCCGGCCACTTGCATCAACTGGGCGAAAAGGCGTTCAGGGGCACGGTAGGCATGCGAATACAGCGAGGCATCCACATTCAAGGCCAACACCAGGGCCACATTGGCAAAATCGTGGCCCTTGGCAATCATCTGTGTGCCCACCAATACATCGGCTTCTCCACTGTGCGCCTGTTGCAGCAACGCTTCCATTTGCCCTTTGTTGCGGGTGCTGTCGGCGTCAATTCTCAAAATATTTGCAGTGGGCAGCAAGCCGGCCAGTGTTTCCTCAATGCGCTGGGTTCCGCGGCCAAACCCGGTCAAGTCCTGATTGCCGCAGGTGGGGCAATGCGTGGGCACCCGCTGACCAGCGCCGCAATGGTGGCAACGCAGCATGCGTTCATTCTTGTGCCACACCATATGAGCTGTGCAATGGTCGCAATTGGCCACCCAACCGCAGGCATTGCACACCATTTGTGGCGCATACCCCCGGCGGTTCAAAAACACAATGCTTTGTTTGCCGGCCTCGAAGTTTTGCACCAGCGCCTGCATGGCTGGCTCGCTCAATCCTTCTTTGGCCGGAAAGTTGGCCGTGTTGATCAGTTCCACTTTTGGCAAACTGGCACCCAGCACCGCCCGGTTTTTCAAACACAAGCGCTTGTACGCCCCAAGGTCGGCCTTCAACCAGCTTTCCAGGGCAGGGGTTGCCGAACCCAGCACAATCGGCACCTCGCGCTGTTTGGCCAGCATCAGCGCCAAATCGCGGGCATGGTAACGCATGCCGTCTTGCTGCTTGTATGAAGGGTCGTGTTCTTCGTCCACCACAATCATGCCAAGTCGGGGCAGTGGGGTCAGCACGCCCAGGCGTGTGGCAATAATCACATCGGCAGCGCCCGTAGCGGCCTCGAACCAGGCCTTGGTACGGGTCAACTCAGCCAGGTTGCTGTGCATCACCACGACGCGGTGAGGCGCAAGGCGTTCCTTGTAAAGTGCTTGCGCAGCCGGGGTCAGATTGATTTCGGGCAACAGCACCAACACCTGCTCGCCGCGCTTTAATCGTTCTTCCACCGTGTGCAGGTACACCTCAGTTTTGCCACTGCCAGTTACTCCATAGAGCAGAAAGGGGTTAAAGCCTTTGGCATTGGCCAGCTGCGCCACAGCGTCCAGTTGCTCGGCATTCAGCTCCGGCTTTTCAAGTTTGTCGATTTTGGTTTTGTTGGCTTTGACACTGGTGTCCGGATCGGTACGCTCTGCCAGCAACTTCATGGCATGTTCTCGGGATTTGGCCACCATCACCGGCTCCTCTCCACGGGCATTCAGAACCCGCAAGGCCTTGGGCAAGGCTTCAAGCGCGATCATGCCCAAAGGATGGTGGTAGTACTTGGCGGCAAATTCAATCAAGGCCTGCCACTGGGCGCTCAGGCATTCACCTTGGTCCAACACCGAGTGCACGGGTTTGATGTTCTCGGCCAATTGCTGATCAGGAGCAACACCCTGAACCAGACCAATTCGATGCTGACGCCCCCACGGCACAATGACACGCATTCCAAATCGGGGCATGTGTTCACTGTGCCATTGGTAAGTGAAAGCTTTGGGAAGCGGTGCAGCAACCAACACATTCACCAGCAAAGTATGTCCCTTGATCGGGTTAGATGACGTGTTTTTGTTTGGGTCTGTCTTCACAGCTTACTTTAAGTTCATGGACTAGCTGGCTTGAATTAAACGGAATACAAATTTTTTAACAGTCAATGTGGATAACTTTGTGGACATCCGTGGAAATAATCCACGGGTGTGCTACAGGATGTGAGCATTCATGTAAAGTACAAATTTTGTAAAATGCTTTTTTACTGTTTTAAAACAATAACTTAACTGATCTGCCTGCTTTTCCATTCGTCGTGCAATGCAAAAAAACGTTTCTTCTGCCTTGCGCCAAAAATGTGCATAAGTCCAAGTTTTTACTGCCTTTGTTTGCGGCTATAGGCATGAACGGCATTCACCATCACCTCCACACTGTCCGGGTTGGTGAACTGCGAAATGCCGTGCCCAAGGTTAAAGACATGGCCAGCACCAGCCTGCGGCACGCCGAAACTTTCCAAAGCCTTGGCCACCTCGGCTTCAATCTGGGCTGGCTCTGCAAACAACACATTGGGGTCGAGGTTACCCTGAATGGCACAACGGTCGCCGATTCGTGCACGGGCCTGGCCCAGGTTCACGGTCCAGTCCACCCCCACGGCGCTGGCACCACTCGATGCAATGTCTTCCAGCCACAAACCACCACCCTTCGTGAAAACGATGGAGGGAATGTTTTCCGTGAAGCTGCCGCGATTCGCCTGCAAAGGCAAACTGGCTACGATTTTCTTGATGTAATTCAGGCTGAACTTCTGGAATGCGCCATCAGCCAAGGCACCACCCCAGCTGTCAAAAATCATCACTGCCTGGGCACCTGCGTCAATTTGCGCACGCAGGTATTGGCTCACAGCTTCCGTGGTCACTTCGAGAATACGGTGCATCAGATCTGGCCGCTTGTACAGCATGGTTTTCACTTTGCGGAAATCGCTGCTGCCACCGCCTTCAACCATGTAACAAGCCAAAGTCCAAGGGCTGCCTGAAAAACCAATCAGCGGCACACGCCCACCCAAGGCACCCCGAATGGTGCTGACTGCATCTGTTACATAGCGCAGGCTGGTGCCAATGTCAGGCACCGCCAGTTTGGCCACATCGGCCTCAGTGACCAGCGGGCGCTCAAACTTGGGGCCTTCGCCTTCTGCAAAGTAAAGGCCCAAACCCATGGCGTCAGGCACGGTCAGAATGTCCGAGAACAAAATGGCAGCGTCCAGCTTGTAGCGCTCCAGCGGCTGCAAAGTCACCTCACAAGCTGCTTCGGGGTTGGTGCACAAACCCATGAAGTTGCCCGCTTTCGCGCGTGTTGCCCGGTACTCTGGCAAATAGCGGCCTGCTTGGCGCATCAGCCAGACAGGGGTGTACTCAGTGGCTTCGCGGCGCAATGCACGCAGAAAGGTGTCGTTCTTGACGGGCTGAAAACTGCTCATGTTCGTAAGTGCTTCTTGTATAAATTCAAACTAAAAACAGACGCTGGTGTTCGGTTTTCAAACAACGGTCCATCACAAAGGGCAAACCCGCCGCGCGGGCTTTGGCTTCCACCAGGTCGTTGCGAATACCCTGCTGCAACCACACTGCGCCGGCACCCACATTCATGGCCTGGGCCAATACATCGGGGGTGTGTTCAGCACGGCGAAACACATCCACCACATCAATCTTCAAACCGGTTTCCGCGATCGCTGTTTTCAAATCGGGGTAACAGGTTTCGCCCATCAAGCCACTGGGCCGCCCTTGCAAAGCCGGGTTAATTGGCAAAATTCGATAACCCTGCGATTGCAGGTACTTGGCCACGAAAAAACTGGGCTTGTGGGCCTGCGAGGAGAAACCCACCACGGCGATCGTTTTGGTGTTTTCGAGCAGTTGCTTCAGTTCAGCGTCTTGCATGCGCATTCTTCCGGCGGTTGCCCGCCCAAGCTCAAGTTTCGAAGGTCTCCATTGTGCCTGAAAAACCGGTACTTCGGATCCAGCCAAGGCCATCACGGGTGCCTGCCTTGGGCCGATACTCGCAACCCATGTGCCCGTTGTAGCCCAACATTTTCAAATGGGCATACACCGGCGCGTACTCACTGGCCCCTGGCTCGTCGCGATTGGGTACACCAGCAAGTTGCATGTGCTTCACCCGCCCAGAAGGTAAGTATTCGCTCAGCGCATTCAGCACCTCACCTTCGGTGCGCAGGCAATGATACAAGTCCATTTGCACACCCAGGTTGGGCTGGTTCAAGCGAATCAACAGTTCATGGGCGTCGGCCTGGCGGTTCAACAGGTAACCAGGCACGTCAAACCGGTTAATTGGTTCAATCAACCAGTCAATTGCCTCAGTTTTCATGGTGCTGGCCAACCACAACAAGTTTTTCTCGTAACAGTTCCAAGCTGCCCGCATGCTTTGTTCATCGTTTGAATTCACAACGCCCGCCAACACATGCACTTTGCGCACACCCAACGCCGTGGCGTAATTCACTGCCTGTTCTGTTGAACGCTTGAATTCGTCGCGCCGCGAAGGCGAACTGGCCAACCCGCGATCGCCTTTGCCCCAATCACCTGCTGGTGCGTTAATCAACACCCATTGCACGCCAGCCTCGAGCGCCTTGTCGCGCAACAGTTCAGCAGGATAATCGTAAGGAAACATGCACTCTGCATGCCTGAACCCGTCCTGTGCACAAGCATCCAATCGGTCCTTGAAATCGAACTCGATGTAAAGCCAACTCAGGTTGGCCGTCAACTTCATATTTCGAACACCAGGTGCGGGTTGAAGAAAGGATTCTCAAAAGCCTGCGGCGTCACCTGCACTTGCCCACGCTCCATTTTTCGCGCTTTGCCTTTTTTGCGAACATAACCACGTGGATTCACCAACACGCGGGTTTGACCACCGTTGTTGTGAACGGTGTAATCGAAGGAATCATGCATGTGCCCGTGCACCCACACATCGGCTTTGCCCATCAAACGACTCAGGTCAGATACAAACGCCGCGTTGATCGGGCTTAAGTTAAAGCGTGGGTGAATACTTTGCGGGTGGGGCGCATGGTGAGTAATCACCACGGTTTTTCCATCAAACGGTGAAGACAGTGCAGACTCCAGCCAATCGATATTCTGGTAGTGCAAATCGATGCCCATGCTTGGGGAAAACTGTTTGCCGCGCATGCGGATTAACTTGTAATCCGGCAAAAACGCCTTGGCCACAAGCTCGGCACCAAACCGCCAACCGGGCTGAATATTGAAATCGGTCCACAAGGTACAACCCAAAAAACGCACACCCTGAATCACCACGCTGGTGCGCTGCAGGTAATTCAACTGCTTCTTCGCGGCCAGTTCAAACAAATGGTCGTCAAGAATTTCAATGTCGTGGTTGTAATACTCGTGATTGCCTGCCACGTAGATGTGCTGTTTCTCTCCCAAGTCTGCCAGGGCATTCAAGCCCTGAGTGCCTTGGTGAATGTCACCGGCAAGGATCATCAGGTCCACGTCCTCAGCAGGTTGTGGAACAGCCGCCAAAGCGGGAAAGTGGCGCATCGTTTCAAGATGCAGGTCAGAATACAAGGCGATTTTCATGCCTTTATTCTAACCTGTAGAAAATTCAAAGCGGATTACACACCCTCAGTAGCCAACGCACTTCCCATTTGTTCAATGCACCGCAAAATATGGTCTTCCAGAATTTTGCAGGTGATATGCCGCCAGTCCAGGCGATTGATGAATACCAGGCAATCATTTTTGGGATCAACTGCAAACCAGGAGGGAATGGGTGTCGATGCGCCCATTTCGCGATTGGCTTGCAACACCTTCTTGGCAGCGGCCAGGCTGTCCACGCGAAAACGTTTCAATTCAATGTGAATATCAACCCAAGTGATGCCTTCCATCTCCCCGTGCTGCAGCAATACGGCTTGGTCGCTGAAAAAGAACACGCGACCCAGAGGGGTCATGTTGCTTGGGCGACTCTGTTGAAGGTCTTTCAACAAATCATCGAATTTCTGATACATAAATGGCTCCTTGATTGCCATTTATGTTGCGAATCCCCGCACGTAGGTTCCACAGGGTTTCACAATGGTTCCGCTCAAGAAAAAAGCCACGGTTTTCACCGTGGCTTTTCACTGGCTTTTCAACCTTGTACTGCTTAGCGTACTTTTCTCAAGCGCTTGATGGCCTGCAACTGTGCAATCGCGGAAGCCAATTCAGCCTGTGCTTGAGCATAGTCAATGTCCGCACTGCGATTGGCCAATGCCTCTTCAGCCAAACGCTTGGCTTCCGTTGCTTTGGCTTCATCCAGGTCGCTGCCGCGAAGGGCTGTGTCTGCAAGAACAGTCACTGCGTTGGGTTGTACTTCCAACACGCCACCGTTTACAAACACCACTTCTTCCTCAGCTTGACCCGCAATCTTGATGCGAACTGTACCGGGCTTGATGCGTGTAATCAGCGGGGTGTGGCGTGGGTAAATACCCAGCTCACCCTGCTCTCCGGGCAAAGCAACAAACTCTGCTTCACCTTCGAAGATTGATTCTTCTGCACTCACCACGTCCACGCGGATTGTCGACATACTCATTTCCTTTGTGATGGGCACCGGCTTGGGTTTTCACCTTGGCCGGTGCACGACACACCAATCGGATTACTGAATTTTCTTGGCTTTTTCGAAGGCTTCGTCAATGGTACCTACCATGTAGAAAGCCTGCTCTGGCAAGTGGTCACACTCACCGTTCACAATCATCTTGAAGCCGCGAATGGTTTCCTTCAGTGACACATACTTACCAGGTGAACCGGTAAATACTTCAGCCACGGTGAAAGGCTGTGACAGGAAACGCTGGATTTTACGCGCACGGGCTACGGCCAGCTTGTCTTCTGGAGACAATTCGTCCATACCCAAAATCGCGATAATGTCGCGCAGTTCCTTGTAACGCTGCAGTGTTTGCTGCACGCCTCGAGCCACGTTGTAGTGCTCTTCGCCGATGATGTTGGGGTCAACCTGGCGTGATGTGGAATCCAGTGGATCCACCGCAGGGTAAATACCCAAAGAAGCGATGTCACGAGACAACACAACTGTCGCATCCAAGTGAGCAAACGTTGTAGCAGGTGACGGGTCGGTCAAGTCATCCGCAGGAACGTATACAGCTTGCACTGAAGTAATGGAGCCCTTCTTGGTGGAAGTAATACGCTCTTGCAAGCGACCCATTTCTTCGGCCAGTGTTGGCTGGTAACCCACCGCAGAAGGCATACGACCCAACAACGCAGACACTTCAGTACCGGCCAATGTAAAGCGGTAAATGTTGTCCACGAACAGCAGAACGTCGCGGCCTTCGTCACGGAAGTATTCAGCCATGGTCAAGCCAGTCAACGCAACGCGCAGACGGTTGCCGGGAGGCTCGTTCATCTGGCCATACACCAGTGCCACTTTGTCCAACACGTTGGAATCTTTCATCTCGTGGTAGAAGTCGTTACCCTCACGAGTACGCTCACCCACACCGGCAAACACGGAGTAACCACCGTGTTGCTTGGCGATGTTGTTGATCAATTCCATCATGTTCACGGTCTTGCCCACACCCGCACCACCGAACAAGCCTACCTTACCGCCTTTGGCGAACGGGCAGATCAAGTCGATCACCTTAATGCCTGTTTCGAGCAGTTCTGTCGAGGGTGACAGTTCGTCGAAAGCAGGGGCGTTCTGGTGAATGGCACGTGTTGCGTCGGTGGTTACGGGACCTGCTTCATCGATTGGGCGACCCAACACGTCCATGATGCGGCCCAGTGTGCCTTGGCCCACGGGAACTGAAATTGGCTTGCCTGTGTTTTTCACAGCCATGCCACGGCGCAAGCCGTCTGATGCACCCAAACAGATGGTACGAACTACACCGTCACCCAGCTGCTGCTGAACTTCCAGTGTCAGTTCGGAACCTTCCATGGTTAGCGCGTCGTACACTTTCGGCATGTTGTTGCGTGAAAACTCAACGTCAATAACCGCGCCGATACACTGTACGATTTTTCCTTCGTTTGTCGCAGTACTCATCGTTATTTCCTTAATTCAAAATCGTTCCGAACATCCGCTTACACAGCCGCTGCGCCGCCGACGATCTCTGCCAATTCTTTCGTAATGGCAGCCTGGCGGGCTTTGTTGTAGGTAAGTTGCAGTTCACTGATCACATTCTTGGCGTTGTCTGACGCTGCCTTCATCGCAACCATACGTGCTGATTGTTCTGAAGCCATGTTCTCTGCCACTGCTTGATACACCAATGCTTCGATGTAGCGCAGCAACAAATCGTCAATCACGGCCTTCGCATCCGGCTCATAGATGTAGTCCCACGACGTGGAACCCTCATCGGCTTGCAGCCTGTCGCCACCCAAGGGCAGCAATTGCTCGAACACGGCTTCTTGCTTCATGGTGTTTACAAAGCGGGTGTATGCCAAATAAACAGCATCCACTTCGCCTGCAACGTACGCATCAAGTTGAACCTTGATCGCGCCGATCAGTGCTTCAAGGTGGGGCTTGTCGCCAAGACCCGTTACCTTGGAAGTCACATCAACACCAATGCGGTTAAAGAAGCCAGCGCCCTTTGTACCGATTGCGGTTGCTCGTACCTTTGCGCCCTTGGCACCAAACTCCTGAAATTTGCTGGTCACCAAACGCAGAATGTTGGTGTTCAAGCCACCACACAGACCTTTGTCAGTTGTCACAACAATCGCAGCCACGTTTTTGATCTCGTCGCGCGCCACCATGTATTCATGGCGGTATTCAGGGTTTGCCTTGGCCAGGTTGGCGCAAATATTCCGAACTTTGTCCGCGTAGGGACGAGCCGAACGCATACGGTCCTGGGCTTTGCGCATTTTGGACGCAGCCACCATTTCCATCGCCTTCGTGATCTTTCGCGTGTTTTGCACGCTCTTGATCTTGGTCCGGATTTCCTTCATTCCTGACATCGTATTTCCTCCAATGACCGGGAAGGTACGAGACCTTCCGAGTTATGCGGTGGGTACAATCAGATCGCTCTGATTAATACGCGCCAGTTTTCTTGAATGATTTCACGGCCTCGTGCAGCTTTGGCTCATCGTCTTTCGACAACTCGTAAGTCTGCTCGATACGATCGATCAGGTCCTTGTGGCTTGTCTGCATGAATTGACGCAGAGAAACCTCAAAAGGAAGAACGTTCGATACCTCGACATCATCCAAATAACCATTGTTGATTGCGAACAGGGCCAGTGCCATTTCCCATGTTTTCAATGGGGCGTACTGGGGCTGCTTCAACAACTCAACCACACGGCGACCACGTTCCAGCTGGCGGCGGGTTGCTTCGTCAAGATCAGAAGCAAACTGCGCAAACGCAGCCAATTCACGGTACTGGGCCAAGTCGGTACGAATACCGCCTGACAGCTTCTTGACCACCTTCGTTTGCGCTGCTCCACCCACGCGAGACACGGAAATACCCGCGTTAATCGCTGGACGGATACCGGCGTTGAACAAGTCGGTTTCCAGGAAGATTTGACCGTCAGTAATCGAAATCACGTTGGTTGGAACGAACGCTGTTACGTCACCAGCCTGGGTTTCGATGATTGGCAGTGCGGTCAATGAACCGGTTTTGCCTTTCACTTCACCCTTGGTGAACTTTTCAACATATTCGGCGTTCACGCGTGATGCGCGCTCGAGCAAACGGCTGTGTAGATAGAACACGTCACCTGGGTAAGCTTCGCGGCCGGGTGGGCGACGCAGCAACAGGGAAATTTGACGGTAGGCTACAGCTTGCTTGGACAGGTCGTCGTACACGATCAGGGCGTCTTCACCGCGGTCGCGGAAATATTCACCCATGGTGCAGCCAGAGTAAGGAGCCAGGTATTGCATGGCTGCTGATTCTGAAGCGGAAGCCACCACAACAATGGTGTATTCCAGTGCGCCGTGTTCTTCCAGCTTGCGCAACACGTTCACGATGGAGGAGGCTTTCTGGCCCACAGCCACGTACACGCAAGTTACGCCAGTGCCTTTCTGGTTGATGATCGCGTCGATCGCCACAGCTGTTTTACCAGTCTGGCGGTCACCAATGATCAATTCACGCTGGCCTCGGCCAACTGGAACCATGGCGTCAATCGCCTTTACACCGGTTTGCAGTGGCTGGTCTACTGACTTACGCTCGATAACACCAGGTGCCACTTTTTCGATCACGTCAGTCATCTTGGCATTCACTGGGCCCTTGCCATCAATAGGCACACCCAATGCGTTTACCACGCGACCACGCAGCTCGGGACCAACAGGCACTTCCAGAATACGGCCGGTACACTTGACCATGTCGCCTTCAGAAATGTGCTCGTAAGAACCCAAAATAACGACACCCACGGAATCACGTTCCAGGTTGAGCGCCAAACCAAAGGTGTTGCCTGGGAATTCCAGCATTTCACCTTGCATAACATCTGACAAACCATGAACGCGGCAAATACCGTCGCTCACGGACACTACAGTACCTTGTGTCCGGATGTCGGCCGATGATCCGAGGCCTTCGATCCGGCTCTTGATCAGTTCACTGATCTCAGAGGGATTAATCTGCATATTGATTGCTCCAATTACGTTTGAGGGCCAAGTTAGGCTGTTAAAGCCGCCTTCATCGCGTTAAGTTTGCCGCGCACCGAACTATCCAAAATTTGATCGCCCACAGTGACGCAAACGCCACCAATCAGCGACTCGTCCACCTGAACTGTCACGTTCAGTTTGGAACCAAATTTCTTTTCCAATGCACCACGTACGTTTTGAACTTCAGCATCAGACATGGGGAATGCAGAGGCGATGATCGCGTCTGCAGAGCCTTCATGGCTGTTCTTCAATTCTTCGAACTGTCGAGCGATTTCTGGCAAGGCCAGCAAACGGCCATTTTCCACAAGCGCACCCAAAAAATTCATTGCTTGCGCTTCCGCCGGTGTCTTGGTCAGTTCAACAAACACTTTCAACACTTGCTCGTCAGTCAACTTTGGGTTGCTGACCAGCAATTTAATGTCTTCGTTGCTTGCGACTGCCGACCACGACTGTAGCCAATCACTCCACTGGTTCAGGTTTGAGGTTTTTGCAACATCAAACGCTGCCTCAGCGTAAGGACGGGCGATGGTGGATAGTTCGACCATGTTGTGTTTCCTTAAGCTTTAGGCTTACAGTTCCGCTTTCAGTTGATTCAGCAAATCTGCGTGGGCCTGGGCGTTCACTTCCTTCTTCAGGATTTGTTCAGCGCCTTTCACCACGAGAGTTGCCAACTGATCGCGCAACTGGTCACGGGCACGTTGTGCTTCGTTCGCAGCTTCCGCTTCAGCCTGCGCAAGAATTCGCTTGCGTTCAACTTCGGCTTGTTGTTTTGCCTCTTCAATAATCTGCTGGGCACGCTTTTCTGCTTCGGCCAGGCGCTGCTGATTCTCAGACCGGCTTACAGCCAGTTCCTGTTCAGCTTTACGACCGGCTTCTGCCAAAGCCTGCTTACCACGTTCTGCAGCGGCCAGGCCGTCTGCGATTTTCTTTGCACGCTCATCGATGCTCTTGATCAGCGGGGGCCATACGAATTTCATCGTAAAGACCGCCAAGATGAAGAAAACGACGAGCTGAGCAAACAGCGTTGCGTTTAAGTTCACGGCATGTTTCCTCTAAAACGCACGAATTGGACTTAAAACATTCGTGCGGTGTTGTTCGAAGGAAGTGGCTGTAAATTAACCAACAAATGGGTTAGCAAACGCGAACATCATCGCGATACCAACACCGATCAGGAACGCAGCGTCGATCAGACCGGCCAAAACGAACATCTTTGTTTGCAGTTCGTTCATCAGTTCTGGCTGGCGAGCAGAAGCTTCCAGGTACTTACCACCCATGATCGCGATACCGATACAGGCACCAATCGCACCCAAACCAATGATAATGCCGCAAGCAAGAGCTACGAAAGCAACGTTAGTCATGACAACTCCTTAAATTGAAAAATGAAAAATTAAAAAAACCAAAAAAACTAAAAATCGATCAGTGGCCCTGATGCGCCTGGCCAATGTAGATCAAGGTCAACATCATGAAAATGAAGCCCTGAAGCAACACGATCAGAATGTGGAAAATCGCCCAGATTGTTCCGGCCAACACGTGACCCAAGAAGGCAAATGCTCCACCCAAGGACAACGCAGCAGCGCCACCCAGCAAGGCGATCAGCATAAATACCAATTCGCCTGCGTACATGTTGCCGAACAGTCGCATGCCCAGGGACACGGTCTTCGCGGCAAATTCAATGAGGTTCAATACAAAGTTGGGAATCCACAGCAGTGGGTTGGCACCAAAAGGCGCGCAGAACAATTCATGAACGAAACCACCCGCGCCCTTGATTTTGACTGAGTAGTACAGCATGAGTACCAACACACCCAGAGACATGCCCAAGGCACCATTCAGGTCGGCTGTAGCCACCACACGCATGTAGGGATCACCTGGGCTGGCTGCGAAGCCGAGTGCGTACAACAATTCACCCCAAGCCATGGGGATCAGATCAACTGGAACCAAGTCGAAAGCGTTCATAACCACGATCCAGAGGAACACGGTCAGTGCCAGGGGCGCGATAAAACTGCGGTCGCCATGAACGATGGCTTTGGACTGGTTCTCGACCATTTCCACCATCATTTCGACGAAACCCTGAAAACGACCGGGTACGCCAGAAGTGGCTTTGGAAGCTGCTTTGCGCAGCATGAGAATCACAATTAGACCAGACAGGATGGAGAAAAACATCGTGTCCAGGTTGATCACTGAGAAATCGACGATAAATTTTTGCTTATCGGTAGCGAAATGCTGCAAGTGATGGACGATGTACTCTGAGGGGGTTAGCCCATTCGGTGAAGATGCCATACTTATCTCAAGAAAAATGCCAAAAAATAGCTTTTGAGGGTGACGACCGCTGTGAGGATCAAGGACCACCAAACAATGTTCGGATCAACTTGACTCGCTACAAACATGATTGCGATTGTTGCGCCAACCTTCAGGAATTCTCCGGTCAAAAACACAAAAGTTCCGCCCATGGGCGTTTTGCTACCCAAGGCCAAACGCGCGGCGAACAACGTGCTCGGCAACGCAACGGCGACGAAACCCCAAGCGGCAGACTGCGCGTGAATTGGGGACACCAACAACATGAGGAGGCAAACTGCCACCCCGACGACCCATTGGAGCCCGACTATTTTCCACATATTTGCTGCGCTGCCACATTTAACCTTGATCGGATACGTGTTTTCCGCAGGGTTCACGTGTTTTTGACAAACCGCCAGATTATAGGGGTTTGTACGCCCCCTAGTCAAACGAAAACGGCTTATTTTTCACACCGATTTGGTGCAAAAGTTAAAGCTCTTCTTTGGGAAAGCCAATGCGCTCGAGCACGCCGTCCAGCTCATCCAAATTATTGAATTTAATAGTAACACTGCCCTTGCCATTTGCATTGGCTTTTAACTGAACGGCGCTGGCCAACCAGTCGGCCAAACCTTCTTCAAGCCGGCGTACGTCCGCGGTTTGTTTGGGTTTGGCCGCTTGGCGGTCGCCGTCGCTGGCCCAGTCATTGACCAGCTTTTCAGTTTCACGCACCGACAAACGCTTGTTGACTACTTCATTGGCACAGGCAATTTGCTCGGCTGCCGTCAAAGCAAGCAAGGCGCGAGCATGACCCATTTCAATGTCGCCAGCCAGCAACATGGTCTGAACAGGTTCAGCCAGGTTGAGCAGACGCAACATGTTGCTTGTTGCACTGCGGGATCGACCGATGGCACGGGCAGCATCTTCATGGGTCAAATTGAATTCGCGAATGAGGCGCTGAACGCCCAAGGCCTCTTCAAGCGGGTTCAGGTCTTCACGCTGAATGTTTTCAATCAACGCCATGGCCAAAGCGGATTCGTCGGGCACCGCACGCACCAACACCGGCACTTCTTCCAGGCCCGCCAGTTTCGACGCACGGAAACGACGCTCGCCTGCAATAATTTCGTATTTACCAGAACCGATCGGGCGAACCAGAATGGGTTGCATGATGCCCTGGCTTTTGATGGACTCAGCCAGCTCCATCAGGGATGACTCATCCATGCGGGAGCGCGGCTGGTACTTACCGGCCTGAAGCTTGCCCAAAGGCAGCGTCATCACCTGCTCACCCATGTCTTTGTTGGCATCGTCGCCAGAAGGGCCTAATAGCGCTTCCAGGCCCCGGCCCAGACCTTTGGTGCGTTTGATTGCGTTCATGGCTTCTTGTTGGTTATTAAGTTATGCGGCGATGGGAAGACCCAGTCGGTCGACCATTTCGTTGGCGAAGTCCAAATAGGCCTTTGCACCCTTGCTGGTTTTATCGAACAACACACCGGGCACCCCGTAGCTTGGTGCTTCAGCCAAGCGCACATTGCGGGGAATAATGGTTTTAAATACTTTGTTGCCAAAATGCTTTTCCAGCTGAGCGGAAACCTGCTGAGCAAGCGTCATTCGCGGATCGTACATCACGCGCAGCAGACCGATAATGGTCAGGTTCGGGTTCAAGTTCTTGCACACTTGCTTGATGGTATTGACCAAATCACTTAAACCTTCCAGTGCGTAATACTCGCACTGCATGGGAATGACCACGCCATTGGCGCAACACAAGGCGTTCAGGGTGAGCAGAGACAGTGCAGGTGGGCAATCGATCAAAATGAAATCGTATTGGTCATCCACTTCAGAGATGGCTTCACGCAGCTTGATTTCACGGTCTTCAAACTCGACCATTTCAACTTCAGCGCCAGCAAGTTCGCGGTTGGCTGCCAAAACATCAAACTCGCCTTCTGCGCGAACGGTCGCCTCGGCCACGCCCACCATGCCCACCAGCACCTGATAAACCGTGTGTTTTACGCTGCGTTTGTCGATGCCACAGCCCATGGTGGCGTTGCCTTGGGGGTCAAGATCAACCAGTAGCACGCGCTGTTTTGCCATGGCCAAACCGGCAGCCAGATTCACTGCTGTGGTGGTTTTTCCCACGCCACCTTTCTGGTTGGCTATGCAGAAAACTTTCGCCATCTTCTTGTCCTGTGAATGAATGATTTGATTTTAGCGTTTAATCATGAACAAGTGCCTTGCCTCGTCCAAGAATGGCACATCAATTGGATGAAGCGCATTAATTTGCCAACCAGCAGGAACTTCGCTGTCCACCTCAACCCTCCCTTTCAGGGCGGCAAACTGGCCATGCTCAGCCAACACATGCTGACTAAGTGCAATGAAATTACCAATACTGGAAAAAGCGCGGGAACAAATCAGATCAAACGGGGCGTCGACCTGGAATTCCTCCACCCGCCCGTGCACAGCCTGCGCATTCTTCAAACCCAGGCTGGCAATGGCCTGCTGCATGAAAGCGACTTTTTTTTGAACCGTGTCAATCAGTGTGATTTGCCAGCTGGGCTGCGCAATCGCCAACACCAAACCGGGCAGGCCCGCGCCTGCACCCACATCCAGAATTCTTGGATTGGTCGTAGCCTGCAAAGCAAATGAGATTTCAGGCAACACAGCCAAGGAGTCCAGCAAATGGTGTGTGATCAACTCCCGATTGTTACGAATGGCAGTGAGGTTATAAACCCGGTTCCACTTCTGAATCAGTTGGCCATACTTGAAAAGCTGCGCATGCTGGTCTGAATTCAACCCCAAACGTAAAGTGGCGACCCCCTCTTCCAACAGTGCATGGTCTGAAATCCCCAGGATTTCAGACTTTGGTTTTCGGTGCAGTGAATTCAAGCCACTTGCTCCGTGGTTCCATCGGAAGATTTGCCGGGATTGGCACTTCGATTCAACAAATCACGTTTCTTTAGATGAACAAGCAACAAGGAAATAGCTGCGGGTGTAATACCTTGAATACGACCAGCCTGACCAATGGTTTCAGGCTTGTGGGTATTCAGCTTTTGCTGCACCTCTTTGCTCAAACCGTTTACGCCCGAATAATCAAAGTCCGCTGGGAGTCGGATTGATTCATTGCCCGCACCACGCTCTACTTCAGCCTGTTGGCGCAGCACATAACCGGCATACTTCACCTCGATTTCCAACTGAGAAACCAAATCACTTTGTTGCAAAGGATTGCTTAACGCCATTTCGCCATTCTCTTTACTCAGCGTGCTGAGATCTTGATAACTGACATCCGGGCGTTTAAGCAAGTCGTACAAGTTGTACTCGCGATCAATTCCTTTGTGCAGCACTCGCTCTGCTTCGGCCTGGGCCACAATTTTTGGATTGATCCACGTGGAACGTAAACGCTGCTTTTCCTGCTCCACTGATTCCCGCTTTTCCGAAAAAGCCTTCCAGCGGATGTCATCGACCAAGCCCAACTTGCGGCCAATTGGCGTGAGACGCTGATCCGCATTGTCCTCCCGCAGGCTTAAACGATACTCTGCACGACTTGTGAACATGCGGTATGGCTCTGCCACACCCTTGCTGCTCAAATCGTCTACCAGCACGCCCAGATAGGCCTCATCACGGCGGGGAGTCCATTGCTCTCTGCCGTGCACCATCAGTGCCGCATTCACGCCCGCCAACAAACCTTGGGCGGCTGCCTCTTCGTAACCCGTGGTGCCATTGATTTGGCCTGCGAAGAACAAACCTTCGATGGCTTTGGTTTCAAGCGTGGTTTTCAACGCACGCGGGTCGAAATAATCGTATTCGATCGCATACCCTGGCCGCATGATGTACGCATTCTCCAAACCTTTGATGGAGTGAAGCAGTTTCAACTGAACATCGAATGGCAAAGACGTAGAAACACCATTCGGGTAATACTCATTGGTGCTCAAGCCCTCGGGTTCCAGGAAAATTTGGTGCGACTCCTTGTCCGCGAAACGATGGATTTTATCCTCGATCGATGGGCAGTAACGGGGCCCCACACCTTCGATCACACCGGTGTACATTGGGCTTCTGTCCAGTCCACCGCGAATAATGTCGTGGGTTTCCTGGTTGGTGTGCGTGATCCAGCACGGCAGCTGCTTCGGGTGCATGGCTGCGTTGCCCAGATAGGAAAACACGGGCACGGGATCGAGATCACCTGGCTGCTCCTGCATCACTGAGAAATCAATACTGCGACCATCAATGCGTGGCGGCGTACCGGTTTTCAGGCGACCTTGCGGCAACTTCATTTCTTGCAGACGCATGCCCAAACCAATCGAGGGAGGATCCCCTGCCCGACCAGCGGAGTAATTTTGCAAACCCACATGGATTTTGCCATTCAAAAAAGTACCCGCCGTCAGCACCACAGCTCTGGCCTTAAACTTCAAGCCGATCTGCGTAACCGCACCGCACACTCGATCACCTTCCAACAACAGATCTTCAACAGACTGCTGGAAAATACTCAAATTGGTTTGGTTCTCGAGACGCGTTCGAATGGCCTGGCGGTACAGAACACGGTCTGCTTGCGCACGGGTAGCCCGCACAGCCGGGCCTTTGGAACTGTTCAGAATACGGAACTGAATCCCAGCTTCGTCGGTAGCGATGGCCATTGCACCGCCCAAGGCGTCCACCTCTTTGACCAAATGGCCCTTACCAATACCACCAATCGACGGGTTACACGACATTTGCCCAAGTGTTTCGATGTTGTGGGTCAGCAGCAGGGTTTTGCTTCCAGCGCGCGCGGCTGCAAGTGCAGCCTCGGTACCTGCATGACCACCGCCCACAACAATGACATCAAACTCTTCGGGATAAAACATGATTCACTCCTGGCACTGGGTGCCGGAATCCGACATGGGATTCAACATTCAAATGCCGAAATCAAACACACTTGATTCGGCGACAATGGCGCAATTATATGCTTCGGCATGATTTTGCCCAAGTGAACATGTTTCACGTGGAACAGAAAACAGACAAGGTTGCTCAATCGCATACTTTCCTGATTGATCGACTGCTTTGGTACACACCTGCTCGCGCGCCCATTTGTCTCACTCGACTCCTTACCTCGCACCTCGCACCTCGCTTACGTCGCTTGCTCAGACGCATACCCTCTTTCGCCAGAAAACCTGACAACCCCCTTGTTGTTGATTAACCGCCCTAAGCGCACCCGCTAAACAGCGGGCGGGCTGCGCTTTCGGCCTTGCCGAACGGACGGTGAATTCAACACCAAGGGCAGGTTTTCTTGATCGGCGCTGCGAGGGCATTGCAGCCTGAGTGCGCTGGCAAACAGACTTGTAACGCACTTGCGACACATAGCCGTTGTGTGCGCGCAAGGTGAGGTTTGGGTGCTGCACGGGCTGGTCGGCTTTGCAAGGCTTCCCGGCGACTTCGCAGCGCGGGGCGACCTGAAAGGTCGATGCGAAGACGCGTTCGCGTTTCGCATGCCCCAAGCCAGAGGCATCAAGCCGGAATCAGAAGACTTGCTTAGGCCAGCTGGTGCAGCACACAAGCCTCAGATCATTCATATAGCATCCCGTATATTGCGCCAAACCCGACTTCCCCACATGTTCCACGTGGAACAATCACGCAAACCACGCTTTCAAGTATGGCCAATAACTGTCGTAACTGGTGCGCAGTATCAATAAAAACACAACCGTCAACAGCGCTTTACGCACAAAGCCGGCACCCTTGCGAATGGCCAAACTGGCACCCACCCTTGCACCGGCCAGGTTAAACACAGCCATCAACAAACCCAAAGCAACAATCACATGCCCTGCGGGCGCAAACCAGGCAAGCGAAGCCAGGTTGCAGGCAATGTTCACCATTTTTGCGCCTGCGGTGGCGGCCAAAAAATCAAAGCCGAAGAACACAACAAAAGCCACCATCAAAAACGAACCGGTGCCCGGGCCGAAAAACCCGTCATAAAAACCAATTGCCAACCCCACGCAAGCACCGAAGAATCGTTCACGATTCTTGTCTAACTTGGGTGCATGTACACTGCCCAGGTCTTTGCGCAAAAAGGTGTAAATGGCCACAGCGATCAACAGCAAGGGCAACATCAAACGCAGCACCTCGGTCGAAATTTGCGTCACGATGTATGCGCCGCAGTAGGCGCCTATCAGCGCCATCGCCGTGGCTGGCACAACTGCATTCCATGGAACCTGAATGGCCTTGGCGTATTTGTAAGCCGCGAATGTGGTACCCACCACGCTGGATATTTTGTTGGTGCCCAGCAAGGTGGCATGACCCTGGGAAGGCATTAACCCGAACAGGGCCGGAATCTGGATCAACCCCCCACCACCTACCATGGCATCGATCAGCCCCGCACCAAATGCAGCGACGCACAAGGCGAGCAACACCCACAACTCAATGTTTTCAAACATGAAGAAATTCCGCAGAAAAGAAAACGGGCGCCTTGTGGGCGCCCGCCATAGGACTAATTCCGGAGTATCAGAAAAAAGTCAAAACGTTCAAGCCAAATCAGGCCGCCAAGCGGCTTGCGATTTGTGCTTTGGTTTCTTCCAGTTGAGCTGGCAGGTTGTACTTCAGTTTCTCGAACAATTCAGCGTGCAGATTCAACTCTTCAAGCCAAGCCGCTTTATCAATCGCGGTGATAGAGTCGAACTGCTCTTTACTGAACTCCAGACCATCCCAAGAAATGTCGTCGTAGCTCGGTGAGGTGCCAAATACATGGTCAACGCCCTTGCCTTTGCCCTCAACTCGCTCCAAGGCCCATGCCAGTACTCGCATGTTCTCGCCAAAACCAGGCCAAATGAATTTGCCATCTGCATCGGTACGGAACCAGTTTACGCAGAAAATGCTGGGCAACTTGGCACCAGACGACTCCAGCTTCTTGCCCAAATCGAGCCAGTGCTGGAAGTAGTCAGACATGTTGTAACCACAGAATGGCAGCATGGCGAACGGATCGCGACGAACCACACCTTGCTGACCGAAAGCCGCCGCTGTGGTTTCTGAACCCATGGTGGCTGCCATGTAAACACCTTCAACCCAATTGCGGGCTTCGGTAACCAGCGGAACGGTGGTTGAACGACGACCACCAAAAATGAAAGCGTCGATTTCAACACCTGCTGGGTTGTCCCAGTTGTTGTCGATCACAGGGTTTTGTTCTGCGGCCACGGTAAAGCGGGCGTTGGGGTGAGAGGCCTTGCGACCACAATCCGGTGTCCAGTCCTGACCAGTCCAGTCGACCAAGTGCGCAGGCGCTTCTTTGGACAAGCCTTCCCACCACACATCGCCATCATCTGTCAGAGCGACGTTGGTGAAAATCACATTGGCGTTCAGTGAAGCCATGCAGTTGGAGTTGGTTTTGGTGTTGGTGCCGGGGGCCACGCCAAAATAACCCGCTTCCGGGTTAATGGCGCGAAGCTTACCGTTTGCATCGGGCTTGATCCAGGCAATGTCGTCACCAATGGTGGTAACAGTCCAGCCCTTCATGGATGCGGGTGGAATTAACATGGCGAAGTTGGTTTTGCCGCAAGCCGAGGGAAAGGCTGCAGCCACATGGTACTTCTTGCCCTCTGGGTTGGTAACACCCAGAATCAGCATGTGCTCGGCCAACCAGCCTTGATCGCGACCCATGGTAGAGGCAATACGCAAAGCCAGGCATTTCTTGCCCAGCAAGGCGTTACCGCCGTAACCGGAACCATAAGACCAGATTTCACGAGTTTCAGGGTAGTGAACAATGTACTTGGTAGTTGGGTTGCAAGGCCAGGCAACGTCTTTCTGGCCAGCTTCCAAGGGCGCGCCCACTGTGTGTACGCAAGGCACAAATTCGCCGTTTTCGCCCAGCACGTCATACACAGCTTTGCCCATGCGCGTCATCATGCGCATGTTCACAACCACGTAGGCGGAATCAGACAATTCAACACCAATGTGCGCAATTGGACTGCCCAATGGGCCCATGGAGAACGGAACCACATACAAAGTGCGACCACGCATGGAGCCCTTGAACAAACCGTTCAAGGTAGCTCGCATTTTTGCGGGATCTTCCCAGTTG
This sequence comes from Limnobacter sp. SAORIC-580, assembly GCF_013004065.1. Lineage (GTDB taxonomy): Bacteria > Pseudomonadota > Gammaproteobacteria > Burkholderiales > Burkholderiaceae_B > Limnobacter > Limnobacter profundi. The sequence goes on from NZ_CP053084.1 coordinate 3,280,598, forward strand.
TTGGTGGGGCCTGCATCTTCTTTCTTTTCAGAGCAGATGTAGGTACGGTCTTCCACGCGGGCCACGTCTGAAGGATCAGACCAGGCCAGGTAAGAGTTGGGGCGCTTTTCAGGGTTGAGTTTGCGCAGTGTTCCTGCTTCAACCATTTCTGCGCAAAGGCGATCGTACTCTTCTTGTGAACCATCGCACCACACAATATTCTTGGGCTCGGTAAGGGCAGCAATTTCTTGCACCCAGGCCACAAGTTTCTTGTGCTTGACATACGATGGCACGGTCTGGCTGACCATAGACAGCACTGCACTCATGCTAAAACCTCCAGATAGACAAATGTAATTCTTTTGTGCGGGGGCTTTGGCGTTGCTCTACAGTGTGACCGGAACATGACACCAAGCACACGGGCGATCGATTTGTCGCTTATCCGCAAACTTAGCCCTCGAGTTTAACATGTTGTAAGCAAACGGAAATAAGTTTTTCCTATAGGCATTATCGCCTAATCGCATACGGTGTTTGCTTTCCGACACAGGCCATGTAAAGTGGCGAAACTGCACGACTACGGAAACCTCATGAAGCTGATTGCAATTTGCACGGGCCTGGTTGCCCCACTTGTCTATCGAACGGCATCGGGTGACATCAAAACCGAGGCAAGCGGGATCAAAAAACAGGCTGTAAGCACTGAACAAAACCCGATCCCCATTGAACTGAAAAAGCTGGGTCTGGAAGGCGATGAGCAATGCAATTTGTCAGTGCATGGTGGATTGGACAAGGCCGTGTACATGATGCCCGCTGAGCACTATGAGTTTTGGAAAGCGCGCCGCCAGGAGAAAAACCTGGACACCGATTTGCCCTGGGGATTTTTGGGCGAAAACCTGGTGGTGGAGGGTCTGGATGAAACCCAGGTGAGAATTGGAGATGAGTTTGAATTGGGAGAGGTTCGGCTGCGGGTCACCGACCCACGCGAGCCATGTCACAAGTTTGCCATTCGCATGGGTTTTGGCGCAGCCCCAAAACAAATGATTCAGCAGGGCAATTGCGGCTGGTATTTGCGCGTGGTGCAGGCAGGGCAGTTGCATGCGGGCATCGAATTAAAACACTTTGTCAACCCGCAGGGCAAGACTGTGCTTGAATCGTTCCGCTATAAAACCCGCAAGGGGCAAATGGATTTGTTGTAACACCGCCTAGGCAGCCAGCTGTTTTTTCCAAACTTTGGCTTGCGCTTTGGCTGCGGGCAACACCAGTCGCCCCAAACGCTCAATCCACACGGGGTTGGGGTCGTAACCGTGGTGGGTCACAGCCAATGCCAAGGCCTCTTCATCCCAGCCGTCCTCGCAATACAAATCGAACAGCGCTTCAGCCAACACCGGGCTTCTGGGCAAAGCACGCAGCCACTGCTCGGCCTGCACAATCGCATCTCGCGAGCGACCGGCATCGCGCAACATGCGAACTGCCACCACGGCTTCAAAATCATCAACGGCCGACTTCCTGAGCAGCTCGGCCAACAGGCGCTTTTCACCAAGATACTCAAGAAGTGCGCGAACGCGCAGCCTTCTCCACCGCTTGTCGAAAGAACGCCAACTTACATTGCTGGTGGGCTGCATTTCATTCATTTCATTGATTTCAAGTTCCAGCAAACCCAGCACGGTGTGGCGATCACACAAAGCGATTTGCTTCCACCACCAGGAAGGGTCTACCAGACCGGCCTGATCCAACATGGCCACCGGATACACCAGGTGCGCACGCTCAATGGGGTTTTCAATTCGCGCTGAGACAATGCTCAACCAGTCGCGCGTGAATTCGCGCACTGCCTTGAGCAACAAGCCATGCTTGTCATCGGCACCCTCGCAAATGGCCAGCAACTTTTGCAGCCCATGCGCGCCCAGTTCAACCAACAAATTGGGGTCGTGTTGGCGCTGCAATTCCGATTGCAGCCAGCCATCAAGAACCTGGGTGCGAATTGCTATTCGCTCGCAGGATTGCGCAGAGGGGCAACGCGCCTGACCAACAAAACGGTTAATCAGTTGTTTCAGCTTTCGTGGCCTGGACTTCAAGTCGGCTTCATCATTTGAGTCGAGAAGCTCACAACTGCTCTCCAAAAACTGGAATGCGCGGTGAAGATCGGGCAGATGCTGCGAAGCCCGCCCGAACCAGAGCATCCATTCCTGCCCACTGCGCGCTGCCAATGGGGAGTTGTGCTGTTCTTTTAGCAATTAAAACCTCCCTGTTCAAGCAGGTGCCTGGTTACTCAGTGAACGAACTCCATCAGCGAATTTTGTAATGCCCCGGCGCATAGGCTTTGGTGCGAACAAAGCCACGCAACTTCAGGTGCTTGGTTTTGCGACCAGTGACACGCTCGCGCCACATTTTGAAGCTGCTGGCTTTCATGCTTGCGCGCATGAGTTCAATGGTTTGAGATTCATTCAAACCAAATTGAAGTTCTATCGCTTCAAATGGTGTTCGATCTTCCCAGGCCATTTCTACAATGCGGGAAACATCTTCCTCGGACAACTTAAACTGCAAAGGCTTGGACATCTGATCTCACTGACCGCTAAACTGGAGAAAATTCAACAATCAGTATATGACAGAAGGGGCTTTTACGTGAAAAGAGCATTGCTCAGCTTGATCGTGTTGATCACATTGGTAATCATCGTTTTCTTTGGCCTTGGCCTGTACTCAGAAACCGGTGCGCCCCCCGGACTGGCCAATGGGCAGTTGGCACCCTGCCCAAACAAACCCAACTGTGTAAGCAGCGAGAGTTCTCCGTCGGATGATCACTCCATCGCCGCCTTGCCGATCACGCCAGGCATGGGAGAAGAACCTTTGCTGAAGGTGAAAGAAGTCATCGAACTCTTGGGCGGCGATGTAAACTTTTCCAATGATCAATACATGGCCAGCACTTTCACAAGCGATCTTTTCGGCTTTGTGGACGATGTGGAATTTCGCATAGACCAGGGCAGTGGATTACTTCATGTTCGTTCGGCCTCGCGGGTTGGATACAGCGACCTGGACGCAAACCGCAAACGTGTAGAGCAAATACGGGTGCTTTTAAGCACGAACTAGGGTAATTACCCACGAAACTTTCCTATTTTTTATTGGGTAGTTCAAAAGTGTGGTCCCTCGTACGGGTGACAAAGTGTAAAGTGGTTACCGAGAGGAAAAGGGACGGAGACACTTCCACAATGAGCAGTCCAAAAGAAATCAACGAGGCGGTCAGGCTCACCGAGCTTTACCAACTTGATATTCTGGACACGGAAAAAGAAGAGTACTTTGAAGCGCTAGTGGACCTGGGTTTGTCAGCGTTCAATTGCGCATTCTGCTTCATTGCATTTGTAGATTCTGATCGACTTTGGTTTAAAGCAAAACGCGGTTTCGAAGTCAAGGAAGTTCCACGCGACCTTTCCATTTGTTCTCACACCATTCAACATGATCAACCGCATGTCATCAACGACTGCCTTGAACACCCAGTGTTCCAGACCAACCCCCTGGTACTTGGCAGCCCCTGGATTCGCGCTTATTTGGGAATCCCCATTCGCTCGGTGAACAGCAACAACATTGGCACATTTTGCCTGCTCGACAACACTGCGAGAACCTGGACAAAATCTGAAGTGTCCGTTGCAATTGCCTTGGCCAAATTGGTTGAACACAGTCTTGTTGAGCGTGCACTGAAAGCCAAAGAATCAAACGAATTGAATTCCAAACAACAACACAACTACAACAATCAAGGTTTGGGTAGCTGGAAGAACACAGATCACGGTGGGCTGATCGAACTGTCGCCCTCCATGGAAAAATGGCTCAACCTTTCGCAAACCCGTGTGGTACAGGCCAGCTGGTTCCATAACTTACCAATCGACGAAGACCGGGAAATGGTCGAGAAAGCGCGACTTAAACGCGATGGAAATGCGTTTGTGTATCGCGTCCGTTTGCCCAGCGGCGACATTGTGCGCTTTGAAGAACAGGTTTATGACAGCGGCAACGCAGGTGACACACGCTTGTTTGGTTTGGTGAAAAAAATTAGCGAACCTGCGCTGGAAGCCCTTCACCAAGAAGTGTCAAACGATTCCGACAGTTTGTCGCGCATGGAGCCCCATCTGGACCTGAAAAAGTTTCCCAAGTCTTTTTTGAGGGAAACCGTGAAAGGCCGGCTCGCACTCGATCACCAGGGATTAATCACCGGCCTGGCCAGCGCAGGTGATGAAGAGTTCACAAAAATAAAACTCAAGGAAAGTTTTATTGATTTGCTTTACGGCGAAGACCAAGAAACGTTCTCGAAAATCCTGAATCAATGCCTGAAAAGCAATTTGCCCTCGGAAGCTTGGGTGCGCCTGAACTTTCAGGATGAAAACAGCACTTGGCTGCGCATGGAGCTTTGCCCGAAAAAGGGATTCACTGCATTCAAAAAACCATCGGTGATCGCCAATTTTACGGCGATGATCAACAAATCGTCTTCGGTTCAAAAATCTATTTTTGATGAAAGTCTTTTGAATTTGACCGGTACTCTGGCCAAAGTGGGCGGCTGGTATTACCACCTCGAAAGTGGATCGCTTAAAACCACTGAAATGCTGCGCGAGGTATTGGGCTCCAACAAAGACTCGCTCAATTCGATTTTTCACCTCAGCTCCATTCTCTCCAGGTTGTCTGGCCGCAATATCGCGGTGCTTTTTATTGAATGCATCAACAACCGTAAACCGGCCAGCCTTGAGTTTGAAGCACTCGGGCAACACGAGAAAAAGAAATGGTTTCGCATGATGATTCGCCCCTCCATCAGCGACGAGGGCGTACCGATGGGACTGTACGGCTCAATTGTCGACATCTCTGAGACGCGCCGAGTGGAGCAATCACTTGAAAAGAATCTGCTGACCTACAACCTGATTGTCGACAACCTTACCGATGGTCTTGTTGAAATCGACTCTAGCCTGAATGTCAGCTTTGTGAACCGAAATGCAAAAAGCCTGCTGCAAAAAGACAAAGAACTTTTTGTCCATGCAATGCCCTTGAATGAATTGATTCCGGACCTGGACAAAAACCAGTTTGCATCTTTGCTGGAGACAGTCAACCAAGTGGGCTTCTCCAAATCTGTTGAACAGTTTGTGGGATTCATCAAACGCTGGATTTCATTGCGTGTCTTCAAATCGGGCACTGGTTATACCATCCTGATCAAAGACATCACCAAGCGCAAAAATCAAAGCAGCGATTTGTACATGCTGAATTCAGCGATTGAACAGATACGCGAAGTCATCATGGTGACCAACGACATTCGCAACACCAAAGATCCATTTGGTTTGTTGTATGTGAATTCGGCATTCGAGACATTTGTGGGCCAGGGGCGAGACAAGTGGTTGGGGCGCAATCCATATCACCTCATCCACGGTCGCATCCCGACAAGGCACTATCGCCAGTTGCTTGTCGGGTTTCTAAGTCACCAAAAAATTCTTGTAAAAACAGAATACGAGATCAACCCGGACAACAAAGTACCTTGCGACATTCTGATTTCACCATTTCTGGACACTGCGCGAAACGCGCCTTGTTTCCTGATTGTGTTCCGGGTTTTTGAGAACTGAGTGAAAGCCGGGCTTAGGCCAGCGTAGCACCAAGGCTTGAATGCTGAGTGCGTGGCGCAAACACCATCGCATGAATGGTTTTGACCAGATTGGTCATTGTCTCTGCGGTGTCTTTGCGCAAAAACCGCGCTGGCTGTATAGCGTCTGAGCGGTGCTCCGCAAGGCTTTCAGCAAGCTCCAGGCTTTCCAGATTACAAGACATGTAAGACACTGGCACAGCATGCACATACCTGCTGTAGAACACCAGAATGTCTTGCAAATCGTCATGGGCATTGTCGGGAAAATGGAGATCTGACAACACGGCAGAAGGCAAAGGCCGCAAGCCCCGTTCAGCTTGATTGAACGCTGCACGGATATCACCGAAGCGCTCAAACACCGTCAGCGAAATGGACAGATAAGTCACCTTGGCAATTTCTTCAATGGCCTCTTCCACCACAAGCCGGTAGAACGGTGAATCTTCAGCGACCCAGACTTCCAGTGGTTTTGATTCCGACTCACTCACAACATTCACCTGGCCAAACGGCATTTAGACTCAATACCGTTAGGTTAGTGGATGGCAGGTTTGGCACCATCAACACAAAGAGACCCCCCCCTATTTGAGGGAGAAATCATTTCGTACCCGCACGCTTCAAATGAAGCCATCCTCCAAATGAAGGGGCATCGCTTCGAGGGTTCACACGTAAGATTATTCAAACATATCGGTAATACCGGTTTTTATTTTTGGCAAACAAATTGGGAGGTTGCCGAATGAACCCCAACGCTGTACTTTTGATTGAAGATCATCCACTGGTGTCCATGATGCTGGCTGACATGCTGACCGAGCATGCACCAGACCTGAGTGTGCTCAAAGTGCCCACCATTCAGGCCAGTGAACAGCACATTCATGAGAATCCGCGCCTCGTCATCTTTGATCTGAACTTGCCCGACTGCGAAGGCGTCGCCTCTGCCAGACGCGTACGCGACCTGTTCCCGTTCTCGCAACTGCTGGCATTTACGGGCACCACACACGACGACATCCTCCAGGAACTGGACGAAATGGAAATTCCTTGTGTGCGAAAATCTGCCGATTACCATGAACTGTTGGATGCAGTCATGAAAGGGTTGATGGCCACAGGCGTGAGTTGCCAGGAAGGAATGAGTGCGGACAAAATGAAGTCCAAAAACGAGTTTCAATCCAACATCATTGCGCCAGGCTCCAAAAAACCACTGACTTGGCGACAAGTTGAAATCATGCGTCGCATTGCTGTGGGAATGACCGCAAAAGAGGCTGCCCGCGACATGAACTTGAGTCCTGAGACTGTTCGCGCCCACATGCGTGAAGTCCTTGTTAGACTAGGCGCTCAGAATCGAGCCCATGCAGTGTCTATTTTCACCAAGGCAGAACGACAATCGCGGTTACTTGAAGAAGCGCAAAGTCACTGAACCTGGGCCGAACAATACCAATAACAAGGCTGGCCCATGAAACTGACCCTGCTGATTCGAATATTTGGTTTACTCATTCTGGTGTTCTCGGTATTCGGCATCGGTGTGAAGAGCATTTCGATTCACCAGCAAACCGTTCAGGAAGATTATTACCAGGCCTGGGCCTCCGATGAAGCCATTTTGACCCGCACGCTGGCCGAGTTTGAAGCCATGCGAAAGCTGGTGCTACTTTACGCAGCCAGCCGCAACCCAGAGTACATTAATCACTACCTCGATATTGTGGGCCTGCACAACGGCAGCCGTATTTACACCACCGAGGTGGAAGCAGACTACTGGGTCGATGTAATTACGGGTCAAAACAAAGATTCTGCAGTGTCTTGGGGTATCGGGCAAAACCTCAGTGAAAGGCTTTACTCGCTGAGATTCATCGCTGAAAACGAGCCTGCCATTGAGCGAATCCTCGATCTGCGCCATCAACTTGAGAGAAACGAACTCAGCGCGTTTGCCAGCGGTATTACCCGCTTCGTTGACAAACGGGAAGGCGAATACTTGTCGCCGCCCGAAGTCAAAGAAACATTCGGTGTGTTGTTCGACCGTGAACACATTGAACTGACCAATGCATTGTCCGCAGAATTGTCCTCGTTCATTGCGCGTGAAAAAAGCCGCTACCTGGGTTTGATTGACGCCTCTCGCAAAGAACTCACCTACAGCGTTTATCTGGATGTGGTGTTCACCCTGCTCTTTTTGTTGGGCTTGTTCATCGGTTTGGTGTCCATCAAGAAAAAGGTGATCGACCCTATCAATTCGCTTTACAACGCCAGTGAAGAAATCATGAAGGGCGATTACACAGTACGTGTAAACAACCGCACGGGCTCGCATGAAATCAACCTGCTGATTCGCGCATTCAACCGAATGATTCGTTCATTCCAGCGCGACCTGGAAAAAAGCGAACGCGTGAAACAAGCGCTTGAAGAGGTCAGCCTGGCCAACGTGGAAAAAGAACGTGCGAAGAATGAATCGAGAATCAAGAGCTCGTTCCTCGCCAACATGAGCCACGAAATTCGAACGCCGATGAATGCGATTCTCGGCATGACAGCACTCACGCTGAAAACCGATTTGAACGAAAAGCAAAAAGACTACCTGACCAAAATTCAACTGTCAGGCGACAATCTGCTTCACTTGCTCAACAGCATTCTGGACTTGTCAAAAATTGAATCCGACATGTTCAAGCTGGAGCAGCGTCCATTTCGCCTTGACGATGTGCTGGAAGAAGTATTTGGCACCTTGGGTAACTCAGCGCTGGATAAAAACATTCGCCTGCTGTACACCCTTCAAGGCAAAGGCCTGCAATCAACCCTGAACCGACTGGTTGGCGATTCTCTGCGCGTGGGTCAAATTCTGAAGAACCTGATCGGTAATGCCATCAAGTTCACCAGCGAAGGGCACATCAACCTCACCGTCAAAGTGCTCAAGCAACTCGACGACCAGGTTACCCTGCAATTCAGTGTCAGCGACACTGGCATTGGCATGAGTAAAGACCAGTTGCAACGCGTATTCGACAAGTTCACGCAAGCGGATTCGAGCACCACACGCATGTTCGGCGGCAGCGGCCTGGGGCTGAGCATTGCCAAAGAATTGGTGCACCTGATGGAGGGCGACATTCATGCCCATTCCACACCGGGGCGCGGCTCGGTGTTTTATTTCACCTTGAACCTGAAAACCCAGGAAGCCGAGGCACCTGCCCGCAATCCGAATTTGCTGCATGGCCCAGACATCAAACGAGCCTACATCTGCTCGCTGGACCAAAAGCTGCACCGCTCCATCTCCAGCATTCTGGACCAGTTTTATGTGCCACTGGCCGCGCTTTCGGCGGAAGAACTGGTCACCGACCAACGGCCGTTTGAAACCAAAGACATTGTGTTCATCGACAGCGACATTGCCACCACCTCGCCCGAACTCTTGTCTCTGCTCAAAGCAAATCACCTGAACCAAAACAACAACCTGGTTTGGCTTTCCAACCGCAACGCAACCGAACTGCAACGCATTCACGGCGCAGACCCCAACAACCGGGTGTTGACCACACCCATTTTGCCGGTGCACCTGATGAAACTGGCCGAGCGCCAGGTGCAGCAATCTGCACCTGCACCAGCCACAAAAACCACCACTTCACGCAAAGCTGCCAAAACCAGCGAAACACCGGCCGTTGATAAAACGGAAGTGCGTTCAGCCAAACTGTTGATAGTAGAAGATCACCCTTTGAACATGGAATTGCTGCTGGATTTCCTGAGTCCGAAAAACTACCAGATCCGCTGTGCGAAGGATGGTCGCGAAGCAATACAGATACTTAAAAACACGCCCGAACCATTTGACTTGATGATTTCAGACCTTGAAATGCCTTTTGTTGACGGCTACCAGCTGGCAACCTGGGTTCGGGAAAATGCGGTGCATTGTGTAACTCCGATCATGGCGCTAACCGCACACGCCTTCGAGCAAACCCGTGTGCGTTGCGAAGAACACGGCATTAACGACGTGCTCACCAAACCATTTCACGAGAAAAACCTGTTCGACGCCATCAAGCGCTGCCTGCGCAACAAAGAAGGTGTGTTGACAGGATTTGAAACCAGGCATGACACACCCCGCATGCCCTTGTCCGAGCATGCGGCCACAGCCACCGAACCAGCCACCAGCCCACGCCATTCTGCAATTTTTAAAGTAGACAGTTTTGAGCCAGAGCGAATGGCAAAGTACCTGGGCAAATTTTTACAAACCAGTGAAAACCTGATTGAACGCCTGGAAGACTGCGCAAAAAACAATGACATTCAAACCTTCAAACGAGAAATTCACTCCCTGGCGGGCGTACTGGGCATGTTGGGTACAGAGAGTGTCAAACAACAGTTCTCTAGAATGGATAAATCACTGGAAGATCCGACCGCACAAACCATGGTGATGACAGAAATCAAAGATGTGTGGCCCACCATCGTGGACGAAGCCGAGAAAATTCTGGTGTTGATTAATCGTTTTGGAAAACATTGAGCAAAGCTGTGCGCAAGTAATTGTGTTCGCACACAGCATGTCTTACACTGAGTTCACAAGATTTAACAAAATAAAAAGTTCATAGTATTTGTGGTGTCAAGAACTTACCCAAAGTAGTCAAAGTATTTTCAAGGGTTTGACGTGAAACATTTTTTGCATTCAGTGATTACCAGCCTCGCATTGTTGACGATGGTAGGAGCCCCCGGCGTGGCTAACGCCGAAGTGGTGTTGGTGGGTTCCAGCAGCATCCATTTCAATGAAATTTCGAAAACAAAACTGCGCGATCTGTACACAGGCCAAAGCCAGGCTGTGGGTGATTCCACCGTGCTGGTCATTGATCGGGACGATGAGTTTGGTGAACGCAGCCGCTTTATTTCAGGCACCCTGGGTTTCACCACCGAGGAATTTCGAACGGTTCAGCGACTTCTGGAATGCATCGGCATCAGCAAAACACCCACCGTTGCGCGCAACAGCCAACACATGGTCGACCTGCTGACCAACAATCCCAATGCATTGGGCTACCTTACCCGAAAGGAGTTGCAAGGCAATCCGACCAAGTCTAAATTGAAACTCATCAAGGTACTGGCCGAGTAACTCGCCAAATAAGCAGAACATGGATAAGTACAACGTCAAGTTTGGATGCAGAAGGTCTTGGTTGAACCTGGGTCTGTTGTTCACGGCCTTCTTTCTTGCAAACGCCAACGCCTACGCCTTTTGCGCAGGCACCTTGATCAAGGAGATCAAAGCCTTGGCAAACAAGCCTGAGGTCATTGAGGCCGTCAAGGCGTCCAATGCCCGTCAACTTGGCAAAGAAAGGATCATGGAACTGGATGAGAGGTGGATCAAACTGAAAGGCCGTTTGCCCGAGGCCGATCAAATCATGAACTCAAAAGTTTCCGCCTTGCTGACCGCGGCGATGAACAAACAAAGTTATTTTAAAGAAGCGATTTTGACGGGCAACCAAGGGGAAACCGTCGCCATGAACATGGTGACCACCGATTATTGGCAAGGTGATGAAGAAAAATTCACCGCAATTTTTGACACCAATCTGCCGTCCAGAAAACCCGATTCGCATATTTCCCGCGCCCGCTGGGACGACAGCACCAAAGCCATGATTGCCCAAGTGAGCGTGCCAGTGTACGACGGGGATTACATGATAGGCACCCTGACGGTGGGCGTGGATCTAAAACGCGTGCCCCACCCCAACCACTGACGAAAATCAATCGTTCAGCTTCATTTTCACGCTGCGTTCAGCCTTCAGAAACACGTTCACCGCCTGCGCCTTGTTCGATACTTCCAAGCGTTTGAAAATTTCCCGAATATGACCACGCACGGTTTCCGGACTGAGCCCAATTCGCTGCGCAACCATTTTTGCAGACAAACCTTCAGCAGTCATTCTCATGATTTCCACTTGTCGCCAAGTCAATGGTTTTGCGCCGGGATAGGCCACAATATTGGATTGGTGTTCGTTGGCCGGCGCGCTGTCGGATGAACTGCCATTCAAAATGCCGGATTTAAAAAGCACAGACTCAATTTCATGGGCCAAAGTCGACTGGCTACAGGTTTTCTCCACCACCGAGTAGCCCGAGTGCGCGGCGCGGGTTTGAATGTCCTCATTCACAAAACCGGTATAAATCAACCCACACACTTTCGGGAACATGGAGTCCAGCCAGTCTATCGTTTGCTGTCCCTTGGAATCGGTGAGGGTAAGATCAAAGATAATCAGGTCAGGTTTTTCAAACAAGTGTTCGCGGGCTTGAACCAGACTGGTCGCCACATGAATTTGGGCGTGAGGGGCCATGTCTTTGCAGACGTCCTCGATCACCATCGAAATCAGCGGATGATCTTCGAGCACCAATATTTTTTGATTTTTCATTGTTCGCAGGCTAAGTCGGGCACACAGGACCTTAGGGTCTCTTCTTCCACCCCAAGAGTACATGAATTCAGGGGAACAATTAAGCCTGCTTTTTGCCTTTTTTTACAAAGGGTTCCGCATTTCGGGGGGGCATCAGAAACAAGCATCCTCATTTCACGGAATGGGCAGGAAAATTCAACTCAGTAAGATGGACTCATACCAAATCCTTTGCGGAGCAAGCCATCATGACAATTGCACTGGTCCAACATCAGCAACACGACTGTGAACCACTTTACTTTCGCCAGTCCGAGGCGCGAGTCACCATGGAACTGGACAATGTGGCGCATGGCCTGAACCACTTTGCCCAACAACTGCGCAAAACCGCCTCAGCACAGGCACGCTTCGCCTTGGTGGTCCAGCTTAAAACCTGGGCACTGAACAAACCAACCCTGCAAACCCTGATGGCGCAGTACCTGGACGAAGTGGAACGCACGCAGCAGGTGGTACATCTGGATCCGGATAGCCACAATGAATCGATTGAATCGCTGTGCGAGCAGCTGGTCTTTTTGAGTGCCGTGTTTGAGCAGGAATCAGAACTGATCGAACAAATGGCCTTTGCTGACCCACAACTGGTGTTTTGCGACTGAACCTTAGTTGCCAACCTTACTTGCCGATACAGAACCGGCTGAAAATCAATCCCAGCAAATCATCGGGCAGCATACGCCCGGTGATTTCTCCCAAAGCATCATGCGCCAGGCGCAACTCTTCAGCAAACAAATCCAGAATCCGATCGTCCTGTTGCGCAAACTCATGCGCAACTGCCAAATGCTGACCACACACCATCAAGGCATCGACGTGTCGTTGCCGTGCCATGAAACCATGGTCCGGCGTGTGGGCAATGCCCACCTTGGCCAGTATGGCGTCTTTTAACTGCTCCAGTCCCAAACCGTTCTTTGCAGATACCGGCAATACATCATTCAACAATTGTGGCACCTTAGGCAGCAAATCAACCTTGTTCAACACGGTGATGGTGGGCAAATGAAGAGGCAGTTCAAGGTGGGTATTCAATGCATCCTGAAGACCCTGTGTTGCGTCTTTCAAAATAAGCAACAAATCGGCTTCTTCCACCGACTTTCGGGTTCGCGCTATGCCGATTCTTTCCACCTCATCTGCAGTGTCACGCAAACCCGCCGTGTCAACCAGCACCAAAGGTACGCCGCGAATATTCAGTTCCTGTTTGATTCGATCACGTGTGGTGCCCGCAATGGCCGACACGATTGCGATTTCCTCGCCGGCCAAAGCGTTTAGCAAACTCGACTTGCCCACATTGGGTTCGCCCACCAGCACAATTTGCAAGCCATCGCGAAACTTCACTCCTTCCTGCGCTGCACCGAGCAACTGTCGATGTGCGTTCAAGATATCCGCAAGTTGACCTTTGGCATCTGCCTTCTCAAGAAATTCGATTTCCTCTTCAGGGAAATCAAGTGTGGCTTCGAGCAGCAAACGCAAATGCACAATGCGATCGGCCAGCGCATTCACCTGCTTCGAAAACACACCACTTAACGAAGCCGCAGCGGCTTTGGCAGTGGCTATAGAACCGGCATCGATCAAATCGGCCACCGCTTCGGCCTGGGCCAGATCAAGCTTGTCGTTTAAAAATGCGCGTTGCGTAAACTCACCTGGCATGGCGTGGCGCAACGGAATATTCAGCTGCCGGGCCAAGGCCAGGGCATGCCCCACCACACCTTGCAACACCGCTTGACCACCATGGCCCTGAAACTCAAGCACATTCTCACCAGTGAACGATGCGGGTGCATTGAACAACAGGGCAATGCCTTCATCGATGGCATGCTGATCGAAATCACGAAGCGTTAAAAGAGTTGCCAGGCGGGGTTTGGGCAACTTGCCGCAAAATGCCGTACAAAAGGCCTGAAAACTAGAGGGGGAAGGAAAAGAAAACCGCACCACCCCCACCCCGCCCTTGCCCGGCGCGGTGGCGATGGCGACGATGGGATCACCGTGCTGTGGCTGGTGCAGACTCAATTTGACGCGTAATTACCCATTGTTGGGCAATGGACAAAATGTTGTTTACAACCCAGTACAACACCAAACCTGCCGGGAAGAAAATAAACATGACCGAGAACACCAAGGGCATGATCATCATGATTTTGGCTTGAACGGGATCGGGTGGCGTTGGGTTCAACTTGGTTTGAATGAACATGGTCACCGCCATGATCACAGGCAGAATATAGAAGGGGTCCGGCGCAGCCAAATCGGTTACCCAACCCAACCAAGGCGCATTGCGCATTTCTACACTGGCCAGCAACACCCAGTACAGGGCAATGAACACGGGAATCTGAATCAGAATGGGCATACAACCGCCCAAGGGGTTGATTTTCTCGCGTTTGTACATTTCCATCATGGCGCGCTGGAAGCCCATTTTGTCATCGCCATATTGTTCCTTCAGCTTTTGCATGCGCGGGCCAACTTTGCGCATTTTAGCCATAGATTTGTAACTGGCTGCTGACAAGGGGAAAAACACCAACTTGATCAAAATGGTCAGTACCACAATGGCCCAGCCCCAATTGCCAATGTAACTGTGAATTTTTTCCAGTAACCAATAGATGGGCTGGGCAATTACAGTGAGCCAGCCATAATCCACTACCAGGTCCAGCCCGGGTGACAGGGCTTCCAGCACACTTTGATCTTGCGGACCGGTATACAGTTTGGCTGTGTACGTCGCCGTTTGTTCGGGCGCCAAAGTGCCGAGGCTGCTGACCAAACCAATGGAATACAGGTTGGAATCTACCTGGCGCGTGTAATTCTCGCGGGGACCATCCTGACCAATAATGGCCGACACAAAGTAGTGCTGAATCATGGCAAGCCAGCCGGAATCAGCGGTTTTTACATAGTCTGCACTGCGATCGGCGATGTCTTCAAAGTCGATCTTCTGGTATTTCTTCTCGGGTGTGTAAACAGCCGGGCCCGTGAAAGTTGCGTACAGGGAAGAATCGCTTTCAAGCGGGTTGCCATCGCGGGTAATTTGTACATAAGCACTGGGTGATACCGGCTCAACACCTGCGTTGCGTGCATTGATCACAAGGTCAATGTCGTAGCGATTCTTGAAAATGGTGTAAGTGGTTGTGTTTTCAACACCACCGCTTGTGGCTTTGAATACAAGCTTTAATTGATCCTGGCCGGGCGCAAACTCGGTAGAACCCGACACCAGTTCAAACAAGGTACGGTGGTTGGGCGCGTCAGGTACACCTACCAAGCCAGCTTGGCCAACATAGGTTCGATTGGCTGTTTGTTCAAACAGTTGAACCGGCAATTCCGGATTCTCGGCAGCAGGGTGATTCAGCAGCTTTGAAGTAATCAGTTGTGCGCCCTGGCTTGAAAACTGCAGTTCAAGCACATCGTTTTTAACAGTAATGGTTTGCGCAGCGGGTGCGGCTTCCGCAGTGCCTGAAGCGATTGCATTCGGATCAGCTGGAACATCACCAGCCGTTGGAGCCACTGCCTGAGGCAAGTCATTGGCCGCGCCGGAGCCAGCTGACGAACCGCCAGCCTTGGTAGCATCGCCTTTGTCGCTGGTTTGCGCGCCAGTGCTGAGGCCGAACAAGGTTGGCTTACCAATAGAAGCCTGATAATTGTCCCAAAGCATGATGAGAGACAAACTGAATATCATCAAGAGGACTAGCCTGCGCGTTTCCATTTAAATCCTTAATTACTGAGCTTAATGACTAAGAGTCGCGACTGGTGCGGCGTGTTTCAGGAACAGGGTCCAAACCGCCAGCATTCCAGGGATTGCATCGACAAATGCGGCCTAAAGACAAAGCCGCGCCTTTCCATGCGCCATGAATTTTAACTGCTTCAAGGGCATATTCCGAGCAACTGGGGTAAAAACGGCAAGAAGGCGGGAAAAGAGGACTTACAGCAAGCTGATAGCCACGGATCAGTGCTGTGATGGCACGCGCCGTGAGAGATCGTTGAAAAGTTGTTGGAGTTCTATCCACCACGCCGCTCGATCTGAATGACCTACTGCACACACTGGTTTGCTTAAGCGAACCAGGAATTTGCCTTGGTAGTTACCCAATGCTTCTTGGCAGGCATGGCGGATCAAACGTTTTAGCGTATTTCGATCCACGGCCCGTTTGGCCAAGCGCTTCGGGATCAGTATTCCGAACTGCGGTGGGGTGTCTTCGAACAGTGCGTGAAGCATCAATCGATCTGTTTTGGCCACTGGCCTGGTTTTTAACAGACCACCAAATGTTTCAGATCGAGTGATTTTTGTCGCATGCGACCCAGAACCCACCCTGTGCAATTCAGAATGTTCAAAGCGCCAGGTTTAAACGGACAAACGTGCACGGCCTTTGGAGCGACGTGCGCGCAGCACGGCACGACCACCACGGGTGCGTGAACGTACCAAAAAGCCGTGTGTTCTTTGACGGCGAACTTTAGAAGGTTGATAAGTGCGTTTCATGGCAAGCCTCTGGCCCACATGGGCTTAAAATTTGGCGAAAAATAGTTTAAAACTGGTTTGGCCCCAGGTTCGGCATATAAGACAAATCCAACAAGGATCGAAGCTCACACCAAGGGAACCCGAAATTATAGAGGCAAATTCGGGAAAAACCTAGAAAAATCTGCAAGTTCGCGTGAAGGCAGCCAATCACTCACTCAATCCGTGGGGGTTTGGATACAATGGAGCGCTGAGTTTTAATTCCTGCAAAGCAGTTCATCCGAATAATAAGGCTGTTCATAAC